>JBJFCD010000295.1:0-27015 GCA_051888795.1 Lachnospiraceae bacterium | reverse complement strand
AAAAAATACGATGCTTTGAAGAATTGCAGGATGTTATGGAGCAGATAGAAAAAGAATAAGTTAAGATGTTTTCTATGGGTCACTGTAGTCAATAAAAAATAGAAACTTTATGTTGAAGGAAAGAAATCCTACTGATTGGGTATCTTTCCTTTTTTGATTTATCTAAAAACAAAAACGCACAAAAAGAAATAAAAACAAAAATAAAAAAATTTTTTCGAACAAATCATATTGACATAAGTTTGAAAATGTGCTTTAATTTTTATAAAGGAGGATAGCAATGAACAAAAACAAACATTAAAACACAAGTTTGTTGCTGAGTGTGGAGATGAAGAAACCGATAAAAAAAGCAAGCGAAATGAGTGTAAGGGAATTGGCTGAATACATTGATTATTCTGTGTTAAAACCAGAATTTACAGAGGAAGAGATTGTAGCTCTCACTAAAGATGGAGTAGAACTTGGATGTGCTACAATCTGTATTAATCCAGGATATATGGATCTTTGTGAGCCATATGTGAAAGGAAGTAATACGATGCTCTGTCCTGTTACAGATTTCCCATTCGGGACAAGTTCAACAGAGTCAAAAGTAGCTCAAATTGAAATTGTGGCAAAATATGATACAGTAAAAGAAATTGATGTAGTTGCAAATTTTGGTAAGATCAGAAGTGGAGAATATGATGCGGTAACAAAAGACATTAAAGCATGTGCCGATGCAGCGCACAAATATGGAAGGGAGCTTAAAGTAATTTTTGAAACAGATGCGTTGACAGAGGATCAGGTTCGCAAAGCCTGTCATTGTGCAATGGATGCAGGAGCGGATTTTGTAAAGACAAGCACAGGATTTCTCACTGGACATGAGTCTCACGGAGCAACACCGGAAATTATCAAAGCGATGATGGAAGAAGTGGGAAATACATGTAAAGTAAAAGGAAGTGGATGCATTCGCACAAGAGAACATTTCCTTAAACTTATCGATATGGGTATTGACAGAATGGGTGTTGGTTACCGTTCTGTGCCGGTTGTACTTAATCTTGACAGATAAAAATCTGAAAGGGGAATGAATATGGAAACTCAGAGTTTATTATCACTGGCAGAACGTATGAAGAATGCAGACCCGACAAAAATCAAAGCAACAGTAGGGTTTGATGGGTTCGTGGATGAAGTGATTCACGTAGTAGATAAAAGAGTAGATCAGGAGCATTACGAAAGAGTGAAATATTTAAAAGATTATGGACAAAAAATCATTGATGCTTCTGGTCTTAGCCTAAATATTGAGATGATTCCGGTTGATAGAAAACTAGGAGGAAATGGAACCATATTTGCAAATTCCTTAATCAAACATGGAATGAAGGTAAACTATATAGGAGCACTTGGTAAGCATCAGATTCACGAAGTTTTTCGAGAAATGGAAGAAAAAGCGCAGCTATTTTCTTTTAGTGATCCTGGCTTTACGGATGCGATTGAATTTTATGATGGCAAAATTATCAGCAGTAAACTGGAGCCTTTAAAAGATGTAAACTGGAAGAATTTAAAAAGTGTAATTTCTGTGGAAAAATTGGCAAAACTGTTTGATGAAAGTGAATTGATTAGTTTTGCTAACTGGACACTAATCATAAATGCAACGGAGATCTGGAAAGGAATTTATTCAGAAGTACTCCCGCTTATGGAAAGTGATAGTAGAAAAAAGCTTTTTATAGACTTAGCTGATCCGGAAAAGCGCAGCGAAGAAGATATTAGGGAAGCATTGGATGTACTGAAAAAATACAATACGAAATTTGAAGTGATTTTGGGGTTGAATGCAAAAGAGTCGTACGAAATTATAGAACTGTTTGGAAAAAAGAAAGAAGAGTTTTCGGAAATCGAAAGTATAACAGTTTTTTTGCAAAAAAAACTCGGTATTTCAGCAGTTGTTATCCATCCGGTAAAAGAAGCGGCTGCATGTAGTACAGAAGGTGCTTTCCGAGTAGACGGACCATATTGTAAACAGCCAAAACTGACAACAGGAGCGGGGGATAATTTTAATGCGGGTTTTATGCTTGGACAGATGCTTGGATTCGGTATGGAAGAGTCTCTCCTTATGGGAACTGCAAATTCCGGGTTTTATGTGAGAAATGCTAGAAGCTGTAATTATCAGGAATTGATAGCTTTTATTGTGGATTGGGCAAAAGGAAAAGTATTCTGATTTTAAAAGAAAGTAAAAGATAAATAGTAAAGAAAGGGATGGATCATATGAACCAGTATTTATTTGATATGCCGGTACGTGTTTATCAAAAGCAGGGTGCAGTTAGAGAACTCGCAAAAATTGCTGCAGAGTGGGGAAAAAAAGTGGCATTTGTTGTAGATCCATTTTTCTCTGGCACAGAGATGATGGGATTAATCAGAGAAGATTTTAAAAATGAAAAGCTCGAATTTACAGAATATAATGATGTCAGTTCTAATCCGCACAGTACAGCTATTGATGCGATGATTGAAGATGTAAAGCAAAAAGAATGTGATGTTGTAGTAGCAATAGGAGGCGGAAGTGCGTTAGACACCGCGAAAGCAATTGCAATTGTTGCAATTCATGGTGGAAAATGTTGGGAGTATACAGAGCGGGCTGATGAAGAGGTAAAAAGGCCTTTAAAAGGAAGGCTTCCGATTATTGTTGTTCCGACAACTTCTGGAACCGGGAGCGAAGCAACACCGTTTTCTGTTATTAATAATGCCGAAATCCATTTAAAAGCAACAATCGTAAATCATCTTGCGTTTCCTGATATTGCAATTCTTGATCCGGAACTTACAAAATCCATGCCGCCGATGCTGACAGCAATCACCGGTATTGACGCATTTGCACATTGCCTGGAAGCATATACGAGCAGTGCATCAAATGATTTTACAGACCTTGTGTCGTTGGAGGGAATGAGACTGTTTTCGGAGAATATTCGTATTGCGGTAAAAGAGCCAGAAAACATGGATGCCCGAAATAAAATGGCGCTTGCAAGTATGTATGGTGGAATGGCAATTGCCGGAAAAGGTACAACGATGCCACATGCAATTGGGCAGGCGCTTGGAGGTATTTACAATATGCCACATGGTGGGGCACTGGCGGTAGTATTACCTGCATGTGTCAGATGGACGCTTCCGGAAGGTTCTGAGAAAATGGCAAAAATTGCAGAAATTTTGGATCCATCAATAAGGGATGAGAATGAGATTCAAAAGGCTGCAAAACTTCCTGAAATCATGGAGAGGCTCTGGATGGAAATCCTTGGTCAGAAAGTGACATGTGAAACGTACGGAATGAAAGCGGATGGAATAGATGCGGTAGCTGATGCGACTGTGAAATGCTACTATGGCGACTGTAAGTGCAATCCCCGTATTCCATTGAGGGAAGATATAGTAGAAATCTTAAAAGATTGTCTGGTATAAAATATGATATAGTTTACCTTTTGTTCTTAACACAAATGTGTTGTAGCAAAATATGAAAAAAGAAGAAAAGGAGACAAAAGAAATGAAGAAGAAGTTATTAAGCGTTTTAATGTGTATAGCAATGGTGTCTATGCTGATTATGGGGTGCTCATCAAATTCTGATAGTTCTGCTGAAAACTCAGAAAGTAAAGAAGAGAAAAATGAAACGACAGATAGCATTAAAGTAGGAATTACATTACAGAATCTGTCGAATGATTATTGGGCCGGATTGATGAAGAAATTTGAGCCTATGTTAAAAGAAAAGGGTTGGGATTATACACTGGTAGATTGTAAAGATAACTCTGCCACACAGATTTCCCAGATTGAAAATTTCATGACTTCCGGATGTGATCTTATTGTTGTACACCCTTCTGATGCAAGCGCAATTGAAAATGTGTGTAAGGAAGCGCTTGAACAGGGAATTAAAGTAATGTGCTGGGATGACCCTATGACAAACACTACTGCAAACTGGGTTCTTGACAATGAATCCGTTGGTGAAGAAATTGGAAAAACGGCGGCAGAGTTTATCAATAAATATTATACACCAAATGACAAAGCAAAGGTAACAATTATTGGATATCCGTCTACAAAAATTTTATTAGAGAGAGCTAACGGAATCAAAGCGGGCCTGAAGGAATACTGTGAAGATAATTATGAAATTATTGCAGAGATAGATGGACTTGAGGCTGCTGGAACACAGTCAAATGTAGAGTCAGTATTGTCCGCCAATTCGGATGCGAAAGTGTTTGTTGGAATTGGAGCTGGCGCTATGATTGGAGCAAATGAAGCATTAGTTCAATATTATAAAGGCGATGTGCCGGAAGAAGTAGGTGTAATTACAGCGGATGTTACGGTCCAGCAGCTTGAGGCATTGAAAAAAGGGGATAATGCTGTAAGAGGAATGATTGGATGGGAAGGATCCAATGAAGCAACATCAGAGGCATGTGTTGATCTTCTTACAAGAATTTTAGATGGGGAAGATTTCTCGGGAGATGCCCAAAACGTATGGCGTTCAACAACTGCAATTACACTTGACAATGTAGATGAAATTCTTGAAGGAATGTAAGAAGTGCTATTGTTTAGTGAAAAGAGCCTGACAATTGTCAGGCCTTTTTTTATAATTATGTTAAATATAATCTGAATTTTCGTTCATAACTTTTACAAAATAAATTTTGAATAAAAAATGCTAGGAGTTCTGAATTGAATGACGTATAATGAAAAAAGAAAGAGAAGGGAGACACCAAAATGATAGCGAGTCAGAGATATGAAACTATAGTAGAGCTAGTGAACAAAACAGGGATAGTGAATACAAAGGATCTTGCAGCGCTTATGAATGTGACGGAAACTACGATTAGACGTGATTGCGAAGAACTGGAAAAGGCCGGGAAACTGATTCGGGTACATGGTGGAGCTAAGAGTGTAAAACAGAAAGTTATCCTTTCGAATCGAGACGAAAAGAAAATGAGGGATCGTACGGACAATTATGAAGAAAAATGTAAAGTTTGTGAGAAAGCGGCCTCCTTTGTAAAGGAAGGAGACTGTGTGTTCCTGGATGGCGGAACAACAGTGGTTCCTATGGTAAAATATCTTCGTGGAAAGAAAGTAAAAATTGTGACACATAGTCATTTAGTTGCAGAAATATTTCAGGACACAGATTCAGAGGTATTTATGATAGGGGGAAAATATATTCCGGAATATAATATGGATATTGGACCGATTGCTTTGGGAAATTTGTCCCGATTTAATTTTGATTGTGCTTTTTTGGGATGTGCCGGTTATGATCTTGAAAAACAAGTTGTATACACAACGGAACTTGATACTATGATGATTAAAGAAAAAGCAATGGAGTTGTCTGTTAAAAACTATTTACTTATGGATTCTTCAAAATTAAATATCAGAGGGTTTTATAGTTTTATTGGACAGGATGCTTTTGATGCTGTAATTTGTAATAATTGTGAGAAATTCGAGGAAGAAGAAATGCCGGACAATTTTATCGTTGTGTAGAATTAATAGATCAAGAAAAGATTATATTTTTCTTGACAGAAAATGGTTATATGATATAATACCAATAGAAGATGTCTTTTAAATGAAATGGTTATGCATGACAATACCAATTTTAACAAAACAAGTGATAAGTGATGTGTACGAGGTGAAACCGTATGATGTTGAAAATTTTTCAAAAAGGGTTTAACTATTCTCAGGATGGTCAGGGAAATCGTCTGGTTTACCACTTGCAGGGATGCAATATGAAGTGCCCGTGGTGTGCTAATCCGGAAGGCATGGCGATGGACGGAGTTCTTTATACTGACAAGGATTGGCTTAATGACGAGCTTTGTCCGAAAGGGGCAGTGAAAGAAGGTAAACTTGACCGGTCAATCTGTGCAGAGTGTGAGGACAGAACTTGTCTGTCTGTAAAGTACAAAAGTAAGGGGATTCGTTTATCTTATGAAGAACGGACGGTTGACGAAGTATATAAAGAGATTTTGAGTAGCAGTCCGATGTTTTACGATGGCGGTGGAGTAACATTTACCGGTGGTGAAGCGACGATGCAGTTTGAAGTCTTAAAGGAGCTTTTGATCCGTTTAAAAGAAGTCGGTATCCATACTGCGATAGAGACAAATGGAACTCATCCGGGACTTCCTGAATTATTCCCTTATATTGATCAGCTTATCATGGATTTTAAGCATTGGGACGAAAAAAAGCATAAACAGTTTACCGGAGTACCATTAGAAATGGTTGTGAACAATCTGAAAAGAGCTGTTAAGGAACATGGATGTGTGGACGTTCGTATCCCGCTGATCGGAGGAGTCAACGACAGAGAAGAAGATATGGAGAAGTTTACAGAATTTTTTAAGACTCTGGGTGGAGATAATGTAACATTTGAAATTTTAAAATATCATGAGTTCGGAAAGAACAAGTGGGAAGAGTGCGGATGGACCTATCAGATGGACGAAAAGGCGCACGTTACAGTAGAACAGATAAAGCATTTCCGCGAATTAATCACATCTTGCGGATTAAATTACAAAAGAAGTTAAAATGAACTAAAAAGTAAAACGATAAATAGTATTAGAAAGGAGAAAGACACATGGAAATCAAAGCAATGTTAAATGCACAGGAAATTACAGAACTGGCAAAAGAACGTTTTAAAGAGGAAAGATCTCTGGATCATCTGGAAGGATGGTTTCTGGCAAAAGAAATTCAGAGAGAATGTGATGAAAAATATAAAGATGAAAAAGACTGTATCCGTATTGCAAAGACTCAGGTAGAAGTCATGAAAAAAATACCACTCACAATCGGCGATTATCATGTATTTGCAGGTACACAGGATGATTCTTTTGCACGATCCTATGCATTGATCAATCCGGCATTTACTGTGGATTCTTTCAGCGGATACTGTGATCCGGTTGCTGTGTTTGGAGATATTGATCCAATTGGAGATATTACACAGGAAAGAATAGATGATCTGAGAGATTATAACAATAAGACTCCTTATGCAGATGCACTTCGACGTGCATATGACATTGCAGGAGACAGCACCAGCGAGGCTATTTTCTTTGTGGAACAGGTTACAGGTCATTTGATCCCGGATGTGCGTAAGTTCCTTGCAATCGGGACCAAAGGTGTGAAAGAAGAGATTTCAAAGAATCAGGCAGCGTGCAATGACGACAGAAAAGATTACTTTGAGGCCATGAAGATTTCTCTGGATGCGCTGGAAGTTCTGGCAGGAAGGTATGCAGATCTTGCAGAGGAAAAAGAAAATAAAGCATCCGGTAAAGACAAAGAACGTTACAGACTGATGAAAGACACATTGAGAAGAGTACCGATGGAAGGTGCGAGGGATCTGTTTGAGGCAATTCAGTCTTTCATCCTGATCTGGCAGACTATGTGTCTTGAACAGACACCGAACCCATTTGCATTTTCTGTAGGTAATGCGGATCGTATCTTTGAACCATATCGTGCAAAAACAAATATGAGCAGAGAGGTTGCAGCATCACTGTTTAAGCATCTTCTTGTATTTTTCAATGTGGCAGACAGAAGCTGGGCAATTTCCCAGAATCTGATCGTAGGTGGAAAATCAAATGACGGTGAGGATCTCACAAATTTGACATCGTATGCTCTTCTTGACGCCTATTACGATATGAACCTCCCGCAGCCGATCCTTTCGGTAAAATTACATAAGAATACTCCTCAGGAACTGTATGAAAGTCTCGGACGTTTCTTCTTTACACCGGGATGCCTTACTCCGTCACTTTTTAATGATGACAGTCTTTTTCCTATTCTTGAGGCGCACGGTGTAGACCATGAAGATCTTTCGGATTACTCTGTGGCAGGATGCCAGGAACCACTGATTATGGGAAAAGACAACGGGAATACGACAAACAGTTGGCTGAATCTCGGAAAGATTCTTGAGCTTTGTATTAATGGCGGTGTGTCTGAGATTACCGGAAAGCAGCTTGGAAAGACCGATGAAGAGAATGGATGTAAGAGCAAGTTAGAGGTGCTCCAGAATATTCGCGAAATCTTTTATGATAATGTAGAGGAATACGTAGATAAGATGGTTGCTTCGGCAAATGCAGCTTCCGAAGCAGTCGGTATCTTACAGGTTCCGTTCCTGTCAACGATGATGGGTGGTGTGGAATCTGGTATTGATACAAGGGACACAAAGAAACAGGGAACAAAATATAACGGAAGCGGATGTCTGATCCACGGTCTCACTGTTGTAGCAGATTCGTTTATTGCAATTGATACACTGCTTAAAGAAAGACCGGAAGATGCAGATCGCATGGTAGAAGCACTCCGGACAAATTTTGAAAATGATCCGGAGATGCATCAGTATCTTCTTTCATGTAAAAAATATGGAAATAATATCGAAGAGGTTGACCTGGAAGCAAAAGAGATTGCAAACAGAGTTAGTGATATCGTAGCTTCAAAAAAGAATTATCTTGGAAATCCTTTCAGAAGTGACTACGCAACTCCATCCACTCATCTTCTTTATGGCTACTGGGTAGGCGCGACACCAGACGGAAGAAAGTCAAGAGATATGCTTGGTTACGGCGTGGATCCGCTTTATGGAGAGGCTCACTCAGGACTTGGTTTCAGAGTGCTTTCCGGAATGAAACTTCCGTATGAAAAGATGAATGGTGGCTATGCATCACATTTTGGAGTAAATCCAAACTACTTCAAAGCAGATACTTATGAAGGAAAAGGTGTGGAGTTTAAGAATAAGATTATTACACCGCTTTTCTATAATCCGGCAAATAAAGAGATACAGCCATTTTATCTGTATGTAAATGTAACAACACCGGATATGCTGAGAAAAGTTCTGGCAGATCCGAAAAAATATGCGCCGAGTGGAGTATATATTATGAGAATTCACGGAACATTTGTTAATTTCCTTGACTTATCACCGGCTATACAGGAAGATATTATTACTAGACTTGATCTGGAATCCACAAGTCTGTAAAGATATGAAAACTGTGTAAGAAGATATGGAAACGGAGGAATATGTGTGGCAGCAGAAGCATCAGAATTAAGATATTTGGATTTGAAGAAGAATCTCTGCTATCAGATATATAAAGGTGTCTATGCGGACGGGGAGAAAATCCCGTCCGAACGCCAGTTGGCACTGGATTATAATGTCAGCAGAATAACGGTGAGAAAGGCATTGGAGCTTCTGGAGGAAGATGACCTCATAAGGCGGGAAGTCGGAAACGGGACTCTTGTGCAGTTACGTAACCGCGGAAATGAGACTGCTCTTGATACAGTTGCGCTGGTTGCCACATCAAAGAATCCTTTTTTTGCATCATTTATCGCGGAATTTCAAAAGACGGCATGGCAGCATGATACATTACTTCTTTATGTTGAGGTGCCGGAGAGAACCGGGCTTGAGGATTGTCTGTATCAGCTTTATAAAAAAGATATCAGAAATGCAGTTGTGTGGCCTGATGATCAGTCGGTAGACGCAGCAAAGCTTTTAAGGCTTAGAAGCATTGGTATGAATCTTGTTTTCTTTGATACAGATGATGCTTATCCTTATGCAGACTGCGTATTTCTTGATAATGAAGATGCAGTAAAGAGGTTGATCCAGGGGCAGAATACAGTGTTTGACAAATATCTCTACATTGGATGGGATAAGCTTTCTATCAGAAGTGTAAAAAAGAGAGAAGATACTTTTCGAAAATTATGCCCCGATGGTACCATTCTTCGGATTCCATGGAGAAGGGACAGGCAGGTAGAAGAAAAAGATCTGTGTAAGATCAGAGAGGCAATCGTTTCGATGGAAGGCGGGATGATCCTCTGTAATACCGGAGAATTGGGACAACGCACTGCAGAGCTTATTTCCGCCATGGGAATGCCAAGAAAGGTGACACTTTCCGTTATTGATGATTTTGAAGGAGCAAGTCGCTATCCAGTGTCCATCTATCAGCAGGATCTGGAGAAGATTGCCGAAAAGATATATGAGAAATTAGAGGATCAGATACAGCAGAACCGAGAATGGAAAGCAAAAAACTGTGCAATTAAAGGAAAATATTTTACATGGAAAGGAGAGGATTAGGATGGAAAAAATAAATCCGGCTCTGGTACCTCAGAGGAAACTGAATAATGGTATGGTCATTCCGGGAATCGGAATGGGCACCTTCGGAAATGACCGCTATACTTCCGAAGAAGTATCGAAAGCTGTCTATGGTGCGATTGAAGCGGGGTACCGCTTGTTTGACTGTGCGGCAGCATACGGAAACGAAAAAGAGATTGGTCGGGTATTTGAAAAAGCATTTTCTGAAGGAATCGTACAGAGACAGGACATGACAATTATGACGAAGGTATGGAATGACATGCACGGAAAAGGTGATGTGTTGGTTGCCTGTGCAAAGAGCCTCAGAGATTTAAGGATTGATTATCTGGATGTGTATATGGTCCACTGGCCGTTTCCGACTTATCACGCACCGGGTGCTCATCTTGAGGGGCGGAATCCTCTGGCGGTACCGTTTTCTGTAGAAGAATATATGGGTGTGTGGCGTCAGATGGAGAGGCTTGTAGATATGGGACTTGTAAAAAGCATCGGTATGTCAAATATGACAATCACAAAGCTTGAACAGGTGCTTCCTCTTTGTCGCATTAAACCTACTGTTCTGGAGGTAGAGATCAATCCGACTTTCCAGCAGCCCAAACTTTTTGAGTATTGTATGGAACATGATATACTTCCTATTGCGTATAGTCCGATGGGCTCTCCTTGCAGACCGGAGCGGGACACTGAAGAAGGGGATGTGGTAACGTTTGAGATGCCGGAGCTAGTAGAGATTGCGAAAGCACACAATTGCCATCCGGCAACGATCTGTGTAAAATGGGCGGTACAAAGAGGACATGTGCCGATTCCGTTTTCTATATTTGAAAATGAATATGTGGGAAATTTGAAATGCACGACAGAAGATTTTCTGACAGAAGAAGAGATGGAAACACTGAGAAAGGCAGATAAAAATGCACGCCTGATAAAAGGAAAGGTATTTTTGTGGGAGTCTGCAAAAGACTGGCGTGATATCTGGGATGGTGAAGATGAATGGAATGTTTTGTAGGAATTGATCTTGGAACTTCAAGTGTAAGAGCAGTCGCAGTTGATGAAAAAGGTATGACTCTGGCAACGGGGCAGTGTGAATATGATATTATAAAACCTGAACTTAATCAGGCAGAGCAGGATATGGAAAAGCTCTGGGAGGCTACTGTAGAAGCTATAAAAATCATGCTTTCAAAAGATACAGGTCTTAGAGATGCCATCAAAGGAATCAGCTATTCCGGGCAGATGCACGGTCTGGTAATGGTGGATAAAGATATAAAGCCAATCCGCAATGCGATTATCTGGGCAGATCAGAGATCATCAGAACAGATTTCACATATTTATGATAAGGTTTCGAAAGAAGAGTTTGGATCCGTTTACTTTAACCGGCTGAGTACAGGATTTCTGCTTCCGTCTCTTATGTGGGTAAAAGAAAATGCTCCTGCAGATTATGAAAAGATCTACAAAGTTATGTGCCCAAAAGATTATATCCGTTATCGTATGTGCGGAGAACTCGGAACAGATGCATCTGATGCCAGCAGTACAGGAATGTGGGATATGAAAAACCGCACATGGGCATATGGAATACTGGAAAAATTAGATGTTCCTTTTTCCTGTCTTCCTGAGAGCCGTGAGGCATATGAAAAAGCAGGTGAAGTGACGGAAGAATGTGAGGAAGTGACCGGGCTTAAAAAAGGTACGCCGATTGCTTATGGCGGCGGGGATTCCTTGATGATGGAGCTTGGAAATGGTATGATAAAGAACGGATGGATGGCATCTACGATCGGGACGGCGTGCCATCTGACCTGCGCACTTGAAAGTCCAATCTATGATCCGCTTCTTCGCACGAATACCTGGTGTCACGCAAATGAGCATCTGTGGAGTATTATGGGAGCCCACTTAAGTGGAGGCGTAGCGCTGAAATGGTTGAAAAATAATATTCTGGAAGCCGGAAGTTTTGATGAAATGAACGAATATGCGGCGAAAGTTCCGGCCGGAAGCGAAGGACTTTTATTCCTTCCGTACCTGAACGGAGAGAGAACACCGCACAATGATCCTGATGCAAAAGCTGTGTACCTTGGGATGACATTAAAGCATAACAAGTGTCATCTGATTCGAAGCACGATGGAAGGAATCGTCTATAGCATGAAAGAGTCTTATACGATTCTGGAGGGTCTTGGAATTAAAGGTGACAGAGTCATAGCATCAGGAGGAGGCGCAAAGAGTCCTCTGTTCCGCCAGATACAGGCTGATATGTATAACTGCCCAATCTATACTAACAGAGAAAAAGAGCAGGCATCATTAGGTGCTGCGATTACAGCAGCAGTGGGATGCGGATACTTTAAGGACTATAAAGAAGCATGTGGCAGCATGGTGAGACTTGGCGATGAAGTTACAATGCCAAATCCAGAAAATGTAAAGGTTTATAACGAAGAATTTCTTCGTTTTAAAGAAATATATAAGGCAAACAAAAAGATTTTTTAAAAAAGGAAAGGATGAAGAGCTATGGAATTATTACTGGATACAGCCAATGTGGAAGCAATCAGAAAGTATACGGAGTATTATCCGATTACAGGAGTAACAACGAATCCTACGATTCTCTGTGCTGAGAAAAGAGGTTTCTATGAAGTTTATGAGGAAATCCGTGAGATTACAGGACCGGATGTAGCGCTTCATGTACAGGTTACCGCACATGACTGTGAAGGAATGTTGAAAGAAGCAGACACTATCACAGAACGTCTTGGAAAAGATGTATATATCAAGGTTCCTGCGATTGAAGAAGGAATCAAGGCTATGAAGCTCTTAAAGAAGAGTGGGAAAAATGTGACAGCAACAGCAATCCTTACACCACAGCAGGCGTTCCTTTCCGGAATGGCAGGAGCAGATTATGTGGCACCGTACATTAATCGTATGTGCTCTCTCAATATTGATCCAATTGAGACAGTAAGACGCATTCGCACAATTTTTGACAATCAGAACATTAAGACAAAGATTGTAGGCGCAAGTTTTAAAAATACACAGCAGATCATGAAATGCTATGAGGCAGGAGCAGAGGCGGTAACTCTGAAACCGGAATTCCTGACTGAGATGGTATCAAATGGTGTTGTGGATACATGGGTGAAAAATTTTGATGCAGACTGGGTTGGCCTGTACGGAGACAAGAGAATCTACGAACTTGATTAATCTATGATACATATGGAATATGCAATATGCAGTAAAAAGGGCTTTCCTTCGGTCTGAGGAGAGCCCTTTTTACGGTTGGAATTTTTAGGTATATATGAGATGTTTTGTTAAAGCACATTTTAAACAGTTGTGAACAGATCAAGTACCTGACCTGTCATCTCGGCCGGAGAATCAGCAAGAAGGTATAAGATTCCTTTTGCAACGGCTGCAGAGCTTCCCATAACAGCATCATCCTGCCCTACGTTATGGTTATATGCACGCTGCCCTGGGGTATCAACGATAGCCGGAGCTACAGCGTTAACTTTGATGCCGTACTCTTTTGTCTGAATAGCAGTTGTTTTTGTCAAGGTAACAATACCGGATTTTGCTACGGCATATCCACCCATCTGGGAAGCAATACGACCCATGCGGGAGGAAACACTTACGATATCACCATATCCCTGCTTGATCATAACAGGCACAACTTTATTGATGCATAAGAAAGGGATTTTCAAGTTTGTTTTTATGATCTGATCCCATTGTTCTTCGGTCCACTCCCAGATTTTGATTGCCTGCTGACCTACACTTTTATAAATTTCAGATGGATATCCGCCTGCATTGTTAACGAGAATATCGATGCGTCCGTATTTCTCCAAAACAGCGTCTACCATAGACTGTACCTGTGTGATATCTGTTAAATCGCGGGAAAGAGAAGTGGCTTTACCGCCGTCTTTTTCTATCATGCTTACAGTTTCGTCAAGATTAGACTGGGTTCTTGCAACTGCGACAACTGTTGCACCTTCTTTTGCAAGCAGGAGAGCAGTATCCCTGCCGATTCCCTTACCGGCGCCGGTTACGATTGCGATTTTTCCTTCAAGTTTCATGTTATATTCCTCCTAATAGTTAAATGTACAGACTCCTGAATCAGTAAAATCCAGGAGTCGTTTCGCTTTTATATGATTCTGGAACCGTACTTGTTGAAAAATTCAATGGAGGTAGGGTAAACATAGCTATCTCCGATTTGATTCAGAAGTACAATGTTCAGATGATTGTCCAGATTTTTTTTGTCCAGTTTGATCGCGCCTGTCAGCTTGTCAAGCGGCAGTTTGCATTCATGAGGAAGGCCGTAAATGGAAAGCGTGTTTAAAATGCGTTCTGCGGTACCTTTTTCTGTAAGGTTTTCCTTCTCTGCAAGCAGAGAAATCTGATACATACCGATTGCAACTGCTTCTCCATGGCTTTCACGCCCATACTGATAATACTGTTCTATTGTATGCCCGAGGGTGTGACCGAAATTTAAAAGCATACGTTCACCGGTATCAAACTGGTCATGTTCTACAACGACTCTTTTTATATCTACACAGCGATGGATGATGGCAGGAAGTTCTGACTTCAGATCTTCAAAAGAAGAATGAGTTTCCAACGTATCAAATAGTGCCGCATCTCGAATGCAGCCATATTTGATCACCTCTCCCATACCATCGTTAATAAATCGTCTGCTAAGTGTATTTAATACAAGAGGATCAATAAGAACAAGTGATGGCTGATAGAAGGCTCCTACGAGATTTTTTCCCTGAGGAAGATCCACAGCTACTTTTCCGCCAACAGAGGAATCAACCTGTGCAAGCAATGAGGTAGGAATCTGAATCAGTTTTATTCCTCTCAGAAAGCTTGCTGCAGCAAAGCCGGCCAAGTCACCGATTACACCGCCGCCAAGAGCAATAACTGCATCGCTTCTTGAAAATTTTGCTTCTAAAAGAGCCGTGTAAATCTTTGGCAACGACTGGAAATTTTTTGTGGATTCTCCGTGAGGGAGTACAAAATGGTAACAATCATAATCATTTTCCAGATTTTTTATGAGAATATCACCGTAAAGCGGGTAGACGTTGTCATCTGATATGATCATAATCTTTTTGCCGGAAAAAACCTGGGAAATGTAGTCACCTGCGTTTGACAGTATGTTGTTTTCAATATAGATTGGATAACTGTTTTTGCCTAAATCAACTGTCAGTTTCATAATATTCCTCCACAAGTATTAAATGGTTTTGTCTACAACCTTGGCAATCTGTGCTACCTGTTTTATCAGTTCATCGTATTTTTGAGGCTTCAGGGACTGTGCGCCGTCACAGAGAGCGCATTCTGGATTATTGTGAACCTCAATCATGAGACCGTCTGCACCTGCAGCAATCGCAGCTCTTGACATGGACTCTACCAACCACCATTTTCCGCCTGCGTGGCTAGGATCCACGATGACTGGAAGATGAGTGAGCTTTTTGAGTACCGGAATACTCTGAAGATCCAGTGTATTTCTTGTATAGGTTTCAAAGGTACGGATTCCGCGTTCGCACAGAATAACATTCTCATTACCGGATGCCATAATATATTCTGCGGACATGATCCATTCTTCATAGGTGGCATTGAGACCACGTTTTAAAAGGATTGGACGGTCTAACTGTCCTAACTGTTTCAGAAGATCGAAATTCTGCATGTTGCGGGCACCAATCTGGATCAAATCAACTTTTTCATTAAAAATATCAAGATAGTCTGCAGACATAAGTTCTGTTACGATTGGAAGACCAACTTCTTCCTTTACTTCGCACAGAATGTCCAGACCTTTAAGACCGAGTCCCTGGAAAGAATATGGGCTTGTACGAGGTTTGAATGCACCTCCGCGAAGCATATTGGCGCCGGCAGCTTTCGCAGCTTTTGCAATCTCCATAACCTGCTCAGTGGATTCGACAGAACATGGTCCTGCAATCATGGCAAGGTGATTTCCGCCGACTTTTACGCCGGATACATCTACAATGGAATCTTCCGGATGAAATGCTCGGTTCGCCAGTTTATAAGGCTCCTGTACATGCATGACTTTGTCAACGGAAGGATTGACTTCGAAAAGCTTTGCGTCAATTTTGGTTGTGTCACCGATACAGCCGATGATTGTCATCTCTGCACCTTCTACAATGTGTGTATCCAGACCTTTGCTTTTGATCATATTAATTACACGGTCAATTTCCTGTTGTTTTGTACGCGGTTTTAAAACAATAATCATGTGAATTTCCTCCTGTTATCTTAGTGAATAGCTTTACATTATTATAACAATGATCGATTTGAATTTTACTTGTATTATGTTCGCACTGTAAAACTTTAGCTGTTTAAAGTGTGAAAACTAAGCATATCTTAACGCGAAAAAAGGGGTTTGTCAATATAATTTGAACTTTTTTTAAAAGTGTATTTTTTAACATTTTCGGCGTAAAATAAGATGCGATTTAATCTAATTTAATCCCGGACAGAGCAGCTGCAAATGCATTATTTACAGACTCTTCTTTTTGATTTTTTAAATATTTCTGTACATCTTTTTTAGAGACACCGGCGCCTTCTTTTTCGCGGCGGACTTTGAAAGCAGAAAGCTTCTCTTTGTATCCACAGGTGCACACAAAGGTTTCTTCATTGCCCTTTTTCAGAAGTTCCATTTTTTTGTGACAATTAGGGCAGCGGGCATTACTCATACGCGCAATGGTCTCGCGGTAACCACATTCCCGGTCCTGGCAGACAAGAAGGCGGGCGTTTTTACCGTTAACGGAGAGCATGCGTTTCCCACAGTGCGGACATTTCGCATTTGTCAGGTTATCATGGTGAAAAGTGCCATCGGCAGATTTTATTTCATCAATCAGCTCTCTGGTATAATTTTTTATGTCATTTATAAAGACAGTGTCTTTGTAAGAGCCTTTTGCGATGTCGGATAGCTTCATTTCCCATTCGGCAGTCAGTTCCGGCTTTTTTAAGTCTTCTGGGACCAGTTTTAAAAGCTGTTTTCCTTTAGATGTTACAAAAATCTCATTTCCTTTTTTCTCGATTAGGAAAGAGTGAAAGAGCTTTTCGATAATATCCGCTCTTGTAGCTACTGTTCCGAGCCCTCCGGTTTCATTCAGGGTCTTTCTGGCTTTTGCATCTTTTGATTCCATATATTTTACCGGATTTTCCATTGCAGATAACAGTGTTGCCTCTGTGAATCTGGCAGGTGGTTTTGTCTTTCCGGAAGTGATAGTGGCACTGATAACCGGAAGAGTCTGGTTTTGCTTTAATGGGGGCAAGGTCTGATCTGCCTGATGAAAACTGTTAAAATGATTTCCAAAATCATCAGCTTCATTGAAATCATCGCAAGCAGACAAACCGGATTCCCAGACAGCCTTCCAGCCCGAAGATTTTACGAGTTTCCCCTTTGCGGTAAATACTTCACCTGCTACAGAAGCTTTCAAAGTTGTCTGTTCATACTCATAAGCTGGATATAAAACACTGATAAAACGTCTGACTACAAGATCGTAAATTTTTCTTTCTTCATTGCTCATGCGATCAAGCTGTACAAATTCTTCCGTAGGAATGATCGCATGGTGATCACTCACCTTTTTATCATCTACAAAAGATTTACTTGTCTTAATGGGGTTTTTCAGAAGCTCAGGTATAAATTGCCTGTATGGACCGATATTACATGCCTTCAAGCGTTCTTTAATAGTAGGAACGATGTCTTTTCCGATATAACGGGAATCAGTACGTGGGTAGGTCAGGACTTTATGATTTTCATAAAGTCGCTGCATAATGTTCAATGTCTCTTTGGCAGAGAACCCAAAACGTTTATTTGCATCGCGCTGTAACTCGGTCAGGTCATAGAGCCCCAGAGAAAATGACTTCTTGGAGCTTTTTTGTATTTCTGTCACAGTCATGGTTTGGTGATTTAAATTTGCTTTGAGCTTTTCCATAGCTTCTTTATTAAATGAGCGCAGGCTTCCGCTTTTCTGGTTCTGCCATGTCCATTTGATGCCGCCGGCATTGCAGGTAAGCCCGTAAAAGTCTTCAGACTTAAAAGTTCGAATTTCTTCTTCGCGGCTTGCAATGATCGCAAGTGTAGGAGTCTGGACACGACCGCAGGAAAGCTGTGCATTGTATTTGCAGGTTAGTGCCCGTGTAGCATTGATCCCGACAAGCCAGTCTGCCTCGGCGCGGATTTTGGCAGCATAATAGAGGTTCTTGTAGGACGAACCATCTTTGAGATCAGAAAAGCCTTCTTTTATTGCCTTATCTGTGACAGAAGAGATCCAGAGTCTTTTAATCGGCTTATGGCAACCGGATTTGCTCAGAATCCACCGGGCAACCAGTTCTCCTTCCCGACCGGCATCAGTCGCAATGATAACCTGTGATACGTCTTTTCTGAAAAGTTGCGATTTTACGTGATGGTATTGTCCGGAACTTTGTTTGATGATTATAAGCTCCCATTTTTCGGGAATCATAGGGAGATAAGATATATCCCAGGTTTTATATTTTTTATCGTATTCTTCCGGGTCGGCCAAGGTTACAAGATGACCCAGCGCCCATGTTACAATATAATCTTTTCCTTCGATTGCTCCGGGAATGTTCTTGTGGCAATTTAATACCCTTGCGATATCACGGGCAACAGAAGGCTTTTCGGCAAGAACTAAAGACTTCATATATAAAACTTCTCTGAATAATTATATTTGGAAAGAAATTTTTGTCCATAGAAGCGATGTCTATGAATAAAAAAAACGCAACCCCTCTGGTTAAGGGTTGCGATATTCTAAACCAAAGGCGCCAACCAGATTTGAACTGGTGATGAAGGTGTTGCAGACCTCTGCCTTACCACTTGGCTATGGCGCCAACTATAGCACTTACTGGTTTTAAGTGCAATGACTCCGACGGGAATCGAACCCGTGTTACCGCCGTGAAAGGGCGATGTCTTAACCGCTTGACCACGGAGCCATATTTAATTCTTACGACGTGACCGTTGTTTATATTATCATACTTCCCCCAATTATGCAATCTTTTTTTTGCTTTTTTTTGAATTCATTATAAAAATTGTTTGTAGATATTTGTATAATCAAAAAACCTGTGAGGGTGCACAGGTTTTTTTGAATAATCTGGAGTTTGGATTAAAATACAAATTTCGGGGTTAATAATATCTCATTTGTATTTCATGAACAATATACCATTAAAAATGGGCTTTTTGAATAGTTTGGAATGACAGAAATTCGTAAATAAATTGTGCTTCGAGCACAATTGTGATATGATGTTAAAGAAAGAAACAGGAAAAATTAAGAATTTTAAACTGTGGAGGGTCAAATGGCAGTAGAACTAAAAAGGCTATATGAAGAAATCCAGCATCAGTATGATGTAAAGCTTCTCACTACCAGTTGTTTTGGAAAAAAGATCGGATGGATACATACAGTCGAGGAAGCGGATTTTGCTTCACTTCTTCATGGAGATGAGCTTGTGTTCAATTCAGGACTGAATTATACATCTGAAGAATGGATCAAAAGTTTTGTTAATGCACTGGTTTTGGCACATGCCGGAGGACTGATTATCTCTGTACACGGGAAACACACATTTTCTGATGAGATCATCAATTATTGCAATGAGATACATTTTCCGCTATTTTCGGCTACATGGAATACTCCGTATGTTGACATTATGCGCAAATTTTCGGAAATGCTTTTGAAAAATGAACAGAGGGAGACCAATCTGATTGCCGCATTGAAAAATGCTATTTATTATCCGGATAATGAAGAGATGTATCTGAACCATTTTGAAAGAAATGGGTTTTTCAGAGATATGTCTTATATAATTGTCATTCTGAGCTGTTATGCCTATGATACAGAAAGCGGCAATGATCGTCTCGACCAGATTGAAAAATCACTAAGATATGTTTTGAAAAAAGGGATTCTTTATAAAGAGAAAGGGCGTCTTATCATTTTGTCAGCAGGTTATCAGCCTGATGTATTAAAAAAAGAATTTGGGAAGATCTGTGGGAAAGATAAAAATGTCTATGTAGGAATAGGGACAGTTGCAAGGCAGATCCAGAGTATCCATAATTCATATGAAAATGCCTATACAGCGTATCAGCTTACAAAAACAACTATTCCTAAAAATCTTTTGTGTTATGACGATCTGGGGATTTATAAAATCCTGGCTGATGTGAAAGAGCCTTCGATTTATCCGGAATTTGTACAGGAGACGTTAGGGAAGCTGATAGAGTATGATAAGAAAAAAAATGCAGAATATATGAAAATCCTGGAGAAGTTTTTCGAGTATGACTGCAGTATCCTTAAGACTTCGGAAGCTTTGTATTGTCATAAAAATACGTTGAATTATAAAATGAACGCCATAAAGGAAATTTTGGGTTATGATATTATGAGCAATGAAAATCGTGTAAAAATAATGGTGGCATTTTACATATTAAGGTTAGGAGAAGACTATTTTTAGAAAGAATAAAAAACGCAATCCCTGTTTTTCGAGGATTGCGTTTCTTTAAATCAAAGGCGCCAACCAGATTTGAACTGGTGATGAAGGTGTTGCAGACCTCTGCCTTACCACTTGGCTATGGCGCCATTTCTCAAGCATTGATAATTATATCAAATACCTGAGATTTAGTCAATAAATAAAATTCAAAAAAATGTATTTGAACAAATTACCTTTGTTGTATTAGAAACCAAGATCATCATTTACAAGAATTACTTTGATCCGTTTTGGAATTTTGGAGTATCTGGTGATCAGAATCTGACAACAAATGGTATCCGGAATTTTACAGTCAAAACAGGAACCGGTTTTTGAACATGGTGTGTCAAGATTAAAGCGCTGTGCATTAATAGGAGCTGCTTCATTTCTTGCACGGGATAAAGCATTTTCGACATCTTTTACGACTTTGTTCATTCCGATGATCATAAGTACATTTCTTGGTCCGGCTGCAATACAGGAAACACGATTTGCAGATCCGTCTATATTTACGAGAACGCCGTCCTCAGAGATTGCATTGGAGCTTGAAAGGAAAAAATCACAATCATGAGCTGCGAGTTCCATCTTTCTTTTTTCTGCAGGATCTTTCGCGGCATTGCGATTGTAAACGATGTAATTGCCGGCACAAACAGCATCAGCCAGCCCGATTTCTTCAATAGACATCGAACCGCCCCATGAGATGGAACTGCCTTCTGGAATAAGTTCCAGAGCTTTTTTGAGAGCTTCTTCTCTTGTCTCGGCATAATACCCTTCCATATTTCGGGATTCAAGGCCGTTTATTATCTTTTCACTTAATAGTTTGTTTCGTTTTGCACGATTAATATTCATAAGACGTTCCCTCCTGTCTCAATATTATACTGGATTTATATGTATCCGCCCGGCATACTTCCACCGCCGCTGCAGCATAATCCGTTGCAGCAGAGATTGCAGACAATATTGGCAATACAGAGCTTCATGCACCAGTTGCCGCTGCTGGAAAAAGTTGTCTGATAAGGTCCCTGCCTTTGCTGATACCAGCTGCCGCCGCTTTCCAGGCGGTTTACAAGCATCTGATACTGGAAATTATCCGGGTCACGGCGGAGAGCTTCTTTTGCATGCTCTAAAGCTAACACATTATTTCCGGCACCGGAATTTGCAAGTGCACTGTAATAATACCATTGAGCATTCCGCGATGATATATTGTTTAACAGGTTAAGAGCCTCACGATAATGTCCGCTGTTTATGTAGTTTGCAGCAGCACGGAGATGAAGATCTTCTTCGCTTTCATCATTACCGGAGTTAGAATTCGAATGACGGTATTCGGCATTAAATCCACGGAACGGACCATAATCATCGTAACCGCCGAATGGCCCATAACTGCCGGAAGAATTGTAATTTCCGGAAGTACCATATTCGCGTTCGCGCATGATCTGCTGATATGCCTGCTGAACTTCTTTGAACTTAGCTTCCGCCTGTTCTTTGTTTGGATTGTTTATGTTTGCATCGGGGTGATATTTTCTGCTCAAAGAGCGGTATGCTTTTTTTATCTCATCATCGGTGGCGTCTCTGGATACGCCAAGGATGCTGTAGGGATCTGACATAATATATTCTCCTGTTATTTTTGCCGGATGAGTGCGGCGTTTCTCTTATTTTTTCGCTGATTGTTTATTTTTGTTTTCTGCGCGTTTTTCTGTAACCATAGTATAACGGCACCATACACCGGAATACAAAATGTTGCGCAGGATGTCCGCATGCAAAAGGATCGGAAGACGTTCAAATTCTCTGGAACACTCCGCCATCATCATTGTGAGGAGAGTACGGCAGCTTCCGGCAAAGTCATCATTTGTCTCAAATTCCTCTTTTAATGGGTTGTAGCTTCCGGTTTTAATATCATTTTCAACATCTTCATAAGCATCCATCAAGTAGATAAATTTACCAAGGAAAAAACCAATCTTTCTCAAAGAAGTTTCCCATTCATCATGGCGGTAAACAAAAAGTTCAGCCATAATTTCGCCAAAGAGTCCTGCCATAATATCTATGTTCTTTTCGTTTTTCTTTTCGAGTTCAGTTAGTTTCATCAAATTAGTAGAAATAATTTCAGCTTTTTTGGGATATAGCTTTTGAACAGATTTTACTTTTGATTCCAGAAGCCGTGCTACAGCATAACTTTTTCTGCTATGATCATCTTCCCAGTTATCTTTGCATTTGTAATAAGATAATATTAGATTAACTGCTGCTGCGTAATCTGTCAACTCATTCGTGCGTGCAACATGCTTTTCGAAAGGATGAGCAATACAGTTTACAGTCTCCGTTTTTGTTTCTGGTTCATATAATCCGGTCAGGAGAACGATCAGAAAAGTCATATCAAAAGACAGGGTCATCTGCCCTCGGTATCCGTATTGCTCTTTTAAACATTTACAAAGACCACAATAGTACGAATGGTACATATCGTAGTCTTTGAATTTCATTTCGGCTTTGTTTATTGAAATATATCCAAACATAGAAAATCTTCTTTCTGATAGATAACAGAGTCATCTAACTTCTTTTTATAAATGTTGTGTTGCATTTGGGACAGCGGATCTCAATTTTTCCTTTTCCTCTTGGAATACGGATTTTCTGCTTACAGGTCGGACATTTATAAATGTGATGAGTCTTGCGTTGAATGAGCAGGTTTTTCTGTTTTCCAAACCAGCAACGAATCTTGTAGGTTTTATTTAAGTATTTCTGATTTTCGGCAGAACGTTTATAAATGTTTTTGGAGAACATACGATAATAAGCCCAGATTATGATTACCCATGAGAGCGTTGCCAGCAGATTGCTCCGTGTGAAGTTCGATATAAAAACAGTAATAACTGCAACAATAATGAGAAACTTCCCAAAAGAATCAATTCCGTATCTTCCATACATAAAACGCATAAATTTTTCTTTCACAATATCTCCTCCTGAAATGATTTGTATTCTATCACAATCATACGCCGATAAGGAATAATGTCAATAAACTCCGGATTAAAAAACTATAAATAATTGTAGGAGTTGCTTAGGGTGCGCTTGACGTGGTATGATGTGGAAAGATAAAAAAATAACGGCAGGAGGTGGAAAATTTGAATAAATTAACGGAACTGATAAGGAAAGATATGTGTCCGGCGCTTGGAGTGACAGAACCGGGGGCAATTGCGTTTGCGGTTGCAACAGCGAAAAAATATACAGAAGGCGAAGTGTGCAAGGTGAATGTGGCATTGAACTCAGGCATGTATAAAAATGCTTTTACATGCGGCATACCCAACTCCAGCCGTTTTGGAAATTTTTATGCAGCAGCCCTCGGGGCAGTTGCGGCAAAACCGGAGCTTGGCTTGGAATCATTAGCAGACATTACACCGGAGGATGATGAAAAAGCTGCACAGATGGTTGAGGAAGAGAAGGTTTCTGTGTGGATGGATCACATTGGCTCTGACATTACTATAGATGCAGAGGTCCAAACCGACAAAGATAAATGCATTGTTAGAATCAGAGGAAGCCATACCCATATTGCAGAGATTGAAAGAAACAATGAAATAATCTTTAAAGAAGAAAACACAGGAGACAGGATACACGAATCAGAAGAAGCACAAGAGGATTCTGAGATCCCGCTGATACATAAGTATACCTTGCATGAACTTCTTGAGTATGTGAAGCAGGTGCCGGAAAAAGATATCAGTTTTATCAGGGATGCTTTTTCTATGAATATGGAACTGTTGGAAGAAGGAGTGCATTCTGAGCGTGCAGTGATCACAAGACAGCTTTTAAAGGAGAATGGCAATCAGGTCATCTCTGATGATGGGAGAAAAACGGCACAGCTTCTCTGTAACGGTGCGATAGAAGCGAGAGTACTTGGACTTAGCCGACCGGCAATGAGTATTACGGGAAGCGGAGCTCATGGAATTATTGCAACAATGCCGTTGTTTGCATATTTTCAGGTCAATTATGAGGTCATAGATGATGATCTGCTACTCAGGGCTACTGCGCTCAGTTATCTGATCACAATGTACATTAAAGAATATTCAGGAAGGCTTTCAGCATTTTGCGGATGCGGAATAGCAGCCGGAACAGGAATGGCATGTGGTCTTGCTTTTTTGAGAGGTGCGGGTGAAGAGCAGATAGATATGGTCATCCGGAATATGGCGAGCGGGCTTACAGGTATGATTTGTGATGGCGGGAATCATGGCTGTGCTATGAAAGGAATTGTGGCGGTAGACGCAGCATTCCGTGCAGTAGATCTGGCAATGAGTGGTGTGAGCATCGAAGGAATCCACGGAATCAACGGAAAGACGCCAGAAGATACAATGAGATTTATGGGAATGATCGCGTCACCGGGCATGGTTCAGACGGAAAAGACAATTGTTGATATCATGGAACAGAAGTAAAAGAAAGGCAGGAGGAGAAAAATAGGGAAAAGGAAAAAACATCGGCGCCGGAAAGAAAGAAAACATTGGTTTGCGCATATGATTTTGATCATCGCAATAACAGTATTTTGTGTGTCAGCATTTCAATTATTGAAAATTGGGAAAGGCTATCTGGACGGAAGAAATGAATATGAGAAAATCCGGGAGGCTGTTACAGTGGAAAACGACAGCGATGATAAAGATAATGATAAGAGTGGATTTGAAATAGATTTTGACAGGCTTCTTGAAATAAATCCCGATACAGTCGGGTGGATCCGGTTTGATCCGGAGCCGTCAGAGATCAGTTATCCGATCGTACAGGGAAAAGATAATGAAACGTATCTCCACAAAACATTTTCTGACAATGAAAATACAATGGGAGCTATTTTCCTGAATGTGGATAATAATGATGATTTTAGTGATAAGAATTCAATCATTTATGGGCATCGAATGAAAGATGGTTCCATGTTTAAACATCTTCAGGATTATGACAATAAGGAATTCTGGAAGAAAAATCCATATTTCTATATCTATACAACGGATGGGAAAAAGCTGACTTATCATATTTATTCTGTCGGTGTTGTAGAGGATTTGTCAGATACATATCTGACACAGTTTCCCTCGGAAAAAGGGTTTAAAGAATTTTTAAATATGACGATAGAAACAGCGGTATATCATACCGGTGTCAAAGTGGGAGAAAATGATCGTATTGTGACGCTTTCTACGTGCACTGCGGCAAGTGATGAACACCGGTTTGTGGTAAGAGGGGTATTAGAGTCAGAGAAGTAGTTTTGTAAGGTATAATGAAAGAATAACGAAGGGAATGCATAATTTGTCCAAAAAAGGGGGCATGAGAATGGCAATATATACATATGAAGTAGGAGATATTGTGACTTTGAAAAAGCCACATCCTTGCGGCAGTAAAGAATGGGAAATCCTGCGTGTTGGTGCAGATTTCAGATTAAAATGCATGGGATGTGGACACCAGATTATGACATCGAGAAAACTGGTGGAAAAAAACACCAGAGATTTGAAGAAAAAGGCTTGAAACAAAGCTTGATTTATGGTATCATACCGAATTGTGATACATGAAAATTCGCAGAGTATGCCAGTTGGTATGCAAAGCGAAAGATCCTTGCTCCCACATAAGCTGAGCGGGGGCCAAAAGACCAGAAGGAGGTGCAAAGACGACATGAACAAATATGAATTAGCTGTTGTTGTCAGTGCAAAAATCGAAGATGACGAGAGAGCACAGGTAATCGAGAAAGTGAAAGCTTTAGTAGAGCGTTTCGGTGGCCAGATCTCTGACGTTGATGAATGGGGTAAGAAGAGATTAGCTTACGAGATTCAGAAGATGAAAGAAGCATACTATTATTTCATCCACTTCGAGTCTGATGCTGAGACTCCAGGCGAAATCGAACAGAGAATTCGCATCATGGACAACGTAATCAGATATTTATGCGTTAGACAGGAAGCATAAGCAGGAAGTAGAGGTAGATTATGAATAAAGTAATTTTGATGGGGCGTTTAACGAGAGACCCTGAGGTGAGATATTCACAGGGTGAGAACTCAACAGCGATCGCAAGATATACATTAGCTGTTGACCGCAGATTCAGACGTAACAATGACGGAGAACAGACAGCTGACTTTATCGGATGTGTAGCATTCGGAAGAAGTGCTGAGTTTGCCGAGAAATATTTCCGTCAGGGACTGAAGGTGATTGTAACCGGACGTATTCAGACAGGAAGCTATACGAACAAGGATGGACAGAAAGTATATACCACAGACGTTGTAGTTGAAGATCAGGAATTTGCAGAAAGTAAGGCAGTAAGCGATGCGAATGCAGGCAGCTTCCGCCAGACAGCTCCAACACCGGCTCCGGCATCGATATCTGATGCAGGTGACGGCTTCATGAATATTCCAGATGGAATTGATGAAGAATTACCATTTAACTAGAGCACTTGGCAAGTACGAGCCAAAGGCGAAGTACGAGCTTAGTGCGAAGTTAGTTCTGCGGAACTTAGCGAGGTAGTTTCGAGCTTAGTCGCGCAGAACTTCCTTGAAAGGAATTTCAGTGTGAAAGGAGAGTTAAAAATGGCTTACGATAAAGCAAATCGTCCAGAAGGCGGCTTCAAGAGAAGAGGCGGCGGACGCAGAAGAAAAAAA
>JBJFCD010000294.1:0-6421 GCA_051888795.1 Lachnospiraceae bacterium | reverse complement strand
GATGTTTACCATCCTTTCTAATGTTTGCAAGAAAAAACTGAAAGAGAATGATAAGCGTCAGAAGTCGGAAAGCAAAGAGACAGAAGAGCTCTGGAATGATTTGGGGGTGCAGCCTGATTATAGTCTGGCATTAGATGTTCGGAAAGCGTTTTTTATTCTGTCTGAGGAAGAACAGGAAATAGTAGCGTTGTCAGTTTTCGGCGGTTATAACAGTAAAGAGATTGCAGAAATGTTAAAATGCAATGCTAACACTGTGCGCTCCAAAAGAAAACGGGCGCTGAGCAAGATGGAATGCGTATTGCAGTAAAGAAAGGGGTATCTTTATGGAAAAAAGAGAACAGGATATTCTAAAACAGATTAAAGATAGCACGGAAGATATAAAAGTGCCGGAAAGCCTTAAACCGGAAGAAATCGAAAAAATGCTGGAGGCAAAGGCTAAAAAAGAAAATGTTAAACGAAAAGCGCGTTATAGATTTGCAAGTCTTGCGGCGGCCTGTGTGGTGTTTGCGGTTGGAGCATTGTTATATAATATGTCAGACTTGGGGAAAAATTCAATGACAGACAGCTCTGAGACAGTAAGCAATGAGACTCTGGAAGGAAGCAATAAGGATGTAAGTGATGACGAAGGAAAAACAGATGAAGTAAAAGATGACTATTCGGAAGTCTATGCTTATATTGAAAAACAGCAAAAAGAGAGAGGATATGACAGTGGAAGTCTTTATCATGTGATAGAGAGTAGTTCGTTGAGCAGCGGAGCAAAGATGGAAAGTTCCGTTGAGAACACAGATTTGTCAGATGAAGCTGGTGCAGTGTCCGGAGATTATTCTGAGACAAATCTCAGAGAAGCTGGTATTGATGAGGCAGATATCGTAAAAACAGATGGAAGATATCTGTATGTGATGAAAGAAAATGGAAAGGAAATTTCTGTTGTAGATACTGAGAAAGAACTGAAAAAGAGAGGAAGCATTAGCATTGCGGAAGATGAAAACGCGGAAGAATTTTATCTGATTACGGATGAGAAAAAAATGATTGTGATTGTGAGCGAGAGAACAGAAAGCGGAGAGGAAATGTATTCGTCCGAAACGGAAAAGATCCAGGCAATCACATATGATATCTCTTCACCGGAAAAACCGAAAAAACTAGGTAGCATTTCTCAAAGCGGAATGTACACATCATCAAGATTTTCGGATGGTTATCTGTATCTTTTTAGTGAATATTACATCCAGAATGATGTAAAGAAAGACAGACCGGAAACATATGTACCGATGGCCGGTGACAGCCTCATAAAGGAAAAGGATATTCTGCTTCCACTATCTTCACGAGGATGTATGTATGAAGTGGTTACGGCAGTCAGTCTTGACAGCCCATCGGAAATTTCCGACAGTAAAGCGATATTTACTAATGGCGGAGAATTATATGTGAGTATCAATAATATTTATTACTATGAGACGGAATGGAGTGACGACGGAGAGTCTGTACAGACAAAAATACGCAAGCTGGGATATGGGGAAGGAACATTTACAAAAGCTAAAACAGGAAGTGTAAAAGGTTATTTAAATGATTCATTTTCCATAGACGAGTACAATGGATATCTTCGTATTGTGGCAACAGACGACGAGGCAAACGCCGTCTATGTACTGGATAAGGACATGGAAATTGTCGGTTCTATTAAAAATGTAGCAAAAGGTGAAGAAATCTATTCAGCAAGATTTATCAGAGATACCGGATATTTTGTTACTTTTCGACAGGTGGATCCACTGTTTTCCGTAGATTTGTCTGAACCGGAAAATCCAGAAATTATAGGAAAGCTTAAAATACCTGGATTTTCTGAGTATTTGCACTTTTATGGAGATGGAAAACTTCTTGGAATCGGAATGGATGTAGACGAAGAATCTCAGGTTACCGAAGGAGTAAAAATCAGTATGTTTGACATTTCAGATAAAACTGATGTTAAAGAAGAAAATAAATATATATTAAAAAATGCCTATAGCACAGATGTATTTTATGACTATAAAGCAGTGTTGATTGATGTGGAAAAGAATCTGATTGGATTTTCTGCAAACACAGAAGGCGGAGAGAAATATTATATTTTCGCGTATGATGAAAAAGAAGGATTCCAGTGTAAAATGGCAGAGGAAGTAAATGGAAGTTCCATGTGGGGAACCCGAGGCGTGTATATCGGAGAAATGCTGTATGTAATCAGAGGAAATGTGATAGAAGCATATAGTTTGAAAGATTACGGGAAAAAAGATGATCTTATTCTATAGAATGAATAAAGAACAATATAAAAATCAGAAAATTTAAACAATAAATAAATATAATTTTAAAACTGATAAAAATATTGAAAATAGTATTGACAAATATAGGGGTCAGTGCTATCATAAAGGCAATCAAAAAAGATAATCGTTTAAGAAATCAACAGAAAGGAGGCTTACTCCAATGGACACAGTAAAAGAAACATTTATTCAATATGTCAGTGGTATGGCAGAAGATAGTTCCCACAGAATAAGCCTTAATTATATGAGATAACCGGTAAGAGTTGAATGAAAAATAAAAATCGGAGAAGATAACCGGTAATATTTATCAGGATTTAGTTTTGCAGGCATATTGAATAGGATACCACATAATTTCAAAGAGATTAGCAGATGTGTAAAGAAACATTATCTAATCTGTCAATTATACGATTACTGTAAAAATAAAGGTTATAGAAGGAATAGCATAGTACCGCTGCAGACAAATGATAAGGGCACTGGCTGCAGAGGGAACAGTTATAGATATTATAATAGCCATGGAGAATATTTTATACAGTGTAAAAAAGAGGAGTATAGATGATATCGCAGATGATAAAAATCTGAGACTTTGAAATCTGATGACAGATAAAAGAAAAGATACAGTGGGAATAAAGTAATCCGAAAAAGCCTCCGAATTATTATAAAAAATTATAAAAAATTATAAAATTTAATATAATAGATGAAAATCAAATGACCGTTGGAGTAAAACATTCTGACGGTCATTTTTTTTGTGCGATTTTTCCTGATTTTCCGGTATATTAAAATTTACGGAAGCGAAAGGAAACATAAGAAGAGAATTAATATTTTGTAATATTTTTGTTACAAATTATATCTATATTTTTGACAATATTAAATGCGTATGATACACTTATAACAGCGATTTTATCGTTGTAAATATGATTTGAATCGGATAAAAACCATATATTCACATGGAATATTAATGAGCATACTATATATGAGGTGAGAAATTTGGATAAATATGAATATCGAGTAAAGACAGAGCAATTACTTGAGTATACAGAAAAAAGACAATATCAGAAAGCGATGGAGATTGCAGATACGATTGACTGGCGCAGAGTAAAGAGTGCATCTATGCTTAATACAGTCAGCGAGATATATGAATACTGTGGAGAATATCAGAAAAGCAGAGATATTTTGTTTATGGCATTTGACCGTTCGCCGGGAAGCAGGAAAATTGTTTACCGGCTTGGTACTCTTGCGCTAAAAATTAACGATGTAGAAGAAGCTTCTGACTGTTATGAAGAATTTATTAAGCTGGCGCCGAAGGATCCGAATCAGTTTATCTTAAAATATAAGATTTTAAAAATGCAGGGTGCGCCTCTTGAGGAGCAGATTGAGACACTTGAGGAATTTAAGAAGGCGGAATATATTGAAAAGTGGGCTTATGAGCTTGCAAAACTGTATCATGAGGCAGGTATGACCAGAGAATGTCTGGAAGAATGTGATGATTTGATTCTCTGGTTCAGTGAGGGAAAGTATGTTTATCTTGCAATGGAACTTAAGATGAAATACAAACCTCTGACACCTCTTCAGCAGGAAAAATATGACAGGCATATGAAGGGCATCACCGGAAGTGTTTCTTATGAGGAAGATGAAGAAGCAGAAGAAGAAGAGAATGCTAACGAGTCGGCAGAAGTTCAGGAGCCTGCAGAGGATCAGGAAGAAGCCGAAGAAAGCTCAGAGGAACCGGAAGAGACAGAGGAGTCAATAAGTACAGGCGAGCCGGAGATTGCGGCATATACAGATAAAATTATCCAGGAAACAGAAATTCAGGAGGAGGCAGAGGAAAGCATAAAAGAGCAGGAAGAACCAGAACAAATTGCTCCAAAAAAAGAGCATCATTCTGCTATTACAAGAGTGGTAAAAGGTGCGACACTTGAAGAGGCTCTGGCAAGTGGAGTTGCAATTGCAGCCGGAATCAATAAAGAAGAAAAGAGTATGGCCGAAAGAGAAGAACAGCTTAGAATCAGCGGTCAGATGAAGATAGAAGAGATCCTTCAGGAATGGGAAGAGAAACAAAAAATCAATGCGGATGCGATTGAAAAGCAGAAGCAGGAGGATATAGAGCGCCTTAGAAAAGAGCGTGAAGAAGCAGAAAAACGCAGAGAGGCGGATCGCAGGGCTGTGGAGGAAGCGGCAAGAAAGGCACAGGAAGAAGCAGCAAGAAGAGCGCAGGAAGAAGCAGCGAGAAAAGCAGCAGAGGAAGCGGCAAGAAAAGCGGCAGAGGAAGAAGCGCGCAGAGAAGCAGAAGAGGCTGCTCGCAGAGAGGCTGAAGAAGCGGCAAGAAAGGCGGCTGAAGAAGAGGCAGCAAGAAAGGCAGCTGAAGAAGCGCGGAAAGTTGCAGAGGAAGCAGCAAGAAAAGCTCTGGAAGAAGAAGCAGCAGCGAAGAAAGCGGCAGAGGAAGAGGCAGCAAGAAAGGCAGCAGAGGAAGAAGCGGCAAGAAAGGCAGCTGAAGAAGAGGCTGCTAGAAAAGCTTTGGAAGCTCTTGAAAATAAAGAGGAAAAGAAAAACGTTCTGGAAGAGAAGACGCAGAGACTTCCGGATGACATTATGGAGCTGGTTGAACAGCTTGAAAGCAGGGTGGCAGGAAATTCAGCTATTTCACGTAACTCTATGGACGTTCCCGGAGTTCAAATTGAAGAAGACGAGGAATTCGAAGAAGATAATCAGGAAATTGACGAGGCAGATTATGAACCACAGGCTATAGAAGAGGATTTTGATGAGGAATTCGAGGAAGAAGAATTTCCTGCAGAAGAAGAATTTTCAGCAGAAGAGTTTGACGAGGAAGCGGAAGAGGAGCTTTCAGCAGAAGAGTTTGAGGAAGAAGCAGAAGAAGAAGAATTCTCAGCAGAAGAGTTTGAGGAAGAAGCAGAAGAAGAATTTTCAGCAGAAGAATTTGATGAGAAAGAATTTGACGAGGAAGGCTTTAGCGAGGACGAGTTTGCTTCCGAAGAAGATTTTGACGAGAACGATTTTGTTGAAGAGGAGTTTGCTGAAGAAGAATTTGACGAAGACGATTTTGATGAAGATGATTTTGAAGAAGATGAGTTCGACGAAGACGAGTTCGGAGAAGATGATTTAGAGGATGATTTTGAAGAAGATGAATTGGACGAAGATGATTTAGAAGAAGAGTCCGAAGAGGAAGTTGAAGAAAAACCATCTGAGAAGAAAGCAAAAAAAGAAGGACCTCTTGAAATTGAAGAGCCTTCGGAGGAAGAAATCCAGAAAAGAATTAAAAAGTCAAAAGGTGGCGGAGTACCATTTGACACGGGATTTGTTGTAACGGGACGATATGATCTGAGTGCGACCAGTGAAATAGGTCTTAAAGCAGGACTTACTGAAGAACAGAAAAAACTTTTCTCATATTTTGTTCCGGTAAGAGGAATGAGCGAACAGATTGTGGAAGTTCTTGATAATGATAGAAGAGCGCAGAGACAAGGAACATCGAAGACAGGAAATATTCTTGTGATTGGAAGAAAAGGTTCCGGTAAGACTGTTCTGGCGGTAGATATAGTAAAAGCAATCCAGAAGCAGAGAAACTTAAAGCAGGGAAAAGTTGCAATTGTTACAGGAGAATCTCTGAATAAGAAAGAGCTTACGAATATTATCCAGAAGCTTCGCGGAGGTGCGATTATTGTAGAAAAGGCTGGAAAACTGAATTCCAGAACGATTAAAGAATTGAATCATCTGATGGAAAGAAAGACAGGAGAGATGCTTTTTGTACTGGAAGATCAGAGAAAACCGCTTGAGAGAATTCTGACAGCGAATCCGGAATTCAAGAAGAAATTTACATCTAAACTGGAATTGCCTATTTTTATTAATGATGAGTTAGTAACGTTTGGTCAGACTTATGCAAAAGAGAATGGATATAAGCTGGATGAGATGGGTATTCTTGCATTATACAGCCGTATTGATGTTATGCAGAGAGAGGATCATGCAGTGTCTGTTGCAGAGGTAAAGGAAATCATGGATGAGGCAATTGCCCATTCTCAGAGAGCAAATGTAAAACATTTGGCAAGAAGAGTTTTTGGAAAGAGTACAGATAGTTCTGACAGAATTATTCTGAAAGAAGAAGATTTTAAGATTTAATTGTAAAAAAAGAGTTTTGA
>JBJFCD010000293.1:0-6518 GCA_051888795.1 Lachnospiraceae bacterium | reverse complement strand
CCATAAAAGAATTGTCTTCATAGGTTAGAAACCCTTTATGGCTGCCTCCCATGCGTGAACTCTTTCCCCCCGCCAAAATCAATCCATCCATATCTTAACTTTCCCCGCATTTCACTTTCTCCATCTTCACTCATCTATCATGAATTTGCTAAGTAAAACAAAAAAGCAGCAAAAAGACATAAAGTCTCCCTACTGCTTTTGGACGCACTACGGCCACTTCATGCTCTTTTTTTCAAATAAGGAAGGCTCAGACGTTTCCCTCTAAACCCCGGGGACGAATCTTTGTCCCGGCTCAGTATCATATCCTTATGACTTAGATACTTTCGCTCAAAGAACAGTTTCTATAAGCTTATTCTATTTTCACAAATCCTTTGTTTTATGACAAAAATTGTCTAACAAAAATAATTCATTATTTTACAAATATAATTCATTTGACTTTCTGCCACTGCATACTTTTTTCATACCTTGTGATGCCATAAACAGCATAATCTTATTTAGTCTTCTTGCCTTATGCGGACAAATCTGTATGCAGCGCATGCAGGAAATACATTTTTGTTCATCAACAGACACCGGATTCTCCTTTGGAATTGCCTGCACCGGACATTTTTCCACGCAAATACCACATTTAACACATTTTCTATTTGCTTTTGGTTTAAACGGCACGCCATTATATTCCCTGTAGGGCTTTTTCCCCGGCACATGAAGATTTTTTCTCTCTTGCATGTCGCTCTCAGCAGATATTGCCATCTCAGCATTTAAAGCTTCTTTTATCTTTCTTACAAATCCTCGAAGTTCTGTTTCATCCTCTTTATCCGGGCGTCCTTTTGCAAACTGATGCATGATTGAATGCTCTGCTACAGCCGCAATTGCCGCTTTTACATGAAATGAATTGTTTTCCAACCCTTCTTTTAATTCAAGTATTGTATCATCATATGCACGATTTCCGTACACAATCACTGGAATTGCCAGTGCACCTTCATTTTTCATCTGAGCAATTCTATTAAGAATCACTTCCGGCACTCTTCCTCCAAAAGAAGGAACTCCAAACAGACAAATATCTTCTTTTGTCATAGTATATTCCGAAAAATCACAGTCAGCATTAGAAAGATCAATCTCCTCTACCAACTCATTTTCTTTCCATTCATCTGACAAAATATCCATTACTTTTTTTGTACCGCCTGTAGGGCTGAAATATATACTATATAAACTCATTTTTAATCCCTCTCATCATTTGTATCTCATGGATATTTTTAATCTTACTGTTTTCAATTTTAACCCCTTCTTTTAAAATGGTCAACCAAAATCCTTTCGAAGGATTGTCAAAATAATATTCCTCGCATATCCTTATCCCACACTTTTATTTCTCCGCAAGCGATTTTTTCTCCCGAGTCGCCGGAAGGCTGCGTCCGGAAGTCATCTGGTTTTTCATGTAAAATGATAGTCTTTCCAATCACATCTTCCGGGTAGAACCGGGTCGTATAGATAGCGGCCCACGCTGTTCCATTATTTGAAAGAAGAGGCGGCAAGTCTCCTGCATGATCCGGGTGCTGCTGATTCGTCGGGTTATAATGCATCCCTGAATTTGCAAAGGGATCTTTTTCATTTCCCGTACAGGATGCGCCATCATGAATATGGAAGCCATGAAATCCTCCATTCTTTTCTTCCAATCCTTTAGGGATCCCGTATATTTCCACAATCAGGATCGTTCCGTCATAAGTATCGTAAAAATCCACCTTACCGTGAATGGATTCAAACCCTTTCCGCCCTTTCATATCAGCTGTTGCCATGGGCCGTGTATGGTTTGCAGTAAACATAAAATCACACTCCTTCCCATCCATCATATGAAAATTTGAATGGAATGTGAAAAGAGCAGATGAAGTTTTTTTCATCTGCTCCCTGTCTTTATTGTTTAATAAATCCTTTTATGCAAACTTTTCTTTCAACATCTCTAACACCGGAGTAATCCTCTTTCTCGGACATGCCAGGTTAAATCTCGCGAATCCACTTCCCAGTTCACCAAAAAAAGTTCCATCATTCGTTGCCACATGACACTCTTTTAGCAAATAATTGTGAAGTTCCCTTCCTGGTACAGAGGTTTTTCTAAAGTCCACCCACACCAGATAAGTTCCTTCCGGTTTATGTACTGTAAGATTCGGAATTTCTCTATTAATATAATCCACAAAATAATCCAGATTACCATTAATGTAATGGTTTAACTCATCAAGCCAGTCTTCAGACTCATCATAAGCCCCCAAAAGGGCAGCCTCTGCAAATGCATTATTCTCTGCCGCATGTGACTTTTCTTCTATGTTTCTAAATTTATTTCTCAACTCTTTATTAAAAATGAAACAGTTTGCCACATGCACGCTGGCGATATTAAATGCCTTTGACGGAGAGGTACATATAATACATTTCTCTTTCGCCTCTTCTGATACTGAACTGATAAATGTATGTTCAAATCCGTCCGAAATAAGTTCACTGTGAATATCATCCGAGATGATATAAAGTCCGTGTTTCACACAGATATCTGCAAATACTTCTAATTCTTCTTTTTTCCATACTCGTCCGGTCGGGTTATGCGGATTACAGATAATAACAGCCTTTGTTTTTGACGTAATTTTACGTTCAAAATCTTCCAGATCCATAGTATAATAACCATTTTCATTTTTAAGCGGATTTTCTACCAGAACCCGGTCATTATCATTCACCACCTTGAAAAAAGGTCCATATACCGGAGTCTGAATGATAATCTCATCTCCCGGTTCAGAAACCGTCTGAACCGCGAAAGAAAGAGCCATTACCACATTGGGAACATAGCAGATTTCCTCTTTTTTTAGTTCCAGATTATGCCTTCTTTTCATCCAATTTATAATCGAATCATAATACTTATCCGAAAGGAACTGGTATCCGAAAGCACCCTGTAACGCCTGATTTTTCAGATTTTCTGTAATTGCCGGTGCCACCTCAAAATCCATATCCGCAATCCACATCGGTGTGACATCTGATGTAACAAACGATGAATCCCATTTTATACAGTTTGTGCCTTTTCTCTCAATTCCTCTGTCAAAATAATACATTTTGATTCCTCCCGCTCATTTTCTTACGCACTGATTGCGTTTCCCGTATATAATTGATAATATTTTCCCTTTTCATCAATTAACTGATCATGGGTTCCTCGCTCTATGATCCTTCCCTGCTCAAGTACCATAATACAATCAGAATTTCTTACTGTAGAAAGCCTGTGTGCAATAACAAAAGTCGTTCTTCCCTTCATCAGCTTATCCATACCATCCTGCACGATTCTTTCTGTTCTTGTATCGATAGAGCTTGTTGCCTCATCCAGAATAAGGACCGGCGGATCTGCAATGGCTGCTCTTGCAATGGAAAGGAGCTGTCTCTGACCCTGGCTTAAGTTTGCACCGTCACCGGTAAGCATCGTATCATATCCATCCGGAAGTCTACGGATAAATCCATCTGCATTAGCAAGCTTTGCTGCTGCCACAACTTCCTCATCTGTTGCATCCAGTTTACCAAATCTGATATTTTCTTTTACAGTTCCCGTAAACAAATGTGTGTCCTGAAGAACGATTCCGAGAGATTTTCTAAGATCTGATTTTTTAATCTTATTAATATTGATTCCGTCATATCTGATCTTTCCGTCCTGAATATCATAAAAGCGGTTGATCAGATTTGTAATGGTTGTCTTTCCGGCTCCGGTAGAACCTACAAAGGCAATCTTCTGTCCCGGTTCTGCATACAGTTTTACATCGTGCAGGACGATTTTTTCATCATTGTATCCAAAATCCACACCATTAAATACAACATCACCTTTGACTTCCACATAGTCTACACTTCCGTCTGCCTGATGAATGTGCTTCCATGCCCACCGTCCGGTATGCTCTTCACATTCCGTAAGCGCTCCGTTTTTCTCAACTGCATTTACAAGTGTAACATATCCGTCATCCGTCTCAACTTCTTCATCCATTAGCTTAAACACACGATCTGCTCCGGCAAGGGCCATAATGACTGCATTGAGCTGTTGGCTGATCTGGTTGATCGGCATACTGAAACTCTTGTTAAAGGTTAAGAAACTTGCCAGTCCTCCAAGGGTAAATCCTCCAATCCCGTTCAGCGCCAAAGCACCTCCTACGATTGCACATATAACATAGCTTACATTTCCAAGCTGTGCATTGATCGGTCCTAAGAAGTTGGAAAATGTATTCGCTCTGTCTGCGCTGACAAACAGTCTGTCATTGAGTTCTTTGAACTTCTGCTTACTCTCTTCTTCATGACAGAATACTTTTACAACCTTCTGACCATTCATCATCTCTTCGATATGCCCGTTGACCGCACCGAGATTTCTCTGCTGCTCCATGAAATATTTTCCGCTCTGTCCGGTTGCTTTTTTTGTGCAGTAAAGCATAACTCCCACCATAATCAGAGTCACTACCGTAAGCGGAATATTGAGGATGATCATACTGACAAACACGCTCACAATTGTCACTCCGCTGTTGATGATCTGAGGAATACTCTGACTGATCATCTGTCGGAGAGTGTCGATATCATTGGTGTACACCGACATAATATCCCCATGTGCATGGGTATCAAAGTATTTGATTGGAAGTTTTTCCATATGCTCAAACAGTTCATCTCTCAGATTCCTAAGAGTTCCCTGTGTAACATTTACCATGATTCGATTATATGCATACACAGAAACAACTCCGATCGCGTAAAATACCGCAACCCTTCCGATTGCATGTGCCAGTGGTGAAAAATCCGGATTATCTGTAAGTAAAAATGGTGTAATATAATCATCAATAAGATTCTTCATGAACATTGTTCCCTGAACGTTTGCAAGAACCCCCGCAAATATCAAAATGACAACAATGATACATTGAATTCCGTAATTTTGAAAAATATATGCCATCAGACGCTTAAACAATTTCCCAGGATTCTTCACATTCGGTTTAACGCCTCTCGGTCCTTTTGCTCCCGGCATCTTGCCGCCATGCATCATCTTTCCATTCTGTCCTGCCATATCTACTCACCTGCCTTCTCATCAAAGTCTCCGCCGCCCTGAGTCTGGGACTCATAAACTTCACGGTAGATCTGGTTATTTAAAAGAAGCTCTTCATGTGTTCCAATACCATTGACACGTCCTTCATCCATGACAATAATACGGTCCGCATCCTGTACGCTCGAAATTCTCTGAGCAATGATAAATTTCGTCGTGTCTGGAATCTCCTCGCGGAATGCCCTGCGTATCTTTGCATCTGTTGCAGTATCAACTGCGCTCGTACTGTCATCCAGGATCAGTACTTTTGGTTTTTTCAAAAGTGCTCTGGCAATACAAAGTCTCTGTTTCTGACCACCGGACACGTTATTTCCACCCTGCTCAATATGTGTGTGATAACCATCCGGAAATCTCTGGATAAATTCGTCTGCACATGCCAGACGACACGCCTCTTTACATTCTTCTTCCGTTGCATCCTTATCTCCCCAACGAAGATTTTCAAGAATGGTACCGGAAAACAGTACATTATTCTGAAGCACGACTGATACCTGATTTCTAAGAGTCTCTACATCGTAATCTTTTACATTACGTCCACCTACAAGTACCTCACCTTCTGTCACGTCATATAACCTGCTGATCAGGTTCACAAGACTGGTCTTTGCACTTCCTGTACCACCGATAATACCAATCGTTTCGCCGGATCTGATCTTCAGATTAATGTCTTTCAGCACTGGTTCTGCGCTATCCTTCTGATATGCAAAATCTACATGTTTAAATTCAACACTTCCATCTCCAACTGCCATAACCGGATTGACCGGATTCGCAATGGTTCCTTCTTCGCTTAATACTTCGTAAATACGGCGTACACACGCTGTACTCATAGATATCATAACAAACACCATGGACAGCATCATAAGATTCATCAGAATATTCATGCAGTAAGTAAGAAGACTCATCATCTGTCCTGTTGTCAGTTCAGAAGAAACGATCATCTTCGCACCGATCCAACTGATCAGAAGAATGCAGGAATAAGCCGTAAATTGCATAAGAGGTGCATTAACTATTACATTACACTCTGCCTTTACAAAAATTTTGTAGATGTTTTCACTTGCTTTTCTAAACTTACTTGTCTCCTGCTTCTCTCTTACATAAGCTTTTACAACTCTGATTGCTGACACATTTTCCTGTACCGAAGCATTCAATTCATCATACTTCGGAAATGCCATTGAAAAATATTTTGTTGCATGTCTGACAATAAAAAACAATACGATTCCAAGAAGAATCACCGCAATCAGATAGATACTGGCAAGTTTTGCATTAATTGCAAATGCCATGATCATCGCACACAAAAGACTTGCCGGTGCTCTTGTAAACATCCGAAGCGTCATCATATACGCCATCTGCACAGTTGTCACATCCGTAGTCAGACGGGTAACAAGACCTGCTGTGCTGAATTTATCAATATTTTCAAACGAAAATGTCTGAATGTGATTGAACATAGCCT
>JBJFCD010000292.1:0-1504 GCA_051888795.1 Lachnospiraceae bacterium | reverse complement strand
TTGAATTAGGCGAGGATGCTCTCACAATGCTTGTGAGCGCATCCTTTTCTATTTCTCCTCTTAAATATTAAGGAGATTGGAGTGTTATTATGAGTAATGACAAAAAACCAGCAGCTAATTTTGGTTCAAGATTTGGCTACATTATGGTTGCAGCAGGAGCAGCAATCGGATTAGGTAACATTTGGAAATTCCCATATCTGGCATACGGCGGTGGCGGCGGTGCTTTCATCGTAGTTTATGTTATCCTCTGTATTATCCTTGGTCATCCGGTAGTTGAGATGGAAACCGCAATTGGACGATACGCAAAAACAAATGCTATTGATGCATACGGAGTAGTAAATCCAAAATGGAAATTTGCAGGAGCAGTCAATGTAATCTGTACACTTATGATCGATATGTACTATATCATCGTCAGCGGTTATGTATTAAAATATGCGATTGCATATTTACTGGGCGGACATTTCGGTACCGATAAAGAAGCATACTATATGAATTTTATTTCAGACCCGGTTCTTCCTCTCGTTTACGCCGGCATTCTGATGTTGATCATTGTGCTTCTGCTGTCAAAAGGTATTACCGAACTGGTTGAGAAAGTCACAAAAGTAATTATGCCTTTACTTTTTGTTCTTCTCTTAATCTGTGGATTCTGGGCACTTTTTGCATTTGACGGCGCAATTGACGGTTTGAAATTCTACCTGATCCCGGATTTTTCAAAATTCACGTGGAAAACATTTGCAGATGCATGTATGCAGGTTATGTTCTCTGTTGGTATTGGATGGGCTATCTTCACAACTTTAGGTGCAAGTGTAAAGGACAGCGCAAATATTCGTAAAGATTCTATGATGGTTACCATATGTGATACAGCCGTTGCTCTTACAGCAGGATTCGTAATTATTCCTTCTGTTGTAGGTTCCGGTTCCGAGATGGCAGCAGGTCCTTCCCTCGTATTCCTTGCTATGACAGAGATCTTCTCAAAACTGCCTGGCGGAAATATCCTTGGTTTCTTCTTCTTTACAGCATTGATATTTGCAGTACTTTCTACATATTTTACCATTTTGGAGATTCCGGTAAAATGTATAGAAGAAAAATGCAAGATCAATCATCGAAAAGCCACATGGATTACCGCAATTATAATTATGATCGGTGGAGTCTTCTGTTCACTCAGTCAGGGCTATGGTCTTTTAAGTGGCGTAAAACTTCCATGGTGGTCATACGGTTCAGGTGTTGCATATTATAACATTTATGATTGGATCGACTGTTTCTCCGGTTATGTACTTCTTCCATTAGGCTGTCTCTTGACTGCATTCTATTGCTGTAAAGTTTGGGGATACAAGGAATATGAAAAAGAACTTACCAAAAACGGACGTGACGGTAAATTAACCAAATATGACAAATTTGTTATGACAATTGCAGTTCCGGTCTTAACATTGATTGTTATTTTAAACTGCTTCGGATTTATTAAATAGAAAATAACTCAACCGGTCTTAAGCAGACGAACAAATTG
>JBJFCD010000291.1:0-1512 GCA_051888795.1 Lachnospiraceae bacterium | reverse complement strand
ACAGCAGGCTTCAGCAGGAGATACAGGAAAGGCTGAAGGAAATAGAGCCTAAGCTCGATCTGATAGCCCGAGGCGAACATGTTGAAGAAGCTGTTATGGAGGAGCTGAGAACAATATATGAGATAGCACAGACATGGGAATAAGAACAGGATAACGGAGCAGTTACATAAACGTAGCTGCTCTTTGTCATGTTTAGCAGTATGTGTCTTTTGATATGTAATTATTGAATTTCAAGAGCTCTATTATTACATGGGCAAAATATAGGCAGAATTACATATAGATGGAATTGCTTTGTCGGGGGCCAGTTGGTATAATAGTCTTTAATTATAAATGGTTGAAACAATGCCTGATAGTGTGTATTGTTTTTAACCTCGATATAAAAGAAGGAGCCTGAATTGAAAGAAAAACTTACGGTAGAGCAACAGATTCAACACATGAAATCAAAGGGTGTTCAGTTTAATATTGTTTCTGAAGAAGAAGCGATTTCGTATCTTACAAACAATACATACTATTTCAAGATAAAAGCGTATGCTAAGAACTACGATAAGTATAGAACTACTGAAAAAGAAGGGCAATATGTTAATCTTGAGTTTGCATACTTAAAAGATTTGGCAATTATCGATATGCTATTAAGGCATTATATCCTGAAGACTTCTGTGGATTTGGAACATACAATGAAAACAAGATTCCTGAGGGATTTTAATGATTCAGAAGATGATGGGTATCATCTGGTTCAGATGTTTCTAGATGAGAATCCACATATCCTAGATGATATAAAGAGAAAAAAGGAAAACTCATATACAAAGGATCTTTCGAATAAACTGCTTACGGATGGATTTGCAATTTGGAATATAATCGAGTTATTGTCGCTGAAGGATTTTCTCATGTTATATCGGAGATTCAATGAGGAATATCCGAAAGCACGAACCGGTCATGATTTGTATTATCCTATGCAGGGCGTACGAAAGCTGAGAAACGCTGCTGCTCACAGCAACTGTCTGATAAATACTTTAAAAAGACCTTATTCCGGACAAGTACGCTATAACAGCAAGGTTGATGCGTTTGTGAAGAAAATAAGCAGTATTGATAAAAAGAGCCGAAGCAGCAACATGTCCAATCAGGTAGTTTATGATTTTGTGACGATGCTTTATCTTGTGGATGAAATAACAGAAAGTATAGGGGTAAAGGAGAAGGCTATCAAAGAAATTCATGACCTGGTTCATGGACGGATGGTTAAGCATGCTGATTACTATAAAAAGGAGAGTGCAATCTGCAGCACCTATAATTTCATCAAAAAAATAGTTGATTTTTTGTATGAGAAAACGTATACTAATAGAGTAATATAAAAACCGTTGTGTTTTAGTCGAGGGGGCATCCGTGCTATCTCGACTTTTTCATTTTGTAAACTAGCGGTTGGTTTTGTAATAAATATAGAATGAACATTTTGAAATATTTTATATAAAAACGTGAATTTTCTTGAATTCTTTAGTGATTGTTGTATAATACATATAC
>JBJFCD010000290.1:0-1519 GCA_051888795.1 Lachnospiraceae bacterium | reverse complement strand
CAATTATTTCAAAAAATCCCACGACACACCGAGAATCACCTCGTTTTCCACCAGAAATTGCGTGTCTCGTACAGATTAATCCATTTCAAACAAAAAATTTTCGTAATCTTTTACGTAATATCTGATATTTTTCCGGCCTTTTTGAATAATGATATGTCCCTCTTCTTCCAGTTTTTCTTTTTGTTTCCGGATACCTCCGGGATACTTTTCATTCAATTCACCATTTGCTTTCAGCGTTCTCCAGTATGGAGTTTTATCTTCCAATCTCTGATGACTTGCCCATGCAGCAATAGACACAAAAATTCCGGCAGTTATAGGTTCTGTAAAATCTGCACCATTCTCTTTTGCAAAAAATTCTCTGATTTTTCCAACTGTAATCACTTTGCCATATGGAATTTTTTTCATCACTTCATCATAAGCAACAGGCGGTGCAAAATACATTTTATTTCCACCATATTTCTCTATGCTCTTCGCATCTGTAATTATTTGAAACTTTGGCATATCTTTATTATCCTGCAGCATTGCATTAAAATCTTTCTTATCTTCATTAGCCATATCTGCCACCTCCTGATCTAAGAATATACATCTTTCCGATTTTATGCAATGAGACACTTTTTTAAATTTCTGATCATAACCAGAATTTATAGCTCTTTCTTACGTTTTAAGTAAACACCAATATGCCCTATCCACTCATATTTTCTTTTCATTTTTTTCTCTAAAAAACTTTTAAGGTCCAACATATTCAACTTTACTACCATTTTTGTATTCATCAATATATAAGGTTCTTTTTTCTACTTTATCCCTTCAGGACTTACCATTAAAAAAAGCCGATTTTGATATAAGAACCTATTACCCACTTCTCTGGATTTTTATAAAATGCAAGCATTGCTGCTCTTATCAAATATCCATCTTCATCAATTAAGTGCAAATTATCCATCAAAATAGCATCTTCCACACTGACTTCTTCCTTTGTAAGTCTTCCTCTTTTCACTGCCTTATCTTTGAATAACTGTATTGCTTCCTGCTTTAAATCAGATACTGACAGTTTTGGCAGAGGCACACCATCCCATGTTCTTCCCTGCGTTTTTAACAAAGCTCTTTCCAATTCCTTTCCGGTAATCTCACGCATGGTACTTCTGGAACGATAATAATATTTCCCACGAAAACTTATTAAAGATGGATATTTATCAACAATTATCTGCAGATACTCAAGTTCGCCTTTATATAACAAATTCACATCTGCCATGATTCCTTCCACTCTATGGATTGATGTTCTTTTTCTCTCATATATGCACCAACTTTCCGAATTACTACTTGTCCACTTCCGTAAAGAAGTACTCCAATGTATCCACAACCATATTTACATCAAACAATTCTTTTATCTGGTCTCTGTTCATCCAAGCAACCTGTGCCACCTCATCTGTTGTGGCATTGCTTAAATCAACTTCTCCATCATATTCAAACAGCCAAACATCCATAATATCATTAAAGATTTTTCCCTCAATGATTTTTCGTGTCT
>JBJFCD010000289.1:0-1545 GCA_051888795.1 Lachnospiraceae bacterium | reverse complement strand
GTTAGTGTAAAGTAGTTGTGGAGTTTTTAAAGAAAAAGAAATAGAGATCAATCCAAAGTGTTAAAATGGTTTCGCACAAATCATTAAACGAAAGGATGATCTCTATGGAAAACATTATACAGCAGATAACAATAGAACTGGTAGAAAAAATCAACAAAAAAGCATTTAGTGAGAAATTAACAGATTTGGATAAGCTTGCAGCAGATATATTTGAAGACTGCGCAGATTATGCAAGGCTCATGATGCAGGAGGTTATACGCATTCGCAATCTTCAGTTCAGAGAAGACAAGGCATTTCGCAGGCAGGAAGGCCTGGTGCTCAAAGAAAAGGAGCGACCTCGTCAAATTCTCACAAAGCTTGGGATGATTGAATGGAATAGAGATTACTACTATGACAAAGTCAAGGAAAGTTATGTGTTCCCACTTGATCATATGCTCGGAATCAGGAAATATGAACGAATCGGAGATGAGGTTACCGCACAGCTTCTTAGCAGAGCAACAGAAGTGTCATTTGCTAAAAGTACAGACATCGTTACCGGAGGAGCTGTAAGCAGACAGTCTGTTCATAACCATATTATTAAAGCAAACATCCCTGAGAAACAGCCTGAAACAGAGAACAAACCGGTAAAGGAACTTCACGTATACGCTGACGAAGACCATGTTCATATGCAAAGACCAGAAAAGAAGCGAGGCAAACAGAATCAGATAGTGCCTCTGGTTACAGTAACGGAAGGAACTGTATCCGCTGGAATAAGACGCAACAGGACTATTGAGCCAATGCATTTTGTAGACGAAAAACAGTCATCGAAGATGCTTTGGAAAAGTGTAGAAGGCTATATTGCCAAGGCTTACGATGTTGAGCAGATAGATAAAATATATATACATGGAGACGGAGGCAAATGGATACAAGGCGGTTTGGAAACCTTCCCGAATGTCACCCATGCAATGGATGGCTACCATTTTTTTAAAGAGCTGAAAGCACTTGCAAGGAAGTTTCCAAAGCGAAATGTCAAAGCTGCAATCGTAAATGCATTGACAAAAGATGACCGCAAAAGAGCTGACAGGTTCATTCAGGAGCTGACAGAGAAGGATGATGAAATACTGGAATTCGGAAGGTATCTCTTTGGCAACTGGGAACATATCAGAAATCGGATAATACTCGACATACCGGGAAGCTGTACAGAAGGACAGGTAAGTCATGTATTGTCAGAGCGATTCAGCAGAAACCCTATGGGCTGGAGCAAAGCGGGATTGGGAAAGCTTAGTAAACTGCGAGTGTACAATATTAATGGCGGAAAACTCACCGGAAAAGATCTTAAAGAAGAGCCGGCGGAACGCTATTGCGAGTACGCAGATAGATTCGTAAAAGAGAATACCTCAGGAGCGATAGATTGGAGCATATTTGAAGGCGATCAGACTATCATGAACGGGAACTCCGGAACTCAGGTTCTGCTCAAAAGGTATGGAACAGACCATGGTATATTAGGTGGAAACATTTTGAGTTGATTTCTGTCAACTAAAAACTCCACAACAACTTGACACCGTC
>JBJFCD010000288.1:0-1545 GCA_051888795.1 Lachnospiraceae bacterium | reverse complement strand
TTAAAAGAACTGCCACACAAATGTATGGCAGTTCTTCAAAAACCTTTATTCATTCACACTGTAGTTCGGTGCTTCTTTTGTAATATGAATATCATGTGGATGACTTTCTTTCAGTGATGCGGAAGAAATCTTAACAAAGCGTCCTTTTGTCTTCAGTTCCTCAATGTTAGCAGCTCCGCAGTAACCCATTCCGGAACGAAGTCCACCTACAAGCTGGAATACCGTATCTTCTACAGTACCCTTATATGCAACTCGTCCTTCTACACCCTCCGGAACAAGCTTCTTTGCATCTGTCTGGAAATAACGGTCCTTGCTTCCATTTTCCATTGCAGCAATGGAGCCCATGCCACGATATACTTTATACTTTCTTCCCTGATATAACTCAAATGTTCCCGGGCTCTCATCACATCCGGCAAGCATACTTCCCATCATACATACATTGGCACCCGCTGCGATAGCTTTTGTCATATCTCCCGAATACTTAATGCCACCATCAGCAATAATCGGAATTCCATATTTATCTGCTGTCTCATAACAGTCCATAACTGCTGTGATCTGTGGTACACCGATACCTGCAACAACACGGGTTGTACAGATAGAACCTGGTCCAATACCTATCTTAACTGCGTCTGCACCTGCTTTAATAAGTGCCTCCGTTGCCTCACCTGTTGCAACATTTCCTGCGATTACCTGAAGATCCGGGAATTTAGATTTTACCATATCTACTGTACGGATTACATTTGCCGAATGACCATGTGCTGAATCCATAACAACTACATCTACTTTTGCATCAACAAGTGCCTGTGCTCTTTCAATACAGTTTGCAGTAATTCCGATTGCAGCACCACAGAGGAGTCGTCCCTGTGAATCTTTAGCGGAAAGAGGATATTTAATTTGTTTTTCGATATCTTTGATTGTGATGAGCCCTTTTAAATTAAAATCATCATCAACAATCGGAAGTTTTTCTTTTCTTGCCTTAGCGAGAATACTCTTTGCTTCCTCCAGTGTAATACCTTCTTTTGCTGTAATAAGCCCTTCAGAAGTCATACATTCTTTAATCTTCTTCGTGAAATCTGTTTCAAATTTGAGATCACGGTTTGTAATGATACCAACCAGTTTTCTTCCTTCTGTAATCGGAACACCCGAAATACGGAATTTCCCCATAAGATTATTGGCATCTTCCAATGTATGTTCTGGTGAGAGATAAAATGGATCCGTAATAACACCATTCTCAGAACGTTTTACTTTATCTACTTCTTCAGCCTGTTCTTCAATCGACATATTTTTATGAATAATACCAATTCCGCCCTGACGAGCCATAGCAATTGCCATACGGTGCTCTGTTACAGTGTCCATACCTGCACTCATCATCGGTATATTAAGCTTAATCTTTTTTGTCAAATAAGTTGACAAATCTACCTGGTTTGGAATTACCTCTGAATAAGCCGGCACTAAAAGTACATCGTCAAATGTAATCCCTTCTCCAATAATCTTTCCCATGATTGATTATACCTCTCTTTCCGTTTATTAGTAAAAATAATGAAC
>JBJFCD010000287.1:0-1553 GCA_051888795.1 Lachnospiraceae bacterium | reverse complement strand
ACAAAATCTGTTCTCCGTCACTATCGTGGGTAATATAGGTGTCTTTTAACTTCATGTATTATTCCTCCTCCCATGATTTTGAATCATGCTTCCAAGTTTTCATAAACTTCTCATTGCAATTAATTGCATCAACCATTGGTTCTACAAATGCTTTAATCTGATCAATCGTTTCCTTTAAAGTAACATCTATCTGTACTTTCTTTTTCTTTGCAAAAGACTTCCACCGGGACTGTCTGACCGGATCTGATGCATAATCATCTTCAAACGCCGCAATATCATCAAATGATGTATGACGATGACCAAATGTCTCTTTACATGCCTCCATTAACTCGGAACCATCCATATCATATTTTCCTGATAAAATGTAAATATCGTAAAAATCCTTAAATCTGCTATTGTCATATCCAAGAGATACAATCGCCTCAAATTTTTCTGCTATGCTGGAACTCAAAGAATATGCATACACTCTTGGATTTTCTTCACTCAATATAACCGGAAAATCCATCACAACCCGCTTGGGATAAATAACATCACCAAAACCCACATCAATAGACACCTGTATCTTTGTACGGTCAAGATACGCATCTATCGTTACATTGACACCATGGTAATCTTTAAATTCGGTAATACTTTTGACACTTAAGGAATCAAGGTCATACCGAAGCGGATCATCCAATTTCACCGAAAAGATATCACAAAACACTTCATTCATTTTGTCAATGTCATTGCTGATACCCTGTGCCAGTAAATCAATATCGGTAGTCGCTCTTGCAAAGTCACCATCCATCAATGCATACAAAAAAATGCCACCCTTTAATGTAAAATTCTCAACATGGCTTGACTTTGTCAGCCGCATAATGGTTCTCTCTAATCCATAAGCAATCAGAACATCCTGCATCGTTCTTCCTGTTTCTTTTGCTATATTTTTTAATCTTGCTTTTACCGACTCTGCATTTCTCATAGCAGCACCTCCAGATATGTGCTAAGTATCTTTTCACACCGAAGCTCTTTGGCATAGCGGTGGAGCTTATTCAGATTTCTCTCTTTCCTTGCCAGATAATTGACTAAAATCTCTTTCGTTTCTTCGATTCCAACTTTATTCCGATAAAAAAGAATATCTGCAACCGTTTTTTCCATGTCATAAATTCGGAAAGTATTTTTTCCCTCCGTAATGGTTTCGATTCCCAGTTCATATCTTTTTTTTGAATAATATACAACATTAAACTTTGGAAAATCCGGTACTGTAGACAATTTTTTACGTCTTTCAATCGCAACATCCACAGCATCCGGCCAGTATGTTGTCAGTCCATAATATCTTGCAGCACTCATCTGACAGACTACCCCATCCGGCGCATATGCTGTCACGTAGAAAAAGTCAGATTCTTCACCTTCGTATGTTGCATTCTCATATACACTGCTATTCAATTTGATAAGAGTTCCGGCTTTTACAAGCTTCTTTATTCCATAAAAACTAACCCCAAGTTCATTTAACTGCTTTGTTGTAAAAAACATTTGCTCAGTCGGAAGCTGATAATCAAGTATTTTTGGCATAA
>JBJFCD010000286.1:0-1553 GCA_051888795.1 Lachnospiraceae bacterium | reverse complement strand
AGGATATTTCGTATTCCAGACTTCCAGCGTGGATATTCCTGGGAAGAACGCCAACTTGATGATTTTTGGGAGGATATTCAAAACCTACATCCAAACAAAATTCATTATATAGGATTGTTGACCGTTGAGCCAATTAGCAATTCCGATATACAGAATGTGGAAAAATGGAAAGATGATTTGTGGCTTTTGAAAAAAGGGATGACTGCTTACTATGTCATCGATGGGCAACAACGTTTGACCACCCTCATTATATTGTTGCATGAGATTTTGCGAACATTTAGTGAAGATGAAGGCATAAATTTTGGTTCTAAGAGTGAATGGACTGAAAGGTTCTTGTATCGTTCGTTCAATCAAATATACAAATCGTTTGTATTTGGGTATGAGAAGGATAATCCAAGTGATGAATTTTTCAAGACAAGAATTTTAGAACAGGAATCCTCTGCAGCCGACAAATACCCTGAGACTTTGTACACTGCAAATCTCATGTTTGCGAAAGAATATTTTGCAGAAAAACTTAAAAAACTGAGTAGAGAACGAAAAGAAGAAATATTCGACAAAGCCGTCAATAAACTAAAATTCAATTATTACGAGATTGACGATTCTCTGGATGTTTATGTAACATTCGAGACGATGAATAATAGAGGTAAGGATTTGTCTCACTTGGAGTTATTAAAAAACCGTCTGATATATTTATCAACTCTCTTGCATGAGAGTGATGAGACCAAGAGTCGTTTAAGAAAAGATATAAATGAAACGTGGAAAACTATATACGAATATCTGGGTAAGAATAAAGAAAATCCATTAGATGACGATGTCTTCTTGTTCAACCATTGGATAATGTATTACACGTATGATAGAAGCCAATCGGATGTTTATGCGGACTTTTTGCTGAAAAGGAAATTTACAGCGAAAAATGTATTAAACGGCTTTCTTACCATTAATGATATTAAAGATTATATAGATAGTTTGGCAAAGTGCGTCAAAAAGTGGTACTATATTTATAACATTGAACAATCTGATTACTCTGAAAGGATAAAAGAGCAAATTCAGAAATTAGATCGTGTTGGAATGGGGGCTTTTCCACCGATGATAATGGCGGTATTTACAAAAGAATCTCGGGAAGATTTAATTTGGGACTTTTTGGATGCTTGTGAAAGGTTTAATTTCCTTGTTTTCGCAATATCTCATCGCTCTTCCAATACGCAAAACAGTAATATATATAGAATGACAAGAGAGTATTATATGGGTGATACTGATATTGTGACCATTACTGCAAACATAGATTTCCTGACTGATGGAGAAGATGAAAACTATTATCGTGGATGGTTTGACTTGGAAAGGTTCAAAAATCATATCAAGGAACTTTTCTTGAAAAATGATAAAGACGGATTCTATTCATGGAATGGACTAAGGTACTTCCTTTATGAATACGAACTATATTTGCAGGACAATGCAAATACAAAAGTAAGATGGGAAGATTTTAGCAAAAGGTCGAAAGAGGATACTATTGAACACATTTATCCTCAATCTGCAACAGGTGAATACTGGAAAGA
>JBJFCD010000285.1:85278-89610 GCA_051888795.1 Lachnospiraceae bacterium | reverse complement strand
TCATTATTGATGAGGAATGTTCTTCTATGGGAGTGGTAGCTTATATTGATGATTGTATAGGTTATGATGAAAAAAACAAAAAGATATATGTTGTTCATAATGATTCTTCATCAAAAGAAAACACATATGAATGGGGAAGCTTTTCATATGTATCTTTGGAAGATTTGATACAGCAAGGACAGGAACTGATACATTAAAATTATACGAATATATCAGATAGTTAAAATGATACCTATGGCTAGAGTGATTGTATTCTGGCTGTAGGTTTTTTAATTAAATTGATTATGCTTTTTTATCAAAATATATTTGTTTGTTATTGAATAGAACGTTTAACACCTTATGCACTGTCATGATTGTAGAAGTGGAAGAAATATTAAAAAAATTAAATTAGAAAACCATATATAATAGTTAATGTTGAAAGAGGCAGGGAAGGTTTTTATGATCGTTATTCAGGAGGATATTGGTGTGTAATATTTTAGTGTGCTTTTATGACTAACAGTAAGTAAATTAAAATTTACAAACAAAAAATGCTTACATCTTTTGATATTTGCTTGCGGGAATAGTGCAGAGAGATAATTAAGAGGTCTGAGACACCTCATAACAGTCAAAGCCGTATTGTTATAGAAACAGATCCACAGTGCCTTTTCAAACTATATCAGAGATGGAGAAAAATACCCAGATTATTCTGGGAGAAAGGAAAAATCCAATTACCATCTAAGATAATTGGATTATACGAGAATATTATGAAAAAATATTATTTTATTAGTTTATTACTATGGCTGACCATGGCATCACTACTGATATATGGATATATAATACAGACAGAAACTACAGTTGAGAATGAATATTTAAAAATATTTATTCCTGTTGCTTCAGTTGGGATGCTTGCTAGTATATTTTTTGTGTATAGGTATTCCGTTTATTCAATTATTAAGGAGAAAGCGCCTATATTATATTTTGCGGGGATATTTGTAACAATGCTTTTAGAAACATCTTTTGGAATGCATATTAATGGAGCAAGAAGGTGGCTTGGGGTGAATCATTTTCGCATTATTCGGCCAGCGATTTTTTTACTATTGACTATGATATTTATCATGGGATATTTATTAGATAAAACGAAAGGTCGTTCGACTGAAAATGGGATTTTTGACACACTCATTGATTGGGCTTTTGAAGAAGATAAAGATGAAGAAAGCAGGACAGATTCGGAGTTAATAACAGAACTGTTAATAAAGTTGTTATATAATAACTATAAAGTAATTATACCGATAGGGACGACTTTTCTGATGATATATTATGATGACTTTATAGATTCGTATCTAGTAGTTGTTGTAATAGCGTTAGTTTTTAATCTTATTTTTGAAAAAAATGTAATAAAAATAATTCGAAGGGGTGTATTTTGGATTCTTTTTGGCATTATGTGTGTTCATATTGCTGATTATTCAATTATCTATAATTTAAAAAATGGAGATGTTTTTGGAGATAGTATGATTACTGCAAGAATAGAAAAGCTTCAGCAAGTAGGAATGTTTGGAGAAGGATTAGGAACTTCAACATTAAAAACTGAAGGTGTTGATCCTTTCTACATTTTTGTAACTGAAACTGGAAAAGTTGGAATTGCTGTGTTGATTATCCTCTATTTATTATTGATTTTTTTAGTGTTTTATACATTTGTTTTAGCAAAAAGAAATGGTGACCTTTTTGGCATGGTAGCAACGAGTTGCATTGGGACACATTTGGCATCTGTACTGGCTTTATCGTTACTTACGAATCTAGCTTTTCTTCAGGTGATTGTTGTGCCACCGTTTTTGCCGAGGAACAGTTTCAATATTTTGGTATATATATTTGAAGTGACTATTGTTCAGTCTGTGTTGCTGGAGAATATACGCATAAGAGAAACAAAAGAAAAAGCACAAGAAATAGTAACAAATGTTATATTTATAGAAGATTATAAAAAGACGAAGTGAATACATATATTATCAAACAATGGAATCAATATAAGGATTATTAATGAGGATTAAAAAATGGACAATACAAAAGAAATATGTAAAGCAGAAATTGAAAGAGAAAAGGTAATTCATTATCTGAATTCTCAATATACTTTTGAGAACCTCCTTATAGGTAGGCACAATAAGTTGGCTATTGAGGCTATTAAGGAATTTGTGCATCAAGGAGAAGGCGGCATATTTATGCTCTTTTCAGAAGGAAACCAAGAAAATGGAAAGACTCATATAGCCCAGGCAGCGGGGCATTTGTTTTTCGATGAATTTTATTCAAAATGTTTATATAGTACTGCAGAAAACTATGCTTCATATATTATGAATCATATACATACTCATGTCAGGGGGAATGAGAAAACACTTTTTCGAAAGATATACTATAAGGATAATATGAATTTCATTTTGGATGACATCTCTTTTTTGCTTAATAAAGAAATGTGTATCAAATACTTCAAGGAATGGCTGCGGTATTGTCTTAAGAGGAACGAAAAGGTGATATTAACATTGTCAAATAATCCCAAAGAGACTGAAATGGATACAGAACTCAAGGAACTTATTTTAAGATATCCGTGTTATAAAGTAGGTTCTCCAACGCCGAGCTTTATGGAAAAGTATGTAAGATATCTGGCAAAAGAGAAAGAAGTTGTTCTTCCAGAAAAAGAGATAGAATGTTTGGCAAAAAAAGATTTCAGGGAAATTCAAAGTAGGATTATTGGCTTAGCCAGGGGAAAAGAAATATTTGAATCCTGATTTTTTAGATTATTTTTCTGGTTTAGTTTTTGTAAAATCACATGGAGAGATCATAATATCTGCATTATAGATCAGATTAATATTTCCCAAACAAAAGCTCCGGATGCTGTTCTTTAAAAGAATTATACAGCATTTCTGCTTCCCTTGGCATTCCGTCTCCGATTACCAGTTCACAAACGGTAGTGTCTTTTAATTCTATAACCAGTTTCTGAATATCAAAATTCACGCTGCAACAGCCGAGTCTTGCATCTGCTGCAGCTATCCTTCGATAAACTCTCTGAATTTCATTAATAGAAACATATTGCCAGGAAAGCCCTTTTTTCCAGAAAATGTGATCCGTGCCAAGCTTCACTTTCCCGTATTTATCAGAACTTGCGAATTCTTCTGTGAGGGTTTGCGACTGATTTTTTTGATAAGTACATACAGACATAATAAAGTCTCCTTTAGTGTGTTTATTATAGTATTAACTATATCATAATTCTAAAAAAATTGATTCAAAGATTTTACTTTACAGGGAAATAGAAACATGATACCCTAATAACACTTTAGATGCAGTTCTTGTATCTTGAAAACTTCTAAGCCGTAAGGCATCTCATTTTTCGGAACTTCAAATCGAAGAATCACCCGATGATGAAACAAAACAAAAGTAAAAGCAAAGTAAAATCAAAGCAGGAGGATACTGAATGGAGAAAACAACAGGAGAAAAAGGTGTACTCGGGAATTTGAAGACCCGAGAACAAGTGATGTACGAAATTCGAAATAATCAGGAAGTTTATACAAAATTTCTTGATCTTAACAAAGAATTTCAGGAACGATTTGTACAATTTTGTATGGGTGTCAGGGGGGTAATGATGACCTATGACTCCTTCTTTCAAAAAATTTTTGATGTAGAAGTTCATCCAGAACGAATTTCAGAGTTTATTAGTCACATTGTTGGAAAGAAATTAAAGGTGAAAAGGGCACTTCCGAAAGAACATCGGCGTATTTCAGAAAAAGGTTCTCTTTTGATTATGGATATTCTTGCGGAGACAGAAGAAGGGGAACTGGTAAATGTAGAAATTCAGAAGATTGGATATTTGTTCCCGGGACAACGGGCTGCATGCTATGCTGCGGATATGCTTATGCGCCAGTATGAGCGAGAGAAAAGTATACGAGGAGAAGACTTCAATTATCGTGACATGAAAAAAGTATACACCATCGTTATTATGGAACAGAGCAGTAAAGAGTTTAAGATGTTTCCAAAAGATTATGTTCATCATGGAACATGGAAATTTAACACAGGTCTTAATCTTGAGCTTTTGTCAGAATTCTATTTTATTTCCCTTGATATTTTCATAAACCTAGAAGATAATAAAAAGAAAGAAACCATAATAAATGAGCTTGAGGCATGGTTATATTTTATTGCATCTGATAAGCCGGAGCACATTGAGAAAGTGCTGGCTAGTGTCCCAAGATTTGAAGAAATGTATCGAGAGATCATATACTTTCGGTACCATCCCGAGGAGGCGATATGTATGTTTTCGGAAGCATTGAGAGTTTTAGATGAAAATACAGTAAAATATATGATTGAAGAGATGAAGCA
>JBJFCD010000285.1:0-85178 GCA_051888795.1 Lachnospiraceae bacterium | reverse complement strand
CATTGAGAGTTTTAGATGAAAATACAGTAAAATATATGATTGAAGAGATGAAGCAAGAATTAGAGGAGAAGAATCAGACGTTAGACCAAGCGAGGAAAGAGCTGACAGAGAAAGATAAAGAACTGAATGAAATAAAACAGGAGCTTGAAAGACTGCGTGAGAAACTGGCACAATAATAAAAGACAAATCTTTATTGATTTAGTTTCCTTTCTTGTGTTATTATGGTCTCAGAAAAGTAAAAGGAGAGCTTTATGAGCATTGTAAGAGGAGAGAACTCTGCAAACTGAATAGTTGCAGCACAGACAATCATTCCGTTGAGAAAGGTTTTATGTTTATGCATTGACGGGAGGAGTCTGTCCTGACATTGGCATGATTTTTGTGCCAGTGGTTCTGACTTACAAAGTGTCTCATATTTGGATATCCGTATATAGATATTGTGGCATGGCTGTATAGTCATGCTCTTTTTGATTCATGAAAGTCGTGTTCTATAAAACTGTTTTTTGTAGAAGATTCTCTCAGATAAAGGTTAAAAAAATGAATTTATGCATTAAATATGGGTGATTAATAGATATATTATCGGAGGAAATATGAATCAGGAAGAAAAGATTTTAGAATTTGATAAAATAAAACAGATATGGCTGGAATTTGCGATTACAGATAAGGCAAAGCAGATGATAGAAAGTGTAACTCCCATTTTGTCGGAGAGAGAGTTAAATTACAGACTCCGTGAGACCGAAGAAGCAAGGCAGCTTCTGGAGATATGTGGGAATCCACCACTTATAAGTTTGAGTGGAATGGAAGAGATTCTAATGGCAGCTTCTAAAGGAGACTGTCTGTCGGCTAGTCAATTAGACAAGGTAAAAAATGCGCTGGTGGCAGTGAAGCGTTTAATGAACTATCTGGAGAAAGGAAAGAGCTATCATAATGCTCTGGCATATTATGAGGAGGATTTGGATGCAATCGAGACCTTAAGAGAAGAAATCGAAGCAGCAATATTTAATGATGAAGTAGCAGATCAGGCATCAACGAGACTTCGTGAAATCCGTCGTGATATTTTACGAAACGAGGATAAAATGCGAGAAAAGGCGGAACAGATAATTCGAAATAACAGGGAATATATGTCAGATAGTTTCAGTACTTTTCGAAGTGGTCACCTGTGCGTTCCCGTGAAAAAAGAATACAAATTTAAGATTGCAGGAAGTGTAATTGATAAATCTGCAACAGGAAGTACGCTTTTTATAGAACCTGCGAGTGTGTCAAAATATTATGATGAGCTACAGCAGCTCAGAATTGAAGAAGAGGACGAAGTAAAAAGAATTTTGTATACTCTCACAGTATTGGTAGACTCTTTTGCAGAGTCTTTGAAACAAAATATTTCTATTATTGAAAAACTGGATTTTGCATTTTCCAAAGGGAAACTGAGCCTGGAATACGACTGTACAAACCCGGAAATTATTTCAGAAAGGGCTATTCGACTTACTGATGCCAGACATCCGTTGCTGGAAAAGGAGACTTGTGTACCCCTTCAGTTCCGCATTGGAAATGGTGTTCAGGGAATCGTGATTACAGGCCCTAATACCGGGGGGAAGACTGTTGCGCTAAAAACAGTTGCTTTATGTTGTATGATGGCGCAATGTGGGCTTCATGTATCTTGTAAAAGGGCAGAGATCTGTATGTGCAGTAATTTCCTGTGTGATATTGGTGATGGACAGAACCTGTCGGAAAATCTGTCTACTTTTTCTGCGCATATCACGAATGTGTTGGACATTTTAAAGAAGGTCAATGAAGAAAGTCTTGTGATTATGGACGAATTAGGTTCGGGCACTGATCCACAGGAAGGAATGGGAATTGCAATTGCCATTTTGGAAGAATTGAAAAAAAGCGGAGCATTATTTTTAGTAACGACGCATTATCCGGAAATCAAAACTTATGCGGAAAACGAAGAAGGAATTGTAAATGCCAGAATGACATTTGATGCTGATAATTTAGAACCACTGTATCAGATGGTGATTGGAGAAGCCGGACAGAGCTGTGCGCTTCATATAGCAAAGCGCCTGGGAATGCCTTCCTACATGATAAGGCGGGCAGCAGAGGCAGCATATAGAGGGAAAAACAGAGAAAATGTAAGTGCAGATTTTCTGACAGAGTTATTGAGTGGTGAGTGCGATAATGGGGAGGAATTACGAAAAACATCTACTCCAAGAGTAAAGAAACATAAGCCTGTAAAGAAGAAAAAGGAAATCCATTTTCGGCGCGGCGATAGTGTAATGGTGACACCTGATAAAAAAATCGGCATTGTATGTCAGGAAGCCAACGATAAAGGAGTACTTAGAATTCAGCTTCCAGGAAAGAAGATCTGGATCAATCATAAACGAGTGAAACTTTTGGTGGCAGCAGAAGAATTATACCCCGACGATTATGATTTTTCGATTGTCTTTGACAGTGTAGAAAATCGGAAGCTTAGGCATGACATGGGAAGAAAATATGTAGATGGAGAGATTACCGTGGAAGAATAGAAAATCGAAAGATATTGAAGTATTGTAATCGGCTCTTTACGGATTTTTGAGGGTATTGTATGATTATTGAAAAGTAATGATACAATCATAAGTAAAAATAATGGAGAGGATGGGACTAGTATGAATAAAAATGTTCTGGTTGTAATACCGGTAGAAAAAAGACATAAAGAAAAACTGGAAAGAGCAGGAGAGGGATGTCAGTTTTCCTATTCATCACCGAAAGATGTGACGGAATCCATGATTTCTGAGGCTGAGATTATTATCGGAAATGTTCCCGCAGAGAAGATAAAAGCATCAGAAAAGCTTGAACTTTTACAGCTTAATTCAGCAGGAGCGGATAATTACATTAAACCGGGAATATTAAGCAGTCGTACGATTCTTACAAATGCTACAGGCGCTTACAGTAAGGCTGTTGCTGAGCATATGTTTGCCATGATGTTTATGCTGCAAAAGAAACTTCACCTTTATCGGGATGCACAGGCAAGAAGTGAATGGACAGATGAAGGAACAGTGGTTTCTATAACGGATGCGACAGTACTCGTCGTAGGGCTAGGTGATATTGGCCTTCATTTTGCCCGCATGGCTAAAGCTCTGGGAGCTTACACAATCGGAGTAAAACGCAGAATGGGCGAATGTCCTGAAGGTGTTGATGAGCTGTATACAACAGACCAATTGGACGAGGTTTTACCGCGAGCTGATGTAATCGTATCGTTTTTGCCTGGTACAAAAGCAACAAATCATATTTATACGAAAGAAAGATTTGCATTAATGAAGGATCAGGCTATCTTTTTAAATGGCGGAAGAGGCAGTGCTGTAGACAGTAATGTTTTATGTGAGGCGATTGAAGAGCATCAGATAGCAGCGGCAGGAATAGACGTGACAGAACCAGAGCCATTACCGACAGAGCATCCTCTCTGGAAAATGAAAAATGTAATGATAACACCTCATATTTCCGGGCAGTATCATCTTCCGGAGACATTTGAGAGAATTGTTAATATTGCAGCAGATAATTTGTCATCATATCTGAACGGCAAGCCATTGAAAAATATCGTTGATTTTTCAACCGATTATAAGAAATAGAAAATTTAAGCTGAAAAAGAAAGAAGGGGAAAATATGAGTAAGATTTTGTTGATCAATGGGAGCCCAAATGAATTTGGATGTACATATACTGCTTTAAAAGAAGTTGCTGATACTTTAAATAAGAATCACGTGGAATCAGAGATTGTTTATTTTGGGAAAAAGCCAATGGCAGGATGTATTGCCTGCAATAAATGCAAAGAAACCGGCAGATGTATTTTTGATGATCAGGTAAATCAGATTCTGGATAAGTTAGATGAATACAGTGGTATAGTAGTTGGTTCACCGGTTTATTACGCAGGTCCGGCAGGTCAGCTATGTGCTTTTTTAGACCGACTGTTTTATTGCAGTAAAGGAAGGATGGCAGGGAAGCTGGCAGCATCTGTTGTGTCATGCCGCAGAGGCGGCGCTTCGGCAGCATTTGACCGTTTGAATAAATATTTCGGTATCAGCAACATGCATGTTGTAGGTTCACAATATTGGAACCAAGTGCATGGATATACACCGGATGATGTGAGAAAAGATGAAGAAGGATTGCAGACTATGCGTACACTGGCACAAAACATAGCCTGGTTATTAGAAAATATAGAAGCAGGAAAAGAAAAAGGTATGAATTTACCGGAATATGAAACTCCAAAAAGAACTAATTTTATTTGATGTGTAAGGTATATGGATATATTTATTCCAAATTAATATCGCAGTTTGATTTTTGATAAACGAATTTCCACATCATATCCGAGGTGTTTTGAATATTGCCTCATACCTTCTCTTGCAAGATCCACATGATTTTTAGGGGCAACGGTGATGCTTTGCAGGGGAATATTCCTTTTAGATTGTACTAATTTAACGGTAATATATGGAAGAAGGAAGCCATCCTTTTCACGATAAAATATTTCGTGTTTTGTATTTGCTTTGAATACCATTCGGTACTCTTTCTCGGCACTAAATTCTTCTTGCTTGAAAAAAAGAGCATATATGGTGAGGGCCTTTTGAAAGCTATTGCAATATTTTTGAAAGAGAGGATAGTTTTTATCGCTCACAGCTCTTTCCATAATATCCTCAAAAGAATATCCAAAAGACCGCGGAATGTCATACAGCAATAGATCCCGAATAATTTTTCGTTGTTCTTTTGCTGAATATATGACATATCCGTGGTAAGATATTTTTTTTGTAAGTTCAATTTCCTGTATCAATTCACTGCTCTGGAACTCCAGATTGTATCCGGTATTATCCCCGAATTCCGCCCAGAGAGTAATACTGTCCGGATCCGTTGAAAAGGAAACAATATAGTAGGAGCGTTTCTTTAGTTCATAGAAAGTATTGGGGAATTGATTCTGCAATAATTCTCGCCACTTTTCTTTGCGTATTTCCCTTAAAACTTCAGATACTACAGATAAGATATATTGCATTTCGTTTGTGTCATTCAGAAAGTCACTTTTTGTAGCGCGGAATGCCTGTTCTTTTAATATTCCCTGTACACCATTACATTTTGTGTAGTGGTACAGGCTGGAATCCAAAGGTATTGATCTTAGTGATACATATTTATTTGCCATAGTCGTCTCCAATGAAAAGAATTCTATTTTATTTTATGAAAATATCTAGAATTAAGACTACCACGATTCAGTAAAAAATATGTAAAAATGACTTTAACAATAGTAGATTTTCATTTGAAAAGGGAATATAGTGAGAATGTGGGAAAAGGGATGTAATGAAACTAACCCGTATGATAGTGGAAGGATTATACATATATGAAAACAGATAAAAATACAGTTTCAGATATATTTACGAAGCCATATATAGTTTGTATGCTGGCACTCATTTGCTGCCTGCTCTGGGGAAGTGCTTTCCCGAGCATCAAGATTGGATACAGACTTTTTTCTGTATCAGAAGAAGATACGATGTCCCAGATGCTTTTTGCCGGATATCGATTCACTCTGGCAGGTATTATGGTCATCCTGATAGGAAGTTTTGTAAAAAAACAGTTTTTGTGTCCGAAACGTTCTTCGTGGCTGATGGTAGTGAAGCTGGGAGCAGTACAGACAATTTTTCAATATGTATTTTTCTATATGGGACTGGCGCATACAACCGGAGTAAAAGCTTCTATTATAACCGCTTCAAATGTATTTATGGCTATCTTTCTCTCTGCGGCTGTTTTCCGTGAAAAACTGTCTTATAAGAAACTGTTGGGATGTCTGATTGGATTTATGGGTGTTGTTTTTATTAACCTCACTGGGAGTGGACTGGACATGAACCTGTCTCTTATGGGAGAAGGATCAATGCTTTTGTCAGCGTTTGCAGCGGCGCTTTCTTCAGTGCTGATAAAGAGCTATTCTGCAAAGGAAGATACTTTTACACTCTGTGGCTACCAGTTTTTCTTTGGAGGAATTGTTTTATCGCTGATCGGTCTCGCCTGTGGCGGAAATATAACAGGATTTACGCCGGCCTCTACATTACTTTTGGCTTACATGGGTCTGATTTCCGCTGTTGCGTATTCACTTTGGAGTTTTCTGCTAAAATATAATCCGGTTGGGAAGGTAGCAATATTTGGTTTTAGTAACCCCATTTTTGGTGTGATTCTTTCAGCAATATTGCTTGGTGAGAAAAATCAGGCCTTTTCCCTGCAGGGACTTGCAGCGTTAATTCTGGTCTGTATAGGTATTCTTGTGGTGAACAAAAGTCAGTGATACAGATATCGATTTTGTATTTTTGCATGTTATAATTATAAAAGATGATTGATTTTAGGAGTATAATTATGGTAATCGATACGTTTTATGAAAATGGGACAAAAATAATATTTTCATATTTCCCGGCATGGGAAATGTTTTTTTCTATGCATGTCCTTGCAAATCCTGAACATCATGGGACCAGAGAGAAATGGGTCGATGAAAAGGAGAAACAATTTCCTGAGCTGGTTAAAAAGATTCGTGAACTAAAGGAACTTGCAGATGATTGGAATCTGATTATAGATTCACCGCTTTGGAGTCAGTTTCGCCAGATGGAAATTCCGGAGATGCTTAGCGCACTTGAGAAAAAGAATATTTATCAGTGGAACGAAATTGTTAATTATACTGGAAATGTAATGAGTATTCCGGAAAGAGACAAAATTTTAAAAGTCATAAAAGAATATTATCAATCGGTCTATAAAAGAGAAGAGTTATTTCTCAGACCAGGGTTGATCAGGGTTCTTAAGAGAGAGGTTGTGCGCTGCAAAGAGCAGGGGATTGAAAAATGGGCAAAAAACATCCATTCCCGGTTAATAGTCGAGAAAGATACTATTACATTTGTGAAAAATAAAGAGTATCGGTTTGTCAGAGAAGAAACAGATGCTATATACATAACGGTCAGTACTTTTGTTGATCCACATTTGTGGATGTGCCAGACTCCGGGAGAAATTGAAATTGTAAAACGATTACCGATGGAAGAAATAGAATATGATATTCCGGAAGATTTTACTTTGATTTTTAGAGCATTGGGCGATTCAAACAGATTGAAAATAGTGCAGTGTCTGTTACAGGGAATGGGAACAACACAGGAAATAGCGAAGCATCTGTCGATAAGTGAAGCGGCGGTTTCGAAACATTTGAAATTATTGAAAGAAGCTGGATTGGTAAAAAAGCAGAAACACGGTTACTATGTGGAGTATGAGTTTTTAATAGACAAAATAAATTATTTACCGTATTTGTTTTACGAAACGATGCGAATTTAGAGATTGCACACAGTGTAGTCTCTTTTTTAATTTTTTTCTTGACAAATTGGGTAACGATTCCTATAATGCCTCAAACTAAAGAGAAAACGTAACTGATTAACCAAAAAGGAAATTGAATGGAGAGGAGGAGCAAATGGCGAATATTATTATTTCGACATATCAAAAAAACAGAATAGGAATTGTCCGTGCAGTACCCTGGTCTTTCATGGTGTCACGGGTTCTGACAGGTATCACACAGATTATTTTCCCGTATTTTGTATATTGGTATTTTGCAAATGGAGTGCTTGACGGTGAATTTAGTAACTATACCAGTGGAGGAGACTATATGACTTATATTGTTCTGGGCTCGGCTTTAAATGTGCTTGCCGTTTCTACATTAATGAATATAGGGCGGGCATTGATTACAGAGCTTAGAGAAGGGACTCTGGAAATGTTTTTGCTGTCGCCAGCTTCCAGAAAACAATATTTTTTAGGTTGCCTTTTGGAACAGTCAAGTCGTGCAATTCTGGAATTTGGCGCAGTGCTGCTGACTGGAGCGATTTTCGGGGCAGATCTTTCAAGATTTGTTTCTATACGAACATGGATGGTGGTCGGACTGGCAATTTTTGCGTTCTTTTGTCTGGGGCTAACACTATCGTCAGTTATGCTTTATACAAGAGATACCTATATCACACAAAATACATTGTTCGTAACAATGAGTTTGGTCTGCGGAATTACATATCCGATTCAGTATCTGCCTGAATGGGTACAAATTATCGCGCAGATATTCCCGCTCACTCCGGCAGTAACGCTGTTTAGGAATGTAGCTATGCATGGACAAAAATTGTGGGAAAATAGTGCCCTGATCATACAGATTCTCATATTGTCTGTGATTTATTTGTTGATTGGCATTCTGTGGTATCAGAGGCTGGAACGAAAACTGGTTGAAAGTATATTTGGATAGACAGGAGAACGAAATGAAAATAGAAGCAAAACATTTGGTAAAGGACTATGTCCTAAAAGAAAAGGCGGGGTTTTTGAAACCTAAGAAAACGAAGGTTATACATGCAGTAAAAGATATCTCCATAGAAATTCCGAAAGGCAGAATTGTCGGGGTACTTGGAATTAATGGCGCAGGAAAGACAACGACAATCCGTATGCTGGCATCGCTGATTATTCCGACACAGGGAAGTGTAACTATGAATGGGGTCGACGCCATTCAAAATCATTTGTGGGTAAAAGAAAGAATTAATCTGATCAGTGGAGGAGAGAGAAATTTGTACTGGCGTTTAACTGCGAAGGAGAATCTGGAATACTTTGGAAGTCTTTATGGATTAAGCGGAGATGTCTTGAGGGACAGAATCAAAGAACTGTTAAAACTGGTAGAGCTAGAAGAAGCGGCGGATATTCCGGTAGAACGTTATTCTAAGGGAATGAAGCAGCGGCTTCAGATAGCCAGAGGTCTTATTAATAATCCGGAATATATCTTCTTAGATGAGCCAACACTTGGGCTGGATATAATGATCGCAAAGGAAATCAGGGGATTAATCAGTGAGCTGGCGACTCAGAAGAATAAAGGAATTTTACTTACAACACATTACATAAGTGAGGCGGAAGAATTGTGTGATTATATTTATGTGCTGGATAAAGGAGAGGTAATTGCTGAAGGAACAAAGGAAGAATTGAGGGGCCTTTTGTCGGTAAAACCGAAAATGGTTCTTAAGGAAGCAGGACTGGAGGAAGTGATGATGACGATTATTGAGAAGTCGAGAGGAAAGAAAGATGAAGAAATGGTGGATAGTTATTAAAGCAGAGATCATAAAACAGCAAAGACAAGAGTATCATTCTTATTTTGTATATTTTTCTCTTCTGATCTGGCCGGTACTTGGATTTTTTGAAGTGTATTATACGTATAAACCATTTCTGGGAACTGATTATTCCGGAATGAGAAATGGTGCGGAGCTTTTGTCTTTTCTGGGGACAGGATTTATGGCTTATACCTGTTTCTGGACTATGGTGCAGAATGCATGGTCTATGTCTGAGGAGGAGCGAAGAGGAGGAACTCTTGAGATGAGTTTTCTAAGTCCGGCGAACAGACTGGCATTAAATTACGGAAAAGCTCTGGGAGCACTTATGCAGGAGGCATGGATGTTCTGTTGTTTTTGCGTGTTTATTTTATTCTATACAAAGACATTTAACGTGGAGAATCTGTTTTTGCTCCCTGTGATCTTTGTGCTTCTAATTGTTTCCTCCACAATCTGGGGCGGAATGTTAAATGCAGTTTTTATGTTTTCGAGAGATTCTTCTATTGTGATGAATATTCTGGATACGCCTATGAATCTGTTTTCCGGAACGAAAATACCAATCAGTTGTTTCCCGATATGGGCGAAAGTAATATCATTAGTATTTCCACTTACATATTGCATTTATATTATTCGACTTACGCTTAACATTCAGAAAACAGGTGTGGGATGGATAGAAAGTCTAACCGGACTCGTGATTTGCCTGAGTGTGATGATAATGATAACAATCTGGATTACGGAGAAAGCAGAGAGACATAACAGAGAGACCGGAGAAATTCAGTTTTATTGATTATTCAGGGGATGGTTCTGGCATATTTTTTTTGTTAAATTCGCCAGCCCATTCGAATCCTTTTTTAGCGATAATTACAGCAAGTATTTCATTGATCACAGCAGCTGCAGCAATAGTTCCCTGTATAATCTGTGCACATTCAGGAGCTGGACCTTTTAAGATTGATACAGCAATTCCCGTAAATACAAGAGATACACCGGAGTGAGGAAGCAGAGTAAGTCCCAGGAATTTTCTGACAGTTTCTGGAGATTTGGTAATGCTTGCTCCTATATAGGCACCAAAATATTTGCCTATTGCTCTGGAAAGAATATAAATTGCTGTGAACAGACCTGCGCCTAAAATTAAATGATAATCAAGAGGCGCGCCTAAATTTAAAATAACGATAATCATAGCGATGCCCAGAATTGGATTAAAAGCATGCATAATTTCTGCCAGGCGCTGTTTGGTGACCATATTTGAAAAGACAGCGGAAAAGGCCATGCCCATTAGCATGAAGTTCAAAACAGGAGAGGGCATAATCCGGTTGTTGAATATAAATCCAATACAGGAAGTGGTGATTAAGAACACCGATAAAATAATATTTGTCATGCCGGCACTTAATGGTTTTTTTAAAATAAATCCAGATATTATTCCGGGAACCGCACCAATCGCAAGTGGTAAAAGTACAATGACAGGGATCATATAAGGTGACATACCCTGCTCGGAAATATGAGATGCGGTAACCGAAATAACTGTGAAAAATACGACGACCCCGACCACGTCATCAAGAGCAGCCATTGGAATAAGTGTTTTTGTAACGGGTCCGTCAGTTTTAAACTCTCTTACAACCGATAAAGCAGGAGCCGGTGCGGTGGCAAGAGCGATACCGCCAAAAATTATCGCCAGATAAAGTGGAATATTCTTATAATAAAAAATAATTCCAAATACAAGACTGACAATGAAAAACGTTCCGAGAGATTGTGTCAATGTTGTGATAATAATCTGTTTTCCAGATTTTTTTAATTTACTCCATATAAGTTCAGTACCAATCAACAAACCAACTGCACATTCAAGAATGTGTATCATCGTTTGATACCATCCGGCATCCAAAATCTGATTATTCATGATGGATAGTGCATGAGGACCCAGTATCATACCTGTGATCAACCATCCTAAGATGGATGGGAGTTTAATTTTAGATACTAGCTTTCCTACAAAAAATGCAATGATAATGGAGAGCATAAGGCGTAGTGTCAATGATATCATAATGTTGGATCCTCCTTTGCAATGCCATATAAAAGAATGTCAATGACGTTCGTGAGATGAAGTTCGTGATTTTTGATCAGTGAGATAAAATCTTTTTCGTCGCGGGCCTGATTTTGATAATAGCCGTTAAACATTTCCTGAAATGCGAAGAAATATTCTATAGCTATTTCCGGTGTAATCCCATCACGGAGTTCCAGGTTTTTTAAAAGTTCTCTGTATTGTGTCGCATGAAATTCATCAAATTCTTTGCGAAGAGCATGAATTTCATGCAAGAGATGTCTGGGTGGATTCAGTATTATCTGAAAAAAAATATTGCCCAGAAGAGGGTTTTCATGAAAGAAACGTTGACGCATAGTAAGTAATTTGTGAATGCGTTCTTTTTCATTTTCAGATGTATATTGTACACTGCAAAGATAAGAAGTCATTTCATTAAAACACACTTCAACACAACACAGATATAATTCGTCTTTGTTTTTGAAATTATGGTAAACTAAGCCTTTTGAAATCTTGTTTTCACTGCATATAGAATTGACAGAAGCACTTTCATAGCTGTGAGTTCCAAATTCTTTTATTGCAGCGTTCAGAATTTTATTATAGGTTAATTTCGTTTTCTCTTTTTGATTCATACGTAACTGCTCCAATTTTCTTATAAATTGCAGAACTATTATATGAAAAATAGACCACCCTGTCAATATTTGATTTTACATAGATTTTTCCTGAAATTTATTATAAACAGATAGTATTCTCGATTGGATTGCGGTAAAATTTAAGAAATTAAAGCGATAAGTAATAAAGTAGAGAAATAAGGTTTTAATAATGGGAAGAAAAAAGAAAAATGAAAAAATACAGCAAATGAAAGAGATACATGAAAGTGCTTATATGACTTCCAGATATCAGTATGTAATTGATAATATTGTTTGTAAATTAAATTTGATTAATGCAGATTTGAAAGAAAATTTAAACCGACCGGTTATCCAGAAAATCGGAAGCCGCATTAAGACCTGTGAAAGTATTTGTAAGAAACTGGAGAGAAAGAAAATAGAACTTGACTATGAGAGTGCAGTTTCTTCGCTAAACGATATAGTTGGTGTGAGGGCAATCTGTTTTTTCAGGGATGATATTTATCGTATTGCCGATGCAATCAAAGCACAGAAAGATATTAGAATCATAAAAGAAAAGGATTATATATCAAAACCCAAAAAATCCGGATATCAAAGCCTTCACATTATTGTCGAGGTGCCTTTGACCTACTACGAAAAAGAAGAATATATCCGAGCAGAGATTCAGATTCGTTCTTTTGCTATGGATTACTGGGCGGAACTGGATAACCAGATGTGTTATAAAAAAAGTGTCGGTGAAGTAGAAGCAATCAGGAAAGAAATATTAAGTTATTCCGATGTCATGACAGAGATGGATAGTAAGATGCTTGAATTGCGAAAGAGAATAGAAAAGGAAACTGCAAAGATGTAAACTCAGATTCCCTCATTTTACAAGAATTTAACATAGAGTTTACAGGAGCAAGATGGCAGAAAAAGTCGAATTTTGAGATGCTTGTATCGTGAAAAAAATTTTTTAAGTGAGGGAATATGATGAACGATACTATGCAGATTATATTTGGGCTGGCAGGTGGTCTGGCAATTTTTATTTTTGGTATGAATATGATGAGTGAATGCCTTCAGAAAGCTGCCGGTGAGAAGATGAAGACCATCCTTTCTATGCTTACGAAAAACCCGGTTCTGGGTGTTCTGGCGGGAGCGCTTACTACGGCTGTTTTGCAGAGTAGCAGTGCTACAACAGTAATGGCGATTGGATTTGTCAGCGCGAATCTTATGACATTGCCTCAGGCAATTTCGATTATTCTTGGTGCCAATATCGGTACGACTATGACAGCTCAGATTATTGCATTTAAGATCAGTGATTACATATATGTATTTATCTTTGTCGGTTTTCTGGTTCATTTTATCTGTAAATCAGAGAAGATAAAAAACATTGGTCAGACCATTTTCGCATTTGGACTTCTCTTTCTGGGAATTGAAACTATGGGAGATGTCATGAAACCGCTTGCGTCAAGTGCATTTTTTACAGACATGATTGGCCGGGTAGCGGATATTCCTGTCCTTGGTGTAGCTGTAGGTACTTTAATGACTCTTGTTGTTCAGAGCAGTAGTGCAACAATTGCTGTTTTGCAGAACTTTGCTTCTCAGGCAGGACCTGACGGTGTGACAAGTATTATAGGTCTTACAGGGGCAATACCAATTTTGCTTGGTGATAATATAGGTACAACGATTACTGCGCTTCTGGCATCTGTGGGGCAGAGTAAGGATGCAAAGAGAACCGCTGTCTCACACTGTATGTTTAATCTTTCCGGAGCATTTTTGTTTATATGGTTTATAAAACCTTATGCCAGACTGATCCAGTACATTTCGCCAAAAGGAAATGAAGTTGATGTTATATCCAGACAGATTGCTAATGCGCATACGGGATTTAATCTGTGTATGACTCTGATATGGATTCCTTTGATCCCGTTTATGGTAAAAATGGTTATGAAAATCGTGCCGGATAAAAATGAAAAATGGCAGATGCAGCCGTCCTTACCCAGATATCTGGATGATAAACTAATCGGACAGCCTGCGGCAGCGCTTCAACTGGTTGCAAAAGAAGTGATCCGTTGCAGTGAAATAGTTACAGAGATGCTTGGTGAGGCAAAGAACTCAAAATCAAAAAATTCGAGAGATGTTCTGGAGAGTATTATTGGAAAAGCGAAACTAGAGTCAGAATTAAACCAAAGTATTAATGATTATCTTGCTGCAGTCTTTGCAGAAGGTGTTGTGACAGAAGATCAGGCGATACAGAGTACAGGCATTATGTATGTGCTTTGTGATATTGACCGGATCAGTAGTCTGTGCAGGGAGATTTCCGAGAATATACTTATACACAGTGAGAAGAAACAGAAATACTCGAAAGATGCGCTAAAGGATTTACGGGTGTCGATGGGATTGATTTTGGATATGTACACAGAGGCTATGCAGGCAATTCTGAGTGGCGATGAAATGAAGGTAAATGATATCCAGAAGAAAAAAGAAGAAATTATCCGGCTGGATGAGAATATGCGAAAAGCGCATATGGAACGTGTTAAAAAGAAAAAATGTGATGCAACCATGACGACATCTTTTAATAATATTCTTCATGATATTGAACGAATGGGATATAGTTGTGTGAACCTTGTGGAAACAGCAGTAAAATCTGTAAGTTTCCCAATCTTACTTAACAGATAATTGAAAAGGGTACTTCGCAAGTTATATATAATAGTTTTGCGAAGTACCCTTTTTTCATATACATACTATAGAAATAACAGACTTTCTTTAAGTGTCTTGATTAAAGTACCAGAGACGGAGCAGAATATACACGTGCTCCAAGCTCGTTGTCCAGCATGTAGAGACTCTTAGGATCATCTCCGAATAATTCAAACTTCTTTACAAGGCCTTCAGCGTTTGTCTCTTCCTCACCCTGTTCTTTAACGAACCAGTCTAAGAACTGCATGGTACGGAAATCTTTTACTGAGTAGGCAGCATCGTAAATTGCATGGATCAGGCTTGTTACATATTGTTCATGTTTCAGACCTTCTGAGAGAACTGCTTTTGCGCTTACAAGTTCTACACCCGGTTTGTCAATTGCTTCAAGCACGATCTTTTCACCGTTGTTCTGTAAGTACTGAATGAAAAGCATTGCGTGGTCACGTTCTTCCTGTGCCTGAATCTTATACCAGTTTCCAAATCCATCTAAGCCGTGGTCATAATAATAATTTGAAAAATCCAGATATAAGTATGCGGAATATAATTCTTTATTTACCTGCTGATTTAATAATTCTACAACTTTTTTGTCTAACATAAATAGACCGCCTCCTTTTTTGATATTTTAAATAATAGCAGATTTTAAAGAATAAGGCTATATTTTCATAAAATCTTTAAACTTGTTTTGAAATATAACGAATAACAGGGTAAGATTCTTTTTCGTGCTGCAGTAAAAAACATTGAGAATATATGCGGATAACGATATAATAAGTACACATTGTAACGATGGGAGATATATTATGAAGATTATCAGTGCATTATACAATTTTATGTGGGGAGATCTGGTGAGTATTCCGCTTCCCGGCGGAAGTTTGCTTGGATTATCTCTTCTTGTTCTTATTCTCGTGCCGGTGGGAATTTATTTTACGATCAGGACAAGATTTGTTCTGGTAAGGCAATTTACGCATATGATTCAGATTGCGTCAGAGAAAAGAAATGGAACACAGGAGAATAGTATTTCCGGGCTTCAGGCATTGATTGTATCTACGGCAACCCGTGTAGGAATGGGGAATCTTGTCGGTGTCGTGGCAGCTATATCAGCCGGTGGGGCAGGAGCTGTGTTCTGGATGTGGGTGCTTGCACTTCTCGGCTCATCAACAGCATTTGCAGAGGCAACACTTGCACAGACGTACAAACAGAAAGATCCCCTTTACGGAGGATATAGAGGAGGTCCGGCATACTATATCCATCATTATATGACGCACAGAAAAGGATGCAAAAATCCTGGGAAAAGATACAGCATTATAGCAGTTCTTTTTGCGATTTCCGGTCTTATCTGCTGGTGCGGGATCAGCCAGGTTATCAGTAATTCTGTGACGTCTTCCATGAAAAATGCATTTCATATTCCACCGCTTTACACAAGCATTGCGCTTGTAGCTATTGCGGCGGTAATTGTACTGCGCAAAAATGCTACCGTCAAAGTGTTGGATGTTATTGTACCGGTTATGGCGGGAGGATATCTGTTGATAACCATTTTTATTATTATAAAAAATGCAGGGGCTCTTCCGGGAGTTTTTGAAAGAATTTTTCTTGAGGCATTTGGTATCCGTCAGGTAGCAGCCGGTGGTTTTGGCGCGGTCTTGATGAATGGAGTAAAAAGGGGACTTTTTTCAAATGAGGCAGGTTCCGGTTCGGCACCTTGCGCAGCAGCGGCAGCAGATGTGAGTCATCCTGCAAAAGCAGGACTATTGCAGGCTTTCGGAGTATTTATTGATACAATTGTAATCTGTAGTTGTTCAGCAATGATCATGCTTCTTGTCCCGGAGGGAAATCTGAAGGGTCTGGTCGGCATGGATCTTTTGCAGACAGCAATGGAATATCATCTTGGAAAATTTGGTGTAGTGTTTATTGCGGTGACTCTTTTGCTCTTCAGTTTTTCTACTTTTATTGGAGTTTTGTTTTATGCAAGATCCAATGTAGCATACCTGTTTGGAGATAACTGGATTTCCCAGACAGTTTATAAAATATTTGCGCTTTTGATGCTGTTTATAGGAGGGCTTGCTACATATACATTTGTCTGGGATCTGGGAGATGTGGGCATAGGCTTGATGACAATATTTAATATGATGGCATTGCTCCCACTATCAGGTAAAGTAGTGGAAGCAATGAATGATTATGAAAAAAATATGGGAATTAATTAAAATATTCGTCAATCCCGTCAGCAATTCCGGTTACGATTTTCTGCTGGTATTCCTCTGTCTGCATTTTTTTGTCTTCATCAGGATTGGTCATGTAACCCATTTCAACAATTGTGGTAGGTATTTTTGCCCAGTTAATTCCGCTCATGGTATCTGTCTCCCATACACGTTCTTTTTTGGCGCCGGTAGAAGATACCATGTGATCTAAAACTTTTTCAGACAGGGATTTGCTCTGAGAGTAAATATTTCCGTTATAAGGATTGTTTGCGGTCTGGCATATAGTCATCATGCCATTGGCACTGCTGTTTTCTGCGCCGTTTGCATGAATCCGTATAAATGCATCTGCATTTGCGTTATTTGCAATTTCGGCGCGCTCTGCATTGGAAATATTGACGTCATTTGTTTCACGGATCATTAAGACTTCATAGCCGCGACTTTCTAATTCATCTCTCAGCTTCAGAGAAACTGCCAGTGTAAGTTCGAATTCAGGCACTTTTGTAGATGTTCCGCTGGTCCCGGAAGCAACTTTGGCTTTCTTTTCCGATGCGCCAGGACCGATTGGCTCCAATTCGCTATTGCCTTTCGCCTGATGACCGGCATCAATGGCAATCAGATATCCATTGCTCTGGGGCTTAGATTCCTCGGGTGTAGTAATATTTTCGGTCTCTTCAGTATCCATATCTTCGAAGTCTTCGGAGCCTTCAGTGTCTTCAGAGTCCTTGATGTCTTCTGCGGAAGCTTCCATCTGTTCCTTCATTTTTTCTTCCTGTGCTTTAAGTTCGTCAGCTTCTTTCTTCTCTTGAAAAATAAGGAAACCTAACGTACCTGATAAAAGAATGAGTATGATCAAAAGAATAGATATGATATATCTGTTTTTTCTTTTTGGGGATTTTTTCCTGGAATTATTCATGAGAAAGCCTTCCTTTCCATTAACATTTTCAATATTAAGTATAATATAGAAAGCTTATCTGTGCACATGAAAATTCTAAAAATAGGTACAAAAAAGGAAAACAGACACACCTGCCTGTTTTCCTTTTGGATTATATGTCATGTTTATAATCTTAAAATTAAAGCTTTTCAATAAATGTTGTTAAAGCTGTCTCACCTGTAAAATAATCTTTAAGAGCAGTTAATAATTTTTTCATTACACTTCACTTCCTTCTCATTGACATCCTTTTTTGAACTGTTAAAATCTTAACACTAAAAGAAATGAATGTAAAGATAATTTTTTAACAAACATTTATGTGTTTTTGGAGATTTTTTGTGCGTTTTTTAATCGTTTATTTTCCTGAGCCGCCATTATCAATCCACCATCCCCAAATGCCCACTGCGAGCATGATTATACATAGTATACCTGCAAAAATATTCATTCCCATAGAGTTATTCCTCGTTTTCTTTAATTTGTAATTTGTTTAATTTTTGTAAGTTCTTCAGCGATGTTCATAGCATGGTCGCCGATTCGTTCAAAATCAGTTAACAATTCGGAGTACAAAATTCCACCTTCATCAGTGCAACGGCCTTTTTGAAGTCTTTGGAACATATTATCGCGATATTCTTTTGTCATTTCATCAAATTGATATTCTAAAAATGTAATATGTCTGTTCCATTTGCTCAAATGTTCATCGGGATGTTTTAAATCATTTAACATTTGTTCACATACAGCTTGCATAGAGCAAATTTCTTCCAAAGTCGATTTTGAGAAATAGATTTTTTTCTCTTTGATAATGTCCACATATCCGCCAATGTTCATAGCGTGATCACCAATTCGTTCAAGATTTCCGGTTATCGAGTAGTAGGCGTTAAAGATAGTACTGCCGTTGTCGCTTTGCTCATGTACAATAAATTTTGTGATATATTTTGAAATCTCATAGTTTAAAAAATCGAGATATTCTTCAGATTTTTTGATGTCTTCATAAAAATCTCTGTCTAGATGAAAATATGATTGGAAAGCTAAGTGTACATTTTTTGACGCCATATCGAGCATGCGCATGATTTCTTTATGCGTATTGGCTATGTGAATTGCAGAGATTCCAAGCTGTTCATCGGAAATTGTATCTGTACTTGGCAGATATAAAAGTTGTGCCTTGTCATTAATTTCCTCCTTGTCTGGTAGGACTTTTTTTGAAAAGTCTGCAAGTATATTACCGAAAGGTATTAACAGCAAAGTGGTAGTTATATTAAACAGTGTATGCAAATTGGCAATCTGAGCTGGAACATTGCCAGGTGCGGTGCTTTCCATGAATGTAATTAAACCAGTAGACATACACAATGCTGTAAAAATAATCGTCCCGATTATGTTGAAAGAAATGTGGATAACAGTTGTCCTTTTTGCGTTTCGGTTTGCTCCCACAGAAGCAATCAAGGCAGTGATACAAGTACCGATATTTTGTCCGAACAATATGTAGGATGCGCCGGATAATGTGATAATACCGCTTTTTGCCAATGCCTGTAAAATACCCACAGAGGCAGAAGAAGACTGAATGAGCGCAGTAAATATCATTCCTGAGAGAATTCCGAGCAACGGATTTTCAAATCGGGTAAGCATCGCGATAAATGCTTTGGAGTTCTGGAGTGGACTCATGGAATTGCTCATCATATCCATTCCAATAAATAGTATCCCAAGCCCGGCCAGTATACTTCCGATATGACGAACTTTTTTCTTTTTTGCAAAGAGAATAATTGCCACTCCGGCAAAAGCTAAAAGAGGTGCTGTTTTTCCGATATCAAGAGCAATTAACTGCCCTGTAATTGTTGTACCAATGTTGGCCCCCATAATAATCCAGACAGCCTGATTCAAAGTCATCAGTCCGGAATTGACAAAACCCACTACCATTACAGTTGTGGCCGAGGAAGACTGAATGATTGCTGTGATAGCTGCACCTACAATAATGCCGAGGAACCTATTACTGGTAAGTTTTTCTAATAAGGATTTCATTTGATTACCGACAGCAGCCTCCATGCCTGTACTCATTATCTGCATTCCGTATAGAAACAGAGCCAGACCGCCGAGTAATGCGATATAATCTGTTAACTGCATATTTTAACCTCACATTTCTGGTGTTTTAAGTACGCAAATAAGACCATGCGTTTGCATAGTATTTCGCTGATTAAATATAATTTTTAAGATGGAAATAAGAAATTAGAACGGATAGAAATTAGCCTTTGGAACCATCCTGACCGTGTAGATAAGCGATAATAGTCTTATGGCTCAGATTATCAGAACCAGAGCCAGATAATGATTTTTGAAAATAAAATTTACAGAGGTCTGAAGCTGTTTCAGAACAGATAAAAGAATAATCTGTGAAACCAGAAAATTCACGGTTACGTTGTTTTAGTGCAGTACGATGAATAAATTGAAAAGCTTCAGAATGATCCTGAATATAAACATCTTGCCGTGAGGAGGACTTGGCATGGATTGTGGAAGCAGAGCTGTCATCCTGTGCACATGCAAATAAAGAATTAGCCGATACGGATAAATAATCAAGGCCAATTCCTGAAAAAAGTAAAAAAAATGAGATTAAAACGCATATGCTATTTGTTATCCTCTTCTTTCCCATAACAATCCCCTTCTGGTATCAGAGAATATTTCTGATACTAGAATATAACACAGAAGGGGAAGGTGTCAAGATAAGGATGATGGGACAAAAAGGACATAAATTGAATTGAAAAAAATTACAATTAGCTGTATAACATTATGTAGAACATTAAAAAGAAGAAAATAAAATCATAGGATCAGGAGGACTTTATGAATACAGGAGTATCAGAAACCTTACAGGGTTTTCAGGATAAGAAAATAGCAGTTGTGGGTGTTGGAGGTGTCGGAGGCTATCTTGCGGGGATGCTGGTAAAGGCGTATCCTCATGTTACACTTGTTGCTCGTGGAGAACGTGGAGAATCCATTCGGGAAAATGGGCTTGTTCTTCACAGTGATTTTCATGGAGAGATTGTTGCAAAACCGGAAAAAACAGTATCTTGTTCTACAGAATTGGAACCGCAGGATTACATTTTCCTTTGCGTAAAAAACTATTCGCTTGATGAAGCGTGCCAGGAACTTAAAAATGCTGTGACAGATAATACAGTTATTGTTCCGGTGATGAATGGTGCAGACCCGGGGGAGCGTACAAGAGAATATCTTGGAAAAGGAATCGTTATTGATTCTCTCATTTACATTGTGGCGTTTGCAAATGCAGACTATTCTGTTACGCAGCAGGGAGGCTTTGCAAGTCTTCGAATCGGTATGAAAAATCCGAATGAAGAGGAAAGCAAAAAGATTTCAGAAGTATCAGGGCTTTTAAAAGGAGCAGATATTGACCATAAAATTTCAAAAGATATTGAATGTGATATCTGGAGAAAGTATATTTTAAACTGTGCATATAATGTGGCAACTGCATTTTATAATAATACAATTGGAGAACTTCGAAATAATTCAGAAAAAGCAAAGGAATATGAAGCTCTTGTAAATGAAGCATATGAAGTGGCAGTGAAAAAAGGCGTGCATGTTAAAGATGAGCATAGAGAAGCCATAATCCGCAAGTTTTATAACGAACTGGCAGACAATGCAACCAGTTCATTGCAAAGAGACGTAAATGCAGGAAGACCGACAGAAGTAGAGACATTTAGCGGGTATCTCGTACGAGAAGCAAAGAGACTTGGTGTAATGGCACCTGTTTCTGAAAGAATGTATGAGGGGCTAAAAAAATACAATTAGGTACAGGGGATTGGACAAAAAGGTACACCGTATATTTCAAATTGGGACGTAGACTTTTGCAAAAAGTCTACGTCCCAATTTGTGCTATTTGTGTATAAAAATCGATATCTCTTGTATATTGATGCACATAATATTTTCTGAGGATTTCCATGCTCAGTTCTTTGACAACATCTGCACTGTCACTGTTCATGGCGATTTCCTGCTTTTCTCTCAAATAATAATGCCAGGCGATGGTAAATTCTTCGTATTGTTTCAGGTTTTCAATTCCCAGCCATTTTTTTATTTTTATTTTAGATTTGTTTGGCTTTGGACACTCATGTATTTGTAAAAAATAGTGAAAGGTTTTGTTTTTATAATAGCGCCCCAGTGGAAAGAGACGACAGAATCCTGGGCGGATTGAGTGGATACTGCATCGTCCTTCGCTGTTTAAAAAGGCACATGCTTCATTTTCGCCGCACATTTTAAGATTTGGGAGGATGATTCCGTCTACCACATTGAGTTCCAGTGGACCGGCAAGAAGCTCTTCAAAAGTCTTGGATAGCCCAGTGGTTAACTGATAGATGTCATAGGGATCTAAAATAACGGAAGTTCCCATTCCATGACAACATTCAGAGCAACCTGCGCAGCCCTGGCAGTCTGTTTTGACCATGTCATTGCAAGTATAAAATTTCCCGTCAGAAACTTTGGAAAGATCAATATCTCTTAACATATTCCCGTCTCCTTGATTCTCATTAAATATATGTGATTATAGCATGTTGGAAGATGAAATTGGAAAAACATTAAGAAAAAAATCATAAATCGAAAGAAAAATACACGCTTATTTTTAGTAGAATCCTAAAAAAAAGAGCTCCTTTTTCTGCTATCCTTTTAAGTAGATGGCAGAGACTTTTTTGTAGGAGTGGCGAGATGGATAGACGTTATTATTATGCAGATGATCAATATAATAAAAGAAGGGTAGCCCAAAGAAAAAAGTATAACAGAAGAAAAAAGATTCGACGTATCAAAATTATCATTTGTGAAGTATTAATGCTTACTGTGCTGGTGGGCGTTCTTTTGCTGAGGATAAAAGGAAAAGAAGGATTGTCTGCTGATTCTTTCCGTTCTTTGACAAAAAAAGAAGAGATTGAACGGTTTGCAAAAAAGCATAATCTTTCTATAGATGATTACCCACAGGATCTGACCTTACTTTATGAACGTAATCCGGAAACGAAAGATTTTGTGTTTGAATATCCATTGAAGAAAGAGAAAGAATATGAGATTGATTTAAGTGAATACAAAAATACAGAGTCTGTCCCGCTTTTCATGCAATGGGACGAGAGATGGGGATACAAAAAGTATTCGGGAAATCTGATGGGTCTGACCGGATGTGGACCGACATGTCTGTCTATGGTGGCAGTTTACCTTAGTGGGGATGTGTCTATGGATCTTTCGTGGATGGCGGATTTTTCTGAAGAACATGGGTATGTCGCTGAGGGGAATGGGTCGGCTTGGGCATTATTCTCGGAAGGGGGAGAAAGGCTGGGTTTTGATGTGACAGAAATTCCTTTGGATCAGCAGAGGATCATAGATAATCTGGAGGCGGGGAATCCGATTGTAGCAAGCATGAGAGCCGGCGATTTTACGACTGGTGGACATTTCATTGTTTTATCCGGATATCAGGAGGGGAAAATTAAAGTGAATGATCCTAACAGCCGGGAAAATTCAGGAAAACTGTGGGATTATGACAGGATCTCCGGGCAGATTAAACAGCTATGGGTGTTCAGGTAAACTTGTAGAAAACTTACAGTCTAAATATATCAGATGGAAGATGACTCCCGCCTCTCCAGGCGGTGAGCAAAAAATATATATCAGTGGCGGGTGTCAATCTCCCATCTGATATACGCTCCGCGTAGTAGGATGCGCAGGGATTCGGATTAGTATTTTGTCTGCTTTGCAGACACGAATCCCGCGCCAAGACTCGCGAGCGAGTCTTGAAATAGTATGATAAATTCTGAGAAAATAAAAAAGTTCTTGACAAATATGCTTTATTGGATTAAAGTATAGAACATAAATAAAAGAAACCGTTGAGAAAGAGTAGTATTTCATCATGTGAGATCACAGAGAGCGGCTGTTGGTGGGATTGTCGTATGGAACAGATGAAGGAATGGACTTTCGAGGGCAGTCTGAAATCAGTGATAATATGAGAGTAGGATTTGTCGGGAACCGAACCCGTTATCAATCAGGAGTGTATGTTAGTACATGAGAAAGTGGGCGATTCGTCAATTTGAGTGGTACCGCGATAATTATAATTGGAATATAATTACCGTCTCAAACCGTTAGGTTTGGGACGGTTTTTTTCTTGGTTATAATTACATTTCTCTCCTAACAGCAAAAACAAAACAAAAAGCAAAAAGAAAAGGAGAAAAAATTATGAAAAAGAAAGTATTAGCAGGATTATTAACAGTAGTGATGACAGCAGCAATGGTGACAGGATGTGCAGGAAGTTCAAGCAGTTCAGAAAGTTCTGATGATGGGGCTGAAAAGGAAAGTTATACAATAGGCATCTCACAGTTTGCAGAACATGGTTCTCTGGATAACTGCAGAGAAGGATTTCTCGCAGGGCTTGAAGAAGAAGGTATTGTAGAAGGCGAAAACCTTACAGTAGATGTGCAGAATTCAGCAGCTGATATGGGAACAGCAGGACAGATTGCTAATGGATTCGTATCAGATAAAGTAGATTTAATCTGTGCCATTGCGACACCAAGTGCGCAGAGTGCTTATAATGCGGCAATGGATGCAGAAATTCCGGTTATCTATACTGCAGTAACAGATCCAATCGCAGCAGAGCTTGCCGCAGATGATAAAACTCCGGTAGGAGAAGTAACAGGAACTTCCGATAAGCTTCCGATTAAAGAGCAGCTTGAAATGATCAGAACGATGCTTCCTGACGCAAAGAAGCTTGGAATCATGTACACCACAAGTGAAGCAAATTCTGTATCTGCGATTGCAGAGTATAAAGAACTGGTTGGAGAGTATGGTTTTGAACTGGTTGAAAAAGGTATAACATCAACAGCGGATATCGCTTTAGCAGCAGATGATCTTCTTGGAAGTGTAGATTGTATTACAAATCTGACAGACAACACAGTAGTTGCATCTCTTCCTACTATCATTGAAAAAGCAAATGAAAAGAATATTCCAGTATTCGGAAGTGAAGTAGAGCAGGTGAAAATCGGATGTCTTGCAGCAGAAGGTATTGATTATATCGCTCTTGGAAAACAGACAGGAAAGATGGCAGCACAGGTATTGAAAGGTGAAAAGAAAGCATCAGAGATGCAGTTTGAGACGATTACAGAACCTGGATTTTACGTAAATAATAAAGTGGCACAGAATCTTGGAATCACAGTTCCGGATGAGCTTTTAGAAGCAGCAGTTGAAAGCTTTGACGAAATCAGTGAATAGATATTTAGAAAAATTGTAGGAAAAAGTGGCTTACAGGAGGCATTTTCATGGATTTTATCATTTCAATATTAGAGCAGGGATTGATATACGGAATCTTAACACTGGGCGTATATATCACGTATAAGATATTGGATTTTCCGGATCTGACAGTAGACGGAAGCTTTCCGCTTGGCGGGGCTGTTACAGCGATGCTTCTGACAAAGGGAGTAAATCCATATCTCACCTTACCGATTGCGTTTTTGGCGGGTGTTCTTGCTGGTGTGTGTACCGGACTGATCCATGTAAAATGCAAGGTCAGAGATCTTTTGTCCGGTATTATTATGATGACAGCTCTTTGGACTATTAATCTTTATATTGCGGGAACAGCGAATGTGCCGCTGTTTTCTCAGAAGACGATTTTTAAAAATGATCTTACTACAGGCGTGATTCCGGAAGGAATTGCGCCATATACTACATTATTGATCATTCTGATCATTGCAGTAGTGTGCAAGGTTTTTCTGGATTTATATATGAAAACAAAATCAGGATTTCTTCTTCGTGCAGTCGGTGACAATGACTTAGTTGTGACTGCGCTTGCGAAAGATCAGGGAAATGTTAAGATCCTTGGCCTTGCTATTGCAAATGGACTTGTGTCTCTGGCAGGCTGTGTATTTGCGCAGGAGGAGAGAGTGTTCGAGATTTCTATGGGAACCGGCGCAATCGTTATTGGGCTTGCCAGTGTCATCATAGGAACGAGTCTGTTTAAGAAGCTTACTATATTTAAAGCGACAACAGCAGTACTTGTTGGTTCTGTTATATATAAAGCGTGTGTGGCAATTGCGCTTAAAAATTTTGAACCGCAGGCAATGAAACTGATCACAGCAGTGTTGTTCCTGATTATTCTGGTTATCAGTATGGAAAGAAAGACGAAGGTGAATAAAAATGCTGGAGCTTAAAAATATTTCGAAATATTACAATCCGGGAACCGTAAATGAAATGTGCCTGTTTGAAAATTTTAATCTGAAAATAGAAGATGGAGATTTTATTTCAGTTGTAGGAAGTAATGGCTCGGGAAAAACCTCCATGCTGAATATCATTTGCGGAAGTATTTCACCGGAAGCCGGACAGGTAATCATGAATGGACAGGATATCACAAAAGAAAAAGAATATAAAAGAAATCAGAAAATTGGCCGGGTTTATCAGAATCCGGCTATGGGAACATGTCCTTCTATGACGATCCTTGAAAATATGTCTCTGGCGGATAATAAGGGTAAAGTATACGGACTCGGGAGAGGAACAAATAAAGCGCGGATAAATTATTATAAAGAACAGTTAAGACAGTTGAATTTAGGGCTGGAAGATCGTATGGATACAAAGGTAGGGGCTCTTTCAGGCGGACAGAGACAGGCAATGGCGCTTCTGATGTCTACGATGACTCCGATTGAATTTCTTATCTTAGATGAGCATACAGCGGCGCTTGATCCGAAAACTGCAGAGATGATCATGGGGCTTACAGATAAAATTGTAAAGGAAAAGAAGCTCACAACTATTATGGTTACCCACAATCTGCGTTATGCCATGGAATATGGAAACCGTCTTCTGATGATGCATCAGGGTGAAGCTGTTTTGGATAAAAAAGGTGAAGAAAAAGCTGCCATGTGTGTAGAAGATGTGTTAAAATTGTTCAATGAAATCAGTATTGAATGTGGGAATTAATAATATGCTTTATACAATACCGGACTATTATCATGAATTTTGCTGTATTGCTGACAGATGTGAGGATACCTGCTGTGCAGGATGGCAGATTATGATCGATAAAAAATCTCTTGTAAAATATAAAAAAGTATCTGGACAATTTGGAAAGAGACTTAAAAGAAGCATTGACTGGAAGGAAGAATGTTTCAGACAGTCGAAAGATAAAAGGTGTGCGTTCTTAAGCAGAGAAAATCTGTGTGATTTGTATACGGCACTGGGAGCAAAAAGTCTATGTAAAACATGCAGAAACTATCCGAGGCATATCGAAGAATTTGAAAATGTCAGGGAGATTACACTTTCCGCATCCTGCCCGGAAGTGGCAAGGATTTTATTAAAAAAAGAAGAATCGGTACGTTTTTTGACGTATGAAAAAGAAGGGGAGGAAGAATTTGATTCTTTCGACCCATTTCTTTATTCTGTTTTGGCAGATGGACGAGATGAGATGTTAGGGATTCTTCAAAATCGGGAACTAGAGCTTGGAGTACGTGTTACATTGGTCTGGGGACTGGCACATGATATGCAGAGAAGAATAAATATGGGCGAACTCTTTTCGTGCGAGGAACTGTATGAAAGATATAAAAGTGAACGTGCAGTTGAGTTCGCAAAAACAAAAGTGAAAAGTCCGGATTTTTTGTTTTCAAAAAAGAGATTTCGCATGCTTCATAGTTTTGAAAAACTACGGGATGATTGGGAGCCTTATCTTTATGAGGCGGAAGGAATCCTTTTCTCCGGCGGAAAAGAAGAATATGATAAAAAGCATCAGGAATTTGCAAAATGGCTTGAAAAGAGACTCCCTTCCTGGAAGATTATGCTGGAACAGATTCTGGTCTATTTCATATTCACGTATTTTTGTGGAGCTGTATATGACAGTAATGCGTTTGCAAAAGTAAGGATGTCGGTGTTGAGTACCTTTTTTGTCTACGAGATGATGTTGGCAAAATGGATGAAAAATGAGCGAACGCTTGATGTGGAAGATGTGGTAGAAATTTTATATCGCTACTCTCGGGAGATAGAGCATTCCGATGAGAATCTAAACAGGTGGAATAAATAGTAAAGTATAAAAACCTTTTTTTACGAAAAGACTTGCTTTTGGCGGGGTTGTATGGTACACTATCCTAGCGAATGGAAGTAGGTCTTTTTTTTATGCCTAAATTTGGGTAGCCTCGCAAGCTACCAGGTAACTATTTAACAAAGAAGTATAAAGCGAGGTGGAAGTTGTGCGTACAAGAATCACATTGGAATGTACAGAGTGCAAGCAGCGTAATTACAACATGACAAAGGATAAGAAAGCTCATCCGGAACGTATGCAGACAAAGAAGTATTGTAAATTCTGCAAGTCACATACATTGCACAAAGAAACAAAATAGTCGCTGCAAAGGAGTTGAAAGCCATGAGTGAGAAGACTCAGAAAAAGAGCTGGTTCAAAGGTCTTAGTAAAGAGTTCAAGAAAATCATTTGGCCAGACAAGTTGACACTTGCAAAACAGACAGCGGCGGTTGTTATTGTATCCGTAGTATTGGGAGCGATCATTGCATTGGTTGATTTCATGGTTCAGTACGGTGTTGACATTCTTGTCAATCTGGGCTAATCAGTGCTGCATGCAAGAAAGGTGATTATATGTCAGAGGCAAAATGGTACGTAGTTCATACTTATTCAGGGTATGAGAACAAAGTAAAAGCTAACATTGATAAGACCATCGAGAACAGACATCTTGAGGATCAGATCCTTGAAGTAAGGGTTCCGATGCAGGAAGTTGTAGAACTCAAGAACGGAGTTTCAAAAGCTTCTCAGAAAAAGATGTTCCCGGGCTATGTATTGATTCATATGATCATGAATGATGATACATGGTATGTTGTCAGAAATACAAGAGGTGTTACAGGCTTTGTAGGACCGGGATCCAAACCGGTACCGCTTACAGATGCTGAGATGGCACCATTAGGCATCAGACAGGAGAATATCGTTGTTGACTTTGAAGTGGGCGATACTGTTCAGGTAATTGCCGGAGCATGGGCAGATACAGTTGGAGTGATTCAGTCTATGAACATGCAAAAGCAGAGTCTTACAATCAATGTAGAGCTGTTCGGTCGCGAAACACCGGTTGAAATTAGTTTCGCAGAAGTTAAAAGAGTGTAATTGCTACATGCAATGCGCAGATTGCATTATTGGCTGTGCAAGCTGTGTTGCATAATCTAAAAAAACGTGGGAGGGACAAAAGTTCCGCAAACACCACAAGGAGGTAATTGAAATGGCAAAAAAAATCGAAGGTTATATTAAGTTACAGATTCCTGCCGGAAAAGCAACTCCGGCACCACCGGTTGGACCTGCACTTGGTCAGCATGGTGTAAATATCGTTGAATTTACAAAGCAGTTTAATGCTAGAACCGCAGATCAGGGAGATCTTATCATCCCTGTAGTTATTACAGTTTACAGTGACAGAAGCTTCAGCTTTGTTACAAAGACACCACCGGCACCGGTTCTTATCAAAAAAGCTTGTAACATTAAATCTGGTTCAGGTACTCCGAACAAGAAAAAAGTTGCAACAATTAAGAAAGCTCAGATTGAGGAAATTGCTCAGTTAAAGATGCCGGATCTTAATGCAGCAAGCCTTGAGGCAGCTATGAGCATGATCGAAGGAACTTGCCGCTCCATGGGTGTAACTGTAGAAGAATAGAGCACTTAGCGAGGTTCTTTCGAGCGCTGAGTCGAGTGTGCTATTTTGAAGCGAAAAGAACTTCTTTATGAAACTGTATATGATATTAAGTGGGAGGGTTATCCCGACATTACCACAAGGAGGTTATTTAGATGAAAAGAGGAAAGAAATATGTAGAAGCTGCAAAAGCTATCGAAAGAGGAACTCTTTACGATGTTGCAGACGCAGTTTCATTAGTAAAGAAAACAGCAGTTGCCAAATTCGATGAGACCATTGAGGCTCACATCAGAACCGGATGTGACGGACGTCACGCTGACCAGCAGATCCGTGGTGCGGTTGTATTGCCACACGGAACAGGTAAAAAGGTTCGTATCCTTGTATTTGCAAAAGATGCTAAAGCAGCAGAGGCTGAGGCAGCAGGAGCAGATTATGTAGGAGGAATGGAGCTTATTGAAAAGATCCAGAAAGAAAACTGGTTTGAATTTGACGTAGTTGTTGCTACACCAGATATGATGGGCGTTGTAGGTCGTATCGGTCGTGTACTTGGACCAAAAGGACTTATGCCAAACCCGAAGGCTGGTACAGTAACAATGGATGTTACAAAAGCTATCCAGGATATCAAAGCTGGTAAGATCGAGTACAGACTTGATAAAACAAACATTATCCATGTGCCGTTAGGTAAAGCTTCCTTTACCGAAGAACAACTTACGGACAACTTCCAGACGCTGATTGAAGCAATCAATAAGGCTAGACCTGCAGCAGTTAAGGGTCAGTTCTTAAAGAGCGTGGCACTTACTTCTACTATGGGACCAAGCGTTAAGGTTAACCCAATGAAGTTGGTTTAATTTGATTGTAGAGATGATATACAAAACATCACCGGAGAGATTATCCGGTGATGTTTTTTTCGTATAAATAACTACTGAGGGAATGAAAATATCATGTTGACATATCAGGAGGAATGGTTCAACATGAAAATAGATTTTGGAAAACGGAGACAAAAAATGATATTAATAAAAAATGCAGAGGTTTACACTCCGGAATATGTTGGGAAAAAAGATGTTTTGGTGTGTGGTGAAAAAATAGAATATATTAATGATTCAATTGGAAATCTTCTGGGCAGGTGTGAAATTATTGATGGGGAAAATAAGATACTGACACCTGGCTTTATTGATCAGCATGTTCATATCACCGGAGGAGGAGGAGAGGGCGGTTTTCATACAAGGACACCGGAGCTTGAGCTATCAGAGCTGGTACAAGGAGGAATCACCACGGTTGTTGGAGTTCTGGGAACAGATGGAGTTACAAGAAGTGTAGAGAATCTATATGCAAAAGCGGCTTCTCTTACGGAAGAAGGGGTAACAGCATATATGTTGACCGGGGCATATGGATATCCATCACCAACAATTACCGGTGAGGTTGAAAAAGATATCATTTTTATAAAAGAAATATTAGGCGTAAAGCTTGCTGTCTCTGATCATCGTGCACCCAATATTACAGAAAATGAATTGACTTATCTGGCAAGTAAAGCTAGGGTTGCCGGAATGCTGAGTGGTAAACCAGGAATTGTGGTATTACACATGGGGGACGATGAGAAAGGATTGAAACCTGTTTTTGATGTAGTTTCCGAAAGTTCTGTCCCGATACGTATTTTCAGACCTACACATATTAACAGAAACGAAAAAATCATGGAAGAGGGTTATCAATTTCTTGAAAAAGGTGGTTATATAGATCTGACGTGTGGAATGAGTGGGTGTTTTTCACCTGGTGAATGTATTGTGGAAGCTATGAAAAGAGGGATTCCGACAAAACACATTACGATAAGTTCAGATGGGCATGGAAGCTGGTCGAAATATGCATTGGATGGCACGCTTTTAAAGATTGGAGTGTCGGGAGTAGATGCTCTTCGTAAAGAATTATTATTTATGATAAAGAAATTGGGGATGACTTTAGATAAAGCCTTACCATATATGACCAGTCAGGTGGCAGAAGCGCTTGATCTGTTTCCGAAAAAAGGGACGATTAAAGAGGGAGCGGATGCAGATATACTGCTCTTTGAAAAAGATATGACATTGAATACATATATTGCCAGAGGGAAAGTTTTTATGAGGGAGAAAAAGGTGATTCGAAAAGGAACCTATGAATAAATTATTGCTCAATGATAAAAGGGAGAAGTAAATTTCTTCTCCCTTTTATGATGAAACAAATTATCCGAATTTTTGAAAGGTTTCTACTACTTTTTGCATATCCTCGGTCGAAAATCTTTGGTCACAGCTAATAGACATTACATGTGTGTATATGTACTGGGCTCCCGGATATTTTTTTATATCAATAAATGGGGGTACGGGCCAATACACCTTTGGCGGAATTTGATTTTCCGACAGGTGTTTCATCAAAGAATCGCGATCGTCTACGAGGAATGCAAAAAACATCGGGCACACATCATCCGGAAGGTATGGAAATATTGGATGGATTGACGGATTATTGGGTAAATGTTCAAGAAGGTAGGCGTAATTTTCCCGCCTTTTTGTGATGGATTCAACCAATGGATAGTGCTTAATTATTTCAAGAGATTTTTCGTCGCCGGCTTGCATATCAAAGATTTCGCGTAACATAAACTCAGCTTCCCAGAAAGCATCCGAACTTTCCTTGTTGAGAGCTTCGTTGCCGGTCTTTTCGTATTCTTCCCGGGTTTTTAATGCTTTATTTCGAATGGACAGATGTTTTTCGTCTGCCGGAAGAGGCAAAACATTAAATTTGCCATTGCGTTTTATAGCCAAACCACCTGATATTACGCCCATCCATTTGCGGAGACTTACAGATATATAATCGGCTTCCGGGCAAGCTCCGGTTGGTGAAAAAGCAGTATGGGTTGTATCCTGCATGATTGTTACCCCATTTTTTCTGCATTTTTTTACAAATTCCATGTCATATGTAGAATAGCCATAGTAACCGCAGATGAGAAGAAAACTGATCTTGGGAATCAGAGCTTCATCGAATTGCGGGACAAGATGTTGGTCTACGTCATAATAATAAATCTCATATCCGGCTTTTACAAAGCAGCCAATTACAGTTTCGCAATCGTATGCGGGAAGATAGGCTACGCGCTTTTTGTCTGACAGCATGCTGTCCTGAAGGCAAAAATAAATGGAACATCGTCCGGACATCAGGTGAACAATGTCGCTGGCATCGGGACATGTACGTTTTACATAAGCGTTATCATCGTCTTTGGTTGGAGCGAAAGGGAAAAAACCACCTATTTCCATAATCGTGTACCTCCTGTAAAAAAATAAAATAAAGTATATACTTTGCAAAAGAATGCGTGTAAAGTTATAAAAAAGATATTCTGTAAATATTTTACAAAAAACGACTTTGAAAGTAAAGGATAGCAGAAGTACTTGCAAGGTTAATTTTCAAAAAAGGAAGCAGATGTAAAGGAGGAAAGAACATGTATCTTGGAAAAATGACAACGGCACAGGCAAAAGAAGCGTTTAAGAAAGATCCTGTCATTGTGATTCCGGTCGGAAGTACGGAGCAGCATGGAACGCAGAGTGCATTGGGTACAGATTATATGGTCCCGTCATATTTAGCTGATCATGTTGAAGACGTGGATAATGTGATTGTAGCACCGACGGTACCTTATGGTGTATGCCCTTATCATTTGAGCTTTGAAGGAAGTATCAATATAGGATATGAAGGACTATATCTTGTACTTCATGGGATAATGGATTCGTTGATGCAGCATGGTGCAAAAAGGTTTGTAGTTCTCAATGGACATGGCGGAAATACCCCTTCTATTGATAGGGTGGCTCTTGAGGTGTATCATAAGGGTGGTGTATGTGCCAGTGTAGACTGGTGGAGTTTGGTGGCTCAGCTTGATGACAGGTTTCAGGGCGGTCACGGAGATGTTCTGGAGACGTCTGCTATGATGGCAATTGCACCGGAAGCCGTTCATTTGGAACTTAGTAAACCGATTAATGCGCAAGATCCGACAGGTGAGATGAAAGCCGCATATATTCAGGCTGTGAATTTTAAAGGTGGAACAGTAAGACTTGTGCGTGACACAAAAGAAATTGCGCCAAGTGGATGGTTTGGACCGTTTGATCCCAAAGATTCTTCAGCGGAACTTGGACAGGCGGCGCTTGATGTGGCGGTGGATTACATTCGCGATTTTTTGGAAGAAATGAAAAAAATAGAACTAAAATAAGACAAAATTAGAACAAATGAAAAAATAAGTTGACAGATTACGGATGGAATGATAATATATTACAGGACTGCCGAAGACAGCAGGTGCGTGAGCGTAAGTTGAGAAACGCCTGCCGAGGAAAGTTAGATTCGTGATTTTGAATTTGTAACACCTCTGTGTCTTTGGATACAGGGGTGTTTTTTATGATATTCCTTATAGCAGTCAAACAAATAATATAAGGAGGTGCACCATTCGTGGCAAAAGTTGAATTAAAACAACCTATCGTACAGGCTATCGCAGATGATGTAAAAGATGCAGCAGGCGTTGTGTTAGTAGACTACCGTGGACTTACTGTTGCTCAGGATACAGAGCTTCGTAAACAGTTAAGAGAAGCAGGAATCATCTACAAAGTTTGCAAGAACACAATGATGAAGAGAGCTTTTGAAGGAACTGAGTTTGCAGCTTTAGATGAGTACTTGGAAGGACCAAGCGCTATCGCAATTTCTAAAGATGATGCAACAGCTCCGGCAAGAATTCTTGCTAAGTTTGCAAAAGATGCGAAAGCACTCGAGTTAAAAGCAGGTGTGGTTGAAGGAACAGCATATAATTCTGAGACAATTATGCAGATTGCTACTATTCCTTCAAGAGAAGAGCTTCTTTCCAAATTGCTTGGAAGCTTACAGTCACCTATCACAAATCTTGCTCGTGTTCTTAATCAGATCGCAGAGCAGGGCGGAGCAGAAGCATGTGAGGCTGCTGCACCGGCAGAAGAAGCAGCAGAGGCTCCTGCAGAGGAAGCTCCGGCAGCAGATGCTGAGTAAAGATTTCGTGGCACACTTAAGTGCAACGTAGAAGATGTCACCGGAATTCCGGCAGACAAGACAAAACAAATATTATTTTAAATTAAAAAGTTATAATAGGAGGATAATAAAATGGCAAAATTAACAACAGCTGAGTTTATTGATGCTATCAAAGAGTTATCAGTATTAGAGTTAAACGATTTAGTAAAAGCATGTGAAGAAGAATTTGGTGTATCTGCAGCAGCAGGTGTAGTAGTTGCAGCAGCAGCTGAGGGATCGGCAGCAGAAGAGAAAGATGAGTTCGATGTAGAGTTAGTATCTGCAGGAGCTTCTAAAGTTAAAGTTATCAAAGTTGTTCGTGAGATCACAGGTCTTGGACTTAAAGAAGCTAAAGAGCTTGTTGACAATGCTCCAAAAGCAGTTAAAGAAGCAGTTTCCAAAGCAGAGGCTGAGGATATCAAGGCTAGACTTGAAGCTGAAGGTGCAGAAGTTAACCTTAAATAATCTTGTTCAGAAAGAAAGTGATTCTGAGTGCGGCATGGTGTTGAGCTATGCCGCTTTTTTGTGCACTTTTTGGCGGCTTATACTTGTGGTTAGCAATTGACAAAACTATAACATTATGGTATATTTGTACTATAGTTTAAACCGTAGTTCAAAAACTGGGGCGAGAGGATAATAAGATGAAGAATATCACAAATATACAGAAGTTTTCTATTCATGATGGCGATGGGATTCGCACGTCTGTATTTTTTAAAGGATGTCCTTTGAAATGTGAATGGTGCCACAATCCAGAGACACAGAGATACGAAAGAGAGATGCAGTTCGATAAGGGAAAGTGTGTTGGCTGCGGAACCTGTGAAAAGGTCTGTCCATCTCATGCGATTATCATGAAGGATGGAAAGCCTGTTCTTTCCAGAGAATTGTGTACACTGTGCGGGAAATGTGTTAATTTCTGTCCGGCGGGAATACGTGAAATAGTAGGTCGTGAATATACGGTGAAGGAGCTTGTGAAGGAGCTCATGAAAGATCAGATATTTTATGAGGATTCCGGCGGAGGCGTAACACTTTCCGGTGGGGAAGTCATGACGATGGATATAGATTATATTCTGGCCATTGCGAAAGAATTGAAACGTCAGGATGTGACGCTGACAATTGATACTTGCGGATATGTTCCGTATGAGAAGTTCCAGGTGCTTCTCCCATATGTGAATACATTTTTGTATGACGTAAAAGTTATGGATCCAGAGCTCCATAAGAAGTATATGGGAGTAGATAATAAATTGATTCTTGACAATTTGGTTCGTCTTTCTGAAGATGGGGCAAGAATTTATATCCGGATTCCTACTATTAAAGAAGTAAACGGTAATGAGATAAATATGAAAGAAACCATAGCGTTTCTGAAAGAACATGATATTCATCCGCCTCAGATTAATTTGCTGCCTTATCATGATACAGGAAGCAGTAAATATCCGAAGCTGGATATGGAATATAAAGGAACAGATTTACACGCGCCGGACAAGGAAGAGATGGAGAGGTTCGCGCAGCTCTTTATTGAAGCCGGTTTCAAAAACACAAAAATAGGAGGGTAAAAGTATGGCGAAACTACGTGGTATGAACGAAAGAATTCAAAAACTCCGTGAGATCAGTGTGACGACACCTGTACATATTGATCTTGAGAGAGCAAAGATTGAGACGGATTTCTACAAAGAAAATGATGGCAAGTATTCAATCCCAGTTATGAGAGCAATGGTTCTCAAAGAGTACTTTTCTAAAAAGACTCTGTATTTAGGAGACGGCGAGCTGATTGTTGGTGAAAAAGGTAAGGATCCACAGGCTTCTCCTACATTCCCGGAACTTTGCTGTCACAGTGTTGAGGATATGGTGGTTATGAGTGAACGTGAACTCGTATCCTTTAAGACAACAGAAGAAGACAGAAGACTTCAGGCTGAGGAGATTATTCCATACTGGACGGGAAGAAGTATGAGAGAAAAGATTCTCTCAAGAATGACTCCGGAATGGCGTGAATGCTACAGCGCAGGTATGTTTACTGAGTTTATGGAACAGAGAGGACCGGGACATACATGTGGCGGTGAGCAGGTATTCACAACCGGCTATATGGATTACAAAGAGAAGATTAAAAAGACAATGGATGCACTGGATTATATTAACGATCCGGAAGCAGTGAATAAATGTGAAGAGTTAAAAGCTATGGATATTTCCTGTGATGCGGTAATTATCCTCGGAGAGCGTTATCATAAGCTTGCTCTTGAGATGGCAGAAAAAGAAGAGGATGCAACAAGAAAAGCTGAGCTTCTTCAGATTGCTGCTAATCTTGAAGTTGTTCCGGCTCATAAGCCACAGACATACTGGCAGGCTATCCAGCTTTACTGGTTCACACATCTTGCTGTTACAACAGAATTGAATCCATGGGATGCATTCAGCCCTGGAAGACTTGACCAGCACTTGAATCCATATTATGAGAGAGATGTAGAAGCAGGTATTCTTGATGATGAGAGAGCGCTTGAACTTCTTGAGTGTCTCTGGGTAAAATTCTACAATCAGCCAGCTCCGGTTAAAGTTGGTATCACATTAAAAGAAAGTGCTACTTACACAGATTTTGCAAACATTAATACAGGTGGAGTAACACCGGATGGACGTAATGGTGTTAACAATGTAAGTTACCTGATTCTGGATTGTATGGATGAGATGAAGCTTGTTCAGCCAAACTCCAATGTAACAATCAGTAAAAAGACACCTGCAAAATTCCTGAAGAGAGCATGTGAGATTTCAAGAAAAGGTTGGGGACAGCCAGCGTTCTATAATACAGAAGCTCAGATCATGGAGCTTATTAATGCAGGTAAGAAGCTTGAAGATGCAAGACGTGGCGGATCTTCCGGATGTGTAGAGACTGGAGCATGGGGAAGTGAAGCTTATATCCTCACAGGATATCTGAATATCCCGAAGATCTTCCAGCTTACACTGTTCAATGGATATGACGAGTATTCGGGAAAACAGCTTGGTCTTAAACTTGGATATGCAAAAGACTTCAAAACTTATGATGAGTTATGGGCTGCATTCAAGAAACAGCTTGAGCACTTTGTTGATATCAAGATTCGTGGTAACAATGTAATTGAACAGCTTTATGCACAGGAGATGCCGGCACCATGTCTTTCTGTAGTAACAAACGATTGTATCTCCAATGCTAAGGATTACAACGCCGGTGGTGCAAGATATAATACACAGTATATTCAGGGGGTTGGTATCGGTACAATTACAGACTGTCTCGCTGCTATAAAATACAATGTATATGACAACCATAACTTTACGATGGAAGAACTGATTGAGGCTATGGAGCATGACTTTGAAGGCTATGATGCAATCTATCATATGGTTCAGGATAAAACTCCGAAGTATGGTAATGATGATGATTATGCTGATGATATCATGCAGGAAGTATTTGAGCTTTACAGAAGTACAATTACAGGACGCCCGAATATGAAAGGCGGAAAATACGGTGTAGATATGCTTCCTACAACCTGTCATGTATACTTTGGTGATGTTATTCTTGCAACACCAAATGGAAGAAAAGCACACAAACCGGTATCTGAAGGTATTTCCCCGGAGAAATCTGCAGATAGAAATGGTCCGACAGCAGTTATCAAATCCTGTGCGAAGATGGATCATCTTGCAACTGCCGGAACTCTTCTTAACCAGAAGTTTACACCAAATGTTGTTGCAGGAGAGGAAGGACTTGACAATATGGCAAGTCTGATCCGTTCCTATTTTGCTATGGATGGACATCACATTCAGTTCAATGTTATTGATAAGCAGACTCTTATCGATGCACAGAATCATCCGGATGATTACAAGGATTTGATTGTGCGTGTAGCTGGATACAGTGATTTCTTCCGCAATCTGGATAAACCACTTCAGGATGAGATCATTAATCGTACAGAGCAGTCTTTTGAATAAGGTGTAAGTGATTAAAATAATGTGAAATAGGGTGCTCCCGGTTCCAATAAAGGAACCGGGAGCATGTGTGTTTGTAGGTAAAAATTCTGGGAAAAAATTGTTGACAAGCTTGACAGCTCTGTGGTATATTTAAAAATGCACTATTGTGGAAAGTTATGCCGTGAATTTGCATAAAAAAATCACTTGACAAATAATGGATTTTATGAAAGTGCATGATTTACGGGCGGTTTAGCACCACAAAAAAATAAACGAGGAGTGAAACGTCAATATGGAGAAAAACAGAATTCGACCTATTAAAAGTGGAAAAAGTTCCCGCATGAGCTATTCCAGACAAAAAGAAGTTCTTCAGATGCCGAATTTGATCGAAGTCCAGAAAGATTCTTACCAGTGGTTTCTGGATGAAGGTTTAAAAGAAGTGTTTGATGATATTTCCCCAATCACAGATTACAGCGGTCATCTGAGCCTGGAATTTGTAGATTTTACTTTATGTGAGGATGACGTGAAGTACACGATTGAAGAGTGTAAAGAGCGTGATGCAACTTATGCTGCACCTTTGAAGGTCAGAGTAAGACTTCATAATAAAGAAACAGATGAAATTAATGAACATGAGATTTTTATGGGAGATTTACCGTTAATGACAAGCACAGGTACATTTGTAATCAATGGTGCAGAACGTGTTATCGTAAGTCAGCTGGTACGTTCTCCTGGTATTTATTATGCAATTTCTCATGATAAATTAGGTAAGAAGCTGTACTCATCTACCGTGATCCCTAACCGTGGAGCATGGTTGGAGTATGAGACGGATTCCAATGACGTTTTTTATGTACGTGTAGATAGAACAAGAAAGGTACCGATAACTGTGCTGATCAGAGCATTGGGTGTTGGTACAAACCCGGAGATTGTCGAATTGTTTGGTGAAGAACCGAAGATTCTGGCAAGTTTCGAGAAGGATGCGGCCACTAATTATCAGGAAGGTCTTCTGGAATTATATAAGAAGATCCGTCCGGGTGAACCTCTTGCTGTAGACAGTGCAGAGAACCTTATCACAAGCATGTTCTTTGATCCGAGACGTTATGATCTTGCGAAGGTTGGACGTTATAAATTTAATAAGAAGCTTCTCCTCAAGAATCGTATTAAAGGACAGATTCTTGCAGAAGATGTAGTAAGTGCTCTTACCGGTGAAGTAATTGCAGAAGCCGGCACAAAAGTGACAAGAGAACTTGCAGATCAGATTCAGAATGCTGCTGTACCTTATGTATGGATCGAGAGACCTGATGAGGAAAGAAATATTAAAGTTCTTTCTAATATGATGGTTGAACTTTCTTCTGTTGTAGATATTGATCCGGCAGAAGTAGGTGTTACAGAGCTTGTATATTATCCGGTTCTTGCAGGACTCCTGGAGGAGACAGCAGGAGATATTGATGAATTAAAAGATGCAATCAGAAGAGACATCCATGACTTGATTCCGAAACATGTGACAAAAGAAGATATTTTTGCATCTATTAACTATAATATGCATTTGGAATACGGCCTCGGTAATGATGATGATATCGACCACCTTGGAAACAGACGTATCCGTGCGGTAGGTGAACTTCTTCAGAACCAGTACAGAATCGGTCTTTCAAGACTGGAGAGAGTTGTTCGTGAGAGAATGACAACTCAGGATCTGGAAGGTATTTCTCCACAGTCTCTGATCAACATTAAACCTGTAACTGCAGCAGTGAAAGAGTTCTTTGGTTCTTCACAGTTGTCACAGTTTATGGATCAGAACAACCCGCTTGGTGAGCTGACACATAAGAGACGTCTTTCCGCACTTGGTCCAGGTGGTCTTTCCAGAGATCGTGCCGGATTCGAGGTTCGAGATGTACACTACTCCCATTATGGAAGAATGTGTCCGATTGAGACTCCTGAAGGTCCGAACATCGGTCTTATTAACTCTCTTGCATGTTATGCAAGAATCAATCAGTATGGATTTGTTGAGGCTCCTTACCGTAAGATTAATCACGATGATCCGGAGAATCCGGTTGTTACAGATGAAGTAGTATATATGACTGCTGATGAAGAAGATAATTATCATGTAGCGCAGGCGAACGAGCCTTTGGATGCAGAAGGACATTTCATTCATAAGAATGTATCCGGTCGTTACCGTGAAGAGACACAGGAATATGAGAAGAAAATGTTCGATTATATGGACGTTTCTCCGAAGATGGTGTTCTCAGTTGCTACAGCACTGATTCCGTTCCTGGAGAACGATGATGCGAACCGTGCGCTGATGGGATCTAACATGCAGCGTCAGGCAGTACCGCTTCTTATGACAGAAGCTCCGGTTGTTGGAACAGGTATGGAAGAAAAATCCGCTGTTGACTCCGGTGTGTGTGTAGTTGCCGAGGCTGGCGGTGTTGTTGAGCGCGCTACTTCAACAGAAATTATCATTCGTCAGGATGATGGAAGTACAAAGAAATATAAACTTACAAAATTCCTTCGCAGTAACCAGAGTAACTGCTATAACCAGAGACCAATTGTATATAAAGGTGACAGAGTCGAAGCTGGTGATGTTATTGCTGACGGTCCGTCTACATCAAATGGTGAGATGGCTCTTGGTAAAAACCCATTGATCGGTTTCATGACATGGGAAGGTTACAACTATGAGGATGCTGTACTGCTTAGCGAAAGACTGGTACAGGATGATGTATATACATCTGTTCATATTGAAGAATATGAGGCAGAAGCACGTGATACAAAGCTCGGACCAGAGGAAATTACCCGTGATATTCCAGGTGTTGGTGATGATGCACTGAAAGATCTGGATGAAAGAGGTATTATCCGTATCGGTGCTGAGGTACGTGCGGGAGATATCCTGGTAGGTAAGGTTACTCCTAAGGGAGAGACAGAGCTTACAGCTGAAGAGAGACTTCTTCGTGCAATTTTCGGTGAGAAAGCACGTGAAGTAAGAGATACTTCTCTCAAGGTACCACACGGTGAATATGGTATTGTTGTAGATGCAAAAGTGTTTACAAGAGAAAATGGTGATGAACTTTCACCGGGTGTAAATCAGTCTGTAAGAATTTACATTGCTCAGAAGAGAAAAATCTCCGTTGGTGATAAGATGGCCGGTCGTCACGGTAACAAGGGTGTTGTTTCCCGTGTATTACCAGTAGAAGATATGCCATTCCTTCCAAATGGACGTCCACTGGATATTGTACTGAATCCTCTGGGTGTACCTTCACGTATGAATATCGGACAGGTACTTGAGATCCATCTTTCACTGGCAGCAAAAGCACTTGGATTCAATATTGCGACACCAGTATTTGACGGTGCAAATGAGAATGATATTATGGATACACTTGACCTGGCAAATGATTATGTAAACTTAAGCTGGGAAGAGTTTGAAGCAAAACATAAAGAAGAACTTCTTCCGGAAGTTTTACAGTATCTGTCAGATAACAGAGAACACAGAAAACTGTGGAAAGGCGTTCCGATTTCAAGAGATGGAAAGGTTCGTCTGCGTGACGGAAGAACAGGAGAGTATTTCGACAGTCCGGTAACGATTGGACACATGCATTACCTGAAGCTTCATCACCTTGTAGATGATAAGATCCATGCACGTTCAACCGGTCCTTACTCACTGGTTACACAGCAACCATTAGGTGGTAAGGCACAGTTCGGTGGACAGCGTTTCGGAGAGATGGAGGTATGGGCACTGGAGGCATATGGTGCATCTTATACACTTCAGGAAATCCTGACAGTTAAGTCTGATGATGTTGTGGGACGTGTGAAGACATACGAAGCGATAATTAAGGGTGAAAACATTCCTGAGCCAGGAATTCCGGAATCCTTCAAGGTGCTTCTTAAAGAGCTTCAGTCTCTTGGTTTGGATGTGCGTGTGCTTCGCGATGACAATACAGAGGTTGAGATCATGGAAACTGTGGACATGGGCGAGACAGACTTCCGTTCACTGATTGAAGGTGACAGAAAGTATCGCGATGAAGATGACTTTGGTAAACAGGGATATACAGAGCAGGAATTCCAGGGAGAAGAACTCGTTGACATTGAAGAAGAGGATGACGAGGATGATTTTAGCATGGAATTTGAGGAAACTGACGATTATGCATATGATTTATCAGATGAAGAATAGAAAGGGGTGCCATTATGCCAGAAAATAATAATGAACAAGCTTTTCAGCCAATGACTTTTGATGCAATCAAAATCGGTTTGGCATCACCTGAGAAGATCCTTGAGTGGTCAAAAGGCGAAGTAACAAAGCCTGAGACTATTAATTATAGAACATTAAAACCAGAGAGAGACGGATTATTCTGTGAGAGAATTTTCGGACCAAGTAAAGACTGGGAGTGTCATTGTGGAAAATACAAAAAGATCCGTTATAAAGGTGTAGTATGTGACCGTTGTGGTGTTGAGGTTACAAAAGCAAGTGTACGTCGTGAACGTATGGGACACATTGCTCTGGCAGCACCGGTATCACATATCTGGTATTTCAAAGGTATTCCGAGCCGTATGGGACTGATACTGGATCTGTCCCCGAGAACTCTGGAAAAGGTTCTTTATTTTGCTTCTTATATTGTACTGGACAAAGGTGATACAGATCTTCAGTACAAACAGGTACTTTCCGAGCAGGAATATCAGGAAGCAAGAGAAAAATGGGGAAGCGCATTCCGTGTAGGTATGGGTGCAGAGTCTATCCAGGAACTCTTAAAAGCGATTGATCTTGAAAAAGAATATACAGAGTTGACAGAAGGCTTAAAGGGCGCAACAGGACAGAAGAGAGCAAGAATTGTAAAGCGTCTGGAAGTTGTAGAAGCATTCCGTGAATCAGGCAATAAGCCGGAGTGGATGATTCTCACAAATATTCCGGTTATTCCGCCGGATCTTCGTCCGATGGTACAGCTTGATGGTGGACGTTTTGCAACATCTGACCTTAATGACCTGTACAGAAGAATTATTAACAGAAATAACCGTCTGAAGAGACTCCTTGAGCTTGGAGCTCCAGACATTATCGTAAGAAATGAAAAGAGAATGCTTCAGGAAGCAGTAGATGCACTGATTGACAATGGCCGTCGTGGACGTCCGGTAACAGGACCTGGTAACAGAGCACTCAAATCGCTTTCTGATATGCTGAAAGGTAAATCCGGACGTTTCCGTCAGAACCTTCTTGGTAAGCGTGTTGACTACTCCGGACGTTCCGTTATCGTTGTAGGACCGGAACTTAAGATTTACCAGTGCGGTCTGCCGAAAGAGATGGCGATCGAGCTGTTCAAGCCTTTCGTTATGAAAGAGCTTGTTCAGAACGGAACTGCACACAATATTAAAAATGCGAAGAAAATGGTAGAGAGACTTCAGCCGGAAGTATGGGATGTTCTGGAAGAAGTAATCAAAGAGCATCCGGTTATGCTGAACCGTGCCCCTACACTTCACAGACTTGGTATTCAGGCATTTGAGCCTATCCTTGTAGAAGGTAAGGCTATTAAGCTTCATCCGCTTGTATGTACTGCGTACAATGCCGATTTCGATGGAGACCAGATGGCAGTTCATCTTCCGCTTTCTGTAGAGGCTCAGGCAGAGTGTCGTTTCCTTCTGCTGTCACCAAACAACCTTCTGAAACCGTCTGACGGTGGACCGGTAGCCGTTCCTTCACAGGATATGGTACTTGGTATTTACTATCTGACACAGGAAAGACCTGGTGTTAAGGGAGAAGGAAAGATCTTTAAGAGTGTAAATGAGGCGATTCTTGCATACGAGAATGATGCAATTACACTTCACTCACGCATTACTGTCCGCGTATCAAAGACTATGCCGGACGGAACTGTGAAGACAGGAAACGTTGTATCTACTTTGGGAAGATTCCTTTTCAACGAGATCATTCCACAGGACCTTGGTTTTGTGGACAGAGAGGTTGAAGGAAATGAACTTCTTCTTGAGATTGATTTCCATGTTGGAAAGAAACAGTTAAAGAAGATCCTTGAAAAAGTTATTAATACACATGGATCCACAAAGACAGCAGAAGTACTTGATGCTGTAAAATCTATCGGTTATAAATATTCTACGAGAGCTGCCATGACTGTATCTATTTCAGATATGACGGTACCTCCGCAGAAACCGCAGATGATAAAAGAAGCTCAGGATACTGTAGATAAGATTACTAAGAACTTTAAGCGTGGTCTCATTACAGAGGAAGAGCGTTACAAAGAAGTTGTAGAGACATGGAAGGCAACTGACGATGCCCTCACAGAGGCACTGCTTTCCGGTTTGGATAAATACAATAACATCTTCATGATGGCTGACTCAGGAGCCCGTGGTTCTGACAAGCAGATTAAGCAGCTTGCTGGTATGCGTGGTCTTATGGCTGATACAACCGGACGTACGATTGAGTTGCCGATTAAGTCAAACTTCCGTGAAGGTCTTGACGTATTGGAGTACTTCATGTCAGCTCATGGTGCTCGTAAAGGACTTTCCGATACTGCGCTTCGTACAGCCGATTCAGGATACCTGACAAGACGTCTTGTTGATGTATCACAGCAGCTTATTATCCATGAAGTAGATTGTGTGGAGAAAGGCGAAGAGATTCCGGGAATGTATGTAAAAGCATTCATGGATGGAAATGAAGAGATTGAGAGCCTTCAGGAGCGTATTACAGGCCGTTACCTGTGTGAGAATATTGTAGATGCAGAAGGAAATGTTCTTGTAAAAGCAAATCATATGGTAACACCAAAACGTGCTGAACTGATCATAAAGAAAGGTGTGGATGAGAACGGTGAACCTCTTAAAAAGGTTAAGATTCGTACAATCCTTACCTGTCGTTCACATGATGGTATTTGTGCAAAATGTTATGGTGCCAACATGGCAACAGGAGAGCCGGTACAGGTTGGTGAGGCAGTTGGTATTATCGCTGCTCAGTCTATCGGTGAACCTGGTACACAGCTTACCATGCGTACGTTCCATACCGGTGGTGTAGCCGGTGATGATATCACACAGGGTCTTCCTCGTGTCGAGGAGCTTTTCGAGGCGAGAAAGCCAAAGGGACTTGCGATTATCACTGAGTTTGCAGGAACTGCAACAATTAACGATACTAAGAAGAAACGTGAGATCATCGTAACGAATCATGAGACAGGTGAGTCCAAAGCATACCTGATTCCTTACGGATCACGTATCAAGATTCTTGATGGTGCTAAGCTTGAAGCCGGTGACGAACTTACAGAAGGTAGTGTAAATCCACATGATATCCTTAAGATCAAGGGATTACGTGCTGTTCAGGATTATATGCTTCAGGAAGTACAGAGAGTATATAGACTTCAGGGTGTTGAGATCAACGATAAGCATATCGAGGTTATTGTTCGTCAGATGTTGAAGAAGATCCGTGTAGAAGAAGCAGGTGACAGTGATTTTCTTCCGGGAACAAATGTTGATATCCTTGAATTCGAGGATGTGAATAAAAGACTGGAGGCAGAAGGAAAAGAGCCGGCAACCGGTGAGCAGATTATGCTTGGTATTACGAAAGCATCTCTTGCAACAAACTCCTTCCTGTCAGCAGCATCCTTCCAGGAGACAACAAAAGTTCTTACAGAAGCTGCAATTAAAGGAAAAGTTGACCCATTGATCGGTCTGAAAGAAAATGTTATTATTGGTAAACATGTACCGGCTGGTACAGGTATGAGAAAATACCGTGATATCAAACTTGATTCAGGCATGACTATGGACGATGAAATTTCCTTTGATGAAGAGCTTGAAATTGATGAGAGTACGGTGTCAGAAACAGTTGCTGCATCAGAAGAAACTGTAGTTATTGATTTTGATGAAGAATAGTAAATATTAAAAAAGAGTTTCTCTTTCATGATTTGAAAGAGAAACTCTTTTTTAATAGCATATTGTTATTATTCGGTAAATTTCTGGGAGCTCCATTCTTTTACATAATCAAGCAGTTTCAGTGTTGCAAGAGTAGGTGGAGTATCTTTTGTGTATGCTACACCAAGCACACGAGAATAATGTTCTGTAAAGGAACGAATACATACATCAAATGGAGCATTGTAAAGGAGAAGTTTAGGAAGGATAGTAATTCCAAATCCCTGCTCTACCATTTTTAATGTTGCAAAATCTTCATTCAGCCGATAGCGGATTTTCGGATGGATATTGTTAAGCTCAAAGATTTTTCCTGTTTCATAATCAAGACCATCAGAAGAAAGAACAAAGTTTTCGTTATTGACATCTGATAATGAAACTGTAATTTTTTCAGAGAGAGGATGATTTTTTGGAGTGACAAGCATGAGTTCATCATTTCCAATAGGAAGAAACGGAAAATCCGGAACGGCAAATCTGGAAACAAAAATACAATCCAGTTTTCCGGAATTCATCATTTCTTTTAAGGCGTTAAAGCCGTCTACAATGAGCTCAAAACGGATATTAGGATATTCTTCGGAAAAATGTTTCAGGATATCCGGAAGCCAATGATAAGAAATACTCTGAATTGTACCAATACGGATATATCCACTGTCGAGGCTGGTAATATTTGCTGCAATCTGAGCAATTCGGTTCTCTTCCTGGCAGATAATCTTCAAAGATTCAATAATATCTTCGGTATTTGGCATTAGCTCCATACCATGCTTGGAGCGTTTGAACAGTGGAAATCCCAGCTCCTTTTCAAAACTTTTAATAGCCTGGCTGATTGCAGACTGTGTATAGTTCAAGTTCGCGGCAGATTTGGAAATGCTTTTTGTACTGCATACGTCTAAAATCATTTCGTATTTTGTCATAAGCGCCTCCTTAAAATATCTATGTAATTTATTATAAACATAAATGACAATTTTTTGTCAAGAGACAAAAATCCCATAGATAAGAAAAATTAATTCAAGTCATTAAAAAATGTAAAGTCTATTTCTCTGATACGTTTTGCAAAATATATATCCAGACTTTATAATGAGCTTAACGGCATTTGTTCAGAGCCAGAGTGGTAATTTGGCTCTGAATAGTTATGAAAAATGGAGGAAACGGATATGTTATTATTATCAAGAGAGGACATTAAAAAAGTATTTTCAATTAGGGATGCGATAGAAGCGGATAAAAAAGCATTTCAGTTAGTTGTAGAAGGAAAATGCAACGCCCCTCTTCGCACGAATATTCAGGCTCCGAACTATGATGGATGTTTCTTATTCATGCCAGCATATGTAGAAGAGATGGATACAGCATCTTTAAAGATTATTAACATTTTCCCACACAATATTGACAACGGAATTCCGTCTTCGCCTGCACAGGTTCTTTTGATTGACGGAAAAACAGGTGTGGTTACTTCTGTTTTGGATGGTACATATGTTACACAGCTTCGTACAGGAGCAGCATCCGGAGCAGCATTTGATGTGCTTGCAAAGAAAGAATGCAGAATCGGTGCATTGATTGGTACGGGCGGACAGGCAGCAACTCAGCTTGAAGCTATGATTGCAGCAAGAAAGCTCGAAGAAGTAAGAGTTTATGACCTGAATTTTGAGCGTACAGTAGCATTTGCAGAGCGTATGCAGGAAGAACTTAAAAGTTATGGTACAAAGATTGTTGCAGTTAAATCTTCTGATGAAGCAATCGATGATGCAGATTTGCTTATCACTGTAACACCGTCATCCAAACCGGTATTTGATGGAACAAAGATTAAAAAAGGATGTACTATCAGCTGTGTAGGTGCTTATCAGCATCACATGCAGGAAATGGATCCGGCAATTTTACCACGTGCATCAAAGATTTACTTTGATTCTGAAGAAGCTGTATTGTCAGAATCCGGTGATATTCTTATCCCATTAGAGGAAGGAATTATCACAAAAGACGATTTCACAGGAGATCTCGGAAATGTAATCAAAGGTGAATTAGTTGGCCGTGAAAATGATGATGAGATTATTGTATTTGAGACAGTTGGAGTTGCTACACAGGATCTTGTTGCAGCAAAGGAAATTTATGAAAAAGCAGTAGCAGCTGGTGTTGGAACAAACTGGGGTTAAAAAGGAGGAAAATATTATGATACTTGGGGCAAAATGGATCATTACAGGAGACGGAAAAACAGTTTTGGAAAACAAAGCAGTAAGAATTGATGAGATGGGAAAGATCGCACAGATCGGATCGCTTGATGAGTTGAAGAACACATGGCCGGGAGAAGAAGTACAAGACTTTGGAGAAGCTACAATACTTCCGGGAATGTGCGATATGCATTGTCATTTGGGTTACTGGTACAGCCAGCCGGACAGCTTTAATTACAATGACCAGATGATTATGATGTATGCGCTCCAGCACGCACAGGCAGCTTTCACAAAAGGAATTACAAGCGTACGTGACTGTTATTCTCCACATGGAGTATGCCGTACTTTGAAAATGGCAGAGGATAAGGGTTTTATCACAATTCCGAGAATCACTCATGTAGGAGAAGGTATGTGTATGAGTGGAGGACACTGTTGGGATGAAGTCGTACAGGTAGACGGTCCATGGGAAATTCGTAAAGAAATCCGTAAGCAGGTAAGAGATGGTGCGGAATGGGTAAAATTGCTTTCAAGCCACAGATCACATATTCCGGAATATACACAGGAAGAGCTGGATGCAGCAGCAGATGAATGCCATAGAAGAGGAATTAAGTGCGTGGTTCATGCCGGAACACATCCAACAATTCAAATGTGCATAGATGCAGGATTTGACACGATTGAGCATGGAACATTCCTTACAGTTGAGCAGGCTCAGCAGATGAAGGAAAAAGGAATTGCATGGACACCGACCATCTTTGCATATACATATTTATATGAGACTTGTAAGAAAAATATTGAAGAGGGAAATGCAGATGTATTCAGTGATCCGGTAGCGGCAAAAGAGCAGAGAGATTTTGCATTTTATCAGCCGGCATATGAAGCATATCGTGACAATTTCAAAAAGCTTTACGATACAGGCGTTACTGTTTGTACAGGAAGCGATATGGTTATGTATGGTGCGCCGGTACTTCCGGTACAGGAAGAGCTGACTTATATGGTGAAATACGGAATTACACCTGTACAGGCGATTCAGACAGCTACAGCAAATCCTGCAAAAGTCCTTGAAAGAGAAGATGAACTTGGAATGATCAAAGAAGGTCTGATTGCCGATATTACAGTTGTAGATGGCAATTTAAGTCAGGATATTAATTGCATCTTTAATACCAACACAGTATTTTTAGGGGGTAAAAAAGTATACGAACAGGGAACCCGTTATGTGTAAATTTCGGTCTGGTTCAATTGACTTTTAGTAGACTCCGTTCTATAATAAATAATAACAGCGTGAATTGGCAGAGGGAATGCCGAGTTTCATACTCAATTACTAAAATTACTAAAAGAAAGGTTGGTATCAACAATGGATCAAGGTAAAGTATCAAGAGTGTTAAAATCAATGGAAGAACATGGTATCCCGCAGATGATCGTTTCTGACCCGGTTGCTATTTTCTACCTGACAGGAAAGTGGATTATTCCAGGAGAAAGATTATTAGCATTATATCTTAATGTAAATGGAAACCATAAACTTGTAATCAACAAACTGTTCCCACAGGAGAGAGATTTGGGAGTAGATTTGGTATGGTATGATGACATTGAAGATGGTGTAGAGATCTTAAGCAGATATGTAGAGAAAGATAAAGTCATGGGTATCGACAAGACATGGCCTGCAAGATTCTTAATTCGCCTTCAGGAATTAGGCGGCGGAAGCAAATTTGTAAACGGTTCTCCAATCATTGACTATATCCGTATGGTAAAAGATGAGAAAGAACAGGAACTCATGAGAGAGTCTTCAAGACTGAATGATATCGCTATGGAAAGACTGATTCCATGGGTAGTTAAGGGACTTACAGAGAGAGAACTTAACGCTAAGATCCGTGAAATCTACAAAGATCTTGGATGTGAGGACGTATCATTTGATCCTATTACAGCTTATGCAAAAGGTGCAGCAGATCCGCATCATGTAACAGATGATTCCAAAGGAAAACATGGAGACTGTGTAATTCTTGATATTGGTGCTTTCAAGGATAATTATGCATCAGATATGACAAGAACAGTATTTATCGGCGAAGTATCTGACCGTGCCAGAGAAATCTATGACATCGTTGTAGAAGCTAACAGACGTGGTATTGAAGCAGCTAAACCAGGCAACAGAATGTGTGACGTTGACCTCGCTGCAAGAAACTACATCGAAGAAAAGGGATATGGCCAGTATTTTACACACAGAACAGGTCACTCCATTGGTCTTGAAGATCACGAGTTCGGCGACGTATCTTCTGTAAATGAGGATATCATCCAGGTTGGACAGTGCTTCTCTGTAGAGCCAGGTATCTATATCGCAGAAGAAGGTATCGGAGTTCGTATTGAAGACCTTGTAATCATTACAGAGGATGGATGCGAAGTACTGAACAGCTTCACAAAAGATCTGATCGTAGTACCGGAAGAATAAGATCAGAAAAGTAGAATTATTAAAACAGGATAATACATAGAAAAGGTGCGTGTTATCATCCGATTGAGAGTCGGTGTAACATGCACCTTTTTTGATTTCATCTCCAAAGGGAGAGTGTTGGTTAATAAGATGAAGTATAGTTGTTTATCCTCGTGGAAGGGAAAAGATAAATTCGGTTCCTACTCCTTCTGTACTGATTACATTGATGTTTTCTCCGTGTGCCTGTATGGCTTCTTTTACAATTGCGAGGCCGAGGCCGGTTCCTTTTTTGTCCTTTCCACGAGAGAGGTCTGTCTTGTAAAAGCGTTCCCAGATTTTGTTTAATGAACTTCTTGGAATGCCGATGCCGTAATCCTTTACAGAGGTGTAGATTTTATCGCCACGTTCTGTTGTTTCGATTGTGATGGAAGATTCGGGATTACTGAATTTGATAGCATTATCCAGAAGGTTATAGAGTACCTGCTGTATTTTGCGCTTATCAGCATAAACAGTTAAATGTTTTGTGGCAAATAAAAGTTCAATAGATATTTTCTTTTGTGTGCAGCGGCCTTCAAAGGAAGCGGCAACATTTTTAATGATTTCATGAATGTCAAAGCTTTCTCGGTTTAAGAGAATATTCTTTGTATCAAACTCATTTAGTGTAAGCAGATCCTGCGTGAGATCTGTCAGCCGTTCTGTTTCAAAGAGAATAATTTTTAAATATTTTTCGTGAAGTTCCGGTGGAATGGTTCCGTCTGTCATAGCTTCAATGTAGCCTTTAATTGATGTGAGCGGCGATCGAAAATCGTGGGATACATTAGCTACAAATTTCTTCTGATAGTCTTCCATATCTTTGAGCTGAGAAGACATGTAATTCAGTGAAGCAGATAAATAGCCCATCTCATCTTCAGTAGTAACCGGAATCTCGTAATCCAGGTTTCCGCTGGCATACTGTGTGGCAGCTTCTGTAATCTTGCGAAGCGGTCTATATACGAAAAACTGAAATGCCAATAGTATTATAAACGATAGCAAATATACTGCAATAATGGCAATCAGCACTGTTCGCTGAAAAAGATTTTCCAGATACCTGGTAAAAGATAAGTCCTTATGAATAAGAAGATATCCCTTGGGTGAGTAATCATAGATTACCGGCGCAATCACTGTAATAACATCTTCTGAGAAATATCCGTGATAATCTCCGATACTGTACTGAGCATTTCCCATTTCAGCAGGATTAAAATCCTCAATTTGATAGGGAGCTGCAGGATAAGAATCTGACTGTGTCGAAGTAATGATGGTTCCATCCCTGTTTACAAACCAGACAGCAGCAGATAAATGTGCTTCCATACCGGAAAGCTGTGTGTGTACATCGTGCAGAGATATTTCTTCGGAAAAATATTTGGGAAGATAATCTGTAGCAAGTAGATTCGCTTCTTTGTATATACTGGATGAAATCGCATGATTTATTGGTTCTGTAAATAATCCGCTTGTCAGAGCACTTACTGTAAACAAACTCAGAAAGCCAAATATAATATATATAATAATGAATTTTAAGTATAAAGTACTTTTCATAGTGTACCCTCGTAATTACAATCGCACCGATTAGTATTTGCAAAAAGCTATTTTACTTCAAATTTGTAGCCGATTCCCCACACAGTGCTCAAACTCCAGCCGTTGTGGTCTTTAATTTTTTCACGGAGTCGTTTGATGTGTACATCAACTGTTCGCGTATCTCCGATATATTCGTAGCCCCAGATCTGATCCAGAAGCTGTTCCCTTGTAAACACCTGATTCGGTGAAGATGCAAGAAAATACAAAAGCTCAAGTTCTTTTGGTGGCATTTCCACATTCCTATTATCAACCATAACGGAATAATTTGTAAGGTTAATAACGATACCAGGATATTCCACACATTTTCCTTTATCAGTTGAAGAAGCTTCCGGTTTTGGAACGGCCTGATAGCGGCGAAGCACTGCCTTGACACGGGCAACCATTTCTTTTGAGTCAAATGGTTTCATAATATAGTCATCGGCTCCAAGTTCAAGCCCAAGAACTTTATCAAAAACTTCCCCTTTTGCTGATAGCATAATGATCGGTACATTGGAACGGGTTCGGATTTCCCGGCAAACCTGATAACCGTCAATGCCCGGAAGCATAAGATCCAGAAGAATCAGATTTGGCTGATAAGTGTCGTATGCTACAAGAGCCTCTTCGCCATCATGTACCATCATAGTATCAAAGCATTCTTTTGTCAGGTACAGAGAAATGAGTTCTGCAATATTTTCATCATCATCTACGATTAAGATTTTTTGTTTGTTCACCATAATTTTCCCCTTTAAATTATTTTGCTGTGTTTTGTAAGTTATAGACATGAAAAAGGTTTTACTTTAATTCTGCGATAGTTACTCCGGCGTCTCCCTCGCCAAAAGCGCCAAGACGGAATGATTTCACATGTTTCTGGTGCCTTAAATAATTATGGATTCCGGAACGTAAAGCACCTGTTCCCTTTCCGTGAACGATGCGGACAGAACTTAGATGTGCAAGGCTTGCATCATCCAGATATTTGTCAAGTTCTGCAATTGCTTCATCAACAGTCTTTCCCAAAAGATTGATCTCGGTGCTTACAGATAGAGATTTACTCATTTTGACCTTTCCTTTTCCTGTATTCTGCGCTTTTTTCTGCAGATAGGAAGGTTTTTCGTCAATAATCTCAAGATCTGAAATATGAACTTGGGAACGAAGGATTCCCATCTGGACAGTAACATTGCCTTTTGAATCCGGAAGAGAAGTTACTGTTCCGGTAAGATTCATACTCAGAACCTTAACAGATTCACCTAGCTTAAAGTCGCTGGCTTTGTGCTGTTTGTGGGGTTTTGGGGTTTCCTTCGTCATACCGGCCCGGGCGGCGTCCATCTTTTTGCGGATTTTTTCGCGCTCTTTTTCCATTTCAGCGGCAGAAATATTTGCTTTGCCAAATTTATGGAAGTTGCGCATTGTCTCGTCGGCGGTTTCTTTTGCCTCAGCAAGTATGGCATGCGCTTTTTCATTGGCTTCCCTTAGAATGCGCTCTTTCTGCTCTTCGAGTTTTTCCTGCTTCTTCTGAGCCTCCATTTTTAATGCTTCTAATTCGCGTTTATAGGAAGCGATTTCTGCCTGTTCTTTTTCTATGGTACGGCGGCTGGATTCCAAATCTGTAAGTAAATCTTCAAAAGATTCATCTTGTTCGGACAGATGTGTTTTCGCATCTTCTATGATAGATTTTGGAAGTCCGATTTTACCGGCGATTGCAAATGCATTACTCTTTCCCGGAATACCAATCAGCAGATGGTAAGTTGGACGGAGTGTCTCTACATCAAATTCACAGCAGGCGTTTTCCACACCTTCTGTAGAAAGTGCATAGACTTTCAGTTCGCTGTAGTGTGTCGTTGCCATTGTACGGATTCCACGCTCATGCAGGTGGCTCAATATTGCGATAGCGAGAGCTGCTCCTTCTGTAGGATCCGTTCCTGCACCGAGTTCGTCAAAAAGTACAAGAGAGTTTTCATCCACATGCTTTAAAAAGGATACGATATTTGTCATATGGGAAGAAAATGTACTCAGACTTTGTTCGATGCTTTGTTCATCACCGATATCTGCAAATACATTATTAAATACAGCAAGTTCGGAACGGTCCAGTGCCGGTATGTGAAGTCCTGCCTGCCCCATCAGTGTAAAAAGCCCCACGGTCTTTAATGAAACAGTTTTACCACCGGTATTTGGACCGGTTACGATAAGAAGGTCGAAAGTATCACCAAGTGTAATGGTGATCGGAACTACGCTTTTCTTATCCAGAAGAGGATGTCTTCCTTCGCGAATGTGGATACGTCCTTCACAGTTGAAAATCGGCATGCTCGCATTCATATCTAATGCAAGAGCACCTTTTGCAAAAATGAAATCCAGTTCTGATAAAATAGTATAATCTGTGTGGATTTCATTCGTATATTCAGCAGCATCTGCACTCAGGCGGGCAAGAATGATCTGAATTTCCTCCTGCTCTTTACCATAGAGCTCTTTTAGATCATTATTCAGCTTTACGACAGCCATTGGTTCAATAAAAAGTGTAGAGCCGGTAGAAGACTGATCGTGAATCATACCGGGAACCTGACTGCGGTATTCAGCCTTTACCGGAAGACAATAGCGGTCACCGCGCATAGTAATGATCGGATCCTGCAGGTAAGTGCGCAGAGAACCATTTACCAGACCGGAGAGAGTAGAGTGTACCTTATCATTCATCTGATTAATGCTGCGGCGGATGTGTTTTAAAGTGGAAGATGCGTCATCGCTGATCTCTTCTTCATCAATGATACATCTGCGAATCTCTGCAGATAAAACAGATACCGGATTAAGCCCGGAAAAATAAATATCCAGACAGTCTTCGGTATCGTCCGCGTTATCATGTCTGCCGTAAGATTTTACTTTGCCGGCACATTCTAAAAGCTTACAGATGCGAAGGAGCTCACCGCTTCCGAGAGTGCCTCCGATTTCCAAACGCTTCAGAGAATCATTTACAGGATTGCAGTTTCCAAAAGAAGGGCGCCCTTTTTTTACAATTCTTGTAAACGCACAGGCTGTCTGTTCCTGCGCAGTGTTTATTTCTTCGAGAGATGTTTTCGGTTTCAGTTTTCGGCACTTGTCCTTTCCGCTGAATGAGGAAGCATGTTCCATCAGTAAATCGATTATTTTATTGTATTCTAATTTTGCTAATGTTTTTTTATTCATATCTTTCACCTAGGTTTATTCTAACCTATTTGGTTCATAAAGAAAAGGATAAATATTGAACATTTGAGTACTATCATGTATACTTAAAGAAGGGTTGTAAAGGAGATGCACAGTCTATGAAGGAGCATAAAGCTTTGCAGGAAGAGCCTGATCGTGAAGTGGGTCAGGAAGAGAATCAGGAAGAATATTCCTTTATGCAGGAAGTAATCAAAGACGAGACTGACAGCGTGAAAAAAGTAAAAAGCAATATTTTCCGTATTATAGGATATGGCGTGGTTTTTGGAGTGGCTGCCAGTGTTGTTTTTTGCGCTTTAACACCATGGCTTGAGGCACATTTCCATAACAATCCGACACAGGTTGAGATTCCGAGTGATGAAGAAGAACAGGAGCCGGAGGAGAAGCCTGAAAAAGAAGAAAAGCAGGAGCTGGACGCAGATAGTTACCGGCAGGTGCTTCAGTCATTGAGTATTACTGCGACAAAAACTAAGTATTCTATGGCTACAGTAAGTAGGAAAAAGAATAGCTCAGATGAAAGCAATAAGACCAACGAAGGGATTTCCGGAGTGGTAATTGCAGATAATGGAAAGGAATTACTGATCCTATCCCAGATTGTAAAAACAAAAAAAGATGAATCAATTCAGATAGCTTTTTTTGATAAAAAGAGTTATGATGCAATACTTAAGATGCAGGATGAAAATCTTGGCATAGGTGTTTATGCTGTAGAAAAGAAAGATATTGACACAAATATGTGGAAAAAAATCACCATAGCAGAGCTTGGAAATTCCCATCTGATGGAGAGTGGAGATGCGATCATAGTGTTTGGAAGACCCTTTGGTACAGATGAGGCAGTAGGGTATGGAGTTGTCAGTGCCGACGAGGAATATGTGGAAAAGGCAGATGGACATTACAGACTGATATGTACGAACATTACCGAAGGGGAAAACGGAAGCGGTGTGGTCCTGAATAAGAAAGGGCAGGTAGTCGGTCTTATAGACCAGTCTGCGCTGGGAGAAGGAAGCAATGGCCGGATCGGTGGGTATGGCATATCAGACATAAAGGATGTAATCGAACTTTTATCGAACGGTTCAGCGATTCCGTATACAGGAATATATGGAATGGATGTGACGGATAAGCTTGCCAAAAAAGGAATGCCACAGGGTGTGTATGTAAAAGAAGTGGCACCGGATTCTCCGGCTATGGAAGCAGGAATACAGAGTGGCGATGTAATTATCGGTATAGATGGAGAAAATATCGTAAGTCTGTCTAATTATCACAGCATATTAATGCGCAGGGAAGAAGGAAGCGAGATTGAGCTTCAGGGCTGCCGTCAGGGACCAAAAGACGAATACGTAGATATTAATTTTAACGTTACGGTAAGCACCAGAAATAAAAAATAGAAAGAGGCATAATCATGAGATATATTAACACACTTGTTGAAGGCGAAACTATAAGGAACGTTTACCTCTGTAAAGGGAAACGTTCCGCTGAGACAAGAAACGGGAAACCATATGATAATCTTATCCTTCAGGATAAGACAGGGACACTGGACGGTAAAGTCTGGGATCCTAATTCAGGAGGAATTGCAGATTATGATGAAATGGATTTCATAGAAGTATTTGGAGATGTAATTACTTATAATAATAACCTGCAGTTAAATATCAGACAGATCCGTAAAGCTCAGGAAGGTGAATATGTTCCGGCAGATTATATGCCTACAACGGAGAAAAGTACAGACAGCATGTATCAGGAGCTTCTTACTTATATAAAGAAAATCGGTAATCCGTACCTCAGGCAGGCAGTTGAATTTTATTTTGTAAAAGACGAAGCATTTATTAAAAAATTCAAATCACATTCTGCTGCGAAAAGTGTACACCACGGATTTTCCGGAGGACTTCTTGAACATACATTAAGTGTTGTGAAATTCTGTGAATATATGGCAGGAGCATATCCAATCTTAAACCCGGATTTACTTTATGCAGCTGCAATCTGTCACGATATCGGAAAGACAAAAGAATTGTCCTCATTCCCTGAAAATGATTACACCGATGACGGACAGCTCTTGGGACATATTGTGATTGGCGTAGAGATGATAAGTGACGCAGTGAGGAGTATTCCGAGATTCCCGGAAAAACTCGCAAGCGAGTTAAAGCACTGTATTATAGCACACCATGGAGAGCTGGAATACGGTTCTCCGAAAAAACCGGCACTTGCCGAAGCACTGGCACTGAACTTCGCAGACTGCGCAGATGCCAAGATGCAGACACTGACAGAGATATTTAAAGAGAAAAACAGCAACGACTGGTTAGGATATAACCGGTTATTTGAATCAAACTTAAGGAAGACAGTAGTTTAATTTGGGACGTAGACTTTTTCAAAAAGTCTACGTCCCAAATTGGAATATACCCTGTACCTAAATGAAGAAATGGAGTATATTTATGCAGAAAAATGAATTGGTTACAGTGACGATTGAAGATATTGGAGTAAACGGAGAAGGGATCGGCAAGGTAGACGGTTACACTTTATTTATTAAAGATGCCATCATTGGTGATGTGGTGGAAGCTAAGATTATGAAGGCAAAGAAGAATTATGGGTATGCGAGGCTGATGAATATACTTACGCCATCAGAAGCACGTGTAAAAGAGCCGGTATGCCCAATGGCGAGGAAATGTGGTGGCTGCCAGATTCAGGAGATGACTTACGAAAAACAACTGGAGTTTAAGAACAATAAAGTTCGCGGAAATCTGCTCCGTATCGGTGAAGTGCCGGAAGAACTGTTAGACCAGGTGATGGAACCAATCGTAGGAATGGGAGAGAAGGCACCATTTCATTACAGAAATAAAGCGCAGTTTCCTGTAGGAACAGATAAAGAGGGGAATATTATCACTGGATTTTATGCAGGAAGAACCCACAGCATCATCCCCAATACGGACTGTGCACTGGGCGTAGTAATCAATGAAAAGATTCTTACTATCATTCTTGATTTTATGAAAGAATATAAAATCAAAGCTTATGATGAAGAGAATCACTCGGGACTGTTGCGTCACATTTTGCTACGCTATGGATTTAAAACAGGGGAAATCATGGTCTGCCTTGTTATAAACGGAAATACTTTGCCCCATGGAGAAATTCTGGCAGAGCGACTCTCAAAGATAGAGGGAATGACCAGTATTACATTATGTGTCAACAAAGAAAAAACAAATGTAATCATGGGAGATAAGATCAAACTTTTGTGGGGACAGACATACATTACAGATTACATTGGAAATGTAAAATATCAGATTTCTCCGCTGTCCTTTTATCAGGTAAATCCGGCGCAGACAGAGAAACTTTACAATCTGGCATTGGAATACTCCGGATTAGAAGAAAAAGATTCCGATGACCAGACAGTGGTATGGGATCTTTATTGTGGAATCGGAACGATTTCCCTCTTCCTTGCCCAGAAGGCAGGACAGGTATACGGCGTGGAAATCATACCGCAGGCTATCGAGGATGCAAAGAATAATGCGAAGATCAATGGAATTGAAAACGCAGAGTTTTACGTGGGAAAGGCCGAGGAAGTGCTGCCACAGTATTACGAAAACTATGCCAAAGAACATCCCGGAGAGAACGCTCATGCAGACGTGATCGTGGTGGATCCACCGCGGAAAGGATGCGAGGAGACACTTTTACGGACGATGGTAGATATGCAGCCGGAGAGAATTGTGTATGTAAGCTGTGATTCGGCAACATTGGCGAGAGATGTGAAGTTTTTGAGAGAAAATGGGTATGAAGTGAGGAAAGTGAGAGCAGTGGATCAGTTTCCACATACCGTGCATGTGGAAACAGTGTGTTTATTATCAATGAAATAAGCGTTTTTCCAAGTATTTTCGTGATAGGTTCAGTCTATTTGCCACTGATTTGTCGCCCATAACAATAAAATTATATCAATAATAATAAAAACGGTTGAACCCCCTGAACTATCAGAGATGTCCAACCGTTTATTGTATTGGGAAAACCCTACCATTCAAGTATGAGGGAGCAGGGAAACTGAAAGTGTGCTCAGCACACTTTATTAAAATTTGTTCTCTGTAGAGGAGAGATTTGTTTTTACATATTTGACAAAAAAATACAGAGTGCACTCTAAAACCATTGCATTTTGTCGAAAAAAGTGGTAACATAGATACCGTTTTAAAGATAGAATTTAGCGAAGTAAAGTAATATAGGGACAAAGGAGATCAATATATGGAAGGTGGGGATCTCTTAGAGAGATTACTGAAATCTTATCAAGCAAGCTATGATATAGAAAAAGCCTATGATATCAAAGGGGATATATATGATGCACATGCAAGTTTCAATGTGACCAGTGCAAAATATGTCCTTATCAAGAAGGCGGAATTATGGCGGGCAAATTGTTTCGAACACGTATTTTTTCGTGTGCTCGATCAATTGAATGTTGAAGATGTTGAAAGATTTCGCGAACAGATTGTTTCTTATATAGAACCACAGCTGGTACGCGGTGGCAGAAAATGTCCGGAGAAGGATCATATGTATACTTATATGACAGGAATTTTTATTGCAGAAAACGGAGTATCAGATGATGTTAAGAAGATGGTGAAGCATTTTAAATATGTGAAAAATTATCGTTTTACCATTCGAGGTTACAGTGAAGTAAGGCTGCTTGTCTTTGATCTGAAAAATAAAAAAATCTTTGGCAATCATGCGGCCAAAGATCTGGTAAAAGGCTATAGTAAGGCCAGAATTATCTGACCTGTTTAGCAATACAAAACCATTACAATTATAAAGGAAATGAGGAGGAATTAAAATGAATGGTATTGCAGTATTAGTAATCGGAATTGTAATCCTTGTCGTTGCATATCTTACATACGGCAAATGGCTTGCAAAGCAGTGGGGAATTGATCCATCAAAAGAGACACCTTCACATACTGAGGAAGATGGCGTGGATTATGTTCCGGCAAAAGCACCTGTATTAATGGGACATCATTTCTCATCTATTGCAGGAGCAGGTCCTATCAATGGTCCTATCCAGGCAGCAGTATTCGGATGGGTTCCGGTACTTCTGTGGGTATTGATCGGAGGTATTTTCTTTGGTGCGGTTCATGACTTTGGTGCGTTGTTCGCATCTATTCGTCATAAAGGTCAGTCAATCGGTGAAGTTATTGCCGATACAATGGGTTCGAAAGCAAAGAAGTTATTTATTATCTTTTCTTACCTTACACTAATTCTTGTTGTAGCTGCTTTTGGCTCTATCGTAGCAAATACATTTATGGCAACTTACACAGAAAGCGGTGCAGTAGATTATGCAGCAAGTGCAGCGAATGCGACAACTGCTATGATCTCTATTCTGTTTATTCTGATCGCAATCGCATTCGGTTTCCTGGTATACCGTCGTAATGCAGGATTAGCAACATCCACAGTTATAGGTGTTGCAGCAATTGTTATCTGTATGGTAATCGGACTGAACTGGCATCCAATCTATTTAAGCAACAAAGCATGGATGATTATCGTAGGTATTTATATTCTGGCAGCATCTGTTGCACCAGTATGGATCCTGCTTCAGCCGCGAGACTATTTGAGCTCATTCTTGCTTTACTTCATGATGATTGTTGCAGTTGTTGGTATCATCGGATGTGGTCTGACAGGTGGCGCTCATATGGATATTCCGGCATTTACAGGGTTTGTAGATACGATTGCTCCTACAGGAAGCTCTCTTGGATATCTGTTCCCTGCATTGTTTGTAACGATTGCTTGTGGAGCTATCTCTGGTTTCCACTCACTGGTTGGATCTGGTACAACTGCAAAACAGCTGAACAATGAAAAAGATGCACAGCCAATTGCATATGGTGGTATGTTGATTGAATGTGCACTTGCAATCATTTCTCTGTGTGCAGTAGGATACATCTGGGCTAACTATGCATCAGGTGAGACAGTTACCCCTACCGTAGTATTTGCAACAGGTATCTCTAAGATGCTTAGCTCTATTCCAGGGCTTGCAGGAACAGAAAAGATTGCTTACACACTGTTAGTTCTTACTGTATCTGTATTCTGTCTGACATCTCTGGATACAGCAACACGTCTTGCACGTTATATGTTCCAGGAATTCTGGCTTGAGCCTGGGGAAACTTACAAAGATGTAACTGGATACAAGAAGGTTCTTACCAATCCATTTGTAGCAACATTGATTACAGTTATTCTTGGAATCGGACTTGGACTTACAGGATATGCAAATATCTGGCCGCTGTTCGGTGCAGCTAACCAGTTGCTTGCAGCTCTTGGTCTGCTTGCAGTTGCAACATGGCTTGGAAAAGCTGGAAAGAATAACAAGATGTTCTTGATTCCAATGGCATTCATGCTTATCGTAACACTTACTTCTCTGTTCTTCACACTGAAGGCTAACTTTGCCGGCATCGCAGCTGGAGCAGAGGGCGTTACATGGTGCTATGTCCGTGCAATTCTTGCTGCACTGTTGATGGTTCTTGCAGTAATCCTTGCAATTGATGGCATCAAGACAATGGCTACTCAGAAAAAAGAAGCTTAATTAAATAAAGTATGAAAGAGGAAAAGGTTTTCTTTTACGGAAGACTTTTTCCTCTTTTCATTTGCGAGTTTTTTGTGTTTGTGATGTTTTGCACAGAACCTTCTACAGACAATAAAGGTGAATTTTCCGATAAGGTACGGTCACACATGAAGTGTGGGAAGAAAGAAAAAGTAGCATAATAATTGGAAATAAGGTATAATAAAAAAATATTCAACTAATGTAACATAAGAGGTGAAATTATGTTAGGTAGAAAGCTGAAAATATTGATGGTGCAAACCATGAACATGAATTTAGGCGATACGATACTTGCTGATAATGATTGCTTTCTGATGAAGAAAGCAATGGGACTAAGAAATTGCGATTTGCTCAGATATTCTATATCTAGCCGTGATTTTTCGCAGGTTAAGTACGTTGACGCTGTAGTTTTTGCAGGCGGTATTATTAAGTGTACAAACGAGAATTTCTGGCTTTATATGCCTGAGATTATCAGAGAAGCTCAAAAGTATGATGTGCCTGTATTTTTAAGTGCGATTGGTGTTGAAAAATTCTACCTCAATGACGAGCGCAGTGTCGCTCTTAAAGAAGCTATTAATCTGCCTTGCGTTAAAGGTATCAGTGTACGCGATGATATAGAAACTTTAAAGAAAGATTACCTGAAAAACAGCAATATTAAAACATATTCGGTTTATGATCCTGCAGTTTGGTGTGCACATACTTATAAAAAGCACCTTGACTTAAAATCAAAAAAAGAAGAGTGTGTCGGACTGGGTATAACCAGAGAAAAGCTGTTTTCTGACTATGGAAATCCACAGATTGACAGAGACTACCAGCTTAACTTTTGGAAAGGTATCATAAATGAGCTTGACAAGAGAAATGTAAAATGGAAAGTTTTCACTAATGGCGATACTTACGACGAGATTTTCGCTAAAGAAGTGCTGGCTTTCGTTGGTCACGGTGAAAAGGTACCGGCCCCTAAAGATGGCGTAAGCCTTGTTAAAGACATTTCTCAGTTTACAAGTGTTATTGCAGGACGTATGCACTCTAACATCGTTTCGTTTGCACTTCAAATTCCGAGCATAGGTTTTGTATGGAATCAGAAACTTCGATTCTGGGGCGAGAAAATCGGTTATAGCGAACGCTTTATTGACTGCGATGATTTAACATCGGAAAATGTTATCGCCGCATGGGAAAAAGCTGTAAAAGAAGGCTGTGTACTAAAAGAGGAATATAAAGAAGGCGTTTACAATGCACTTAAAGATTTCTCCCATGAAATAAAATACAGAAAAAAAGACAAAGAAAAAATTAACTTCAAAGACTGTATGGTAGCTTCTTCTTTAGGCGGAATTGAGATGAGATATAAAAATACTAACTCCAAACAAGCTTTTTCTTATTCTAAAAACTTAGGCTATAAGAATTTCCATGTAGATGTCAGACTTACATCGGATAATAAACTCGTGTGTATTTCCAAGTGGCATAAGGATACATACAAGATACTAAACCACCCTAAGAAAAACGATGAGAACCCATCGGCTATCACTTTTGATGAGTTTAAGGAATGTAAATATTACAACCGCTTTGACACCATCTCTTTTAATGAGCTTTTATCTCTTTACAAAAAGGATATTAACCGTCGCGGCTTTAGGCTTTTTGTTTCGGTAGGTAGACCGAACAAAGCGACTTTTTTAAAAATTTTCGATCAGCTAAAAGAGGCTATTGCAGAAAACGAGATAAATATTGAAAATATTTTTTTACGTCTAGAAGTTGAGCGTGATATCGAATATGTAAAAAAGAGCGAATATAAAATTAACCTTGTATATCATGCTGTGGGTTCTAAAGATAATGTTGAAGAAAACTTGCCTGTGTTAAATAATGCACTCGAGTACTGTAAAGCTAACGGTATAAAGTACCTTTATATGAACACTAATTTGTACGAGAAGGAGTATGACGAGCTGTGCAAAAAATACGGTGTACAGTTTTACACAGGGACCTGCGTATTGACCGAAAAAATTATTTCTAACATCAAAAACGGCGCTGACTTTGTAGGAAGCCAGTATTATGATGTGAAATATTTAAAACGACTTACAAGGTAAACGAAGAATCCTGTACTCCGTCCATATTTACAGACTGCGTTATAGCAGATTTTAAAAGTAGTGATGCTGTCGGCAGACATATTGTCATAGAGGTTCAGAATGAAAAATTTTATCATACTATTCGATGAGACAGGCATATATGGACTCCATGGAAGGATTGTACAGCGCAATACAGGATCGCATTGAGGCGACAAGGCGGTATCGGCATGATTTGGCATAGCATATCCAGACACTCGAAATGCTTCTTTTGAAAAGGAATCAGGAAATACAGTTCTATCTGGATGAATTGAAAAGCCGGTATGAAGAGCTGAGCAGGACTGGATATTGCAGAGACGATGTTGTGGACAGCATACTTTTAGTTACAGCAAAACAGTGTGAAGATGCAGATATTTCATTAAAAATTCAGGTGGAGGATACCTTTTACGGAGAGATTCAGGAGATGGATCGATCTTGTGGGACTTCTTTATAATCTTTTGGATAATGCAAGAGAGGCAAATGTGCGCATCCCTGATAATGAAGTGATTCTTCAAGTTCTCTAAGAATGCGCTAACTCGTACATAGCTTTTATATCAGCAGGAAGATTATCTGGAATGATTGCATTAAGGCGTTCTTCGTTACCGTCAGAAATAGCCTGTTCATAATACCAACATTTGAAATTAATCATTGCCATATTTTTTTCAAGCTCTTGAAGTTGTTCTTCAAGGGCTTTCTTTCTGTCCTCAAAGAGTTTTTTTCGGTTGGAATAAGTAGAAGGACCTTCAGCACACCATTCCATAAACCGTTTGATCTCTTTGATTTCCATACCAGTCTTCTTGAGACATTCAATGATACGAAGAGCTTCTATTTCAGATTCTGAAAATTTGCGGATGCCGGAAGAACGTTCCATATTTGGAAAAAGTCCTTCTTTGTCGTAGTATCTGAGTGTTGAAATAGGTAAATCAAACATTTTTGAAATCTGACCAATTGTATACATAAAAACCTCTCTTTGCAAAAAATAAATATTTTTAAAATATACTTGACCTAAAGTCAGGTTTAGGTATTAGCATATAATCAGAATAGCAAAGAAATGATTTTGTGTAAAGTGAAAGGAGAAAATTATGTTAGGAAATTTTACTTATTGCAATCCAACAAAGTTATATTTTGGAGAGGATTCCCTTTCCAATTTAAGTACTGAGCTTAAGAAATATGGACAAAATGTAGTGCTTATATATGGTGGCGGTTCTATCAAAAAAAATGGAATCTATGATGAAGTAATAGCTATCCTCAAAGAAGAGGGAAAGAATGTTGCAGAGATTGCAGGCGTAATGCCAAATCCAACTCTTGAAAAACTTTATGAAGGGGTAGAGATAGCAAGAAACCATAAAGTAGATTTGCTGCTTGCAGTTGGAGGAGGTTCTGTATGTGATTATGCCAAGGCAGTTTCCGTATCCGTTCATTGTGAGGAAGATCCCTGGGAAAAGTATTATCTAAAATTTGAAGAGCCTTCATGTGAGATCATTCCTGTAGGCTGTGTGCTCACAATGGTTGGTACCGGTTCTGAGATGAACGCAGGAGCAGTAATCACCAATCATGATGCAAAGCTGAAGATTGGTCATGTTTTTGCTGATGAGAAGATCATGCCTAAATTTTCCATTTTGAATCCGAAATATACACTGACGCTTCCTCATTATCAGATGGTTTCAGGAATTTATGATATCTTTAACCACATATGTGAGCAGTATTTTTCCGGGGGAGATGATAATACGAGCGATTACATCAGTGAAGGACTGATGAAGTCTGTAATACATTCAAGTCGTATCGCTAATAAGAATCCACAGGATTATGAAGCAAGGAGCAATATCATGTGGTCTGCGACCTGGGCGCTTAATACATTGGTTGCAAAGGCAAAGTCAACAGATTGGATGGTACATATGCTTGGTCAGTCTGTGGGAGCATGTACTGATGCAACACACGGGATGACGCTTTCTGCAGTTTCACTGCCATATTATAAATATATTATGCCTTACGGACTTGCGAAGTTTGTGCGTTTTGCAAAGAATGTATGGGATGTTGATGTGACCGGAAAGACAGATGAACAGGTTGCATCTGAAGGTCTTCAGGCAATGGAAAACTGGATGAAAGAACTGGGTCTTGTAATGAACATTACTGAACTTGGAGCAACAGAGGATATGATTCCGGATCTTGTTAAGGGTACGATTGTTCTTCCCGGCGGTTATAAGGTGCTTGATGCGGATGAGATTGAGCAGATTTTCAGAGAAAGTTTCTAAAGTGTATTTGTTTCGGCTTGAAAACAAGAAAAGAGTATGATATATTGTTACCGACAGATAGTCGGTAGGAGCGTTTGTTATGAGAATTGTTAAAGATGCAGAAGAACGAAGAAATGAAATATTAGATGTTGCGGAAAGATTATTTTGTGCAAGGGGATATGATAACACCAGCACGAATGATATCCTGAAAGAAATCGGAATTGCCAGAGGAACACTTTATTATCATTTTAAATCAAAAGAGGACATTCTGGATGGAATGATTGAACGCCTCACCAATCAAATGGTAGAAAAAGCGGCAGTAATTGCGTTAGATGAATCGATACCGGTTCTCGAGAGACTGACACGAACGATGCTTTCTCTTAATGTTGATAATGAGCTTGGTGACATGATCATGGAACAGGTTCACAGACCGCAGAATGCGCTGATGCATCAGAAATTGGAAAATAGATTACTGGGACCGGTGAATAAGCTGATTACTAAAATTGCTGAAGACGGAATTAAAGAAGGAATCATGCAGACGGATTATCCGGCTGAGGCGGTGGAAATGATTATGATATATTCCTACAGTGCCTTTGACAGTATGGTTCAGTACAGTGAAGAAGAGGAGCAGAGAAAGATCAGGGGATTTGTCTATCATGCTGAGAGAGTGTTTGGCATGGAAAAAGGTGCATTGCTTGAAACCATTATCCCCATATTTGAGAAGTGACAGAAAATAAAAAGGAATATATCTATTCCTTTTTATTTTTAGATAATAACCGACAGACAATCGGTCGAATAAATTAAGGAAGGTAAAAACATGAGTGATAATTTAAAAAGGAGTAATTTCGGGAAGTTTCTTTTGCTATGGTCTGGCGAATTGATTTCCTCTATAGGAGGCGGACTTACCAGTTTTGGATTAGGGGTATATGTGTTTCAACAGACAGGGAGCGCTGCAGGGATGGCGCTGGTAACATTACTGGGATTTTTACCAACATTGTTTTTAAGTGTCCCGGCGGGTGTGTTGGCAGACCGATACGATAGAAGAATGTTGATGATGCTGGGAGACGGCTGTTCGGCCCTGGGAATCATTTATATTTTGCTCTGTATGCTGAATGGTGGAGCAAGTTTGTTTCAAATATGCATAGGTGTATTTGTAAGCTCTGTTTTTTCTTCTTTGCTGGAACCTTCCTACAGAGCTACAGTTTCAGATTTGCTGACCAGAGAGGAGTTTTCGAAAGCAAATGGACTTGTGAGTCTGGCGGGAAGTGCCAGATATCTGATATCTCCTTTGGTGGCAGGTTTTTTGCTTAGCGTAAGTGATGTAAAACTGTTACTGATTCTTGATATCAGTACTTTTGTTCTCACAGTCATATCTACGGCAGTTGTAAAACGAGGAATTGAAACAAAGCCGTGTGAAGAGGAGAAGTCTTTTTGGGAGAGTCTGAAAGAGGGGTGGGATGTAGTACATTCAAAACAGGGGTTATTTTTACTTATTTTGGTTTCTGCAGTTATGACATTGTTTCTTGGAGTTTTTCAGATTCTGGCAGAGCCACTTATTTTGTCATTTGCAGATTCTAAGACACTGGGAATCGGGGAAACAATATGCGCAAGCGGAATGCTGGTTTCAAGTCTTATACTCGGTATACGTGGGATAAAGAAAAAATATGTAAGAGTGCTTGAAAGATCTCTTATGCTGGCAGGTATTTTTATGATTGGATTTGGTGTCTGGGAAAATATTTTTATCATTTGTGGATTTGGTTTTTTATTCTTCGCTATGCTTCCTTTTGCAAATAATTGTCTGGATTATCTGGTAAGAACAAATATTCCTGATGAACTTCAGGGAAGAGCCTGGGGATTCATAGGTTTTCTTTCACAGATTGGGTATGTAATTGCTTATGGAACAGGTGGATTACTGGCGGATTTGTCTGCAAAGATATTTAAAATAAATATTGGCAGAGGAGCAGGTCTGGTAATTATCGTTTCAGGTGTATGTTTATCTGTGGTGGCAGTAATTATGGCAAGAATCAAGAGTATTCAGGAATTGGAGGTGATGAAAATTTGAAAGATAGTATTTACACAAGAATGACAAAAGAGTCATGGAAAAGAGACAGATTTTCTATGATAGGATTTACGGCCTTTGTTGCAATATCTGTAGCGTTGATATCTCTCACAGCACTACTTTTTGCAAATCTTACAGGTGCCATAGAGCATCTTATGGAGGAGGCAAAAACTCCAGACTTTTTGCAGATGCATACAGGAGAGATCAATGAAGATGAACTGGAACAATTTGCTTTAGGAAGATCAGAGGTTACAGATTATCAGATTGTCAGATTTTTAAATCTGGAAAATAGTATCCTGACATTGGGCGAGGAGACTTTGCTAGACAGCACTCAGGATAATGGAGTCAGTGTTCAGAGTGATAGATTTGACTTTATGTTTGATCTCAATAATGAACTTCCAAAAGTTAAATCAGGGCAGGTATATGTTCCGGTATGCTATGAGTCTTTATATCATGTAAAAATCGGTGATGATATGAAAATCGGAAACAGTGTTCTTAGAGTGGCTGGTTTTATCAGAGATTCACAGATGAATTCCATGATGGCATCATCCAAGAGATTTCTGGTTAGTGAAGAAGATTATGAAAATTTAAAAGAATTGGGAAGTGAAGAGTATCTGATTGAATTTTTGCTTGCTGAGGGAGCGGACAGTAATGCTTTTAAGACAGCATATGAAAATGCAAAGCTTCCAATGAACGGTCCAACAATTACCAGACCCCTGATTAAAATGATGAATACGCTTTCAGATGGAATTATGATTATGATCATTCTTTTGGTCAGCGTATTGGTTTTAATTATTTCACTGGTATGTATTCGTTTCATGCTTCTGACCAGAGTTGCTGCTGAAGCAGGAGAAGTAGGAATGCTGAAAGCCATAGGAATATCCAGGAAATCTATTCGAAGTATGTTTCTCAAAAGATACAGGCAGTTAGTTTTCGCAGGTGCAGGCTTGGGAATGATGATATCCTTATGTATGTTTAAGCCACTCTCTGCTCAAATGCAAAAGTTATATGGTGTATCTGCGAATGGATTCAGTATGTTTTTTTATTTAGCCCTTAGTGCAGTCTTTGTTGGAAGTGTCATTGTTTTATTTGTGCTTAGGATATTGAGAAAGCTTAATGAGATGACGGCTTTAAAAGCACTTTCCGGAAATGCGGAGGAAAGCAAAAAGAAAAGTAATAAACTTTTTATTGCGCTCGTTACTGCAATAGCTGTTTTTTTGATGATGATCCCGTCAAATCTGTATAGTACAATTTCATCTCCGAAGTTTGTGACCTATATGGGTATAGGTGATGGTGAGCTTAGGATGGATATGCGCCAGGGAGAAGGGGAAAGCGAAAACTTTGAAAAAATAGGGAAATTATTGTCAGAGGATACGGATGTCAAAGAATATGTACTTTATCAGACAAATTTGATGCCTGTAAAGTTACGCGATGGGACGAATATGAACATGCTGATGGAACAGGGGGACCACAGGAAATTTCCGGTTAACTATAGTAAAGGATGTGCACCGGCTTGTGAAGGAGAAGTAGCACTGTCATATCTTCTTTCCGAGGAGTTAGAACTTTATCCTGGGGATGAGATTTTTATAAAAATTGCAGGAAAATATAAAATGTGCACAATCACTGGCGTTTATTCAGATATTACGAATGGAGGAAAGACAGCTAAGCTGTTTGAGGAGCATTTGAATAATAAGGAAAATGTTATGTGGAGAATTGCCTATGTAACATTGACAGAGAATGCCAGCCAAAAGAAATTTATAGATAAATACTCCGCACAGGGTGCAGAGGTGATGGATATCATATCCAGAATAGAGGGAACTTACGGACCAACTCTTAAGCAGGTTTTTTTGGCATCTGTGTTAGTCAAAATAATCTCTTTTGTCATCATCTTAATTGTTATCATGATGTTTGTCCGAATGATTATTGAAAATCAGAGAAATCAGATTTCGATAAAAAAGGCAATCGGATTCAGAAGCAAGGCAATAAAGAAAAGTTTCCGGAAATCCTGTGCGCCATATGTATTTGCAGGAATTATAGCAGGGGCTGTATGTGGATGTACCGCAGGTGAATGGATTTGCGGAGCAGCACTGAGATCTTTTGGAGCAGAAGGATTTCAGTTTACTCTTAATATGTGGTCGATAATAATGAATGTGGTATTAGGAGGCACGGCTGCTGTATTAGCAATCTGTCTGGGAAGTAACGGAATAAAAAGTGTCAAAGCTGTAGAATGCTGCAGAGGAAGAGAGTAGATATGAATGAAGTGATTAAAACAATCGGATTATGTAAGAAAGATATATTATTTGATGTAAATTTTTCTATAAAAGAAGGAGAGATTGCTGCGGTTATGGGACCGTCGGGATCAGGTAAATCCACACTTTTATATCAGCTTTCAGGAATGGATAGACCTGACAAAGGACAGGTAATATTTGACGGGAAAAATATCTGTTCATATTCCGAAGATTTGAGAGCAGATATCCGTCTAAATAAGATGGGGTTTGTATTTCAGCAAATGAATATGCTTCCAAACTTAAATATTATAGATAATATCATACTTCCGGCATCCCAAAGTCTGAAGACAAAAAAGACCAGCCAAAAAAGTGAGACGGAACTAAAGAGTGAGGCAGTTAAACTGATGGGTAAGGTAGGAATTGCAGGACTTGAGGATAGAAAAATAACAGAGGTGTCCGGTGGGCAGCTTCAAAGAGCATGTATCTGCAGGGCGATTATGAATCAACCGGAGCTTCTGTTTGCAGATGAACCAACCGGAGCATTAAACAAAGCATCTTCAGAAGAAATAATGGATGAGTTTATGAGATTAAACAAGGAAGGTATGACTATTCTTATTGTAACACATGACAGTAAAGTTGCCAGTCGCTGTGATCGGGTATTATTTATGGTTGACGGAAAGATTTCCGGTGAATTTGCATTGGGAAAATATGAAACTTCTCAAAAGTACGACAGAGAGAAAACAATAAACAATTGGCTGGAGAAACAGGGATGGTAAAAGATTATTATATGGGATTGCCGGATTTTGTGACGAAAGCAGACTTTGACTGGGCAATATCAGAAGCAGAAAAGAAGAAAAAGCAGTAAGGTGATCTGATAATAATATTGATTCAAAAAAGAGAATGCCTCACAAACAAAAGACATTCTCTTTTTTATGTTTAAATAATATCACGACATTAAGTACTATAATTTTTTTTGGTAAAAGAAAAATTTGAAGACTTTTGTTTTGTTATTCCGTTATATTAAATGTAAGAGCAAAGGGGGTGAGTAAAATCGATTCTAAAGAAAATTTAATACGTTTGGTAAACCAGTATAAGAATCTGATTTTCTCAATCTGCTTAAAGCTCACAGGAGATTATTTCACTTCCGAAGATATTACACAGGAAACTTTTATATCAGCATATCAGCATTTTGAAGAGTTTGATGGGTCAAATGAAAAAGCGTGGTTATGCAGAATTGCCAGTAACAAATGTATAGATTATTTACGAAAAGCGGAAAGAAAAAATACTCTTACGAACGAGGATGATATTCCGGATGCATGTGATGCGGATAATGATCCGCTTAAAATGTATATGGGAAAAGCAGTTGTAAAGGATGTTGAAGATACATGTAAAAAACTTCCGAAACCATATGGTGATGTGGCTTTGAAATATTTTATACAGGGGCTAACTGCAAAAGAGATAGCAGATGAAAAGGAAATCAGCTTAAAGACAATTCAGACACAGATTTACAGAGCCAGGGAAATGTTAAAAAAATATATAAGAAGGGAGGATTTGCTCTCATGACAGAAAATAAATATTTATCGGATGAAGAACTGGAAAAATTGATTTTGGATGTGGAAAAAGAGAAATTGATTTCTGCTCCGCCGGATTTGTTGGAAAATATTTTATCTTCCGTAGATGTTCTTGAGGAGAAGAGACCTTCTGAGATTTCACGGATTGAAACAAAAGATGCGATCACAGAGATATCGAAACCACCGGAGATTGTTGATTTTGCTCAAAAGAAATCAGAGTTTAGAAAGTACTGTTTCAGGGTTGTTTCATCCATGGCAGCAGCCATAGCTTTATTAATTCTCATACCGGGAATTAGCGGAGTGCAGGAGAGCGAGATACCTTCCAAAGCTTCTGTAATATCGGAAAAAGTTCAGACAAGAGAAGAAGTTACCGGAGACAGTAAAGAGAGTATTATGAAAACCATTAACAAATCGCATTTGTTTAGTGATATGTGGAAATTTGATATTTTTGAATAGTTTAGGAGGAGAGTTTTATGAAACCAAAAAAGAAAAGCAATATATTTACTTTTTTATGCTCATTTATGCCAGGAGCAGCTGAAATGTATATGGGATTTATGAAAATGGGAGTTAGCCTGATGGCATTATTTTTTATCAGTTTTATGATTCCCGCAATGTTTCATGCCAGTGATGTGTTTATCTGTCTTGCATTTATTATATGGTTCTATGGATTTTTCCATGCAAGGAATATAGTTGCATGTGACGATGAAGCTTTTTGGCTCTTGGAAGATAAGTTTATTTGGGAAGAGTTTACAGAAGGAAAGCCGCTTAAAATATCGGAAAAATCCGGGCGCAAATGGATTGCAGGGATTCTGATTCTCCTTGGTGTTGGAATACTGTGGAGCAATTTCAGAAGTCTTATTTATAATCTTATACCGGATGCAATGTGGGAAGCAATCTATCCGATTGTAAATAATATTCCGGGAACGGTAATTGCCATTGTAATTATCATCATTGGAGTAAAAATGATTCTTGGAAAAAAGGAGGAACTGGGAATAGAGGAAAAACCAGAGGATATCTTTAAAGAGGAGGATTTGCATGGAAAAGAGAATTAGAACACACAGAGTTGGCTCCGTCACTGCGGGTGTTTCGATGATTATATTTGGAATTTTGTTCATCCTTCATATTTTCTTTGGAATGATCACTTATGAGTTGATATTTAAACTGTGGCCATTTATGATTATTGGCCTGGGGATTGAGGTTTTACTTTCAAATATAGCAGATTGGAAATTCGTATATGATAAAGCTGCCATATTTTTGCTGATTGTAATTACATTTTTTGCAATGTGCATGGCAGGAACAGATTTAATGTTTACTCATTTTGGAACCGAATGGCATATTTCTTTATAAAAAACAGGCCTGTCAGAGAAATCTGGCAGGTCATTTTATATTTTGGATAAGTGTGGTAGAATATGTTTATCTAAGCTGGAAATTTTTGTGTATCAGTATCAATAATTTCCAGTACATAATGAAAGTGAAGTGATAGAATGGTTACACTAAATGATTATTTGTATTCTGGAGATACGATCTTTCGCATACTGCAAAGGTATATTGAAGATTTAAAAGATGAAGCAAAAAGAACTCATAATGAAATAGATCTGGTGCACAGTAATTTTTTACTTCAGATTCGTGAAATGCTGGAACATAACGATTTCCTTACTGCACAGTCTCAGAAAATTCGTGAATTTTACAGATATATGGCAAAAGAATACCCGTTTCTTGCATTTACGGTTAAAGGGCGAATCAAATCTTTGATTCGTGCGGAAGAAAAGTTTAATGGCTATATAGTAGAATATATTTATGAGTATTATGAGGAACATGGGAGTTATCCTTCTGTTTCTGAATTAAAAGAGAAGCTAAATTGTTTTCGGGATTTTATTGCTTACCGAATTGTAATCTCTCTTCCCAGATGTCATGTCCAATTGGGAGAAGCTCAGGAGAATGAGGAGATAAAATATTTGTACAAGATTGCAAATGTCTTGCCGGGGTTTCTGGAAGAACGGGGATTTACTGCAGAATCTGCAAAAGGCGTGCTGAAAAGTGATTCGCCTTTACTGGATGATTCTGTAAAACCATATTACAGAGATTATATATCTCATCAGAATACTTTTGGCTATCAATCGCTTCATATTACTTTTTATGATAATAGTTCCCGGAGCTACATGGAAGTGCAGATCCGGACAAAGACGATGGACGATATTGCAGAGATTGGTCCGGCAAATCACCGGGGATACGAAAAGAGGCAGGAGCATGAGCGAAGCAAAAGGGATGCTATTCCGGAAGGGGAATGCATTTATTTTGATGAGGCATATGAACGGGGAATGAGACTTCTTAATCTGGAACTGGCTGATCTGGATGTTAATATGTTTGCTGCGGTGAATAACAGTTTGATCAATGATGGTTGTGGTCTGTATCGAGGGCGTCTTATTTTGCCATATGAGCATTTATCTAGATTTCAGAATGATTTATAGTTTAATTAGAATGATAAGAAAACCAGGAAGAAATTTCTGGTTTTTTTGTAACGAAAAAATATTTTAGAGGTCTGTATAGATAAATAAAGGGGGTGAGATAGTTGCAATTCGAGGATGTATACAAATTATATTATCGTGATGTGTACTATTATTTGCTGTCGATGACTGGTGATGCACAGGCTGCTGAGGATCTTACACAGGAAACATTTTATAGAGCGTTAAAATATATCGACAGTTATAAGGGAGAATGTCATTTTAAAACCTGGCTTTGCCGAATCGGAAAAAATGTGTATTTTTCCTGGAAAAAGAAGCAAAATCGTCTCACAGGAAAGGAAGTGTATGCAGAGAACATAAATGAAGTGACGGCGACGGTGGGTGATGAGAAAGACGCACCGGAATCCCAGTATATTCGTAAAGAGGAATCTTTATCCATTTACAGAATATTACATATACTGGAGGAACCATATAAAGAAGTGTTTACACTGAGAACACTGGGAGAATTATCTTATAAGGAAATCGGAGAAATATTCGGACATGGTGAAGGATGGGCGCGGGTTACCCATTACCGGGCAAAAATAAAGATTCAGGAAATGATGAAGGAGGAGTCGTAAATGAAGAAAAAAGAATGTGCCATTGTACAGGATCTTCTGGTGTTATATGAAGATGATGTATTGCGGGAAGAAAGCCGGAAAATGGTTGAGGAACATATCCGAGGCTGTGAGGAATGTATGCAAATATATGAAAATGGCAGGAAGAATCTGTCAGTGTGTGAAACAGAAAAAGAGCGCTCAGAGGAAGAGCAGGCAGATGCAGCAGCACGAATTATGAAAAAATTTAAGAAAAGAACCACTTGTAAAAGTATGTATACTTTAGGAATTGTATTGGCAGTGATTATTCTGTTGGTTACTGTGACCAATGAAATATGTAATCGTCTGTCAAATAATAATTGGGGAATTGTTGGTATGATTTATACGATACCGACGAATAAGATTGAGGTAACTGAGCTTTATCAGCTCAAGAACGGAGATATCTATTGCACATTGGAGTCAGATAGGAAGATTGGAATTCATCAGTATAGTGATTTTATCTTACCATCAGATAGATTTGATCAGAACACAGATGATGCATCACTTGAAATCTGCTTTCGTCAGGTAACACCCTGGGAAAATTGGAATCATGCAGAGATTAACAGGATGACAGCAGTATTTTCTACAGAGCGCCACGGAGTACAAAAAGAAAGCGGAAAGGAGATTACCCAGCGCTGCAGTGAAATCAGATATCGTGGAAAGACCGAAGCAGACACCATGACCATTTGGAAAAGAGGACAGAAAGTAGATGAAGCTCCGGAAGAAATAGAACGAAAAGCTATTGCTGAATATGTACGGAATGACCAGATAGAGGAAGCTATTAAGGAATGTGAAAATCTGGGATGGGACAGTTATGAAGAAATTGTGAAAATATACCAGGAAGATCTGGACATCGAGCAGGAGTATTCAAGCGGTTATGGTCAAGAGAGTGTAGTGTTTTCACATAACTACGAGACGATTTTACTTCCACAGTGGGGAGAACATTAGTCAGAGCAGTTGTGACTTAACTTTTAATATGGTACAATTAATTTATAGGATTCCTCTGCTAATGGAGGAAACAGTATGAAACGAAAGAAGCAATTGAAGGAGCTTACGCTCAAGGATAATTTCATGTTTGGCGCAGTTATGATTGAGGAAGAAAATTGCAAGAGATTTTTAGAACTTGCGTTAGGCTTCCCAATTGAAAGAGTGGAAGTGAGCAAAGAAAAAAGTATTGTCTACCATCCGGAATATAAAGGAGTTCGTTTGGATGTTTACGCAAAGGATGAAAGTAACACTCGCTATAATGTTGAGATGCAGGTTGCAAAGAAAGAAGAATTAGGAAAGCGCGTTCGTTACTACCACGGGCAAATTGACATGGAATTGCTGCTAAGTGGCAGTGATTATACGGAACTTCCAGATGTATATGTAATTTTCATATGTGATTTTGATCCCTTTGGAAAGAAAAAATATAGGTATACATTTACAAGAAAGTGCGAAGAAGAATCAGAAATATATCTTCAAGAAGGTTGTAAAAGTATTTTTCTAAGTACCAGGGGAGAAAATGTAGAGCAAGTTTCCGAAGAACTTGTTAAGTTTTTGAATTTTGTTAAGGCAGATTTAAGCGAGAGCGAAAAAGATTTTGAGGATGGTTTTGTAAAAAAGCTCCAGGAGACGATACGCGAAGTTAAATCTAATCGTGAAATGGAGGAACGCTTTATGATCTTTGAAGAAATGTTGAGAGAAGAACGAGCAGAAGGAAGGGAAGAAGGAAAAGCGGAAGGAAAAGCAGAAGACATACTTGAACTGTTAGAAGAATTGAGTGAAGTTTCTGATGAATTTCGAAATAGAATCATGAGTGAGAAAAATCTGGGAGTACTGAGAAAATGGCATAAATTGGCGGCAAAAGCAGACTCTTTAGATGAGTTTTTAAAAAAGATGTAATATTTCTGATAATCTATACAAATCATATCTATGACCAGATGTTGTAAAGAATTTCATCTTTACAACATCTGGTAAAATTATATTTACGAAATATACGGCAATCGCACAAAGAATGTGTTTTCTTCCCCTTTACTTTCCGCCCAGATTTTTCCGTGGTGTTCTGCAAGGATACTTTCTGCTATTGACAGTCCCAATCCATAGCTTCCGGCACGATTTCTGCTTTTGTCAATACGGTAAAATCGCTTGAAGATATTTTTTAAATCATCATCTGTTATGTGTTCTCCACAGTTTTTGACAGAGAGCACACAAAATGCGCGTTGCTTTTGCAGCGTGACTTGTACTTGTGAAGGAGACACCGAGTATTTTAAAGCATTATCGAGAAGGATTTCTATTACCTGTTTCAGGTGGTTTTCACTTCCCTTGATATGAATATCAGAATCAATTTCAGAGTCTAATTCTAATCCATTTTCAAAATATACCGGTTCAAAAAGATAGATAACGTTTTCTGCAAGTGTACTGAAGTTCAAAGTCTGCATCATTGTTTTCATTGAACCGTTATCAATTCTGGATAATTCTAAAAGTCCTTCCACGAGTCCCTGCATCTGTTTAGCCATAATAAGGATGCTATCTGAAAAGCGGGTATTTTGTCTGTTGTCATAATCGCCAGACTTAAGAAGTTCTGCATTTGTCAGGATGACAGTCAGTGGTGTTTTCAGTTCGTGGGATGCATCCGCAATAAATTGTTTTTGATGTGTCCAGGTTTCGTCCACTGGTTTGACTGCCCAATTTGCAAAGAAGATACTAATGCCAAGGAAGGCAAAGAAGCTGAAAATACCAATTAAAATACAGTTTCTTGTAAGATTGTTGATAGTAGAAATCTCAGTTGATATATCCATGAAGATGAGAAAATGGCCTGCCGGAGTCGAGATGTCCATAAACCGAAGCTGATAATCTTTCAAAATACCGGTGCTTTCATGGAAAGAGGAAGAAATGTCTGTCAGCTTTTCGACGTATGTTCTGTCGGACAGACTATAATAAGGACTATTTGCTTCTAAAAGGTTACCTTTGTTATCCAGTTTTAAAGTGAAGTAAGGAAGACGGGCACTGTAATTGGCGCCAGGTTCCGATAGATGCAGGGGATCAGCCGCAATCTCCTGCATCATTTGAATATTAGTCTGCTCCATATTGTTTTTGGTAAAATGAATAACCATACATAAAATAAAAACAAGCATGATCGTAATGATTGTCATATTTATACACACGAATTTTATCCGTAATTTCTTTAACATTTCTCATTTTCCTCCGAGTGAATTTCCAGATGGTATCCCAGTCTGCGAATTGCAACAATCCTGATATCAGAACCGATACTGGTAAGCTTCTTCCGTAAAAATCCAACATATACTTCTACATGATTTTCGACTGCATTGGAATCATATCCCCATACATGAGCGAGAATGGTTTCTTTTGAGAGATTATGATCCGGATTCTGAAGGAGCAGACGCATGACATCAAATTCTTTTGCAGAGAGTCGGATGTTCTTTTCGCCGCAGATCAGTGTGCCGGAGAAGAGGTCAAGCGAGGTGTTTCCATAAGTCATCTCATTGACCTGTGAGCCCTGACGACGAAGAAGTGCGTTAATACAAGCAAAAAGCTCCCGGGAGTCAAAAGGTTTGGTAAGATAGTAATCAGCGCCTGAATTTAATCCTTCAACGCGGTCTTCCAATGCTGATTTTGCTGTGAGCATCAGGATAGGAATGTTCTGCCGGTTGGAGCGCATTTTTTTAGCAATCTGGTAACCGCCTAATCCGGGCAACATGACATCCAGAATCAAAAGGTCATAGATTTCAAGTTCAGCGTATTCCAATCCTGTGATGCCGTCATGCGCTGTCTCCACAGTATATCCTTTGGATTCGAGTAAAGTTTTCAGAGATTCTGCAAGTAATATCTCGTCTTCTATTATCAAGATTTTCATAGGGACCTCCACAATTTTTCTACTACAAATATATATCAAAAAACTGAAATGAAGCTGAAAATAGATATTCATATTATAAGAAAAAGGAAGAAAACGTGTGTGATATTTTTGTGAATTCGAAGAGAAAAGGTGTTTTTTCAGCATCATTTCAGCTTTCCTCATTACAATGATTTAGAAGGAATAAATATAAAATCAGGAGGTTTGCTATGATAGCAGTTGAACACTTGACAAAATGTTATGGTGATTTCATGGCTGTGAGTGATTTGTCTTTTGAAATAGACGAAGGGCATGTATATGGCTTTTTAGGGCCTAATGGCGCTGGGAAATCTACCACGATGAATATTATGACGGGGTGTCTGTCAGCGACAAAAGGACATGTAAAAATTGATGGTCATGATATTTTTGAGGAGCCGGATAAGGCCAAAAAATTGATTGGATATCTTCCGGAACAACCACCCCTTTATATGAATGAGACACCTGTGGAATATTTGAGATTTGTAGGGAATGCCAAGGGAATAAAAGGAAAAGAGCTTGAACGGCAGATTGAGGAAGTTATTCAGCAGACAAAAATAGATGAAGTGAAAAATCGTTTGATTTCCAAGCTCTCAAAAGGATACAAACAAAGAGTGGGAATTGCTCAGGCACTGCTTGGAAATCCGAAAGTCATTATTCTCGATGAGCCTACGGTCGGACTGGATCCGATTCAGATTATTGAGATCCGTGATCTGATCAAACAGCTTGGGCAATCCCACACCGTAATCTTAAGCTCACATATTCTTTCTGAGGTTCAGGCAATCTGTGAAAAGATATTAATCATTACCAAAGGAAAGCTTGTGGCATTTGATGAACCACAGAATCTGGAAAAGTTATTGTTATCAGCGAATGAGATTGTGATAACAACAGAAGCAGAAGAAGAGGTGGTTGAAGAAATATTAGACAGTCTTGAGAGTATTACCGAGTGGAGCGTAGAGAAAACGGAGGATGGAATCATTACGGCGCATATAAAGACTGATCAGGAAGATTCATATAGTGTGTGCCGTGATCTTTTCTTTTCATTTGCAGACATGGGGAAAGCGCTCTTTGAAATGACAGCGAAAAAAGCAAGTCTGGAAGAGGTATTCATTGAATTGACCGAAAGTGAGGTGGAAGAAAAATGATTGCAGTATTGAAACATGAATTGTCCAATTATTTTCATTCTTTAGTGGCATATGTTTTTGGCGCGTTTTTATTGGTGTTTGTAGGAATTGGAGCTATGTTTTATAACATTCAGAAAGCAGTTGCCAACTTTGAATATGTCCTGAGTTTTGTCAGCCTTGTTTTCGTAGTCATTGTTCCGATTCTGACAATGCGTGTAATTGCAGAGGAGAGAAAACAAAAAACAGATCAGTTATTGTACTCCCTTCCGATCACGACACTTCAGGTAGTACTTGGAAAATTCCTGGCGTTACTGGTTGTTTACCTGATTCCTATGTGTATCATTTGCGTATATCCGTTAGTGTTTGCCCAGTTTGGAGATGTGTATCTTTTGACTTCTTATGGTTCCATTTTTGCATTTTTTGTAATGGGAGCGGCGTTACTTGCAGTAGGTACATTTATTTCGTCTCTGACAGAGAACCAGGGATTTGCAGCGGGAATCGGTGTGGCAGTTGTTTTGTTTAATTATTACAGTGTTACGCTGGCAGAAAATATTTCTTCTACTGCCATAGGATCAGTCATTGCACTATGGGTATTGTTTATTATTCTGGGTCTTATTATCAACCATCTTACCAGAAATGAAAATCTGGCATATATAGTCAGTTTGGCATTGATGGCAATCACATGTATTACTTTTTATTTTGATCAGACAAAGTTTGAGGGGTTGTTACCGGATATTATGACAAAATTATCGCTATTTGAGAGATTTAATACATTCGTAAATGGTGTATTTGACCTTTCAGCAATCTTTTATTATTTAACAGTGATTGTTTTCTTTTTATTCTTAACAGTACAGTCACTTGAGAAGAGGAGGTATAACTAATGAAAAAGATACAACTCTTTCAAAAGAATGAGACTGTAGAAAACGAGAGAAAAGAGCGGAAGGAAAGAAACCGTATTGCTTTTCAGGGCGGATCTTATTCACTTGCAATTACTGCAATTGTGCTCGGGATCCTAATTGCTCTTAATATTATGGTATCTGCGATACCAAGTGCATATACGAAGTTTGACATCAGCTCTTCAAAATTGTATTCAATCACAAGCAATACTAAAGTTGTAGTAAATGCATTAAAAAAAGATGTAACTATCTACTGGATCGTACAGTCGGGAGAAGAAGATGATGTCATTGAAAATCTGTTAAGCAAATATGACAGCCTTTCAGATCATGTCAAGGTTGTCAAGAAAAATCCCGATATCTATCCGACATTTGCAGAGCAGTATACTTCAGAAGAAGTAGAAAATAACAGTCTGGTAGTAGAGTGCGGAAAGAAAAACCGGTTTATCAGTTATAACGACATCTATATTTCCGAAGCGAATATGATGACTTATTCTTACGACAATTCTTTTGACGGTGAAGGTGCAATTACTTCTGCTATTGATTATGTTGTGAATGAAGAACAGCCACAGCTTTATGCATTAGAAGGTCATGGGGAGTCAGAACTTCCGGAATCATTCAGTAAACAGATTGAAAAAGAAAACATAGAATTAAATACTTTTTCCCTTTTAAAAGAAGATAAGGTTCCGGAAGAGGCAGACTGTATTCTAATCTATGCACCATCCAGTGATATTTCTGAAAAAGAAAAGGAAATTCTTTCGGATTATGTTGAAGATGGTGGAAAGATGATGGTGTTGGCAGGACCTACCGAAGATGGAACGTTAGAGAATCTTTATAGCCTCCTTTCAGATTATGGGGTAGAAGCTGCAGATGGAATCGTTATTGAAGGAGATAGTGAACACTGTGCATTCCAGTCTCCTTATATTCTTCTGCCGGAGATGGCCAGCAGTGAGATCACAGACCCACTTATAGAAGAGAATTACTATGCAATTGTGCCGATTGCACAGGGACTTAAAGTAAAAAATAGTGGAAATGCGAATGTAACAGAGCTTTTAACCACTTCAGATTCTGCATTTAGTAAGATTGACGGATACAGTATGAAATCTTATGAGAAAGAAAAGGGCGATATTGATGGACCATTTACAGTTGCTGTTTCTGTTGAGTGTAGCAATGATGGACAGATCATCTGGTTTGCATCTTCAGAATTTTTAAATGATACATATAATTCTTACTCATCAGGGGCAAATCTTGATCTTGGAATGAATGCATTATCTTCTATGATGGGAGAGAATGAAGCAGTATCAATTCGCAGTAAATCATTGAACTATAATTATCTTACAATCAGTGATTCTACATCTGCTGTATTGAAAGGATTGATGATTGGCGTATTCCCGTTGGTATATCTTGGAATTGGCGCATGTGTGATCCTAAAAAGGAGGAAACGAAATGAACCGGTCTAAAAAAATATATGCTTTACTTGGAATTTTGGTTATTGTATGTATTGTCACATTTGCTGTGTGTAAATATGAAGAAAAACAGGAAAAAATAAAAAACAGTGATGAAGTAATACTGAAAATAGCAAGTGAAGATGTGAAAGCACTTTCATGGGAATATGAATCTGAAACACTTTCATTTCACAAAAAGAAAAAATGGACCTATGATGAAGATAAAGAATTTCCGGTGAGTAAAGAAAAAATCAATGATTTGCTGGAAATGTTCCAGGAATTTGGCGTTTCATTTATCATAGAGGATGTAGAAGATTATGGTCAGTATGGACTGGATGATCCTGCATGTACGATTAACATTGAAACAGACGAAAAAAACTATGAGATCCTGTTGGGAGATTACAGCAAGATGGATTCCGAGCGATATGTCTCAATTGGAGACGGAAATGTTTATCTTGTAAAAGAAGATCCGTTAGAATCGTTTGACGCAGAGCTTAGTGACATGATTGATAATGATGAAGTTCCTGAATTTGAGAACGCAAAAGTGAGCGAGATACAATTTTCGGGTACAGAAAACTATCATGCAGATTACGAAGAAGACAGTGAAAATACATACTGTGAGGATGACGTATATTTTACAAAGAAAGATGGAGAAACATGTCCGTTAGATACGTCAAGAGTAGAAGATTACCTGAATGTGATCAGTGAGCTGAATCCGAAGGATTACGTGACATATAATGTGACAGACGAAGAGTTAGAGTCTTATGGACTGGATAATCCTGAACTTACAGTAACGGTACAGTATACGCCAGAGGATGATGAAGATACAAAAGAAAAAGAAGACGAAGAAGAAAAAACATTTGAGCTTAACATCTCCCGTGATCCGAAAGAAGCCAAAAAAGCTGAAAAAGAGAAGAAAAAATCAGAAGATAAAGAGGATGAGGAAGATACGGAGGAAGAAGAGATTACTGCATATGCCAGAGTCGGAAAATCCAAAATCGTATATAAAATTGCCGGGGATTCCTATAAAGATCTGATGAAAGCAACTTATAATGATCTGCGTCACCAGGAAGTATTTTCCGGAGACTTTGAGGATGTCACAGAGATTGATATTTCTCTGGAAGGAAAGGACTATACACTCACATCCAAAGGAAAAGCTGACGACAAAACATGGTACTATAAAAAAGAAGAACTAGAAATAGATGATTTTAAGAGCGCACTTAATGCCCTCACCGCAGACAGCTTTACGGACGAAGAGCCGGATGGAAAAGAAGAAATCAGTCTGACTCTGCATCTTGATAATGAAAAATATCCGGAGATCAGCATCGAACTGTACCGATATGATGGAAGCTTATGTCAGGCAGTGGTAGATGGAAAATCAGTGTCACTGGTAGAAAGAAACTATGTGGTGGATTTGGTAGAGGCAGTAAATGCGGTAGTTTTAAATTAAAAAAATAAACTGATTTTACTTACATTTGATGAAAAAAATATGATATAATATAAACAATTAAAGAGGTTCTGTACATTAGTAATTTACATGAAATGCGGACTGCTTCATTCAAATTCACTGGATGTGGCAGTCCTTTTTGTTAAGAAAAGCAGCGTTAGTGCAGATGGTATTAATGCTAAGAGCATTGATATAGATTTTAGAAGAGAGGTAGAACTTATGAAGCGAGTAAAAGCAGCATGTATCTGTCAGAATTTGCATTTCATGTTAAAAGAGGATGCAGAGCATGATTATGCAGTGAAAATGGTGCAGGCCGAGGTTGAAAATTACAAAAACAAACTTAATAAAAGTGACGTAAAGTACAGAATTCTTTCAGAAGAAGTACAGGAAGATGGCTCCATTATGATTGAAATTAAGAAACAATATAATTCTTCTCCGGTAGGAAATTATCTAGATTAAATTAAAAAATCTTAGACTGGGTAAAACGGTCTGAGATTTTTTTGATATCAGACATTTACTGAAAAATATTGAAGTGCTAAAATCTGATAAGAAGCATTATGAGGAAGAAGGCACAAAAGATGGATATCAGGATACTGCGATATTTTTTGACAGTAGCGAAAGAACAGAATTTTACAAAAGCAGCAGAACAATTGAATATTACACAGCCTACACTTTCAAGACAGCTTGCTGCATTGGAGGAGGAACTTGGAACAGCTCTCTTTATAAGGGGGAGCCGTAGTATTACGCTTACGGAGTCCGGAATTTTATTAAAGAGAAGAGCATTGGAAATTATTGATCTGGAAGAAAAAATGCTGGATGAACTAAAGGTGAAAGAAGAATTGATTGAAGGCACCATAACGATTGGATGCGGTGAGTTTGCGGCTGTAGAAACATTAGCTGAAATTTGTAAGATATATAAGGAAAAATATCCAATGGTGCAGATTGCTTTACACACAGCAACGGCAGATTCAGTATATGAAATGATGAATCAGGGATTGGTGGATATTGGGTTATTTATGGAGCCAATCAATACAGAGGGATTGGATTATATCAGAATCATGGAAAGTGACCATTGGGTTGTTGGCATGAAACCTGATGATCCCTTGGCAGATAAAGAATATATTACAAAAGAGGATCTTTTGGATAAACCGCTGATTCTTCCGAAAAGACCGAATGTGCAGAGTGAACTTGCAAACTGGTTTGGTAAGGATTTTAATAAGCTTCATGTCTCATTTACCAGTAATCTTGGAACAAATGCTGGTGTTATGGCGATTCATGGACTGGGATATCCAGTTTCCATCGAAGGTGCTGCGA
>JBJFCD010000284.1:0-28541 GCA_051888795.1 Lachnospiraceae bacterium | reverse complement strand
GCGGAACCGAAGAATGGGATGATACCTATAAAATCAGGACTGTTGTCGAAAGAGATATCAACCACATCAAAGATAATCTCTGTCTTGCAGGACGTCGGACTCAAAATGAAAAAACGCTGCATGCTGATCTGATCCTTGCAGGTATCACACAACTCATTACTGTTGTTCTCGCCGATAAGATCAATCACCACGAATATATTCGAAGCATAAAACCACTCATAGCTTAGGACTTACCACCTTAATAAAGCCTATGGCTTATTAAAGTGCGCCTAAAATATCCGGTTATCCACTTTTCATTCCAGAATTCGTGCTCTGCACGAATTCTTCCTTGTTTTAGTTCAAGATTGCGAACGAGCATCGCGAGTTTCGCAATTACCTAATTACTTTAATTTTCTTTGCTACAACATTAACTACAGGATATTTTCTATTTTGACATTACGAATGTCACATAGTTATATCCATAATAAATTGTAATCTGAAATGTTAATTTCCCTTTTGTCCCAATCTTTTTTACATTTTTCTTAGATGTCGTAAAATAAGAAGATGATTTACTTTTAGGTTTACTGATATACTTATCTAAAATCTTATTTAATTTCTTATTATTAGACGCCTCTAAGACTCTGACTCTGATTTTTGTTGCACCTTTGATATTATAAGTAAATTTATATTTGTAATTATTTCCAACACTTGTTTTCTTTATTGTGATCTTTGGTCTTTTAAGCAAATAATTAATATTGATATTATAAGATGTACTTCCTACGGTCACTTTAACAATGGCTGGTTTTAAAATCTTTAAATACTTTGTATTACTACTTGTCCAGATTTTTCCGGTCTTACTGTTAAACTTTAGATACTTTGAATATGAACTCGCATTAAGAAGTGTCATTTTATATGCTGAATTTGTTGGTATAGTATATGTTTTTCCAATCATTACATAAATTTGCTTCTGCGGAAGCTTCACTTCTGTTTTCTTGCCACATCCATTCTTGCACACATTATAGGTATATACACCCGACTGAGAATATGTAGGCTGAACTGTAATTTTACCTGTCACATCTATCTTGTGACCTTTAGCCGGGATAATCCAACTATCTTTTTCAATCTCATTACCATTTAAATCCGTATAACAATCGCATCTGATACATTTCTTATATGCAGTAGTTCCCTCCTCCGTACAGGTTGCTTCTTTCGCTTCTACTTCTTCCATATCATGACCAAGCGCGGGTAGTGATTCTTCTCTAAAATCGCTATATTCTCTTCCGCCAATATACTCACTGGCAATCAATTCTACTCTTCCTTCTTCTGTACATGTTGGTTCTATGATTGTTCTCTTTTCCACAAGGCAATGAGTATGAACCTCTTCATTACATCTTTCACAAGTATAAGTTACATAACAGAACCACTCCCCTGATTCTTCCTCTTGAAACCACTTAAAACAAACACTATCTGGTTCTAAATCAGTTACGAGATGTCCTTTGACTGGAATAATCCAACTATAATTCGTAAGTTCATTTCCCTCTAAATCTGTATGATAATTACACCTGCTGCATTTTTTATATGCGATATTTCCTACATATGTACAGGTCGGTTCTGTCGCTTCTACCGCTTCCATGTCATGACCAAGCGCCGAGATACTTTGTTCTTTTATATAAGTATAATCCTTTCCATCTATTTTCACTGTAGCTCTATATGTCAGCCATCCCTTTTCTGTACAGGTTGGTTCTTTTGTATCAGAAGTCACAGTACAATCAACTGTGATTTCTGCTCCACAATTCTCACATACATAGGTTGCATTCGGACAGGTCCACTCTCCTGTTACCTTATCCTGTGTCCAGTTAAAAACAACGGAAGCATTATTTTTTTTATGTCCAGTGGCGGGGATAATCCAACTATCTTTATCAATCTCATTTCCCTCTAAATCTGTATAATAATCGCACCTGCTACATTTCTTATATGCAATATTTCCAGACTCTGTACACGTTGCTTCTTTCGCTTCTATTTCTTCCATATCATGTTGTTCTTCTGCCGCCACTACGGACATCTCTGACACCAGTGACAATGCCATAATCATTGTCAGTAAATACGCTATGATTCTTTTTTTCTTACTGACTTTTCCTGTTTTGTTTTTCATTCTTTATGTATTTCACCTCTCTTGAAAGTAACTAATTCTTTTCTTACCAGCTACTATTAAGAGTTATACTTTTTTCGTAAAGGTCACGGATTTTTTCCCGTAATAAACCGTAACTTTGAAAGTTAGCTTTCCATCCTTACTTATTTTATTTATATTTTTCTTAGATGTTGTAAAATAGGATGACGATTTACTCTTCGGTTTACTTATATACTTATCCAAAATCTTATTGATTGTCTTGTTATTCTTTGCCTCTGAAATCCTCACCTTTACTTTTGTTGCATTTTTAAAATTATAATTAAATTTATATTTATAATTATTTCCCTGAAATGTCTTTGTAATAAAATTGGAACCTACTTTCGGCGCAGGGATTTTTGGATTTACTGTGATATAATACGATGTTGCAGATTTTCCCTTTACCGTAACTTTAATCTTAGCTGATTTTAAGTTCTTATAATATTTCGAGTTCGCTTTTGTCGTAATCTTTCCAGTCTTACTGTTAAATGTAAGGTAATTTTTATATTTACTTGCATCTACAAGCTTCATTTTATAAGCTTCAGAATTTGGTTGGATTGTGGCTGTTTTTCCCAACGTTATACTGATGCTTTTTTTTGGAAGATTCATATTTTTCTTATAACCACATCCATTACCGCAAATATAAGTAAAAACACCCGTTTTACTGTTCGTAGGATTTTTTGTTATTTTTCCAACGTTCCAGTGTCCATTTACCATATCTTTGGGTAGAATCAATTGCTTTTCATCACAATATTCTTTTCCCTCATAGTAAAAAGTCGCTTCATGAAGCACATATCCTGTTTCCACACAGGATGGAAATAATGTAGAACTTTGTAAATGTTCAACCCATATGCCTTCCACTTTATATCCACATGTCTTACAAGTCAGATCCATCTCACAATCGACAGATTCTCCTTCAAACTCCCAATTAAATGTTGGCTCATAATCATGTTCGTGGTCTTCCGCTTTTGCCGGCATTCCGATGACTAGAGACAACACTGCCGTCAGGAACAACAGATAAGCTGACACTCTCTTTTTCACATTGAATCTGCTCCTCATTTCCTGTTCCTCCTTTACGAACTCCAATCACACGTCAAGACTCGCAAGCGAGTCCTGACGTCATTACTCTTGATTTCCGTTTTGATACTTCTCGCAATAGGTCTGAATCTCTTCTTCTGTTACAGCTTTTTCGTTTCTTAATCCGGACATAAATTCAGAAACCTCTCCTGTTACATCTCCGATTAATACGCAGTCATGAAGATCGCTGACTAATCTGCCAAATCCCTTATAATTTGCATTATATGTTGCAAAAGCATCAAACTGTTTTTTCAGTATCGGATAGGTCGTTGCCGCAGGTGCTGTCTTCTTCTGCTGCCCTACATCTCCCATCATGACCCATAAAAGTCTCATACAGGCTGTCTGCTGATCCGCAGAAGATTCTCCGGTGATTGCATATTTTTCAGAGAATTTCACAAGCATTTTTCCGTCATCATTTGTGACAACATAGGTCTTGTAATTGATGAGCGGGTTATTCACCTTTGCTCCTTTGGAAGCTTTTTTAATGCTTTCCATTTCTGTCCGATAGGAAACTCCTGCAATAATATTGCTTCCGAGCACCCCTTTTGTATCTCCCAGCCGGTATTTTTTTTCCTTTGCAGTATTTCCGAATTTCTGGATATTTGCAAAATTATTACTCATTTCCTGATCCGGAAGTGATTTTTTCTCAAAGAATGAAATCCAGTCCTCATCCATAAGAATCATGGCATCCGCTGCAGAGTCTCCTGAAAATGTTGCCAAAAGGACACTGAGTTTATTATCCACTTCATATCCTTTTTCGTCTCCAGAGACCAGATCAGATAACCGAACTGTGTAATCATCTGTGTTGTAAGCGGAACTGTCTAATCCGTTATTTGTGTTATAATCAATCTGACTTGCATATAACAGTAAAGTATCAACGCCGGTTGGCATTTCTCTCATTCCTGTAAACTGTTTTTCATACTCTGACATAAAAAGGTATTCTTTCGGATTCAATGAAGCGTATACATTATCTTCCATGCATATCGGTTTATAGGCGTCGAGGTCTGATACGTGATCAGAAAGGAACATATTTGGTAAAGGAATGCTCTCATCTGCTGCCGCAGCTTTCAGCGCCTCCTCCATATTGTCTTTTACCTCAACGATAACTTCTATATTTTCATCTTCTTGCTGCATATTCTGCAATTTTTTATCATCTGTGAGCGAGGTTCCTTTCTTATGACGGAATCCATCTTCTACCAATTGATCGATCTGATTTTTCTGGTCTTCATTTTCCACCCACACTGTGATTGTCGTGCCTGCTTTCACAGTACTGTCAAAGATTCTATTCTCTGGCTTTAAGACTGTGGAATACAGACCGATCACAATCCCGATTGCCAGCGCCATCATTGCAGCAATGCCGATAATTGCATTTCTTCTGCGTTTCCGTTTTTTCAATTTTTCTTGCGGATACTCTGCAGCACGTTTATTCTCCAATGCTTCCTTAAACTGCTGGATACTCTGGAAACGAAGCTCCGGTCGTACCGCCAGTGCTTCCATAACCGCACGGTCTGCATTGGCATTGATTTTAACTCCAAGCTCTCTCGGAGATTTCAGATTGTCGTGAAATTCTCGCTCTGTCGATTCCAAAGGCTTCACTCCGGTCAGCATCTGATAGAAAATCGCACCTACCGAGTACACGTCTGTGAAAAATCCCTGTTTGCTCTTGTCACGGTACTGTTCAATCGGTGAATAGCCGACTTTAATGATCGTCTCTGCAGCCATTCCTTCCTTGCTGTCATTTAACTGTGCTGCACCGAAGTCGAAGATTTTGATTGTATCTTCACTGGCAATAAAAATGTTATCCGGACTTACATCCCTGTGAATGATTCCTTTACTGTGAATCTTTTTTACCGCATCAATGATCGGCATAATTACACTGAGTGCTGCCTCCGGCTCCATCGGTCCCTGCTTGTCCAGATAATCCTTAAGCAGTACCCCGTCAATATATTCCATAATGATGTAAGCCGTTCCATTCTCTTCAAAGAAATCGTAGACATTTACGATATCCTTGGCCTTACCGAACTGAGCCACACTCTGAGCTTCCATAAGGAATCTCTGCAGACGCTCCTTATACTGCTCTTTTTTATCTCCTGATAAAAGACCGACTCTCCGTTCTCCCGGTGCACGGTTTACCAGACCAATCGGATAGAATTCTTTCACGGCTACAATGACACCTAATGTAGTGTCAAAGCACTTATATGTAATACCAAATCCTCCGAATCCAATCACAGTTCCAACGATAAAATGATTTCCCAGAATCGTTCCCGGTGTCAGGTAATGAGGCTGCTCCGGAGGTGTTCCTTCTACATATCCGCAAAAAGGACACACTTCATACTGTCCTTTTACGCTAAAACAATTCATGCATAATTCACTTGCCATGTTCCTTTGCTCCTCCCTGCTATTCCAGACGGAATGTATTTGTATCGTCACCGAGCGCTATGACTGTTCCCGGTGCCATTTCCATCTCCAGATTCTGAGGCAGACAATCCTCTGAACCATTTGCAAATGTTCCATTGGTAGAATAATCGCAGAACAGGAATATTTTGCGTTCTGCATCCCATTTGATTTTACAGTGATTTCGACTGACATTATTCTGCCCATCAAAGACCAGATGATTGGTTGCTGCTCTTCCCATCCTGATATATTCTCCGGAATTAAGCGGGACCTCAAATCCTGCATACATTCCCTTAAGTCCTACCATGACTCCTCTCGGTTCACCTGGCACATATGGTTTTTCCTGATTCTGGTTTTTATTCGCTTCTTCCATGATAATGTTGTACTTTGCCTCCACCTGCTGCTGTTTTATTTCTCTGACCTGAGGGATATTTGATGTCTTCTTTACATTAATCTTTTTCGGAGTGCGAACCAGCGCAAGTACCGACATTAATGTCGCACATCCGGAAAATACAAGATTCAGTACACTCGCAATTCCACGGCTGTACACTGCAGACTGTGCCACAGGACATGCAATATCGTATGTAACTGCCATCACAATATAAAGAGCAAAAACAGCAAATATCAGAATACTGCTTCCTTTCTGCCGCTCATTTCCAACGATTCCCCAGATTCCGGCAATCACCGACAGAAAAAGCGGGAGAAGGATCAGGCATACGATCCACAGACGCGGTGCCGCATATTCGATTCCTTCACCTACCCATACTCCCGGCAGCTTGCCGCTTAACATGCACTTGAAATAATCAAGCTGTGTCCATGCAAGCTCACCATAATTTTCCTGTACACGATTTACCAGCGGTAAAAAGAATGCTATCAGATTCAGTAAGACAAGTATGCTGCCTAGTACCCGAAATATTCTAGCTGAACGATTCATAATCTTTCCTCTTTCCTATCCGGTTCTGTGTGAACCGGATTACTTATTCTTCTTCATCTCCTCAAACAGGCTTCCCCAGTTAAAGCGCTCTCCGCAAAGTGGCATGAACAAAAGATTGACGTCTCCTACTGTGATCATGTCATATGCCTCCAATTTTACAGGAGTCATAACAAGCTCATTGTTGCGATATACAAGACTGCTTGCATCACCTGACTGTACAAGGTACATATGAGTCTTTGGCTCATAGACAACAATTGCCTGACGTTCTCTTGATACACTCTTATCCTCTGTCAGTGCAACATCATTGCTCTCATTTCGACCGATAAAATTCTTTCCTACTTTCAAACGGAAATCTGTACCGATATGCTCTCCGTTCATTGCGATCAGCCATCCTACACATGGAGTACTTACTTTATTAACAACAGGAGCTTTCTTTGAAAAATTGTAATTGCTCTCCGTTGCTCCTACATTATCAAAATACTGGTCATAGATTCCAATTGTGTGATCATTATCTTCTATGTCCTCTGTCTCCATGGTAATATCCGCCGTTCCACACCATCCCTGTAACGGCTCTGTCGGAGGATCAATTCCCGGTACACCATGTGCCACCGTCGCCTGATTTGCTGGAATATCTGAAACATTATATCTTCCCTGAGGTGTAACCTGTTCTGTCACATCGGATGCATTTCCCGGTGCAATATCAAATCCTCCTGCATAACCAGTTCCTGCAAAGCTGCCTCCTGCATAACTAGTTCCTGCAAAGCTGCCTCTTGCATAACCAGCATCATATCCGCTTGAAGCTGGTGCTGTCACTTCATCTGTAAATGCGGTCGTAAGTGTCTCGTCTGTTGCGCTCCCTCCCGCACAATGTGGACATGTTGCATATTTCTCCTTGTCATAAAAGTGTCCTCTCTCACATCTGCATAAATTCATAATCTTATTCTCCTTTCTTTCGTGTCCTTCACGCTCTTTTAAATTTTTTTACCGATGTATTTTTTTGATATCCTTTTCCTGAAAATGGATCAAAGCTACGGATGTATTATCCTGCGAATGAGAATTCGCATGGGTCGCAGCCTCCACAAGCGCTTCCGCCTTCTGCTCCGGCTTTACCGCATCTGCCGTAATGATTCTCTTAATCTGTGGATCCGGTAAAGTCTTTGTAATTCCGTCACTGCAGAGCATTACAACATCTCCGACCTGCAGTTCAAAAGGAACCGTGTTTATATCCATGAGTGATACATTTCCGATTCCAAGAAAGCTTATCAGCGCTTCCTTCTGTTTTGTAGCCATTGCCTCTTCCATTGTAATCTGCCCTGCCGCAACCATCTCCTGAAGCCTCAGCCAGTAATTATGATCTCTCGTTACCTGCTGCATCTGATTGCCACGGATAATATAGATTCGGCTGTCTCCCACAGATGCCCAGTAAAGTCTGTTGTCCTCCACAATGCAGGCAACCATCGTTGTTCCTGAGCCACGGCCGTCTTCCTTTGGAAAAGAATAGATTGCCTGGTCAATGGCCCGTATCCCTCGCTGGAAAAACAGCGGGATATTGAGATTCGGCACTTTCTCGGCCTGTTGAAATGCCTGTACCATCATCTGTATGGCTGTCTGGCTCGCTCTTCCGCCATCTGACATTCCTCCCATTCCATCACACACCAGTGCCAGAACCCTCGTCTTTTTATTAGCGGCAATCACTCTGCTTGGCGAAGCATAGACCGCATCCTGCTGGTACTTACGGTTTCCTGCAGCAGTACGTATCATGGTAGTAAGCTCCAGAGTCTTTCGCTCTGTTTTCCGTGAATTCCCGACGTTTCCTGCTCCTGTGAAAGTACACTCTTCTCTTTCATTCTCTTTTTTTCTTCCAAACATTAGTTTTTACTCCACCTCCAGATAAAATAAATAACGAGTTCCTGTCGTCTGTATATAAAACCATTCATGTCTTCTCAGATATACCTGGCGATTCTTCTCCAATATCCCCCGGCTTGTGTATGTGCGGTTTACAGAATAGTTTCTCACCAAAAACTGCCGTCTTACCGGATCGTACAGAACCTTACAGTGCACACTGCTGACCTGATGTTCTCTTAAAATAATATTGCTCTTCTTTTCGTTTCTGCCAACTGTGATCGTATCATCCTGCATAAAATCGTATCGCCTGTTTCTCCCCGCCATACGCATAAGGAGTATCGGACGTTCAATCATTCTCAATTCTCTCAGAAATCCGTTGATTGTTCTTGTTCTCTTTCTCCAGTTAAGTTCCAGTGCATGGAAAACTGCCTGTTCGATATATCTGGGAATATCAGGTATCTTTTTGCTGATTGAAGGTATCTGTACTCCCGCCACGCGCTCCGGCGCTTCCGGCGGTTTCTCTCCGGTAAGCAAAAAGTAATAAGTTGCAGCCAGTGCATATACGTCTGTCCACGGTCCCTGATTTCCGGTTCTCGAGTACTGTTCAATCGGAGCAAATCCCGGTTTTATAAGTACAGACATGCTTTTTTCTGAATTCAGCGCATACATTCTTGTTGCCCCGAAATCAATAAGCTTCACATCTCTCCCGCCATTGATCAGCATAATGTTATCCGGTCCGATATCTCTGTGAAGCAGCATCTGGCTGTGCACCTGTGTCAGCGATATTCCTACATCTTTTATGATTCTCCCTGCCATCTGATAAGACATTCTCTCTAACTGGTGACGGCGCATATACCCGCTAAGAGTATCTCCCTCTAAAAGCTCCATTACCATATATGCGGTTCCGTTTTCCACAAAGAAATCTCTGACATTTACTACATTGGGAAGATTTTTTAATCTACACAGCACCTTTGCCTCGTTGAGGAATACCTCCTGCCCATGTCTGTACACATTTTCCTTTGACTGGCTGTTCGGAAGGATCTCTCTGCCTTTCGGCATTCTCATAGCCCACTCTGCCGGAAAATACTCTTTCACTGCAACACGTATTCTGGCTCTCATATCATAAGCCACGTATGTAATTCCAAATCCTCCGATTCCAAGAGTCTTTCCTACAATATACCTCCGATTAAGCGTAACTCCTGCCGGCAGTACCCTTGCATCTTTTTTACCGGAATCACGGAACCCACAGACACTGCAGACTCCTTGTTCTGAATATGCGGAAGAAAAACAATTCGGACATAATCTCATTGCCTGTCTCTCCTCTTATTCATGAAAATCTGTGTATAGTTCCTCTTCATTGACCACTGCCTGATTCTTTGGCACATGGAATACCAGCTTTTCTCTTCCTGCCGTAATCACATCTCCATCAAGAAGCATCCTTCGTCCTGTAATCTTCACACCATTTACGAATGTTCCGTTCGTAGATTCCAGATCTTCTATATAACAGCCCATCTTATTTACTTCTATTGCAAAGTGCTGTTTTGATAATCTGTCATCATCAAAATAAATATTACAGATATCGGAACGTCCTACGAACAGGCTTCCCTCTACATCCCACTCTACATCCTTGATCGCGCCTGATCTGTCGGTAATCGTGAGCCTGATCTGTTTCCGGTCTGCTTTCATCAGATCATCCGGATTCACTTCCACAATTTTGACGGATTTCTTGCGCACAGCACGGACAATCAGAGCACCAATCAGAACAACCAGCAGGATCAAAAGAATCCACCAGTATGATTTGATCACGTTTTTAATCCCTGCCACAGTTGGATTCACGCCGTCTTCAATCGAAAATTCTACTGACGAATCCATTGCATTTCCATCCTGTGAATTATCACGGATATCACTGAACTTTAATACATAATCACCTTTATACAGTTTTTCTGTTACTTTCAGAGTAATCTTTGTCTGACCACCCTCAGAAACTGCACTGGCCGAATCAACTGTCCAGATCTTACCCTTGCCATCATTCTTTTTACTCTGCAGCTTATAATTAGACTTCTTATTGGCATCATCTGTATTGACACCATTTTCATCCTGCAAAGAAAATTCAATAGTATCTGCCGATACTTTTGTCACTTCACCGGCAAGTTCGGGAGAAGTAACATCCGCCTCATAATCAGAATAATCAATGACTACAGCATTTGAAGCCGTATTATCTACCGTTAGCTTCAGTTCAGACTGACCTGCTGTCCGATTAGTTGATGCTTTCATATGCACCACGTATGTCTCATCTTTTAAAATCTTACTGATTGTCTCAAACGCTTTTTTAACGCTATTTGCTGTCCCGTCTGATGTACAGTCATAGTAAAAACCACGGCATGTTTTCTCTGCAAGAATTTTATTTCTTGTATATGCCATCTTTTCATTTTCCCCGCCACCATTACGTTTCAGGAGAACACCATATACCGGAACTGCCGCTCCTTTTACTTCCTCAGCAGTTGATACTTTATCGATATCCTTACCCTTGGAATCATCTTCTCCGTCTGTGACCAGTAATACAACGGTTCTGAGTTTCGGCGCTGTCTGTTCTGCAAGTATCTGATTCAGTGAACGATACAATACTGTCATGCTTGAAGGTGAACTGTCATATTTGATCTGTGAAATTTTACTTTTATCACTACTCTTCTGACTGTCGCTTCCTTTCACCGTTCTTGCAATAATCTTTGTTTTTTCTCCTTCAGGATTATCTGCACCTACAGTATAAAGAGACATTTTGTCTCCCTTTTTCAGGGATTCTCTGAGTTTTCCAATCTGTGCCTTTGCTTCATCAAACTGTACTTTATTCACAGATCCGGAATTATCTAAAAGAATAATATAATGAATATTCTCATCACTCTCTTTAAATGTAACGATCTCTCCTTCCTGTGAAAGCTCGATCTCTCCAAGTTTCGCCGATATCTTTGCTTCCGGCTTCATCTTTGACCCCGTTACATATGCAGTAACATTTGGCGCTTTTCCAATCGCCTGCTCAGTCAGATACGGAGATTTGATATTCGCCGCATTAACCTGTCCGGGAATCAGAGATGTAAATATGAAAGCCAATATGAGCAATAATATAATGTTTCCTTTTTTTATTCTTTTTCCCATATTCTTCCCTCCTTACAGAATGGTATAAACATTAGTTTTGTCTCACCGATTGTAATAATATCTCCTTCCTTAAGCTTGTCAGACACATCAATCATCTGATCGTTTAAGTACATAAGATTTCCTTTCTCAGCTGTCACATAAAAAGCATTCCCTTTCGGGTCATAGATTACTGAACAATGTCTGTCTCTGGAAATCGTCTTATCATCAACCAATACCACATCCATATTCGGGCTTCTTCCTATAAAGTTCTTTCCGGCATGCAGTCGATAATCCTTTCCCTTCTCACTTCCGGTCATACACACCAGCCATCCTACAACCGGCTGTGTCGCCATCATCCCGAAAAATCCGAAAGAAATCGTCTTGTCATCGTCTGCACCACCATTTAACGAATCGGGAGTCGGGATGAAACTGTTTGCCTTATTTCCGATAATTGCTCCCAGTTCTTCACCCAAAGAAATATCCGCCTCTGCAATGGAGATAGTTCGATCGTCTTCTTCAACGTCGTTAAGACGAATACTAAGCTTTTCACTTTCCAGTTTGCAGTGCGGACATGCCCTGTAAACACTGGTATCATACCAGTGTCCGTTATTACATTTTGTCAACATCCCTCTTGTTCCTCTCTTTCCTTATCTCATGTACAATCTTTTGCTGTACGGTCTCATCTGTGACCCAGCATTTATCTGATAAAAACTGCGATTGCAGAATAGTTGTCCATATTCGTTCCCCGGCCGTTTTCCAGTACAATCTTTTCCATCTCCGAAAGCCATTCCTCAGGTGTTTTTGCCTTCTTTAAAGTCTTACACATCATCTTTTCATCAATGAGCTCCCAGAAACCGTCACTACACAAAAGAAAACTGGTACGTCTCGTAAGCGGAATGTGATTCACCATCTGATACTTTGGCTTATCCCATTCCGTGCCCATCACACGCAGAAGCCGATTGCGATCCTCATGGTGTCTGATATCCTTCTCCCTGATTTCTCCGGCACTCACAAGCATCTGCGGGACACTGTGGTCTATGCTTCGCATGATATATTTGTTCTTTTCAAACAGGTAGACTCTCGAATCTCCGACATGTCCAAATCTTGCTTCCTTCCCCTCAATAGTCAGACAAGTTACCGTCGTTTTCATCGAATCGCCTGCATGATTTTCTTCCTGCTTCTGAAGAAGACCCGTCTGAGCATACATAATACTGTCTTCAATCGAATCAGCATTCATCAAATGATCTTTAATCTGCTCAACCACATATCTCGAAGCAACATCTCCGTTTCCATGTCCTCCTAATCCGTCACACAAAATAAATCCTAATCTGTCAGGTGCTACAGCAACCCCCAAATAATCCTCATTCAGTGCACGCTCCCCCTTATCTGTCAATGTGGCATACACGATGTTTAATTCTGACACCATATGGCCCTCCTCATATCTTTTTTCTCTTTTATCATATCCCAAAGGCAACAGATTTTTTCAAATTGTCATAATTAACCTCTTCTTTGTCAAATTCAGACAATTTTTCCATTCTGTTCAGACAATCAATTTATAAAATTTATTATTTTTTCACAAACTTTCGTAAAGTATTCATTAAAAATACATTATTTATCCACTTTTATTTCCTACAGTCCATTTTAACAATACTTTTGTATTTTGTAAATATACCGCGTTACTTTAAAGTAATAAAAAAAGGAGTTACATATGCTTGGAGAACAGATTAGACAACTACGCCTTTCACATAATTTAAACCAAGTAGAACTGGCAAAAAAGCTAGGGGTTTCAAAACAAAGTGTCAGTAATTGGGAAAATGATAACATCATGCCCTCTATTGACGTGTTAAAAAAAATCTGTAGCTTTTTTTCCTGTTCAGCGGATTATTTATTAGAAATAAATCATGATAAAGCTTTTTTTATAGAAACAACCGATTTAACATTACGTCAGATTGCCCATATTCAAGAAATTGCATACGATTTTCAAGAGTTGAATCGACAACTAAAAAAATAAACGTCTCCCGTTGACCTTCTTATAAGAATAATGCTATACTCAAATAAGTTAGGAATATGTTAAAAATATTAAAAATATTTTTAGGAGAAGACTTATGACAAACATTAAAATGATGGAAACGATTCTTCCGGTCGCACCGTTAAAGATTGCTGCGCTGGAAAGCTGCATGCCGCTTGCGCAAAAAGTAAATGAATACATTGTAAGTTTCAGACAGGAAACACTGAATGAATCTTTGAGCTCCCCTCTTTTTTCCAGTTATAAACTGGACAACTATCTTATCGAATGCCGCTGTCCCCGTTTCGGATCCGGCGAAGCAAAAGGGCTGCTTGGAGAATCCATTCGAGGAAAAGACCTTTTTGTAATGGTTGATGTATCTAATTACAGTTTGACCTACACAGTGAATGGTCATCTGAACCACATGTCACCGGACGATCATTATCAGGATTTAAAGCGAATTATTTCTGCGGCTAATGGCAAGGCTCACCGTGTAAATGTAATTATGCCTTTCCTATATGAAAGCCGTCAGCATAAACGTACAAAAAGAGAATCTTTAGACTGTGCCTTTGCTCTTCAGGAGCTTGTGGATATGGGAGTTAATAATATCCTCACCTTTGATGCTCACGATCCAAGAGTACAGAATGCTATTCCTCTTCACGGATTTGACAATTTCACTCCTGCTTATCAGTTCATGAAAGCGCTTCTTCGCGCAGAGCCTGATATCATAGTGGATAAAGATCATCTTATGATTATCAGCCCGGACGAGGGAGCTATGCACCGTGCTGTTTATTTTTCAAATGTTATGGGTGTTAATATGGGAATGTTCTATAAACGTCGTGACTACTCCCAGGTAATCAACGGCAAGAACCCGATTGTTGCCCATGAATTCCTTGGCGACAATATTGATGGAAAAGATGTGATCATTATTGATGATATGATTTCTTCGGGCGAAAGTATGCTGGACGTTGCAAAACAGATAAAAGAAAGAGGCGCAGGACGCGTATTTGTCTGCACTACTTTCGGTCTGTTCACAGATGGATTTGACAAGTTTGATGATTATTATGAAAAAGGCTATATTGACCGTGTTATCACTACAAATCTCACGTATCTTCCGCCTTGTACAAAAGAAAAGCCTTATTTCGTAACTGCTGATATGAGCAAATTTATGGCGCTGATTATTGATTCTCTGAATCATGATATTTCCATAAGCTCTGTTCTCAATCCGACAGATAAGATTCATGCTCTTCTGGAGAAACATAATCAGAATAAATAATCAGAAATATTAAATCATTCAAAAAAATGTTTTTATGTTATAAAAGAGGCGGGTGTCGTGAAACCGACACCCACCTCTTTTATTAGGTTAGGAATATATTAATGTGCAAAATCAGAATATCTTCCTCCGTTTTTCATCTCTTTTCCCTTTGCAGCGGCAAGCTCCGATACCGTTACCATCTGGAAGCCTGCTTCTTCTAATCTGGGAACCAGTTCAATAACTGCATCAACTGTTTCACTGTGAATATCATGCATTAGCACAATATCCCCATCCTCTACATCATTTAACACTGCGTCTATCGTCTTATTCGCATCTCTGGTCTTCCAGTCCAGTGTATCAATATTCCACATGATCATAGGCATTCCTACGTTCGATTTTACTGTATCATTCACTGCACCATAAGGCGGACGCATTACCGTAGCCTCACTGCCTGCAGCCTTTTTTAATGCTTTATTTGTACTGTTTATCTGATCTTTTATCCCCTCTATACTCAGCTTAGTAAGGCTGGTATGATCATAGGAATGGTTTCCAAGCTCGCACCCTATCTCTTTCATCTTCTTTACAACCGATTCATAGGATGAAATTCTCTGTCCCAGCATAAAAAAGGTTGCATGCGCATCATATTCCTCAAGAACATCCAGAATCTCTCCCGTCCTCTTCCCAGGTCCATCATCAAAGGTAAGGGCTACCATAGGCTTATCCGGGTCAATCGAACTTTTTTCCTTAGACAGCAGCTTCCCGTTTTTATTAAATTTGCAAACAGAAAGCCCAATACGTACTTCACCCGTTGCCATCTTTCCGTTAGTTCCGAAATAGTAGGATTTATTTTTTATTTTCTGCCATCCGGTCAAAGCAGCTCCGTCTTCTCCAAGATAATACTTATCCTCTCCGTTCTTTTTCCAACCGCTTTTCTGCATAACGCCTTTTTTGTTAAAATAATAAGTCTTATTATTTATTAAATGCCATCCGGTTACCTTCACACCATCTTCACCGAAATAATACATCTTTTCTTTTGACTCAACAAAATCATTTTCTACATAAGTATTATCATATCTTTTGAATTTGTCTCCATCCCATGTCCCGACTGGGTTTTTAACCGTAAAGCTTCCATTATAAAGTGTGAGCTTCAGATGTTTTTTCCACTCATTATTTACTTTCCCGGAAATATCATCATCCAGCAGTAGTTTGATCTTATACGTACCTTCTACATTCGGATCGGCATCACACTGCAATGTATATCCTTTCTGATTATTCAGATCATTTACAAAATCTTCCGCTGTATAATTACTCTCTTTATCAAGAACAGCATCCGGATCTTTTGTAATCTCTACATTCACCCGAAGTTCAGGCATCTCCTCGCCTTTCAGGATTTCTATATTCTGGGCAGACAGTTCCACAACCGCAGTCTTCCGGCACAGTGAAACAATCAAATAGCACAGAAACGGAAAAGAACATATCACAAAAAGAGTAAGAATAATCCGAACCATTCTTACCCTTTTACGATGCCTTTTCTGCTCTTCTATCCTTCGTGTTCTGGTGTCATTCATTCGTAAAACCCCCATAGTTGCAATAAACTCTTCGACATAGGTAGTATAACTCAGTTTAACACGAATCGCAACGAATGACTCCGAAATAATTCTTAATAATTATTGAATACTTTTTGACAAATTATTAAAATTATTAAGATTGTTATCCCTATGAAAATTTAATCCTCAAAGATATTAACGGATCATTCTCACACGAAGTACATCTTTGATTACGCGAAGATCCTCCAGAACACTGTCAGGTACTTCTGAATCAATGTCTATCATTGTATATGCGTATTCACCTTTACTTTTATTCGTCATATCTGCAATATTCATATTGTCTTTTGCAAGAACTTTTGTAAACTGGCCAATCATATTTGGGACATTGTGATGCAAAAGAACAATTCTTGTATTATCACCGCGGTATCCCATATCACAGTCAGGATAGTTCACGGAATGTTTAATATTGCCATGCTCAAGATAATCACGCAGTTCCTTTACAGCCATCCTTGCACAGTTATCTTCTGATTCCGCTGTAGACGCTCCAAGATGCGGGATTACAATTGCCCCTTTTACTCCTGCGATTTCCGGTGTCGGGAAATCTGTTACATAATGTTTTACATGTCCGGAAACCAGAGCGTCAACCATAGCTTCTTCATCAACCAGAACATTTCTCGCAAAATTCAGCACAACAACACCTTTTTTCATCAGGCTGATTGCATTTTTATCAATCATTCCTTTGGTGCTTTCCATTGCCGGGACATGAATTGTGATATAATCACAGTCTTTATATAACTCATCTACTGTCTCCGCATGATGGATATTTCTTGAAAGCTTCCACGCAGATTCTACAGAAACATACGGATCATATCCATATACATCCATTCCGAGATATGTCGCAGCATTCGCTACCAGAACACCGATTGCTCCGAGTCCGATCACTCCAAGCTTCTTTCCTTCCAGCTCACATCCTGCAAATGCCTTCTTTGCCTTTTCAGCATCCTTCGCGATATTGCCATCCTCTTCATTTTCCTGTACCCAGTTAATGCCGCCGATAATATCACGGGATGCAAGAAGCATTCCGGCAAGCACCAGTTCCTTAACTCCATTCGCATTTGCACCGGGAGTATTGAATACAACAATCCCTTCTTCTGCACATTTTTTAAGCGGAATATTATTTACCCCTGCTCCGGCTCTCGCAATTGCCTTAAGTTCTGTTCCGAATTCCATCTCATGCATCGCTGCGCTTCTTACGAGAATCGCATCTGCTTCTCCAGGATTACTGATCGGCACATAATTTTCTGTAAATTGTTGTGTTCCCTCTTCTGAGATAGGATTCAGACAATGATATTTATACATAATTACAGATTCTCCTCCTCAAACTTTTTCATAAATGCAACCAGTGCTTCTACACCTTCAATCGGCATTGCATTATAAATGCTCGCACGCATACCTCCAACACTTCTGTGACCCTTAAGACTCTCAAGTCCTGCTTCCTTTGCCTCTTTTACAAATTTGGCATCGAGCTCAGGATTTCCTGTCACAAATGTCACATTCATAAGAGAGCGGTCTTTTGGATTTACACTGGATTTAAACAGTTTGCTCTGGTCAAGATAATCATATAATACTTTTGCTTTCTTCTCATTGCGCTCCTTCATTGCAGCAAGCCCGCCCTGTTTTTTCAGCCATTTGAACACTTTTCCGCAAATGTAAATGCTGTAAGCCGGCGGTGTGTTATAAAGAGAACCTGCATCTGCATGTGTTTTGTAAGTCAACATAGTCGGTGTGCCCGGATATACATCCTCGCGGATAAGATCCTCACGGATAATGACAATTGCCATTCCTGCAGGACCTACATTTTTCTGTACTCCACCATAGATGATTCCGTACTTTGTCACATCTACCGGTTCTGACAGAAAACAGGATGATACATCCGCTACAAGCGGTTTTCCCTTTGTATTCGGAAGTTCTTTATATTTAGTTCCGTAGATTGTATTATTTTCACAGATATAAACATAATCTGCGTCTTCAGAAACAGGCAGGTCAGAGCAGTCCGGAATATAGGAAAATGTCTTATCCTCTGAGGATGCAATGACATTCACCTTTCCATATTTCGTTGCTTCTTTATATGCCTTCTTTGCGAACTGACCTGTCACAATATAGTCTGCTACACCATTCTTCATGAGATTCATAGGAATCATAGCAAACTGTGTAGAAGCGCCGCCCTGAAGAAATAATACCTTATAATTATCAGGGATATTCATTAATTCACGGATATCAGCCTCTGCTGTTTCAATAATTTCCTGAAACGGTTTTGAGCGGTGACTCATCTCCATTACGGACATTCCCGATCCGTTGTAATCCAACATTTCTGCTGCTGCTTCCTTCAAGACTTCTTCCGGTAAAACTGCCGGTCCTGCCGAGAAATTGTACACTCTGCTCATTTTTTGTTCCTCCATTTTCCAACTTTTCCTTCAAATACTATTGTTGTCGATTTATTTTTCTTTTTCTTTTAAATCCTTCTCATCAAAGGCTTCACTGATCGCTGCTCCCGGCGCAACCATCGGCCACACCTTGTCATCACAGTCAATCTGGCAATCAATGACAACCGGTTTCCCCAAATTCAAAGCTGTTGCAAATGCTTTCTCGAATTCCTCGCAGGTCGTAACCCGGATTCCTGTCGCCCCCATAGCCTCTGCAAGCTTCACAAAATCTACAGCATCGTTAAGTACGGTAGCCGAATAACGCTGTCCATAGAACAGATTCTGCCACTGGCGCACCATTCCGAGTACGTGATTGTTTACAACCACCTGGATTACAGGAATATTGTGTCGTACTGCAGTTGCGATCTCATTCATGTTCATGCGGAAACATCCGTCCCCTGCTATATTGACAACTGTCTTCTGCGGCATACCTACTTTAGCGCCAAGTGATGCGCCAAGTCCATATCCCATCGTACCAAGTCCACCGGAAGTAAGAAGTGTTCTTGGCTGTGTATATTGATAATACTGTGCAGCCCACATCTGATGCTGTCCTACCTCTGTTACAATGATTGCATCGCCACCTGTCTGACGGTAAATCTCTTCAACGATATACGGACCTGTCAAAACACCCTGATGATAAGTCATCGGATAACGTTTCTTATAGTCCATGATTTTCTCAATCCACTGTGGGTGGCTTTGTTGCGGAAGTCTCTCATTTAAAATCTTTAATATGACTTTCAGATCACCGACTACACCATCTGTGATCAGAACGTTTTTATTCATCTCTGCGACATCGACATCAAATTGAAGAATCTTTGCATTTTTAGCAAATTTCTTCGCATTACCTGTTACACGGTCGCTGAATCTTGCACCCATGACAATCAGAAGATCGCATTCACTGACTCCGTAATTAGAAGTCTTTGTACCATGCATGCCAAGCATTCCTGTGTACAGCGGATCTGTGCCCGGGAATGCACCTTTTCCCATAAGGCTGTCTGTCACAGGAGCATCTACCTTCTTTACAAATTTATAGAGTTCTTCGCTCGCTCCCGAAAGCACAGCACCGCCACCCACAAAAATATAAGGTTTCTTTGATTTTGTGATCATCTTCAGTGCTGTTTCAATATCCTCTTCACAGATATCTTCTGACGGAAGTACCGGCAAAATCTCTGCTTTTTTATATTCCGTCTTATTTGCAGTCACATCTTTCGGAATATCAATGAGTACCGGACCCGGTCTTCCGGTCTTGGCAATTTTGAATGCTTTTCGGATTGTATCCGCAAGTTTGTTTACATCTTTTACAATATAATTATGCTTTGTAATTGGCATTGTGATACCTGCAATGTCAATTTCCTGGAAGCTGTCCTTTCCGAGAAGTGACACGCCTACATTACAGGTGATTGCAACGATAGGGATGGAATCCATATATGCGGTTGCAATTCCCGTAACCAGATTCGTAGCACCCGGTCCGCTTGTTGCAAAACATACACCAACTTTTCCTGTTGCTCTTGCATAACCGTCAGCCGCATGAGCTGCTCCCTGTTCATGAGAGGTCAGAATATGTGTAATCTCATCACTGTGTTTATATAATTCATCATAGACATTTAAGATTGCCCCGCCCGGATATCCGAATACAGTATCTACCCCCTGCTCCTTCAGACATTCGATGACAATCTGTGATCCTGTCAATTGCATACCTTACAAATCTCCTTTATCTGCTAGTTATCTTTTCAAATATTAATTCTTTGGAATCTCAAGGATTGCTCCTCTGTTACCTGATGTAACCATAGATGCATATCTTGCAAGATAACCTGTTGTTACCTTTGGTTCTCTCGGCTGCCAGTTTTCTCTTCTCTTTGCCAGTTCTTCATCAGATACATCAAGCTCAAGCTTCAGATTCGGGATGTCGATCTTAATAATATCGCCTTCTTCTACGAGAGCAATCGGGCCGCCCACAGCCGCCTCCGGAGAAACATGACCGATAGATGCACCTCTTGATGCACCACTGAAACGTCCGTCAGTAATAAGCGCTACACTGGAGCCAAGTCCCATACCTGCAATTGCAGAAGTAGGATTAAGCATCTCTCTCATACCAGGACCTCCCTTTGGTCCCTCATAACGGATAACAACAACATCTCCTGCTACAATCTTTCCACCCTTAATTGCAGCAATAGCATCCTCTTCACATTCAAATACTCTGGCAGGTCCTTCATGCACAAGCATCTCCGGCACAACTGCGGAACGCTTTACAACACTTCCGTCCGGTGCTAGATTTCCCTTAAGTACTGCAAGTCCTCCTGTCTGTGAATAAGGATTATCTATTGGACGGATTACTTCAGGATTTTTATTTACTGCATTCTCAATGTTCTCTCCTACCGTCTTTCCTGTAACTGTCATACACTCTGTATGGATCAGTCCCTTCTTATTCAGCTCATTCATCACTGCATATACACCGCCGGCCTCATTCAGATCTTCCATATAAGTCGGCCCTGCCGGTGCGAGATGACAAAGGTTCGGTGTCTTTTCACTGATTCCGTTTGCAAAATCAATCTCGAAATCCATTCCAATCTCATGAGCAATTGCCGGAAGGTGAAGCATACTGTTTGTAGAGCATCCAAGTGCCATATCAACCGTTAATGCATTTAAAATTGCATTTTCTGTCATGATATCTCTCGGGCGGATATTTCTCTCCCACATCTCCATAACTTTCATACCAGCCTGTTTTGCAAGACGGATTCTCTCAGAATAAACTGCCGGAATCGTACCATTTCCGCCAAGTCCCATACCAAGAACCTCTGTCAGACAGTTCATACTGTTAGCTGTATACATACCGGAGCAGGAACCACATGTAGGACATGTTTTATTCTCAAATTCAAGAAGTCCTTCATCAGAAAGAGTTCCTGCAGCGTTAGCACCAACTGCTTCAAACATACTGGAAAGACTTGTTTTTCTTCCCTGAACACGTCCCGCAAGCATCGGACCTCCACTGACAAATACTGTCGGCACATTAATTCTTGCTGCTGCCATCAAAAGTCCAGGCACATTCTTGTCACAATTTGGAACCATAACAAGAGCATCAAACTGATGCGCCAATGCCATAGATTCTGTAGAATCTGCGATCAGATCTCTCGTGACAAGAGAATATTTCATACCGATGTGTCCCATAGCAATTCCATCGCACACTGCGATAGCCGGAAATACAATAGGAGTTCCTCCTGCCATAGCAACACCCTGTTTTACTGCTGCCACAATCTTATCAAGATTCATATGACCCGGAACGATCTCATTATAAGAACTTACAATACCAACCAATGGTCTTTCCATCTCTTCCTTTGTAAGTCCCAGTGCATTAAACAGCGAACGATGAGGTGCCTGCTGTTTTCCTTTAGTAACTGTATCACTTCTCATTTCTCATACCTCCTGAAATTATTCTATATAAATGATGCGATCAAATCACCCATCTGTGCAGTGCCTACCAATGTCTTTCCCTCAGACATAATATCGGTGGTTCTGTAACCTTCCTTCAGCACTTTTGCGACTGCCTTTTCAATAGCATCTGCCTCTTTATCAAGATCAAAACTAAACCGGAGCATCATCGCTGCAGAAAGAATCGTTGCAATCGGATTCGCAACCCCTTTTCCTGCAATATCCGGTGCAGAGCCGCCACTTGGCTCATAGAGCCCGAACTTTGTCTCATTCAGGCTGGCACTTGCCAGCATACCGATAGATCCCGTTACCATACTTGCCTCGTCTGAAAGAATGTCTCCAAACATGTTCTCTGTCAGTATCACATCAAATTGCTTCGGATCCTTTACAAGCTGCATAGCACAATTATCAACCAGCATATGTTCCAATGTCACTTCCGGATAATCCTCTGCCACCTCTTCTACTACTTTTCTCCATAATCTTGAAGAATCAAGCACATTAGCCTTATCCACACTGGTCACTTTTTTTCTGCGCTTCATGGCAATATCAAATCCACGCTTCGCTATTCGTCTGATTTCATTTTCATTATATGTAAGAGAATCATATGCTGTCAGAACACCGTCTTCCTCTACCGTCTTTCTCTCTCCGAAATAAAGGCCTCCCGTAAGCTCTCTCATGATCATCATATCAAATCCGCCCTCAGTAATCTCCTCTTTCAGCGGACAGGCACCTTTCAATTCCTCGTAGAGAACAGCCGGCCTTAAGTTTGCGAAAAGATTAAGTGCTTTTCTGATCTTCAAAAGTCCTGCTTCCGGTCTTTTTGACGGCTCCAGTTTATACCATGGAGAAGTTTTTGCATCTCCTCCGATCGAGCCCATCAAAATTGCATCACAGGCTTTTGCTGTCTCAATTGTCTCATCTGTAAGAGGAACACCGTGCACATCAATAGAAGCTCCTCCCATAAGAAGCTGTGTATAATCACACGTATGCCCGTAAACTTCAGCTGCTTTATCAAGAACCTTCATCGCTTCCGTCACGACTTCAGGACCGATCCCATCTCCTTTAATTACTCCGATCTTCAGATTCATTCTCATCTTCCTTCCCTGACCTAAATCTAATATGTTTTTTATCATATCTCATTTTAATATATGTTTCAAGACTTTAATTTACTGAAATCTTGATGGATATTCACAAAAAATCGGGTTTTTTTACTAAAACCCGATTACAATTTCTCCTTGCAGGAGTCCGTATTATATATTTTTACTGCAATTCAAACTTTTTAGAGAAATTCTGCCATTTTGTATAGGTATCCAGATGTCTGTCCATCCATTTTCCGTAAAACCCAATCAGCACTCCGTTACAACATGCCAGTATCACTGTTCCTGCTCCGATTCCTTCGATTTTTCTGAACAAAACAAACGAAAGGATCACCGCTATAATAAGGCAAGTCATATCAAAACCAATCTTAAATTTTGCAAGTTCTATTCCAAACTTCTTACTGATCCCTTTCACAAAAAATTCATAGACCTGCGGATAAAAATATGTTTTAAAATACAGCGCAACTCCCAGGGAATTCAGCAAAAACCCTACAGCAAAGTAGAAAATTCTGATGTTGACAGGAAGTGTTCCGGGTTTATAATGTCCGGGATTGAAATGTGGAATCACCGCCCGCCAGAAATCAAGCACTGCACCATAAATAAACCCTGATGCAAATGAGAAGAAATACATTGGCTTAATCTTTCTCATCACAATACAAAAAACAATAAACAAAGTCCCCTGTACAATATATTCCGCCTGCCCAAAAGTCAGAAATGGTATTTTCAAACTTATGATATACGCCGGAGCAACCACCATCGACATTCCGAAATCCGCAGCTGCAAGCATAGCTGTTGCAAAAGAAAGCACAAGCACCGCAAAAATATAGATCAATTCATTACTTACCCTGATTTTTCTCACAATAACCTTCCCCTTTATCTGACAAATAATTCAAATCTCAGGTTCCGTTTCTATTATATCATACTCTCCCGTAAAGTTTCGTATAATGCAGAAGTTTTTCCGCAAGAAAATCATCAAAGCTTTCCGGAAGCGCACGCCATTTCCAATTTTCTCCTAATGTAGACGGCGTATTCATCCTGCTTTCGCTTCCCAGTCCCAGAAGATCCTGAGCCTGCACGATCGTGAGCTCCGCTACACTGCACCACAATTCGCACATCATATCCCAATGATAATTTGATGCATCAGGAAGGCGTAAATACTCTCTTGCATATGCTGCATCCTCCGGGTCAGCTGAAGTAAACCATCCCTGGATCGTATCATTATCATGTGTTCCGGCATACGCCACACAATGCTTTGTATAATTATATGGAAGATAATCGATATTATTGCTGTCCCGCCTGTCAAAACCAAATTCCAGCACTTTCATACCCGGAAAACCACTTTCCCGAAGCAGTGTACGGACAGACTCTGTAAGGAATCCCAGATCTTCTGCAATAATCCGCTGAGGACCGATCTTTTTCTCCATAGCATGGAATAATTTGATCCCCGGTCCCGTATGCCAGCATCCGCCGCTTGCATCTTCCGAACCGTTTGGAATTGCATAATAAGAATCAAATCCGCGAAAATGGTCAATCCGAAGGACATTATAAACTTTACACAGATAACCGATTCGCTGTATCCACCAGTCAAAATTATTCCTTTCAAGTTCATCCCAGTCAAACAGCGGATTTCCCCAAAGCTGGCCGGTCGCAGAAAATCCGTCCGGTGGACATCCGGCAACTTCAGTCGGTCTCCTGTCCTCGTCCAGCTGGAACAGCTCCGGATGTGCCCACACATCTACACTGTCCAATGCAACATAAAACGGAAGATCACCAATTATATCGATATTTCGTTCATTTGCATACATGCGCAGTTCATTCCACTGACTGAAAAAGAAAAACTGCAGCACCTTCCAGAACATTATTTCCTTTTCATGCTGCTTATGTACCTCTGAGAGAGCTTCTTTTTCATGGTTTCGAAGTGACTGCTCCCACTCAAGCCAGGGTATACCGCTGTTTAAATTTTTCAGAGTCATAAACATTGCATAGTCATCCAGCCAGAAAGCATTTTCCCGGCAGAAATCATCAAACTGCTCTGATGTGCCTGAGAGAAATCTTTCAGCCGCTATCTCCAGTATGCGATAACGCTTATTATATAATGCGCCATAATTTACTTTGTCCGGCGTACTTTCCCAGTCAATCTCACAATATTCTTCCTTTTTAAGAAGTCCTTCCTGTTCCAATTCATCCAGGTCAATAAAATAAGGATTTCCTGCAAATGTGGAAAAAGACTGATACGGAGAATCTCCGTAACTGGTAGGACAAATCGGCAGTATCTGCCAATAAGATTGTCCTGCTTTCACAAGAAAATCAACAAAATCACGGGCTGCCTGCCCCATTGTTCCTACTCCGTAAGGTGACGGCAGCGAAGACAGGTGCATCAAAACACCGCTTTTTCTCATATTTGGTCACTTCCTCCCACTCCAAATTTCTTTAAGGTTTACAAACACTCTCTCCCGGTATGAGATAAAATGGCTCCACTTCATGAACTGCAGGTGCAGATCCATCAATACATCTCAATAATATTTCAATACTTCTTGAAGCAATGATCTCTCTGTGCTGGCGAATCGTTGTCAGTCTGGGAACCATATAATTACCGATATCAATACCGTCGAAGCCGATAACTGAAATATCTTCCGGCACACGCAGACCTCTGTCTGAAATCGCACGGATGGCTCCGACAGCCATAACGTCAGACATTGCAAATACTGCCGTAATCTCAGGCATCTTATCCAGAAGACGTCCCATAGCATAATATCCTTCTGATATAGAGAATCTGGCAGCTTCATACTGATGAGCCGGATCAAACTCTATTCCATGTTCATTAAATGCCATCTTACATCCTTCAAAACGTAAAAATGCAGTATGAGAAAGTGACAGTACACCTCCAAGAACTCCTATCTTACTATGTCCCAGTGCAATAAGGTGCTCTACTGCAAACTTAGCCGCAACCGTATCATCCGTACTGACACTTGACAGGTTTTCAAAGCCCAACTCTGATGCCGAGTTTGTTACCATTACACACGGAACCGTAACAGATGAAAAACGCTGACGGAAATACTCCAGATTACTTCCAAGGAACAAAATGCCCAATGGATGTCTTTCTCTGCAGATCTGAATTGCCTGCTCCAATTCATTGCCATCCTCTTCAAGGTAATAGACCATACAAGAATAATCTTTCTGTCTGATCAATCCCTGCATCTGCTCCACAATTGTTGCAAAAAGCATATTTTGTGTACCTTTGATAATAATTGCAATTCCATCTTTACTTTGCTTTTTCAAATGCTTTGCATTACTGTTAAGCTTAAAATGATATTTTTCTACTACTTCCAGCACTCTTTTACGTGCTTTGTCTGAAACATCAGGTGAATTGTTAAGAACTCGGGAAACAGTTCCTACTGAGTATCCGGTTTCCCGGGCAATGTCTTTAATTGTCATAATATTTCCCTTTCGTTTCTTCTTGAAAAACTCTTGTTTTTTCTTTGATTATGGAAACGTTTTCATTCTTTTTCAAAAAAAAGAAGATTCCACTTTATCTTATTAAATTATACTATTTTTTACTCATTTTAACAATCTATTTTAATATTTTTATTAAATATATACAACATTCTCCCTTCTAATGCCCAAAAAAGCTTTTACTATCCTTCCTGCAAATAGACAACTTGCACAACTCATCAATACTTTTACACGATTTTTCTTTCTGTTTTTGGAAACGTTTTAAGTCCGTATCAATTGTTATATAATTATCATATTAATTTTTTATAAAAAACGGATTGACTTTTTAAAAAACAATGATATGATTCATATGCTACCTTTTTATTTAAACATAATATTATAATTTGTGGGGGTTAATCTATGGATTATAAAAGAATTTTACAGGGAATTCTCGATATTGGCGAAGCAATGCTCCAAAGCGGCGCCGAAAATTTCAGATTAGAGGACAGCTTATACAGAATGTGTAAAAGTTATGGTTTCAAACGCTATGATGTATTTGTCATTCCTAGTAACATTCAGATAACTGTCGAGACACCGGAAGGTGATATCATCACCCAGATTCGTCACATCGAATCGGCAGACATCAATTTTGACCGTCTGGACTACTTAAACAACCTCTGCCGGTATGTCTGTCAGAACCAACCTGATGAAAAAGTTTTACGCGAAAAATATCTGGAAACCATGAACAGGAAAGCACAACATCCTGCGGTAAAATATTTTGCCGGTGTCATGGGCGGAACCGGATTTGCCGTTTTCTTCGGGTGTAACTTTATGGACGCAATTGTTGCTGTCATTGTATCATTAATGATAGTTATCGTTGGGAACTGGCTCAGCAAACGCGAAAATAATCTTATGGTATATAACATGATCCTGTCATTTCTCTCAGAAGTGATCATCATAGAACTGGTGCGGCACGGAATCGGAGAGCATCCGGAACGAATTATGATCGGAATCGTTATGCTCCTTATCAGTGCCCTTGGTACAACAAACGGAATTAGAGATCTTTTACAGAGAGATTTTATATCTGGTTTCTTAAATATTATGAATTCTTTCCTCGGAGCTGCCGGAATTGCATTTGGAATTGCTCTTGCAATGCTGCTTCTTGACGGAGTTTCTTCCGAAGGATTCATTTTAAATCACAGTGTTCCGATCCAGCTTATCTCCTGTACAATTGCGTGCAGTGGTTTTGCGTTGTGGTTCAAGATCAGAGGAAGACAGGTATTGTACTCAAGTGTAGGCGCATTTTTCACATGGGGTATCTATCTGCTTGTATACTATATCAGGCCGAGTAACTTTCTGGCAACATTAGTCGCATCCGTTTTCGTAGCGCTTTATGCATTTATAATGTCCAGAATCAACAAAGCTCCTTCAACCATTTTCCTCACCGCTTCCGTATTTCCGCTCATTCCGGGACCAAATCTGTATTATATGATGTATGGATGTGTAAGCAGAAATAATGAAATGGCTTTCAGTGAAACCATGATTCTTCTCGCAACATGCCTTGCTATTGCATTTGGATTTATCATCGTAGATGCTGCTGCAAGATATACAATGGATGCATTAAAGAGAGACTATCATATAGGTAAGCATTCCCGAAATCATTAATATATACACAGAATCCCTGCTGTATCGGATTTTATCCGATGCGCAGGGATTTTTAATTATGGGCTTTAGCCTGTTGAGGGCATTGGAGTTTTTCGTGTTCCGAAAAACG
>JBJFCD010000283.1:0-6874 GCA_051888795.1 Lachnospiraceae bacterium | reverse complement strand
TATCCGGCATCCTGCCCTGTGAAGCCCGGACTTTCCTCACCTGCTGCCTTTCGGCGTCTGCAGCTGCGATTACCTGTCTTACTCACAATTTTGTATTATAGCACAGTTCTTTTTCTGAAACAATGAAAAGATTCTTAATCAACTATTTCTACATCCTCGATCAGTCCATCTCCATCAGCTGCAGTAGTTGCCAGCATATCACACCTTTCATTCTGAGGATGTCCGTCGTGCCCTTTTACCCAGATAAATTTTACCTGATGAGGTTCTTTTGCCTTTAAAAGCCGCTTCCACAGATCAATATTTTTTACCGGCTCATTCTTTCCGCGTTTCCATCCTTTTTTGATCCAGCCATCAATCCACTTTTGATTAAATGCATCGACTACATATTTGGAATCTGAATACAGTTCCACTTCACATGGGCGATTTAATGCTTCCAGTCCGGCAATGACTGCCATAAGTTCCATGCGGTTATTCGTCGTCTTTTTGTACCCCTGGGACAATTCTTTCGTGTGAAGTTCACCTTTTGAATCAATATATTCAAGCACAGTCCCGTATCCTCCCGGGCCATTCGGATTTCCTCTCGCTGCACCATCTGTATAGATTGTTACCTTCATACTTCCTCCTGCCATACTTTTTCGCACCGATTATCTGTTTTCACCGGATTTCTTCTATATTCCTCAAATCTCAAATCGCTCTCCTCTTCCGGAGATTTTCATAATCCTATCCCTGTAATCCGCCGAAACAGGATCTTCTGTAAATTTCAATATTTTTTTATATCCTCCCCAAAGATGCATAGGAAATAAATGTGCGGTATCAGTATGTCTCATAAAGAAATCTATTCCCAGCCCATAAGCTTTCCCGAGCCTTGGATCAAGCGGAACAAATGCCACATCAATATGTTCTCCCTCGATTGAAAGAATCTCCTTCTGGTAATCACGCTTCATCTTTTCATTATATTCCTGGCTTTCTTCTTCCCAATGCCACCAGTTAAGATCACCTGCATGATAAATCGTAATCCCTTTAAGACGTACAAAGAACGCTACACCCATATCTGTTGAGCGAAGCGTCTTTATCTGTAAGTCATCTATCTCAATCTCTTCTCTTTTACGTACTTTAACTGTCTTTCCCTCCGGTCCTTTTGCGCGTATATCTCTTGAGAGAATGTACGTGGCATCATATTCATCAGCCCAGTCAAAAATCTGGCGTTGAAAATGATCTTTATGATAATGACTGGAAAAAACATAAAGCTTTTTATCCTTTGCTGTCTCCGGCAGTTCTCCTTTGTAATAGTCAAACACTAGCATAATGTCATCAATCTCAACAGTAAAACCGCTGTGATACAGATAAGTAACTGTCATCTTAAGCTTCTCCTTTGATCACTTCCACTGCATGCAGAATTTCAGGAAGCAGATACTCTAATGCTGCTTTTACGGCACCTTCTTTTCCCGGAAGATTCACAATCAGAACATTTCCTCTGATTCCTGCCACACATCGGTTCAGCATAGAACGTTTTGTCAGCGACATCATGTGGGCACGCATTGCCTCCGGAATTCCCGGGATCAGGCGATCTGCAATCTCCATTGTAGCTTCCGGTGTACAATCATCCGGCGCACATCCGGCACCACCTGTTGTCAGGATCAGATCTGCCAGTTCTCCGTCTGCCATTCTCTGCATAACTGTAGACAGAACCTTCCTGTCATTCGGGAGTGCTTTCATGAAAACAACCTGTTCTCCGGCTCTCTCAATTATTTTCTTAATTCTCTGGCCACTCTTGTCCTCTTCTTGTTCTCTGTATGCTGCTGTATTTGCTGTAAGTATTGCTACTCTCATAGTGTACCTCCATAATAAAATCTCGTCATTCGTAATCTCTCATTTAGAATTTTAACGCTTTTAAATGAATAATGCAATGATAACCGTACAGATTCCCGCAACTCCCATGGCAACTCCGCTCACTGCACCTTCAATTTCACCTATTTCCAATGCCTTTGATGTCCCAATTGCATGACTGGCAGTTCCAAAAGCGACTCCGATAGCCACCTTATCCTTAAGTTTCAACATTTTAATTATCATTGGATGTATGATTGCCCCACCGATTCCGCATATGATCACTGCCATCAAAGTAACTGAACGCAGGCCTCCAAGCTGTTCGGAAATATCTAAAGCAATGGCTGTAGTTACTGATTTCGGAAGCAGAGAATACATAATATCATTGTGAAGGACAAAGATGCGGCATAAAATAACCGTACTTCCCATAGACAGAAGACTTCCCGTCAGACATCCGACAACAATGGGAAGGAACTGTTCTTTTAATATCTTTCTCTGCCGGTAAATCGATAATCCAAGCATCGCTGTCACTGGCACAAGAAACATAGAAACAAACTGCGCTCCCTCCATATAATCCTCATAGGATATATGCAAAAGCTTCATAACCACAACACAGATAATCGTTGCAATAAGCAGTGGGTTTGCAAGCGGGGTTTTTACCTTTTTTGCTATCCCTCCGGCGATATAAAAACTAAAGACCGTAAGGAAAATCCCGAAGAAAGCACTGGACGTTATGCTACTCATGAATCTGTCCTCCTTCCTCTTTTTGCGGCAAGTCTTTTTCATCTCCCTTAGATGTTGTTCTTCCCGTGATCATCTGGACTATGCGCACAGATGCATAGGTTCCTAGAAATGTGAGAATCAGCGAAACAAACACAACAACAAGGAATCCTGCCACCTGCCCTTTTAAAAGCTCAAGATCCTCAATCACTCCCACCGTCAGTGGCACAAATACCAGTGCCATGCAGGACAGCATGAAATCCGCCGTCTCCTGTATCTGTTTCTCCTTTATAACCCTGAGTCCGAGGAGAAGAGCAAGAATGAGGATTGCAGCAACGCTGCTTGGAAAAGCAAATGGCAATACTGAAACCAAGGCCTCTGCCACAAGGCAGATTGCCATGATCATACTAATCTGTAACAAAATTTTTCTATGCATATATTTATCCTCCGTAAACAACGAACCTTATTATATCAAAAAACAAAGACCATAACAAGAAAAAAAGCCTTCTGCGAAAACAGACTTTATTTTGTCTATTTTCACAGAAGGCACCTTATACTTTCATTTTTTCTTTTTTCTTCTTATTCTTTCTTATTTTTTCAATCGCAATACCGTGTAAATCGGCATGCTGTTGAAATACCCTGCACGATACATATTAGTAAAGTATCCGCTTTGAGGTTTCCCATCAGATGTCGAATTTCTTCCTCCGTCATACCACATCGGAACTCCATCGCTATTGTATCCCGCAAATACATTTGTATGTCCTTTATAGAGACAGATATCTCCAGGCTCTAATCCGGCATTTATTGCCTTTTTCCCTCCGATGTCAATGATATCATAATTTTTTTCGACTAATGCCTTTGTTTCGCTCTTTTTTGAAGAACTTCCCTGATAGATAAGGTTTGCATTTCCATCACTGTAAAAAGCCATTCCCGGTTCCAGGCTTCCAAACTCCTGCATACAGAAATTCACAAAATTTGCGCAGCTCGTCTGGCGAGGAGTATAATTCCTTGCTTCCTCAAAGCTTTTTTTCATACCGGGGCCACTATAATATATCCAGTTTCCGTCAGACACAATTGTATCAGCAATCTTTTTACAAGCCTGTAAAAATGCATTCGTATCTCCTTTTGGAAACGTCTTTACTATCACCTGCACTTTACAGGTCTTTTTTATACTTCCGGATTGAATCGTAATTTTAGCGGTTCCCTTTTTCTTAGCTGTAATTACACCTTTGCTGGTAACAGTTGCAACTTTTTTATTAGAAGACTTATAGGTAACCTTCTCACCGGAAGTCAGTGGTTCTATTTTGGACTTAAGTGTATAATTTCCACCCTTCAGCAAAACGAGACTCGATGCATTAACCGTAAGCTTTGTTGTCTTAACCGTACTTTTTTGCACCTTGACCTTAACTGTTGCCTTTTTCCCGCTCATCAGCGTAACAGTAAGCTTTGCAGTTCCACTCTTGCTTTTTGCTGTTATCTTTCCGTTTTTATCCACAGTAAATATTTTTTTATTACTACTCTTATAGGATTTTACAGAATCTCCTTTCACAAGACCACTTACCTTGAACTTTGTAGTAGACTGCTTTCTCTTCAGGCGAATCTTTGTCATATTCACCTTAATCGTAGCCGGTGTTTTGGGAATCTTCTCCTTTTCAACCTTTCCGCAAATCGAACAGATTCTTTCCTTTTCTCCTTCTTTCAGTACAGTCTCTTTTACTGTCGTCTTCCACTCACAAAAATCATGCTCTTTCTCAATGATCTCGTAAGGAATCTCTCTGGAACCTGTACATATTTCAGAGTCAGGTAATGCAGTAACAATGAGCTTATATTCTCCAAGCGCTTTTCCAATATCATCATAATTGAACTCGTACTCCTCAGCATCCAGTTCAATCTTCTGATATTTTATCCCGTTTTCTTCTTTTCTTTTATCTTCACCCAACTGTTCAAATTCTTCATCAGTAATCTCTTTAAAATAATATATTTTCACAGACGGGATAATATTTTTCCCTGTATAATAATACTGGTTATTATCACCTTCTACTTTACTTGAGATTCCAATGTAATAAATTTCAATCTTATCATCTTCAAGCGAAATTTTACTTATTTCTGTTTTCTCTGTCTCGCCTGTGTTTTCCAGTTCTTCTGTTCCCGATACTTCTTCCGCCCGGACATTTAATGCCGGTATATAGGAAAGACTTTCTGCGGCCAGACATACACAGATAGATAATGCAAGCAATTTACGAACAAATCCTTTTCCCATATATCCACCTCTTTCGTACTTCTTTGATTTCTATTATACATAAGCAAATAAAACATGCTTTTGTTAAGATTCTATTACATTATATTACCATATTTTAACAAATTTGTCAGTAAATTGACTGATTTTTTCAGATAAAAAATCCCACAGGTATCATTTGATAAATTAATTGATACATTGTGGGATAAAAACTAATTATTCAATTTTCCACTATAATATTTATTACATTGCTTTATGGTAAAGTTCAATCACATCCTTCAGCGTTGTCTGTCTTGGATTTGCAGCAATATTTCCACTCTTCATTGCATCTTCTGCCATCTGAGGAATCTTATCTTCTGTCACACCAACTTCAGAAAGACTCTTCGGAATTCCAAGATCAGCATTCAGTTTTGTTATTTCATCAACAAGCATCTGCGGTTTAAAATCTACAATAGGCTCTTTCTTTTCGCGAATATAATTATATATTTTTTCATATCGTCCGTGATCCGCAAGAGCGTTGTATTCTACAATTACAGGGAGAAGAATTGAATTTGCCACCCCATGCGGTACTCCGAAAAATGCACTGACAGGATGGGACATCGCATGTACATTTCCAAGTCGGGCCCACGCAAATGCGATTCCGGCAAACATGCTTCCTGACATCATTGCACATGCTGCCTCCTCATCCTTTCTGTTCGCTACAAAACGCCTTATATTTCCTCCGATCAATTCCATTGCTTTTTCTGCCATTGCATCCGAAAACGGTGAAGCGCCAAGTGACGTGTATGCTTCCCACGCATGAATCAGTGCATCAATTCCGCAGGATGCTGCAATCGTCGGTGGAACGGACATAATCATCTCTGGATCAAGAAGTGCATATTTGGGAAGAAGTTCGTAACTAAATACTGTCAATTTATAATTTCTCTCTGTATCTGTAATAACCGAAAACGCTGTAACCTCACTTCCCGTTCCGGCAGTTGTAGGAATCGCAATAATCGGCTCAATAGGTCCGGGTACTAAATGTGCTCCTTCATATTCTGTAATGGAGCCTCCATATCTTGCAAGAACACCGACTGCTTTCGCAACGTCCATCGGACTTCCCCCACCTAGTGCAACAATACTTGTTGCTCCAGACTCTTTGTAAACTTCTGTTGCAGCATCTACCATGTCAACAGTTGGATTGGGCAAAATGTCAAGAAATGAACAGGTTTCTATTCCGGCATTCTCTACTATATCAGTAATCTTTTTTACAACACCGATTTTTTCAAGTCCTCTGTCTGATATGATCATCATTTTCTTAGAACCACTTTTTTCGAGAAGTTCCGGTAATCTTTTCAACGATCCCATCCCAAATACGATGTCCTGCGGCACTTTAAATGTATAATCCTTCATTGCTAAATCTCCTCTTTTCTCTCAAAATGCATAAAAGGAGCCACACCAAATCTGTGTGACTCCTTTGTCCGTTCCCTATTATACGCCTACTTTCTTACGCATTTCAAGGCCGAATTGATATTTTATTCACAATGTCATATATCTGCTGCTTATTTACGGATTTTTTATTCATATTTTTACCAAAGCTTTATCTCTCCTGTGCCTGATGGCTTTTCCGAGTGTTCTTCTTTTGCTACCCATTCCCCACTCTTTCCTCCGGATTTTCTTAAAAGATGGATATCTTCAATCATCATCCCCTTATCTACTGCTTTACACATATCGTATATGGTGAGAAGCGCAACATTTACTCCGGTCAATGCCTCCATCTCTACTCCCGTCTTTCCAACTGTCTTTACAGTACATCTTGCTTCAATCGCACAGATCTCCGGCGAAAGCTCAAACTCCACCTCTACTCCTGTTAAATTCAGAATGTGGCAAAGCGGGATCAGCTCAGATGTTTTCTTTGCCCCCATAATACCTGCAATCCGTGCAACTCCGAGCACATCTCCTTTTTTCATGCCTCCCGTTTTCACAAGACGGAAGCACTCCTCTGACATAAGGATCCTTCCGCTGGCAGTTGCTTCACGAACTGTCTCATTTTTATCGCTGACATCCACCATAATTGCATTACCCTGCAGATCAAAATGTGTAAAATCTCCCATA
>JBJFCD010000282.1:0-6875 GCA_051888795.1 Lachnospiraceae bacterium | reverse complement strand
TAAATTGTATGAAACAGTAAGGGAAATACTAAATATATTTAGACTTGTATCGGTAAAAAAATCGCTGGGAATATTATGGTATTCTATTTATATATAGGAAAAATATGAGATAGAGGCGGAAAATGATATGGAAGGTAAATTTATAATTGATGATACTATTATTCAGATTGTGGGAAACAATCACAGAGAAAATCAGGAAGAGATAGAAGATGTAGTTTATAAAAGAAAAACGGAAAAACTATTATTTTGGGGAATCGCTGATGGACAGAGTAATAAAAGATATTGCGTAACAGGAGGGAAAGCAGTATTAGAGGATTTAGCTGAATATGTAGAAAAAAAAGGAATAAAATATTTATCGGATAGAATATACACTGATGAGACTAAGTATGAAATAGTTCAAATTATCAGAAAATGTATCAATGGGCTGTCAAAAAGATATCGGGTTAATAAGGAGGAGTTTTCCTCAACATTAGTTGCGTGGAGTGCAGATCCCGATTCAGGAGAATATTTTATAGTTCACCTTGGAGATGGATGTATTATAGGAATTACCGACCAGGATGAGGTTAAAATGATCAGTGCACCGGATAATGGCATCACAATTCAATATACATGGCTGACAACAAGTGACGATGCATTAATGCATTTACGAATTGGATTTGGAAATATCGGACGCTATAAAAATATCTATATTATGTCAGATGGTATGGATTGTATTTGCCATGGCAGAAATATATTACTTCGGGGAAAAGAATTACTGAAATCAGGAAAACCTGAATTAATATACGAACATGTTTCAAAAAATTCTCCGGAAGATGATGCTACATGTATTGCTTTAAAAAGAATTGAATAATATTGGAAAAAACAATTCAGCTGATTATTACCGGTGTTCTAAAAAGGATAATATTATGGTAAAATTAAAACCATAGATTAGGGACGAGGGAGGGTTTCGGTCATGTACGGAAACTACACGCAAGCAGCAAAAGACAGATGTTTTAATGTGTTGGATCAGGATATTTATACAATCTGGGATGCAATTGAATCTTTATCAGAAGATGAAACGTCACAGTGCTGGAAAGAAAAATGTGAAAAAATTGCATATGAATATTCTTTTTCCAGTCGCTTTGCATTGATGAGGATTTTATATAGTCGGGAACAGGGATGCGGATTAAATGAGGCAGAGACGAAAAATAGTTTTGTTTTATCTTCAGATGAAAAGGAATATTTGTTTTCGGAACTAAGCATTGAACATGCAGAAAATCTTGATGATATAGAATTAAAACAATATGAATGTATTTTGAACGATATTGCAAAGACACAGCCAGAAGCAGATGTGAAGCCGGAGTTATATGAGTATTTGATTGCAAAAGCTTTAAGAGATGTGGAAAGAACCGCGGAATTAGCAAAGTTTTCCTTGACTGAAGAGACAACATCGAAAGAAAGAACAAAAGTAATAAAAGAAAGTAAAACTCTTTTGTCACGGGAGGAAGCCTTAAAGCTGGGACATATGTTAGGGTTTACAATTAATGAAATGGAGTGGTTTCTTCTTCGGGTTTTTGATTTTGAAGATGGCTTTAGCTATAATTCCTCATCTGATTTGATAGAAGCATATGTTTTTTTGTCAAAGGGAAGCTGGCAGAAAGCTGAAGTAATTAAAGAGAAGTATACTGAACTGACAAAAGAAATAGATAAATTGGATGTGTCGAATCGCGTTATTGATTGGACACAGACCGCAGGGAGTTCTTTGATTGAAAAGGTTGGAAAGTGGTCTCTGAGACCTGATGAGCAGGAAGAAAAATTTATTGATTGGTTAATTTATCAGGCTCCGTGTCTTGATTTACCATCGCGGACAGCATCACACATTTATCAAAAGTTAGCAGTTTATATTTATGAGATGAGTGTTGGAATTATACCGGTACCTGACCGAAACACTTTTATCCAACAGTTAAATGAAATTTGCAGCAAAAACAGCGTTTATAGAGAAAAGGCAGAAAAATGTCTGGCGGATAAGAAAAGATGTAATAATCTGAGCGCTGAATTACTCACAAAGAATAAGGATATGTATACTTCCGCTCCCGACCGTGCAAAGGCATGGCGGACGGTGTCGTCCGATGAGAACGGATTACCTCGTCTTATTATGGCGGGGAGACCAGATGCCTCCAGAAATCGTGTGCAGGAGCTGTTAATGGGAAATATGCAGGTAGAGAAAGGGGATGTCTTACATCTTCTGTGGTATGGGTTTAACTTATGTTGGGAACAAGAGCCAATTAAAAATGATATGGCTGATTTACAGAGTAATTTCGCGGATTTTACAGAAACAGTAAGTCTGGTTTTGGATAAGGCGCTGTTACCCGGCTTTTATCCACCGCATATTATGGAGCAAAGTATGATGTTGTCTATTATTGCAAGTGTAGAAGATCTGGGAATTCCGGCATATACATATGCTGCATTGTGTGAGTCACTTATTAAGAAGAGAAAAATACATTAAGAGGAAACAATATGTTCAATCAACGAAGCTATTTAAAAATCGGTACTCGAGTTTCGCTTCCTTGCGGTAATACCTATGAGATTATAGGGGAACCAATTGGAAATGGTGGGGGAAGCATTGTTTATCCGGTTGAAAGAATATATGAGCAGAATGGTGAAATCATAAGAGATGGTATAAAATATGCATTAAAAGAGTGTTATCCGGTTTCTGCTGAGCATACTTTTATACGAAATGAAAATGGAGAAATTTTGCCGGAACAAGCGGATCCCGGGGAAATTTATTATCTGAATCGTGTAAAGGAAATGCAGCTGAATGAAAAGGATATTACACAGACAATTTACCGTACCGGTTCCAGATTATTGCCTATATTAGAGTCAGGCACGAGTGCAAACATACAGATTCCAACTTATGATGACGGTATTTCTGAATCATCAGGAAGAGATTGTAAAGTGGAAAACACGTATACTGTTATGGAATCGCTTTCCTCTAAGGGGAAGTCTCTTCATAGTTACATTGAAGAATATGGAGCACTGACTCCGATTCAGACCTTTCATATTATAAAACAACTATTGTTTTCTTTGAGAGAGATACATAATGCAGGTTTCTTGCATTTAGACATTCAGGATGGAAATATATTTTTAAAAGGAACGCTTGAAGATGAAAGTGATATTGTAACGTTGATAGACTTTGGGTCAGCCAGAGAATTGATACAGGGGAAAACAAATGTCATCTCTGATAAGGTTATTTTTATCACGCAGGGATTTTCGGCACCGGAAATAATACTTCATAATGACGGAACGCTGCAGCTTGGCCCGGAAGCGGACATTTATTCTGTCGGATGTTTAATTCTTTATTTGTTAACAGGTAAACGGTTTGATGTCAATTATCTGATACATAATACATCTGGAAAATATTTGACAAATTTTAAATTGCGAAAGATTTCCTGCCCCAGGCATTTGATTGATCGAATGCAGGAAATAATTGCTCATGCACTGGAAGTAGATCCTGAAAAGAGATACCGGTCCGCAGATGAAATGCTGGAAGATGTGACAGAGTTTATCAGAGCATTGCAGCCTTACAGGAGTGATCTCGCGTCAGTTTCATATGATGCTTTTATTTGTTATAAACATGGAGAAACTGACACTGCGGTTGCGCGTATGCTTCAGAGACAGCTGGAACATTTTCGTGTGCCACGTAAGGTGCCTGGTCAGCGATATCCATTTAAGAGGGTATTTGTAGATGAGGGAGAATTATCAAGTTGTTCGGATTTTGGTGAGCAGGTTTGCGATGCATTGAAAAACTCCGGATGGTTAATTGTTATTTGCTCTCCGGAAACACCTTTGTCTCCCTGGGTGAAGCTTGAAATCGATACTTTTTTAAAGTTTCATGATCGTTCCAGAGTTTTGGCAATTCTCACCTCAGGGGAACCGGAAATGAGTTTTCCGCCTCAACTGCTCGGTGATAATGAGGTTTTGGCAGCTGATGCAAGGGGTGGTACTTTAAAAGATGTCTTAAAGAAACTTAAAGGAGATGCGTTATTAAAGATAGCTGCACCTATGCTTGGCATTACCTTTGATTCTTTGAAGCAGCGTCAAAAAATTTATCACTATCAGCAGATTGCCTGTATTTCCTCCATTTTTATGACTATTGCGCTTGCTTTTTCATTTTATGCATACAGACAGGCAAAGATTATCTCGAATCAGGCTGCCGAACTTTCTGAGGAATATAATCGAAATCTGTTAAGTCAGTCTGAATATTATGTGAAGGAAGCGGAAGAGCTGATAGATAATAACAATAACATTATTGGGGCAATAGAAAAACTGTTAATGGCGCTTCCCGATGAAACGAATGATCGGCCAATACTTTCAGATGCAGTGTATTTGCTGACTAATGTTCTCAATGTTTACAAATCTGATTACGATGTGCAGAATACAGTTACGCCGGTAGATTATTTTAGTTTAACTGATGATATGGAAAGTGAATATTGTTTTGATGAATCAGGAGAATATTTCTTCACTTCGAATAGGAGAACAATTTGGGTGAGAGCTGCTGATACATTTGAACTTGTTCAAACTATCAATGTTCCAAGTGATCATTATATCATGAGTTTTCCGGAAGATTTTTTTGTGAAAAGTGGAGAACAGATTATTTACTGTGATGATAAAGGTTCTGTATATTGTGTAAATTATCTTACGGGAGAGGAAATTTGGACAAACTCCGAATTGGTTAGCGAGTCAGAGGCAGAGAACAAGATTTCTGTTATTTTGTCGGATGATGAAACGTTATTGGCTGTTGCGATATCCGGCAAGCTATATATTCTTGATGTCGATACCGGAGATGTGCGTGACAGCTATGAATACTCTGTGCAAGGAAATCCTGATATTAAAGAATATATGAAGGACGAATATCAAATACCGGAGATGGGAGATGAAATGGCATTTTCCACAGATAACAGATATGTTGCATTTACGACCTCGCAGTGGGAAAGTTCGGGCGGATACTATGATTATCCTAATTATATATATATAACTGATTTAAAAGAACATACAGTAACAGTACTGGAAGACAGTATTAACTCAATTCGAAAAATGAGAATTTCCGGAGATCATATTCTGATTATGGGAAGTGACGCACAAACTGCCATTGTTAATAATCAGAATATTGACTACATTGGCGAAACAACCATTTACAGTTATAATATTTCAAATGGGAGAAAGGAGTGGAGTACGTCTGTTGAAAATGCCGGACGTTCGTATCATGAGATGATTAAAGTCATAGAATCTCCTTTTGATTCGTTTGACGGAAAAGTAGTATTTGCTGCTTGCTATGATACCGTAGTTGCGCTTTCGTATGAAGATGGTCAGATGATACAGGAGATTGAGTATTCAGATCCGATTGTTGCATTGGATATATCGAACAAAGATATGATATGTGCGATTCATAGTAATGGTTATTTTTCATGGTGCGAATACAATAGTAGTTTTCAATCAGGAAAAGAAACAGTTATTTATCAGGCTCTATTTTCAAACAATATTGTTGATTTAAAATATGCAGGCGGTTATTATTATACGACAAAGTATACTGATGTAGGTATAAGACTGAATTCCCCGAAAGCAATCATAAAATATCAGATTGAAAAAGCGGATTCAACATATCAAAAAATGATAGTAAATAAAACAGATAGGAATATATTTGGGTATTATGAGCCACTCGAAAATGGATGGGCATATATGATTGAAGAGCACACTTTATATTTGACTGATTGTAACAATGCACAGTCTTACGAGTTTGAACTTCCATTGAATAATGGTTCTTATTTGGAAGATTATCGTATTGAATGTTTGGGCTTTTCAGAGGACTATAATATTTTTTATCTATATTATGAAGGCTCTGTTGTTGATAAAAGTATTTCTGCGATATATACATTTGATATAGAGGCGGGTACAGTTATGTCCTGTGATTTTCCGTGGGATGAAGATGAAGAAATTAAGGATGTAGTATTTGAAAAAGGAAGAGTTTTCTGCCTGACGTTAAAGTCAATTACAACAAATTATGCAGATCGGGTATCGGAAGGAGAAGATGGAAAAGCAGAAGATATTTCAATTTATGATGTAGTTTCTTACAATGGGCTGAATCTTTATGAATGGTATCCGGAAGATGACTCAGTAGAGTTGTTGTGCGAAATTGATTTGGAAGAAGATGAAGGCGATAATTACTTTACATCTGAAGATTTTACGAAGGACTATGGAAAAGCTAAAACAAAATATGAGATAGAGGCGTATTTATCAGATTCTATGGTTTTAAGTGATGATAACAAAAAGATTTCTTTGGGAATTGAAAAAAATAATTATACAAAGGAGGGTGATAAAGCAAGTGTTCGTTTTGTGAATTTTGATTTAGAAAATAAGAGAATTGAAAATATACCTTCTGTTATCATGACGGATCAGGGAATTTATGAGATAATATCCCATATAGTGAATGAAGAAGAAAATATTAACGCAATTGTGTATATAGAACGTATCCCGGATAATTCGGAGATGGATGAAAAATTGTTAGTATTTGACACTGAAGGAAAGGTACTGTTTACAGAAGAAAATTCTGAGTTGGAAAGAGAGTGCGAAAAAATTTTCTTTTCTAAAGATGGTTCTTTGCTATGGGTAATTTATAAAGAATCTAAAGAATGTGAATTGGTGGCTTACGATAGCGCAACCGGTGAAGTTAGAACAAAGATAAATCTTCTGGAATATGCCAACGAATCATATGCAACGTTTGAGGATTGCTCTGTTCAATGGATTAGTGACACGGTATTCTTACTATACAACGGTTCAAATGGATTCATTATTGATGAGGAATGTTCTTCTATGGGAGTGGTAGCTTATATTGATGATTG
>JBJFCD010000281.1:0-1572 GCA_051888795.1 Lachnospiraceae bacterium | reverse complement strand
AAAAAAGGCAATAAAAAGTTATAGAAATAGCAACTATCCCAGTCAAAATAGCAGAAATCTTCTTGCAATTTCGACTGGGATATGTTATAATCATATTACGTACCAAGTAATATTTTGGAGGGACCGATATGGCATATCCTGAATGGGTCGAGAAGCAAAAACGTCCCGGAACAAACATCTCCTGCATCCATGGAAAGTATTACCTTTATGAAGCAACTTCTGTTTGGGATCCTGAAAAGAAACGAGCCAGAAAGAAAACAGGCAAGTATCTTGGCCGGATCACAGAAGATGGATTGATACCTCCGAAGGAGAAGAAGCAGCAGTCTGTTTCAGAAGTGGCTACAAAGGAGTATGGTGCCTGCACTACCCTGAGTCGCATTGGCAAGGACATTTATGAGAAACTGAAGGAGTATTTTCCCGGCGAAGCAGACAGGATTTTCTCTCTGGCAGTACTGAGAGTCATTGAGAAATGCCCATTTAAGCGAGCTTCGTTTTTATACGAACGCTCTTTCCTGTCTGAGATTTATGGAGATATTCCGATGTCTTCCGCATCACTGACTGCTTTCTTACAGGAATTGGGAACGAAGAGACCGCAGTTTGTTGGTTTCATGAAAGAGTATCTGTCAAAAGAGCAGTATGTTTTGTTTGATGGAACCAATATCATCAGCAATTCTGATAATATGGATATTAACAGACTCGGCTACAACAGCCACCGCCAGTTTGACCCGCAAATCAATTTGCTTTATGCTTTTTCCGCTTGTTCTCATACTCCGGGATACTATCGTGTTTTACCAGGGAATATTCGTGATGTTTCCGCTTTCAAACAGTGTGTACAGGAATCTGCTATCTCTAACATGGTTGTAGTTGCGGATAAAGGCTTTGGCTCAGAAGCAAATTTCAAAATGCTGGACGACGGTGGACTAAAGTACATTGTCCCTCTGAAACGAAATAACGGTGCCATCCAAAGAGAGAAATTAAAGACAGGAAATAAGGCCGATTTTGATGGGCATTTTCGATTTAACAATCGTGTAATATGGTATTATTCCTATTTTCTTGACGGAAAGCATATCTTTGTTTATTTGGATTCTGATTTGAGGAACAAGGAAGAAAAAGACTACATTCGACGTATCGATGAAAACTGTGAGGATTATTCCGTGGAATCCTTTATGGAAAAGCAATATGATTTTGGAGTAATCGCATTCAGAACGAATATTGAGGACACCCCAGAAAATCTGTTCCATCTTTATAAAGCGCGCGGAGAAATAGAGCAGTCGTTTGATTTTCTCAAGAATCTGCTTGAACAGGATCATACTTATCTGCAAAGTGTTTATTCCGTAGAAGCTTGGGCTTTTATTAACCACATTTCTCTTATGCTCGTTTATGCGATTTATACCCGTTTGAAATCTGCTAACCTCCTTTCCAAGTATTCTGTTTCCGACTTCCTGATACACCTCAAATACATTCACGCTGTAAAAATGAACAGCTCCTGGGTTACCGGCGAAATCTCCGGTAAAACCCAGAAGCTGCTTGATGCGCTAAAGATTCATATTACTTAATTGTCGAAAGTTAGGG
>JBJFCD010000280.1:0-6885 GCA_051888795.1 Lachnospiraceae bacterium | reverse complement strand
TTTCAAACATCCAGTCAAGACGTTCTCTCAGTTTTTCATCAAGAACCGGCGCCGCTACTTCTACACGGCGAACCGTATTACGTGTCATAAAATCAGCTGATGCAATGTATAATTTTTCTCTTTCTTTTGTACCAAATCGGTAAATTCTGGAATGCTCCAGAAAACGTCCAACAATGCTCACTACTTTCACATTCTCTGTATAGCCTTCCACTCCCGGGATCAGACAGCAGATTCCTCTGACAATCATTTCTATTTTTACTCCCGCCTGAGACGCCTCTACCAATTTATCAATGATCACCTTGTCTGTCAGAGAGTTGATTTTTATTCCAATGTAGCCTTCTTCGCCCTGTTTCGCATGAAGGATTTCTTCATCAATCATCTCCAGGACTTTATTCTGCAAACATTTCGGAGCCACTAAAAGAAGATTTGCCTCTTCCACTGTTTCACCCCTTAAAAGTGCCGCAAAAACATCGGCTGCTTCCTTTCCAATTTCCTGATTTGCTGTTATCAATGACAGATCTGTGTACATGGCAGAAGTTTTTTCATTATAATTTCCTGTTCCAATCTGCGTAATATAGGACACTCCGTTTTCTGTTTTTCTGGAAATCAAACATAGCTTAGAATGTACTTTATACCCGTTCAGTCCATAAATCACTCTGCAGCCTGCCTCTTCCAGTTTTCTGGAATACTCAATATTGCTTTCTTCATCAAATCGTGCCCGAAGCTCTACCAGCACGACAACTTCTTTTCCATTTTCAGCCGCTTCAACCAGTGCATCTACAATCTGACTTTTATCTGCAAGGCGATACAATGTCATTTTTATAGAAACAACAGTGTCATCTTTTGCCGCTTCATAAAGGAGATTGATGAATGATTTGATATTTTCAAACGGATAAGACAACAACACATCCTTTTTCATAATCTGAGGGATCAAATGACTCTTTTCATCCAATTCCGGCGTCATTCTGGGAGTCCGCCTCTGATAAAAAAGATTCTCCTGATTTATATTTTTCAGGTAACTTTGAATAGCAAATACAAAAGACATATCCAATGGAACTCTGGACAAAAACACATGATCTTTTTCTACCTGTATGCTCTTACATAAGGAACTTATCATTTTTTTATTTAGTTTTCTGGATAATTCCATTCGTACCGGATTCATTCTTTTCCTCTGTTTAATCAGATTTTCCATTGCATCTCTGTAATCCAGGTCTTCATCATAAATTGTCTCTGTATCTATATCTGCATTTCTTGTAACACGAAGCAGAGATTTCTCCTTCACCACATAATTTTTAAACATTTTAGGAAGGAAATGAAGGATCAGTTCTTCTGAAAGCATAAAAGTTCCCTTTCTGGTCGGGATATCTATCAAACGCCTAAAAACATTATTGCTGCAAGGAATAATAGCTATTTTTGTTTTTCCTCCTTTTGTCTCCAAAAGCGCTGCCGCATAAATATCTTTATTTTTCAAAAACGGAAAAGGCTGTTGTTTACTTACAATATTAGCTGATAAATATGGTGCAATTTCCTGGTCAAAATATGTTTCCAGAAGTTTTCCCTCTTCTGCTGACAATTTATTAAAATTAATCAGACGTATTCCTTTCGGCTCCAGTTCTCCCAAAAGCTGTTCATATATCACTGCTTTCTTCATATCTAATTCTCTCGTGGCTTTCAAAATTGCTTTTACCTGTTCTTCACTGGTCATGTTAGTCTTATTTTCCCTCACCACTTCCGAGGACTCCATCTGATCCATGAGAGTGCCAACTCTCACTCTGTAAAATTCATCAAGATTTGACTGATAAATAGCTGCAAATGTCAGACGTTCCGCCAGAGGTACTCCTGGATTTCCCGCTTCATTTAATACCCTTTCATTAAATTTAAGCCATGACAGTTCTCTATTCATCATATATGGTACTTTAGTTATTTTTTTCAACTTTTTCTCTTCTTTTTTCATCTGTAAGGTTCCTTTCCCCAAAAAGCATTGTGCCTTTTTTATAGAAGAGTATAAGTCGTTTGTGTCAAATCCAGGGAATACTTTCGTTAAATTTATGTAAGATTTCAAAACAATATTGATATACTATCCCTCACACAAAGCGCCCCGAGGATGTCAAGGCATTGCTACAAAATGGGGCGGCAGATTCTATTATCTTTCATGAAACAACCACGAACCTAACCTTAGGTTAATAGCTTCTCTTCCTTTCCTCTGTTACAATAATATCAGAAAAAGAAAGGAGGGGTTTCTATGAAAAAGAAACCATTATTATTTTTAACATTTTTCTGCATTCTGATGTTTTTCGGCATATGCAGACTGGACGCCAGCGCCAGTGAAACGCTGAAAGAAGTTTCCTATACCACTCAAACCTATAACGTGGATGAATGGGACACTGTGACGATTACGCCAAATCTGGGATTTACCGATAACTTGGCAGAAGATAATAACAAATACAAAGTTGCAATCACCATTACCCCTGTCTACAACAGCGTAAGTTTTAGTTACTACGACTCTGAATTTGAGACACATCCGGTCAGTATCACAGACTCCCAGATGCTGAAACGGCTCAATAAGGAAACGAACATCATTTGTCTCAGTACATATGAAGATCTCTCCCCAGTATATGGCGATGACGAACTGGTCAGCTCCTTCTCGAAGACCATCTCCTCCGTCACAGCAGAAGATCTGAATGACTTTGACTTTTGGGTCGAGTTTCCGTACTCAGACGACATCGAATCGATCTTTACAGAACTAGGTGAAGTGGAAGATATCTACGATGTACAATATTCCGTCAAATTCCAAGTGACCGCATCGGTTTCTCTGGAATCCGGTGTCTCACCCAGTGTAAAACTGAATAAAACGAGTGTTTCCGGCTATGTCAATTATATCTTTTATCTCACCGAAATAGTTGCAAATCAACAGGGTAATTATAAAATTGTAAAAGCTACATCCAGCAATTCCTCTGTAGCATCTGTCTCTTCTTCCACCGGAAAAATAACGCTGAAAAAGACCGGCAAGTGCACGATTACGGTGACCAATGCTTATGGAAAATCCGCTTCTTTCAAGGTAACAGTAAATCCATCCACCATCAGTCGGCAACGCAGCAGCATTTCCTGTGTTCTTGGCACAAAGATGAATCTTGCGACTAAAGGAGTAGTCCTGATCCTTGGAACTCCCAAATACACGGTGAAGTCTTCCAAGAGCAGTGTCGTTAGCGTAGGAAAAAGCGGTAATCAGCCCATTATCCGCGCCAAAAAAACCGGTTCTGCTGTCCTCACCTTTACCTGTGGAAAGAAGAAATTTTCTATACGTGTCAAGGTTTCCAAACCCAAGATTGTTCTTGCGTCCTCTGTAACCCTGAATAAAGGAGATAGCCGCACTGTTTCCGCGAACAAAAGTTCAAATGGTATCTATATCAAAAAAGCAACCAGCACAAAAGGGCGTCTGTCTGTGAAGATTTCCTCCAACGCCAGATCCTTGACACTGACCGCAAACAAAAACTTTTCCGGCACCTCCACCTCAGACAAAGTGGTCGTTACCTTCAACAATGGTACGAAAAAAACCATTAAGGTTAAAATCAATAAGAAATTCTCCCTGAAGGACGTGAAGATCACACTGAAGCGCTCCTACTGGGATGGTTCCAAAGCCTGCCTCGAATATACCATAACAAATAACTCCTCCAAAAATCTGACAAAGGTGAAAATATATTACAGTGGTATCTTAAACGAAGAAGTTAATGGATATTTTAATGTCAATTCTTCCATCCCCCGGGGTAAATCAAAAACCTTTACTAAAAAACTGGACTACTTTGATTATCTTGATGATGCTAAACTGAAAGTGGTATCCGCTTCTTAATATGATTATTGTGCGGCCGCTTTCGCTACTGATTGGTTTTAAATGTAGCGAAAGCGGCCCTTTCTTTCATGGGCTCCTGTGGTTCTAAAAATCCATTTGCCAAAACAGTTGATTCTGTGTATGATTAAAGAAGAACAGCCGTCCCGAATTTTTTAACGGCTGCTTTATGAAAACGCAGGGGAGCTTTCCATATCCCCGATCATTACAACCGGAGGTGCACATGAAATCAAGACCCCATCTTAATATCACGTATATTTCAGACCGCCTGAAAAAGGTGCTCTGTGATATTTCCCAATATACAGTTACCACTGTGACAGCTCCCATGGGTTACGGAAAGACGACAGCTGTCTCCAGCTTTCTCAAAGAAGCAGAGGCAGAGGGGGCGCTCGTACGCCGTCAAAGTATTTATGGGAATAATCTCACTTTGTTCTGGAAGAGTTTTTGTCGGCTTTTTTTCGGAACAGCGATCTTTGATGAGCTGTCAGAACTTCCCTTTCCCACAGATGAAAACTCCCGCTCCTTTTTTCTGGAACTGGTCAATGAAGCGCTCACAGAAGACCGGCCGTTCTACTGTTTTCTCGATGACCTTCACCTTCTGTCTGACCCGGTAGTCTTTGAACTGCTTTTCTCCCTGGCACTTCACGCTCCGTCCTGCCTTCACCTCATTCTGGTCAGCAGGAACCCTGTTTTTTCCCGGGGAGAAAAATTAATACTTGGCCAGCGCATACTTGAAATTGGCACCGATGACCTGAGCCTTACCCCAGAGGAACTGAACAACTACTGCACACTCTGTGGTTTCAGGCTAAGCACAGATTCCCTGAACATTCTCCACCGGGCCACAGAAGGCTGGTTTTCCTGTGTCTATCTAAATCTGGTCTCTTATCTTTCCTCTGGCCATTTTATTCTCGACAGTGCCAGCATTTATGACACCATTTATCATGTTCTTCTGGAACCGCTTGGAGACGAAGAAAAGAAACTGCTCACAATCCTGGGAATGGCAGACGAATTCACGGGAGAACAGGCTGTTTATCTATGGGGAGACGAAACTGCCCGGATCCTTTTAAAACAATTGACAGAAAACAACTCTTTCATCAGCCGGCTTCCTGATCCCGACACATTTCGCTGCCATCATATGCTGAAAAGCTGTACCCGTCAGATGTTCGAAAAACTTCCTCAAAAGGAGCAGAATCTCTATTATGTACGAATGGGAAAATGGTATCAGAAGCAGGGCTATTATGAGGATGCTTTTTTATGGTTTGCTCTTTCCGATGACTATGAAGCTCTTCTGAACGCAGTGGAAGAAAGCCGTGGATACGCGCTGAATATCCAGCATCAGGAAGAGGTGCTTCGCTGGCTGGCAAAATGTCCCCCTGATATTCTGTCACACCACCCTTTCGGTATCCTGATTTTCATGCGACGTCTGTATACTTTCCGTAGGATTCCGGAGATGCTGAAACTGAAGGATTTTTTCCTGAAAAGTGTATTAGAAAACCCGCAGCTGAACCCCGAAGAGCAGGGAAATCTCCTGGGTGAATGTGAGGTGATCTTAAGCTTTCTAAAATACAATGATATTCAGGGGATGAGCCTCCATCACAGAAAAGCATTGCAGTTTATGACCCGGAAAACCACCTCCATGGGTGGAAGCGGATCCTGGACCTTCGGCTCTCCCAGCGTACTTGCCATGTATTACCGTACCCCAGAGAGTCTGGAACAGGTTATTGCTGATATGAAGGAATGCATGCCTTTTTACTATCGGCTCACAGACGGACACGGAAGCGGAGCGGAAGACCTGACCGAAGCCGAAGCCCGTTTTCTTCAGGGAAATTTTGCCGCTACAAAGCTTCCACTTTCACGGGCAGAGCTTGCGGGAACCGCCAGACAGCAATGGGGAATGCTTCTCTGCAAAGATTTTCTGCAAATGCGTCTGGCGCTTTTCCAGGGAGACCATGATCTTCTGGAAAAGCTGAAAACAGACCAGCGCAATACCCTAAAACAGAAGCTTCAGAGTATGGCGCTGAATACGCTGGATATGTGTGATGCTTTTCTGGATTCTCTTCTCGGAGTTCCGGAACGAATCCCCGAATGGATTGCCCTCGGAAAACTGGAAAGCGCTCTGGTACTCCATCCGGCTATGCCAATGCTTTATATGACATATGGACAGGTACTGATGGCACAGGGTAATTTTACCCGGCTCATTGCTTTGGAGCCGGAGTTTCGAAGCCGTTTTTCCATATATCCTAACCTTCTTTGCACCTTGTATCTTGAAATCCAGCTGGCAGGCTCGTTCTACCGTCTCGGCGACTATAATAAGGCTCTCTCACATCTTCTGGAAGCCTTATCTATCGGAGAAAAAGACGGACTGGCGGTTCCTTTTGCTGAAAACGGATCATTTATCCGACCTCTTTTGGAACAGGTGGCAGATACTTCTCAGCAACCCTTTATCCGCCGCATTTTTTCGCTGCATGATCTTCTGGAGCAAGGCAAAGCCGCCATATCCCACAGTGTTTCTCTCTCTCAAAGGCCCGACTGCCTTACGGAAAACGAGTGGAAACTGGCCAAACTTGCCGCCTCCCGGCTCAGTAACCGGGAGATTGCTTCCGAGATGGGATTTTCTGAAGGTACCGTCAAACAGTATCTCAACCAGATCTACAGAAAGCTGCATATAGAGGGAGACAACCGAAACAAACGATGGATGCTTGAGGAATTCTTTTCATCCTGAACCTGATTCAGTAAGATTCCTCAAAGCAGAAGAGAATGCTTTCCACTACCGTGATATAAAGCTCCTGTTCCTCCAGAATATCAAAGACCAGATAAAGCACACTGTCTCCGGCATCCTGATCATACAAGTCGTTCAGAGTCTGAGCCAGTGTGTTTCCCTCGCATCATCGGTTCGATCCCCGTACCATGTTTCTGTATAGAGGATGTTATATTGTTGTTACAAGATGGGTGGGCGGATGTTATGTCAGTGTCACAAAACTAATGTGGATTATCTTTGCTTTTTCCAGAACTTCTTCATTCAGCTTATCCTCAAATTTTTT
>JBJFCD010000279.1:0-1583 GCA_051888795.1 Lachnospiraceae bacterium | reverse complement strand
GAAAATAACTATATGGAATATACACCGTATTTTAATATTGCCGAATGTCATTTCAAGCAGAATGACGGTATTATGGCAGAGGTTACCATCGCCTGTGGCGAAAAGAAGACAATCGTTGATGCTAACGGTAACGGACGTCTTGATGCGGTAAGCAACACAATAAAGCAGTATTTTGGAATAAGCTACGAACTGTCTATATACGAAGAACATGCGCTTTCACACGGCTCATCATCCAAAGCTATGGCATATGTGGGAATCACATATGATGGCAAGCTCTACTGGGGTGCAGGAACTGATGAGGATATTATCAAGGCATCAATCCATGCATTGACAGTTGCGGTTAATAAAATTCCTGCCATAGGAAACAGCGACAACAGCAAGGATGACAGGCTTATAGCTATGATTAATTTCATCCAGAGCAACTATCAGTATGTTACATTAGAGGCCCTTGCAGCGAAATTCCATTTGTCGGAGCCGTATATTTCTAAATTTATTAAGGATAAATCAGGCAAGACCTTTGGAGAACATGTTGCATATGTACGAATGAAGAAAGCAAAGGTTCTTCTTAAAAACGGAAACATGACAGTTGAAAATATTGCACTTTCCGTAGGATATCAGAATGTGGAACATTTCAACAGACTGTTTAAGAAAATGTTTGATATGACACCTGTACAGTATAGAAATTCATGTAGATAAAATATTTTATAATAACCAAAATAGCCTGCAAATAAAAAGTCAAGGCTAAATTGAAGAACATTGAAAAATTTATACAGGTTGAAAATTGGGTATCAAAATAAGACCACCACACTAGTGCTGGTCTGAAAATCGTAGTGATGATTAGGATTCTGGAAGAGATGCAAGATATTCTTTCACTCGTCCATAGTAGATTCTTAGAAACTTGTTAGCACCTGCGGTCATATAGACATAGTAAGGCTTGCCCTGAGCACGCTTTTTGTCTAAGAACTGATATACAGGGTCATCTTGGGGATGCGTTTTTATTAAAGAATCCATTACCTGAAACAAAGTTTTTCTAAGGTCAGATGAACCTCGTTTTGAAGTAGGAACACTTTTTTGTTCATAGGTTCCAGATTCATTAACTCCGGGGTCTACACCGGCAAAAGCGGTAATGGCACCTTTGTGAGTGAAACGGGAAACATCGCCAATCTCAGCCATTAGTTGAGGACCGAGTGATGTTCCAACCCCTTTCATTGCCATAACGATGGGATACTCTGGAAGTTTGGATGCAGTTTCATTCATAAGTGTGCGTAGTGACTCAACGGTAGTAGAAGCACTATTAAGTTGATCAACTGCCTGCTTGATAATAAGCTTTGTAATGTCATCCTTAGGAAGTACAGGAACAAGTTCCTTAGCTTTTCCATAGATTTCTTCAGCTTTTGACTGACTGAAGTTGTACTTCTTACGTTTGCACCAGTTTTGATAATGGTCGATAAAGGCGTTTTGGGACATTTTACGGACACAGTCCACGTGCCAGTATGTAGATGCAAAATCAACCCATTTCTGGCTGCCATCACTACGTGCAGGACTGTCAAAATAAGTATTAACACCAGGATAGGTTTGGTCAA
>JBJFCD010000278.1:0-7038 GCA_051888795.1 Lachnospiraceae bacterium | reverse complement strand
GGCTTAAATAAAGGATTCTTTATAATATTTCTAAAATACAAGTGTCAAAGACCCGACTGGATTCGATGCATTGCAGGGTGATTAAGATTTTTATACATAAAATATTTCTGGCTTGACAACAGGGTTTCTTATGTTACAATAGATAAGTACAAATAGATAAAAGCAATGACCGTGTTAAGTAGAGAACCATTTTCCGTCAGAGAGAGGAAATCCCCGGCTGAAAGTTTCCTTCGGTTCAGATGGCAATTGAATTTCCCACGTGAGCTGTATCTTTGAAACTCTGTATCAGAAAATGTTTTTAATTAATATGGAATAGTAGAAGATACCGTATATGCACGTTACGCAGTAATGAGTGCCTGTATGTCAGATAGTTTTTATACATATACAGGAATCAGGGTGGTACCACGGGTTAATACCTCGTCCCTCATGTCAGGGACGGGGATTTTTTAGTCTATAAGAAAACTTCGTTTCATAAAGGAAGTTACGAAGATTCGTCTGTAAAAAACAGGAAAGGAAGAAAAATCATGAAAGACAAATTGCAGAACATCAAAGAAGAGGCGCTCAGAGCAATTGAAGCTGCCGATGTGCCGGAAAAACTGAATGATGTACGTGTAAGATTTCTGGGGAAAAAAGGGGAACTTACTGCCGTATTAAAAGGAATGAAAGATGTGGCACCGGAGGACAGACCAAAGGTTGGACAGCTTGTGAATGAGACAAGAGCAGCGATTGAGTCAGTTCTTGAAGAAAGCAAGCAGAAAATGGAAAGAGCAATTCGCGAAGAGAAACTGAAACGAGAAGTAATTGATGTTACACTTCCATCTAAGAAAAATATGGTAGGGCATCGCCATCCAAATACTATAGCATTGGAAGAAGTAGAAAGAATCTTTGTAGGTATGGGGTATGAAGTTGTAGAAGGACCGGAAGTAGAATATGACCTTTATAACTTTGAAAAGCTTAATATTCCTGCTGATCATCCGGCAAAGGATGAGCAGGATACTTTCTATATTAATAAGGATATTGTGCTTCGTACACAGACATCACCGGTACAGGCGCGTGTTATGGAACAGGGAAAACTTCCAATCCGTATGATCGCACCAGGAAGAGTATTCCGCTCTGATGAAGTAGATGCGACACATTCCCCATCTTTCCATCAGATTGAAGGACTGGTAATCGACAAGAATATTTCTTTTGCAGACCTTAAGGGAACGTTGGAAGTATTTGCAAAGGAATTGTTCGGACCAGATACAAAAACAAAATTCCGTCCACATCATTTCCCGTTCACAGAGCCAAGTGCTGAGGTGGATGTTACTTGCTTTAAATGTGGTGGAAAAGGATGCCGTTTCTGTAAAGGCTCCGGATGGATTGAGATCCTTGGATGTGGTATGGTACATCCACACGTTCTTGAAATGTGTGGTATTGATCCGAACGAGTACACAGGGTTCGCATTCGGTGTAGGTCTTGAGCGTATCGCATTATTAAAATACGAAATCGACGACATGAGACTGTTATACGAAAACGATATCAGGTTCCTGAAACAGTTTTAGCGTTGGCAATGAGCAGTGCACAGAAAGACAGTTAAAAACTGCTTGTGCTTGCACAGATGCAGTTTTATAACTGGATTACTGTATAGGGCGAAGCCCGTAAAGCGAGATGAAACAGAGTGAAATCGAGCTTAGCACTGCGACAGAATTATAAGTAGAATAATTTAGAAAAGGGAGATTAACATGAATACATCATTATCATGGATAAAAGCATATGTTCCGGATCTGGATGTAACCGCACAGGAGTACACAGATGCAATGACACTTTCCGGAACAAAGGTAGAAGGATATGAAAAATTAGATGCTGACCTTGACAAGATTGTTGTTGGCCAGATCGATAAAATTGAGAAACATCCAGATGCAGATAAGCTGATCATCTGTCAGGTAAATGTTGGAAATGAGACAGTGCAGATTGTCACAGGAGCACCAAATGTAAAAGAAGGAGATAAAGTTCCGGTTGTATTAGATGGCGGACGTGTGGCAGGTGGTCATGAGCCGGGAAGCCGTGTAGAAGGCGGAGTGAAAATTAAAAAAGGAAAACTTCGTGGAGTTGAGAGCTTTGGTATGATGTGCTCTATTGAAGAACTTGGATCTAACAGAGATATGTATCCGGAAGCTCCGGAATATGGTATCTACATTTTTAAAGATGATGTAGAAGTTGGTTCAAGTGCGATAGAGGCACTGGGGCTTAACGATGTCGTTTTTGAATACGAAATTACTTCTAACAGAGTAGACTGTTTCAGCGTTATCGGTATTGCCAGAGAAGCAGCAGCTACTTTCAGAAAAGAGTTTATTCCTCCGGTTGTGACAGAGACAGGAAATGATGAGGATGTCAATGATTACATTAAAGTAACAGTAAAAGATACAGACCTTTGCCCGAGATATTGTGCAAGAGTTGTTAAAAACATTAAGATTGGACCATCTCCAAAATGGATGCAGAGAAGGCTTGCTTCTGTTGGAATTCGTCCTATTAATAACCTGGTTGATATTACAAACTATGTTATGGAAGAGTTTGGACAGCCAATGCATGCTTATGACCTTGATACCATTGCCGGTCGCGAGATTATTGTACGCAGAGCTGAGAAAGATGAGAAATTTGTGACACTGGATGGTCAGGAACGTCAGATGGATGATTCCGTTCTGATGATCTGTGACGGAGAAAAATCTGTCGGCATCGCCGGAATCATGGGTGGAGAGAACTCCATGATCACAGATGATGTTCATACGATGCTTTTTGAAGCAGCTTGCTTTGACGGAACGAATATCCGTAAATCCAGCAAAAAGGTTGGCCTTCGTACTGACGCATCTGGAAAATTTGAAAAAGGACTTGATCCGAATAATGCTGAGGCAGCAATCAATCGTGCATGCCAACTTGTGGAAGAGATGGGAGCCGGTGAAGTTGTCGGTGGTATGGTAGATGTATACGGAAAGAAGAAAGAGCCTGTAAGAGTTCCATTTGATGCAGATGCAATTAATGCACTTCTTGGCACGAACATTTCCAAAGAAGATATGCTCTCTTATTTCAAAATGATTGATCTTGAATTTGATGAGGAAACAAGTGAAGTGATTGCACCGACATTCCGTCAGGATCTGTTCCGTTTGGCAGATCTGGCAGAGGAAGTTGCAAGATTTTACGGATATGATAATATTCCGACTACTCTTCCGAAGGGAGAAGCTACTACAGGTAAATTATCCTTTAAACTCAGAATCGAAGAAATTGCCCGTGACATTGCAGAGTTCTGTGGGTTCAGTCAGGGAATGACTTATTCTTTCGAGAGTCCGAAGGTATTTGACAAGCTTCTTATTCCACAGGATTCTCCACTTAGAAATGTTGTTGAGATCATGAATCCGCTTGGAGAAGATTACAGTATTATGCGTACGACTTCATTAAATGGAATGCTGACTTCTCTGGCAACAAACTATAATAGAAGAAATAAAGATGTAAAACTTTATGAGTTAGGAAATATTTATATTCCTAAGGCACTTCCGCTTACTGAACTTCCGGAAGAAAGAATGCAGTTTACACTTGGAATGTACGGAGACGGAGATTTCTTCAGTATGAAGGGTGTGGTAGAAGAATTCTTTGATAAGGTAGGACTTAGTGGAAAAGAAACTTATGATCCGAATGCAGGAAAGTCGTTCCTTCATCCAGGACGTCAGGCAAATATTATTTATGATGGAAAAGTTGTAGGATATCTTGGAGAGATTCATCCGGATGTAGCAGACACATATGGTATTGGAACAAGAGCATATGTGGCAGTTATTGACATGCCGGAAATTGTGGAACGCGCAACATTTGACAGAAAGTATACAGGGATTGCAAAATTCCCGGCTGTAAACCGCGATATCAGTATGGTAATGCCAAAAGAGATCCTTGTCGGTCAGGTAGAAGAGATTATCGAGAAGAAGGGTGGAGCTTATTTAGAGAGCTATGCTCTGTTTGATATTTATGAAGGTTCTCAGATTAAAGAGGGCTTTAAATCAGTAGCATATTCTATCGTATTCAGAGCAAAAGATAAGACTTTGTCTGAGGCGGAAATTACGGAAGCCATGGATCGAATTGTAAAAGCACTGGAAGGCATGGGAATTGAGCTTCGTAAATAAGAAAAGAGGATTAACATATGAATAAAAAACAGATCATCGGTCTGGTAGTAGCAGCAGCGCTGTTTATTGTGATAGGGATAAGTAGTGTGCTGACGAATACCATTGCTCAGAGAACACTGGATAAAGGTGTAAAAGAAGTATTGACACTTACAGATGGAACAGAGTTTGATGCTCCGAAGGAAGATTATATTGCAATTGTCGAGGTGTCCGGTACTATTCAGGAGCAGACGCAGACAGATCTTTTTGAAACATCAGAAGGGTATCAGCACAATACAACACTGGATTATATTGATAAATTAATGGGCGATTCCAATAATAAGGGGATTCTGCTATATGTAGATTCCCCTGGTGGGACAGTTTATGAGTCTGAGGAATTGTATCTGAAACTTATGGAATACAAAGAAGAAACGGGCCGTCCAATCTGGGATTATATGGCGCATTATGCGGCATCAGGCGGCTATATGATATCGATGCCAGCGGATAAGATTTATGCAAATCCTAATACAACAACCGGTTCTATTGGTGTGATCATGTCCGGATATGATATGACAGGTTTGTACGAGAAGCTGGGAATACGTTATGTAAGTATAACCAGTGGAAAAAATAAAGACAGTAGTCAGATGACAGATGAGCAGATTGCAATTTATCAGTCTCAGGTAGATGAATGTTATGAAAGTTTTGTGGAAAAAGTGGCAGAAGGAAGAAATATGTCAAAGAAGGCTGTAAAGAAGCTGGCTGATGGGCGTACTTATTCTGCAAAACAAGCGAAAGAAAATGGGCTCATTGATGAAATCAGTTTGTATGAGGATATGAAAGCTGAAATGAGTGCGGAGTTTGGAACAGATGAGTTTTATAAACCCAAATCGCAGACGAATGTATTGGCAGAATTGTTTTCAAAAGCTTCCGAGCTGGTTCCGAAATCAGAAGCACAGATACTGACAGAGACCGCAGCCGAAAAAGAAAGCGGGGTGCTGATGTACTATGCAGAACAGTTACAATAAAGATGAAGTTACATATGCAGGATTCTGGGTACGACTTGCAGCTTATCTGATCGACAGCATGATTGTCTTTGTGGGGCTTTTGATTGTGAGACTGATCCTTTTAGGAGTAATGAGTGCAGCAAAAGATACTGCCCTCGGAGGTAATCTATTGTTTCAGTATAATCTGAAAGATATTGTACTTTATGTTATGGAAGCGCTGTATTTCATTTTGTTTACCTATTATACAGGGACAACGATTGGAAAACGACTTATGAACCTGAAGGTTGTCCGTGCAGATGGAGAGGAAAAACTAAGTCTACTGAATGTTATATATCGGGAAACTGTGGGAAGGTTCTTATGTGGCGTAATTTGCGGAATTGGTTATATTCTGGCCGGAATTGATGGCGAGAAGAGAGGACTCCATGATATATTAGCAGATACCCGTGTAATCTATGCCAAAAAGGTAAAAATATATAAAAAGACGGAAGAGATAAATCTTCCGTCAGAAAGATCTAAGGATTCATATGAGATGGAACAGAATAAGGTTATGCCTTGGGACGCTCCGTATGAAAGTATTAATATTGCAGAAAGTAATAATAATGAAGAAAAAGTTCCTGACCATCAGGAAGAAGTAGAAAGGGATTCATAATCTATGAAACGTCAGGATTTTTATTATGAATTGCCGGAGGAATTGATTGCACAGGATCCGTTAGAGGATCGTTCCAGCTCCAGGCTCCTTGTCCTTGACAAGGAGTCCGGGGCTGTTTCCCATCATGTGTTTAAAGAGATTACACAGTATCTGAAAAAAGGGGACTGTCTTGTGATCAACGACACAAAAGTGATTCCGGCGAGATTGATTGGTTCTAAAGTTGGAACTGATGCAAAAATAGAAGTACTGTTATTAAAAAGAAAAGAGAATAATATTTGGGAGACCCTCGTAAAGCCTGGAAAGAAGGCAAAAGTAGGTGCAAAGATTAGTTTTGGGGAAGGGCTCCTGGTTGGCGAGGTTGTAGATATTGTAGAGGAAGGAAATCGTCTGATTCAGTTTTCTTTTGAGGGTATTTTCGAAGAGATATTAGATCAGCTTGGACAGATGCCCCTTCCGCCATATATTACCCATCAGCTTCAGGATAAAAACCGCTATCAGACTGTATATGCAAAGCATACAGGCTCTGCAGCTGCTCCTACAGCAGGACTTCATTTTACACCGGAGCTTTTGAAAGAAATTGAGGAAAAGGGAATCGACATTGCCAGAGTCACATTGCATGTCGGACTTGGAACTTTCCGCCCTGTTAAAGTGGATGAAATTACAGATCACCATATGCATTCGGAATTTTTCCAGATTGACGAGGATGCGGCGGCTAAGATTAATAAGGCGAAAGAATCCGGTGGCCGAGTCATCTGTGTCGGAACCACAAGCTGTCGTACTATCGAATCGGCAGCAGATGAGAATGGACACCTGGAAGCAAAGAGTGGATGGACAGAGATATTTATTTATCCTGGATATAAATTTAAGGTACTGGATTGCCTTATCACTAATTTCCATTTGCCGGAGTCAACATTGATTATGCTTGTCTCTGCGCTGGCAGGAAGAGAGCATGTGCTGGCAGCATATGAAGAGGCAGTAAAAGAGAGATACAGATTTTTCTCCTTCGGGGATGCTATGTTTATAGAATGATGCCTAAATCGTACATTTGGTGGCTGTCGGGAAATAAACAGTCTTGAATAGGGAGAGGTGTGACTCGTTCGAGTCACACCTCTCCCTATTTAGAACTGCCATTAACCGACAGCCCCTTCATACTCAAAGAACTGGGTAGCCGTCATACATTTTGGATGTTCCATGTCGAGACTTAAAAAATCTTTATCTCCGGTCAGGATCACATCTACATCGGATACGATGGCGGCATTCAGTA
>JBJFCD010000277.1:0-29501 GCA_051888795.1 Lachnospiraceae bacterium | reverse complement strand
TTTATGGTGTGGTGGAATTTACCTCTGCACTGGAATTTAAAATTTCAAGTCAGCTGCTTTTTACTTTTCCTCCCCGCCTTTATTGTACTTTGAGGTGCTAATGTGAAGAATAGTCCCAATAAATGTATCAATTGCAGTTATGGTTCCCACAATTTGCTCCGCATATGGGAGATTCCAGATTGCAGCCAGTGCAAAGTATAATGTACCAAGCGCCGGTAATACAATCTGTGCAATGAATTTCAAACAGTCATAGGTTTTATTACACATCATCTTTCACTCATTTCATGCATAGACATTTTTTCGTTCTTATGCATATGCTCATTTTTTATAGGATATGCATAAGATTTATTTTGGCGCATTTACTTCTTAGCATTGTTTTGCTAAGATGAGGAAAACGGAGGAAACAGCATGAGTAAATTTCGAATTCTTTTATGGGATATCGACGGAACCATCTTAAATTTTGATGCAGCAGAACGCGCGGCAATTCGAAAAGGTTTTTCCACCATGAAGCTTGGAAGCTGTAGTGATGAAATGCTTGCGGACTATTCTTCCATCAATCAAAAATATTGGAAGATGCTTGAAAGAGGAGAACTTACCAAACCGGAAATCTTAGTTGGACGCTTCCGGGAATTTTTCTCCAAGTATCATATTGATCCAAAACATGCCGATGCCTTCAACAGCCAGTATCAAATCGACCTTGGAGATACCATCTGCTTCAATGATAATGCCCTGGATCTGGTTACCGAATTCAAATCCCGTTTTAAGCAGTATGCGGTTACCAACGGTACCGCCCAGGCACAGCACAGAAAGCTCAGCCGCTCCGGATTAGACCAACTGCTGGATGGAATTTTTATTTCCGATGAGCTTGGTGTAGAAAAACCAAACATCGAGTTCTTTAACCTTGCTTTTTCCCGGATTTCAAACGACATCGGTGATTTTTCCCCGGAGGAAGTTCTGATCATCGGAGACTCCCTCACCAGTGACATGAAGGGCGGAAACAATGCAGGCATTAGGACCTGCTGGTATAATCCCACACGACAGGAAAATACCCTCGGTGTCCGAATCGATTATGACATAGACTCCCTGACCAGACTGCATGACATCCTATTGTGAAATGAAAAGACCGCTTCGGAAATGATTTCCTCTGCGGTCTTAAATCACATATGATGTCAAGTTTTTTCCAGGACTGCTCTGATCTGCTCCTGGGTCAGATAATTTTTCTCCATTACTGCATCTGCCAGTTTCTGAACTAAATCCATATTTTCAGTTAAAATTCTTTCACAATTAGAAAATTCCTCGAGCAAAAGATCATTGGCTTTTGCAACATAATCCTCTGTTCCATTCATCATTTCAAATAATTTCGGTGTAAAAACTGCTAACTGACCTGGCATGAAGCCGTATTTTGTGATCATGTCCAAAGCCAGATTCGTAGCTTGCGCCAAATCAGAGGAAGAACCGGTATTGATAGATGCTTCCTCCCCAAGGAAAATCTTCTCTGCAATGCGTCCGGCAAGCTTTTCCCTTATGCGCCAGCGAAGCTCCGTTTCCGTGTACGTTCCTTTGTCCTCGTCGACATCCGATTCCACATATCCGCCGAAATTTGCCCGCCCGGTAATCGTCATAAATGCCGGGGTGCTTCCTGAAAGCTGTGCAATCACTGCATGGCCGGCTTCATGGATTGCTACTTTTCTATAGTACTCTTCTCCACGCTCTTTCTTGAGTCCAAATTCGGCCTGCTCATAAGCGTCTAGCAGAATATCATCTGTCAATTTGCTCTCGTCCCTTGCCGCATTTCGATATGCAAGATTTATGATATTTTCCAGATCAGCAATGCTCTTTCCTAGAGATCTCTTGGCAATATTTTTGAGAGTATCATCTGTTATGCCTTCTTCATCGCCACAGACCTGTTTTAGATATTTTAATCTTCCGTCTTCGTTTGGCAGGTCTACGAACACCTGATTGTCAAAACGCCGTAATAAAGCCGAATCCAGATTTACCTGCTTGTCTGAATCTCCGAGAATACCAAAATTTGTTGCCGCAATCACCAGAACAGGCTTTCTTGGATTTGTAGAAAAACCATCCATCTCCGTTAATAAAGCATTCAGCATAGCTTCAACACCTGCCATATTACTTTCCCCGGTTCGCATTTTTCCGATAGCGTCTATCTCATCAATAAAGATAATTGCAGGCGCATATCTTCTTGCTGTCGCAAAGATGCGTCTGATATTTGCCTCGCCTTCTCCCCACAAAGGAGCTAATAGTTCCGATGCGCTGGTTGCTATAAATGCGGCATCCGTTTCCCCTGCCAGCGATTTTGCAAGCATGGTCTTACCTGTTCCCGGCGGTCCGTAAAGTAAAACTCCTTTTGGAGCCTTTCCGCCACTTATGAGTGCCTTTTGAGGATCTCTTAAATACTTTATGAAGAACTGAAGCTGGTCTTTTGCTTCTTCGGCTCCAATTATATCATTCAATTTTACAGTTGGTCTCTCGGCTTCCGATACCATTAATTTGGCACTTTTTGAATCCGGAGCCAGCACTTTCTGCACGTTATAGAATTGAATGATCAGTTCATCACCATTAATCAGCTGCTTTGATGAAAACTTCAATGTATATCCTCTACTGCAGAAGTCAGCATGCCTATTGATGAAATCGTGTCTGGCAACAATTCTTGTCAGCTCCTGCTCGGACAAATTTATGTCTCCTGAGATAACACCGGTTGCGCCATCTAAGATGAAGGACTCAATGTCAACATCATGAAAGCTGTTTGTCCTATCTAAAATGTAAACCGGAATCTCAGTATTACAAGCCATAAGCTTCCTGAATGCGTCCATTCCTACAGATTTCACATCATTGATACACACCTTCTCTAAATTTTCCTTTTCATAGCCATAAAATGGATCAACCAGAACAAAGGTATACTCTTTGCTAAAGACTTCTTCTAACAGTTCAATGGATGTGATGGATTCAAGCTTGATTTTATTCTCGCTAATAGGAATCTGATAATCTCCGAAAAATAATATTCTCCCATTTAATTCAGAGGTACGAAATAATTCTTCAAATTCACTATCCAGCTCTTTACTGATTTCAAAGCGGATCTTTTTCTTTCCATCCATCAATGGATTATTCTCGTCGCTAAGCCTTGAAATTTCATATAATTCATCTTTTATAAAATCAATGGATTTTTTTGAAGCTATCCGGGCATCCATTTTACTTCCCTGCTGATACAGGAAAAGCTTGTACACACCAGGATCAATTTCGATTGAGAATCCATATATATTTTCCAGGCCTGTTATGGTTTTCTTCAGACTGTTCTGCATGATTTCCAGCAGCACATCTGTATCCATCCTGTTCATCATACAAATATTTCCTGATGCCATACGGGAGCAGATAGCCTGAGGGAAAAATGGGTCCTGGGTTACCGGATTTTTTTCAGATTCCAGTGTATCAACAATTATTGATTTGGGTATCCGACTTAAAAATCTATTGCGCTCGTCGTCATACAGACTTTTTCCAACATTTGAAGTAAAAAAGATAATGGTCTCACCAAATTTGACATATTGTTCTGTAAACGCATTTAAGAGGATTCCCATATCTAGTATCTGAAGAAACAGGTGTATCACATCCAGCGAAGCTTTCTCTATTTCATCAAATACAATAATTGATTTCGGGTTTTTTCTGACAAACTCAACTAATTTTCCTTCTGAACCACCCCTAAATCTTTTAGAACTTCCAACTAAGTCAATAAACGAATTACGCGCTGAGTAGTCACTCATATTTAAAACTAAATATGGTAATCCAAGCTCATTACTAATGGTTTCTGCTAATAAGGTTTTCCCAACGCCCGGTGGTCCCATTAATAAGAAGGAGGCTTTGGGTCCTTTCCTTTTTCCCCTATTTTGCTCTAAGTCAACAGCAAATAAGCTTTTTACAACCTGCGAAACGGCTTCCCTTTGACCTTTTACAATTTCATTCACACTTTGGTTTAGCTTTTGATATTTTACAGCCAGCTCTTCAAAGCCTATTGGGCTAACATGCTCTACAACTGTATGTTGAATCAAATCATTATACAGGCATTCTGTTTTAATGAGTTCAAGACTGCTCTTCCCCAAAAATTCATTTTGACTTCTTAAAGCGCTTATCCTCGAAACAATACTTTTTTTGTCGATCTTACAATCGGGATTCAGCGCATAGATTTCCTCAATACACTGTCTTGCGTAATCCTCGTCAGTCACTCGCGTAAACTGTATTTTCTTGATTGGAAAATATTTATGAATGCAGTTGAATTCCTCATGTCCTGTCTTATCATTCGGCAGGCAGAACACAAGAATACTATCTTTCTTTTTTGTTAACAGGTTCTCATAAAATGCATCCTTATCTGCACCTAGATTCGGAATCCCTTCACCGCGCAAATCACATTTAGAAATAAGACTGAAACATTGTGGTTCCAGAAGTCTGCCCTCACGCCTATCTCCTGTTCTAATTGGAGAAACGTCTCCAATCTCATCAACATCCAGTTCCTTCCACGCCCTGTTAATGGCAGGTGTCCTCCTGTTAGGGAAAGGTGCCATCCTGTTGAACCGGGATGAAAATACATCTGCTTCCTCTTTTGTTTCGGTATCCTTGTCTGCTTCTTCCTCAGTTGTTTCACTCACCAGTTCAAAGACTGCGATTACAAAATCACGAAAAGCCGCAAGGATATCGTTGACATTCTCATCATTCTCAAGATAGAAGGCATAGTTCATGGCCAGCAATTGCTCTTTTACTGACTCCTCACTCGTTTGTGCCATTTTGGCATAGATTTCATCACAAAGATTCGCCAGTTCTTTTCCACTTTGAATATTGTGAATTTTCTCGAGTATTTCTTTCGTATTTGAATGCATATTGTCTCCTCTTCATGTAAACGTAAAGTCTCAATTGTCAATGACATCAAACATTCCAAACCCTTGTGAATTCTTCGCTCCAAGGCCAGCCTGGTATAGAAAATTAAGATACCTTCTATTCCCGGAAATTCTGTAGGTTCCCGTCCATCCGCTTAAATAGAATCCCTTGTATTTGGTGACATGTTTATCCTTCTCACTGAAAGAAATGGGTTCTATCGTTATCCCATCCGAAACATATATTCCTGTATAAGCATAATATTTTCGGATAAAGTTCACCGATACCTGTTCATAAAACTCTTTTTCGTTTGGAGAGTAAAAATATGTCCTTTTTGATGCCTGATCTGTAGAAAAAACGCAAACAGGTGTGCGCATACGTACCAAAACAGAACTGCTTTCAATTTCATTATCCATAGTTTCGATTTGAATATCCTTGACAGCCTGGTCTCCAAAAGTAATCCCATCCTCCCGAATTCCTCTTTCAATGGCTTTCAATAATCTAGAATCGGGGCTTCGTATTTCCCATTGCACATGTTCCGTAAAAGTTATTCTCTTATTCCTTATTGTATACGGACCAATTAGCTGATCGAACTGAAACATACGGTAGGAGCGGTCTTCATATTTCCACCCCTTGTCATGAACAAACGCTTTTTCTGTTGCATCCATAGACAAGACGTGATAAATAATGGACTGCAGTATATGCTGATAATTAATAGGTAAAGTAATCTCCTCAAATTTTGCTTTAATTACGATTTGCATAAACCACCCAAAAAGTATCCGTCATCTCTTATTTTTGTCACTTTAATTTTCACTTTGTCTCCTACACTTGGATTCCCTAAATCAAATCCTTTACCTCTTATTCCATTGTATTCCAATGCCGCAGATTTCTTATCATCAAATACCTTCTTTACCGTACATTCTATAACACTTCCATATTCAATCTTCGTTGGTTTCTCCCATGATTCATCGATGAAAGCTTCCTCCAGGCAGTTCTCGGAAAATTGTCCAAATCCAACATTTGTTTTCGCTCCGGCTCCACCAAGTAATAATAATTTTTTAAATAATGACAGCTTCTCCTTAGCAGTTAAGCCGTCCTCACCACTCCTGGATGGTTTATAATCCTTCAATATAAACAGAAATTCGTATTGAATATTCGGTCTGATCTTAAGTATTGTTATTGGGTTCGGGTCTTTGACAGGACTCTTATGTGGAGTGATATTATCCAGTTTAAGAATTCGCTCCTTCCCCTCTTCAATAACCGGATATGCATCTAAGAACGTATCAGAGCCCCCAAAAATATCATCGACCAGCTCCTCCATATTCAAGGATTTCTTCTGGGTCAATTCCAGTATCAAATTTTCCCGCTCACTATTGTTTTCTTTCTTTTCTTCCGGAAAATAAGAGCGTAGAACTCCTTTTACGGAAGAACCCGGGATTACCGGAATCCCGGACACATAGTCAAAAGAGAATCCTGACTTAATTCCGGTTTTTGCGGAAATGCCATGCGGATTTCCTGTTCCGATCAGCAATCCCGGATAGGCCGTACTTAATGTAAAAGAAGAATAGTTTTTTATACTGTTTTTAATTTTATTAAGATGAACGTTACGAATATCATATTTGTAATTCAATATTGCCGTATTCTCATCAACAAAATCTACGGTATCAATATCAGACAGTTTTTTCTCTTTTAGCTTTTCAAAATAAGCGACATTATAAAAATGATGCATATTAATGCAATTACCTGGCATATAATCCTCCAATCTTACTTGACAAGAACAAATAAGTTCATGGCTAGCTTTAATGCAATTGCAGCATTAAGAATTTTTTCTTTATAAACATTTATATCTTCCGTTCCCTGTGATACGTAGTCAAATAAAGAGTCACACATCTTTGCGTCAGGGATTAACTCCTGAATACAAACCATCAGCTTCTCCCGATTAACATCAGCGTCTCCTTTATCTGAAAAAAAGGCAATGGCTGACAAAAGGCTACCCGAAATAATTGCGGCTCCAAAGGTGGAAATCTGCCCTCTATACGCCTTCTTGATGGTCTTTTTCCCATCCTCTATGGTTGAAATATTTTTCTCTAAAGTCTTATACGCCTCTGGAAGTAAGCTATCAATAACCTGTTTATTCATATCCTATTTTCCCTCCCTGACGCTGACTTTACATAATCCGTATCCGATGCTGGCATTACCGCCGAACTGAATCACCTTTCCGTTAATGCTATTAGCAAAATCTCTCAAAAGGCTTTCGTCTGTATCCTCAGCTGCAACAAATGAATAGAATACACTTTCGTGAGGAACAACTTCCTCATACCAAAGATTGCTGCTAATTCCACTTTCAAGGTGATTGCGCGAGATGACCGGCAGCATTGCTTCACGAATTGCTTTCTTTCTATTTCCATCTGAAATGACTACTGTCTCAAATTCATCCTCCAGAAGGTATCTTTTTTCATCTTTAAGCTCTATTCCTTCGACTGCAATTTCCAGTTTGCCCTTTTCATCACATTTTGGGTCTATACCGAAGGCATCGCACATTTTACGATATTCGTTCAGGTCATCATCCGTTGTAACTAGGTAAAAAGGCTTGTCCCCCATTGTCGTTCTGTATGGTCTGGCTAAAAGAGTAGCTCCAATAAATTTCAGTTTCCCTTGCTTATGACTTTCTTTCTCCTTCGGAGAACTGCCAAACCACTCTGTAACATTTGCATTATTTGCAGTAGAAAAGTAGCTTCGAAATGCACCCTTTATTCCAGAAGAATTAATCACAGGCGCACCGGTAGCATAATCCTTTTCCACCTCATTATCCACAATATTATAGTTTACATCTCCATTTCCCACATGAAGATTTGTAAGACATTCCATTTTAATCATAAAAGTTTTCATTATTTCAGACCTCCTAATTTCACAATAGAATTGTAACCAATGTTTATACAGTTCTGATCAACATCAAGCCCAGGCGCCTCGTTATAAAATACACTTCCTCTTGCTATTAGATTCATTCTCTGTTTCTTTCCTCTTTTATTCATGTAGGTTTCATCGCCAAACAATTTGGTCTCAATGTTTCGCACATATTTTTCTTCCATAATTGCAAACTCACCTACTTTAACGTCATTTCTAAAGAAAAGGTCAGAAAGTGCATAATACCAGCATGCATCAGAATTCCTGAAGGCTTCTTCTACCTTCTTTTCCAGATTGGAGTCTTCTTCCGTTGTTTCCGTAAAGGAAATAGAAAATGCCGCGCCCTTTTGTCCCAAATATACAATGGATGGAGCAATATCACTCTTTGAAAAAATGTCATCATCGGCCTTCAAATATACCGAAAAGCAGAAGTCATCATCCATATCTACGACTTCACGCTTATAAAATCCATCCTCCACAGCTTTCCCGCCATCATTTGCTATTTGATTCCCAACGATAACCGTCTTATGAAAGATGTCATCCCGTACTTTCATGGATAAGCTGATATACCCCTGTGCATATCCATTTTTAGCCTTGTATCCAGCCTCTGAATCCACGGGCAAATGTATTTCTCCCTTCGATGTGAGAATCGGCCCTCTCATCTCCATTGGTACATAAGAAGCTTTCGCAGTATTGCAAAAAGGATTACGTATGTATATTTCAGTTCCATCCCACAAAAAAACCGGTGAAATGGATCTGATTTTCCCAAAATTCTGAACCGCATCGGATAGGAAACAGAAGCTCCTGTTGCCTATCATATCTGATACTTCATTCTTCTTTCCGCCATACGAATAATCCGTATTCAGCAAGCCATTTTCTCGAAGTACAACATAGCGAAGTGCTCCAAGGATTGTTGTCTGATCCGGAAAAAGATTCGAGGAAATATAATAACTGTTTCTGCTTATCTTACCATTTTCAGAATATACGGTTCCCTTTTCGTTTCCCAGGGTATATTTTTCTAACGGCTTAAAATCTACTCGATAATATTTCATCCTTCTATTCCCCCTCCCCTGGTTTTTCAGTCAGGAATTTGCTGAGTCGCAGCAATGCAGTCAATGTATTTAATGACTCATTTGTTCTTCCGTTTCGAACAACCGCATCCCGGCTTGTCATTGCGGATGAGTCTGTCAAAAGCTCCTTAATTCTTGAATTTCCCAGAACCAGTTCGCTATAATACAACCTATTAATCTCTGAAATATATTGTCCGGAAGCTTTCTGCCCTTCATTATCAAAAAGATTCTCCCAGGAAGCTGCATCCTTCCTAATTGAGCCGTTTCTCACCTGATCATCCAATACGCTGATTAGCCGGTAATTCTTTTCAATTGATGAAGAAATTCCTTTTATTAATTCGGAAACATTCTTCTCTTCGCCCATATATTTTTCATATATGGATATCATGCTTTTGAATGCATCGAAGGCCTCATTTCCTGTAATAAGAGAAAGACTTTGACCGCTATGCTTTTCTAAGGCGATAGCAGTGGCATTTTTTTTGAGGTCAAAGTGTTTTGCCTCACTCAACAGAGTCCTGGCACGTTCCAGTGCCTCATACAAAGGGAACTTCCTATACTGAATGGAAATACCAAAGGAAATCGTAGGGAGGGGCTTTCCGCTAAATGAAGTCTGATCACGCAATAATTCAGCAAAACAGTCATTTATTTCTTTACACAATTCAAATACGGTCTTCTCGCCATTTTTTACCGGTGCAAGAAAAAGTAAATCGTCGCCTCCGGCGTATATGGTCATTCCTTTAAAGTCACCTACTATTTTTGAGGCCAACATACTATATTCCAGACATTTTTCCGAAAATTCAGTTACCTGGTCGAGATTGTCCAAGGATGACAAGAAATTTCCCATCCCGTCGGCATCTGCTGAAACCACTGCGTAATAATTCTGATATTTTTTTGTAGCGTCAGCCTTTTCCTCTCCCACAATTCCCAATGCAATATCTTCAATGGAACGAATGGAAATCTTTTTCTTAGATTCTTCAAAATAGATCTTTGTAAACTGATTCACTTCTGTGTCAATATTATTAAATAGTATACTATTTTTTATATTCTCATTTGCGCCTTCCTCTTCGCTGTTTTTTGCCATAATCCCGGTAAAAGGATTATTCTCATTCGTACTTGGAAAGGATTGCATGCATTCTAATGCATCAAGATACGGAGATATATGTAAAATAATATTTTCTTTTATGGTGTCATCCTGCTGCAAAATCACGTAATGAATTTGAAGATACTCTTTTAAGAACTTCTGATATTCATTTTTATCAAACATATCGCCAAATAAATGAATCGTATCTTCTTTGATTTTCGCAATTATATTTTTTAATTTATCCTCTAGCTCCTCTTTATCCAAATCCTTGGATAAAAAAATGATTCTGTCGTGATATTTTCCAACTCCACCGGTCAGCTTGTCTGCATCCTTTGCATCAAAAGCAGGTGAATAAAGAGTTTCTGAAATAGCTTCTATCTCAAGACAGATTCTTCTTGAAATATCAGAAAACAATGTGCTTGAAAACCATAGCGCCGCTGGTGATGATGCCTCTGAAATAGTGTTAAAAATCGGTCCAACGGTAATTCCTACATAATATTTCATGAAGCGCTTCCCCCTTTCATCAATTGCAACGACAATGCCTTTTTATGCGGGTATCCGATGCACTCCAATTTATAATTCTCTTTCTCGAAATATTTCATAAACCCATCAATAAATTTGTCTGGGTCAAACTGCTTTGGAACAGTTATCGTTTCTTCCCGGTTTTTGATTTTTGTTCTTGAATTATTAGATTTTTCTTTTACAGAAAACTGAAAGCTTTTATTAAGAATCTCCTTATAGGAATCGTCAAAAATGAAATAAATGTCTGAATTTATAATTTTAATCATAAGAGAACTTTTAAATCTATCTATTTCCTTTGAGCTTATTTCGATTTCTCCTTTTCTAAATGCTCCGGGGCGAAGATTTTTTGTATTCTCGTCATATTTTTTTGCGATAAAAGAATAGTGATCCGCCAGACCAAGAATCGCTCTTGAATAAGAATAGTCATCATACTTATTCTCTTCTTCGTTTTCAACAATAAGCATTGAGGATTTTATTTTTGCCTTCTCGCTTCCAGTATTCTGATTTCCCAAATCCTTAAAATACTGCCGCTGAATATATCCCTTTATATAAGGCTCTTCATCCTTATCGGATTGATTTATTCCACCCTTTATATAATGATTCTCATTCTTACCGGATCGATTGATTCCACCCTTCATGATTGCATATATTGCTGCCGCTGCATCCTGAACGTCCGCAACATTATGAAAACCGGTATTCGTATAAAAATAGTGACACTTAGAAGTATTCAGATACTGCCGCATTTTGCCTTCAGAGCCTTCTATTGCAAAGGAGCCAAAGCCTTTACTCTGACGTGTGCCGAAATTCGTGGTAAGAAAAAACTCTTCTATATGATCCTGAATATGCTTTCTAAGTTCTGAATTGAAGCATAGAATCTCCAGGCGTAGTCCCTCTTTATAAAAAACAGATTTCTTTGGGTTAGATTTACCTGCCCCCATGTTTCCAAAATACATGGAATTGATGGTTTTCGAAATCTCTTTTTCCCCCATTCCGGTCACTTTTACCTTATAGTTTAGCGCCTGTTTTTCTTCGCTGATAAAAAAGTCTTTTTTCAGCTTATCCCCAAGCTTTTTACATAAAAATTTATCCAGTTTAGGTTTTATTTCAGAGGGTCTGAGACATGCCCCAATTTCATTCGATTGAAAATGAATCATTGGAGTATGTTGAACCAGATGATAGGTTAGAACAGAACTAAGCTTTTCATTTTCGTACATTTGTGTCTCCTTTGTGTTTATATATTATTTCCTTTTCCTATAGCAGAATTGATAAGATAGAATAACTAAAATCCCGACTATGACAGAGATTCCCATACATACTAGTGACAATTCCTGCGCATTTACACTTATAAATGAAAGTATTTTGTTTTCATTTCCGCTATCTAGACTTGTTTGCAATGACGCAATTGCCATTGATGCAATCGCAACTGTAAGTGAGAGCCATGTAAAGATAAGCATGATCTTATTTATTCCGATATCCAATGAAGTATTTGCTGTTTCATATAATGTTGCCATTTGATCCTTCATTGTGGCCTTTTCTTTGTCTATAAAGAAAGCGGCTTTTATCATATCAAACAACTCTATTCCCTGCTGTTCCGGTGACACTTCATCGAAACACAGCTGACCGGTGAATGCCACAAAGCGTTCTTCCAATCCAACAATCTTTAGAATGGTACTTCTTTTCAGTTTTTTGGTACTCTTTTCTAATCCAATAGAAAGATTTGAGGCTTCTCTTTGAAATTTAATTAATGAAGCCCTTTGAACAATTCCCAGACAAAACATCTGAACATATTGTGTAAGGAAGGATTCAATAAGATGGTCTGGGGCTCCGGCTCCAAAAAACATAAAACTGTAATTTGTCACAAAATAAGCAGACCCATAATCAATCCACCTTAAATAGGCAGAATCCTTTATCAGCTGATTTCTCATGGTAGAATTCTGGCAGGTACAGCCGGCTGCTTTGTCAACATAAATATATTCATAAAGGCTCTTTGAACAATCATTGTTTTTATAAAACAGATAATCCTCTTCCGAAGTAATCCCTTCTGTTTTACCAATCACTTTATAGTAATCGGCTTCTCCATTAAAAATGCATGCAACGAACATGCGGTCATCTAATGCCGGATAAATATAGAACACATCATCCTGATAGATTTTTCTTGAACTAAAAGAATAAGTACTGCCATATCCGAGAATTTCTTTTATAAAATCAGCAACGTGCGTCATAGATACATCATTTTTATCAATTTGCGCCTTGCCGTTAATCTCCTGTATGAATTTCCTGAAATCAGAAGTAAATACCTTATCCCCCAATTCGACTGTCAATGAATCTGCAATAATTGATTCATTTTCCAGGGCCGGTATGAACGGCAAATTAATTCTCCGGCCGTATTCATTGATATTTTTCACATCATTCAATAAGGGCCTCTGATAATTTTCACATTCCATGATAAAGAGTGCCACGCCGGTGTTGTATATTTTTAGATTAATGGCGTTAATGTCAAGCTCATATATTTCATTTTTTTCTTGTTTTATTTTATTTTCTTCATCATTCTCTTCAATAATCTTTTCGATGCGATAGCGGGCGCCTTGCTTGCGTATACTCTCAGGGTTAAACGAAAAATTTCTTACAATTCTTTCCTTATCATCGAATCCATATATAGCCTTTCGAACGAAGGGATGAAAATATTGAAACTCCTTGTACTTCGTTTTTCTGGAAGCCGCATCTGTTGCGGAAGCAAAAGAAGCAATATCCTGCTTATCCTTCATATTTGTATCTTCCCAGTTTTCATTGTCTTCAAAACATTTTATGAATTTCTTGTAGCTGTCTCCTTTGCATTTCCAAATAAATGGAAATATGAAAGTATGGTAGCTATAGGGCGTCCCTTTTCCCATTTGTCCGGTCTCCTTTTTATGATCCTGCAATTTTTTTATAGATTTTTATCATAGCTTCCACATCAAACAATGCATTATGTACCGTCCCCTCCGGTATGGTGTCTTCCCCAAATTCCTGAAGAAGATTTTCACAGGATTCCACTGGGTTATATCCTTTTACATATAGCATGCTGCTAATATCTAAAAATGGAAAAGGAGCTTCCATTGCTCTCTTTTCCAAATCATTTGCTACGCATCTTTGAAATAATCTTGCTTCCACGGGGGAGATTACATCTCCAATCGCATACGCTTCTTCCTTATAGTCGCACCAGATTCTCCAGGTCTCTTCTAACAAATCATTTTCCGACTCAAGTTCTCTATAATCACCAAGAATTGGTACAACATTTTCTTTTACCCATTCATTCGTTATCGTAAGATTTTCTTTCTTAACACCGAAGTACTCTCTCCGAAGTTCGTTGCACTGTAAATCTGTAATAACGATAGCCACCGTAATAAAAGGCCCATTTAGTCCATCTGTTTCGGCATCGATAAAGAAAAGTTTATCCTTCATAACAAAAAACCTCCAAATATTTAGTAACAAACGAAACCAGATGCCTTTTTATAATCTTTGTTTTTTACGCACGCAGAAAGGTCACTGATATATCTCTTACTAACTTCGTCCAGTTTTTCAATCTCTAAATCCGTATATGTACTCAGTTTCTTCTCAATTACAGATGCAGATTCCTGACACCCCTGCTGAAGCAAAGAACACATGATATGCGCGCCAATGCTTAGTCCCGTTACCTGCATTGTCGTATAGTTCTTATGCATAAAACAGATATGAACCGCTGCATTTAAGTACTTCAGTCCGAGGGACCAATTTTCTCCCCTTCGCTTTAATAGATAGGTTCCTAACCTCCAGCAGTTAACCTCCATCGGATGATACAGAATATTGGTAGAAAAATCTTTTGCGTTTTCTAAGGAAACTTCTCCGGCGTCCTGGTTTTCCTGCCCAAAGACAATAAGCTTCATTTCCTCAAGCAGGCTCTTCTGCTCAACCAATGCGTTATACATGCAATCAGCCAAATCTGACCTCTTATCCTGCGCGATCGACATGATGGAAAGATAGTACATGAGATAGTATTTCCTACTTACTTCCTCTTCGGAATCACTTACCCTCTGCAAAAAATACACCAGATTCTGAGGCGTTGGACTCTTTCGTTCGTAAATTTTTGCTTCCATTAGCCATGAAACAGCTTCTTCGAGATTGCCGGCTTCAGCTTCAATTCGGCTTCTATATTGCCTATGGCGCTCAAGCTCACCTTCATTTCCCGGATACTGTTTTAACGCGATATCCGATAGCCTTTGTAATTCTCTGTACATTGATGAATTCTGAGATTGTAAAAACATTCCTGCATATATCTGCATGCATAGACAATCCCCGTAATATTCGGATTTGATTGTACGGAATCTGCCATCAAGATTCCCTTCTGTGCTTACCACGCTCATCATCATTTCAAATATCCGGCTTGTTTTGTTCATACGATCCCATGCCTGTCTATATTGAAAAGAATCAATCTCATATAAAGCAATCTTTTCCTGTAATTGATAGTAGGTAAAAAGTGTCTCCATACTATCGCCCATTTTCTCATGAAGAACACTGCATTTTTTTAAAATGGAGGAAGCCTTCACAATGTCTCCCTCTCGTAAATACATATCACTCAGCAAAAGAGTTACTGTAAATCCCAATTGATTAGCATCAAATCCGTTATCTAATAATTTTTTAATAAATGAATTGTAAAGACGAACCAGAAAATGCTCTCCAACTTCATAATCATATTCATTATAAATATATGAAGTAATGGACTTTCCCAGCTGTGAAAACTGAGATTTTACAAGTCGATAACTCATGTTCTGAATCTTTGAAAAAATGAGTTCGACGGTTTTCTCAACATCAATTTCATCTTTTGTCATAAATAGCTCGATAACAGCATCCGCAATATTCCCCTGGGTCATCGAAACCTCGACAAAGACCGCAGAAGTGACTTCCGTGGTTGTGAAAATAAGTGCATCAGAATGTAGTGCAAAAACCCTGTCTCTTACTTCCTGAAAGGCAGCGGAATCACGTGTTAATCTGGTGTTACACGCAAAATCTGCCAGTATCAGCTTATCTGTACAATTTGCAATACCTATATCGAATCTTAATGAAGAATTATCACTAAAGAGCAGCTTGTGCTCATTTTTCTTTCTTTCAATAATCGAATTAATAGCTGCTATATATTCCGGTCGCTGAATAATAGGGTTTGAACTATTGTCTGCATCCTGTCTTCTTGCGATAAGCACATCAATCGAAACATCCTCATGGCAGGCATTTAATCTCTGAAGCAGCTGTAATAGTCCCTCAGCCATTATTCGAAGATATAAATCTCTATTCGAATTTCCATCCTCATAGTTCGCATTCTCAAAAAAAACTTCCTGCGCCCCTAGTTCACGAAGGGCTTCCAACGCAGGAAGAATATAGTCTCTCTTTTTGTGGTTCTCCATCTCTGTCGCATGGTTGAACTCCGGATGAACCAAAGAGGAAAAGTCGATACTTTGAGCAACTTCTTTACGAATTAATATTCCCCCTACAAGCGAAGGTTTTCTGTTATTCTCCAGCTTTTGCTGTTCATCTTTAAAATCCCCGCTTTCATCTAACCAAAGCTCATATCTTTGCATGACCTACCCCCTGGGAGATTTTTGTACATTATGGATAATATTTTACCACATTTTCCCCTTTTGTCGACAAAAATACACAATTATTTTCATCTTTTTTTAATTTTTTCGTACAGAAACACTTTTCCGAAATAGGAGATTTTTTTCGAAATTTAGGTATTAGGAAAAATTATGATATGAAACGTAAACAAAGCCCGACCAAAGGCCGGGCAGAGCATGAATTGTTTACACTCCGGAAGAGCGTATGATTTTTCTGTAAATCCTTATAGGTACGGTAAATCCCAAAAATTATTGTACATAGGCGCGGTTGCATGGACTTGCTCGTCTCAATTCCTTATAGGTACGGTAAACATGATTGAATGAACAGTTTAGAATTTGAGAATAGGTCTCAATTCCTTATAGGTACGGTAAACGAAAACTATGTCTAAATATGATTGGAGAAACATGAGCGTCTCAATTCCTCATAGGTACGGTAAACCTTAGGAACAGGTGAAAAATTTGCGTATAGGTATAGGTCTCAATTCCTCATAGGTACGGTAAACATTTATCACGCTTTCCAGCCATCACGCTTCAATCTACAGTCCAAAATCCCTCAAAAAGTCGGTCAACCTCCTCGACTCAAAAGTCCGCAAGCCCGCATAAAATGGGCATTCTTGCTTTTTGATTAAAATGCTCTTTAGGTTGACCGACTTTTTTATCTACGAATATAATAATGCACCTCTGCATTAGTGTCAACGGGGTGCATCGCAGTCCTATATATGTACTTCATTCCCGTATGTACTGTATCCTTCGTGATAATAAGGATTCTTCTTTGCCTAGATAGTGGAGAACAGAAATGATGAAGATCGAAATTTCCCTTTTAAAGACAAATTGTAATGTTTCACGATATAAATTCTTCGCTATACCTAAAAATAGCCTCTTTTTAGTGCCTTTTGGCTCGGATTGTATGATTTAAGCGGTTACATTTTCGCGTATACCTAAGAATTGGCATTTCCTTAGGCACACAGCAAAATCGACGTCGTGAAACAATACAATTGACCACAAAAACGCGGTTTTTTAACGGACTTTTTGCAAAAATTAGGTATAGAGAGAAATAAAAGCTATGAAATGAGCAAAAAACTGGCTAAAGCATGATCTTTGCTTACACAAAAAAACATAAGACCATCCGTAATTCCTTATAGGTACGGTAAACACAGAAAGGGGAATGTATCATGAAGAAGATGAACAGTCTCAATTCCTCATAGGTACGGTAAACCTTTACAAAGACTGAGGAGGAGGCTTAGTCTTGTAAAGTCTCAATTCCTCATAGGTACGGTAAACGTAAAAATATGGCACTTTATAATGAAGTAAGACCGTCTCAATTCCTCATAGGTACGGTAAACATATTAAAGGAGGACATTATTATGGTATCAACATTTTCAAAGTCTCAATTCCTCATAGGTACGGTAAACAACTGTATTTATCACGTTTTCCAGCTATCACGCTTCAAACTACAGTCCAAATTCCCTCAAAAAGTCGGTCAACCTCCTCAACTCAAAAGTGCGCAAACCCGCATAAAATAGGCATTCTTGTTTTTTGTTCAAAATGTTCTTTAGGTTGACCGACTTTTTTATCTACGAATATAGTAATACACCATTTTTATGGTGTCAAATGATAAAAGGATGAATTTGAGTTACACCAATTTCTTCTTTCAATAAATAGTTCGTAGAATTTACCGCGTATACGCATATAGAATCTTCATCGAAATCAATTACAGACTGCAATTCTTTTTTTAGTTTGTTCAGCTTTGCTTCCGTAATTATTCCTTCAAAAACTGATTTTTGCTTATGTTGAAGGTATTTTCTACATATCTTGTGAACCTTAGCTATTCTATGTTGTTTCACATCATATGCCAGTACAACAAACATTTCCCGATTCCCCCACTAATAATACTTGTATGGCTTATACTGTTCTCCCGTATTCAAGTGATGTATATAAAGGCGAATTTCTCTCTCAATAATCTGAATGAACGAATACTGTTTTTCTTCAATGCTAATTCTCGAGCGCATTTTTTCTTCAAATGCGCCAATAAATATTTTCTTTCCCTCATTGGAGAGATAAACTGAACCATCATCGTTCTTAATGAAGTCCTCCTTTCCAATCTGACCTCTGTTAATTAAAGAAAAGATGATTCTATCAACAATGAGGGGTTTAAACAAATCTGCGAAATCAAGGTTAAGACTATGATGTCTTTTTCCTGCCGCATGAATAACTCCAATCCTCGAGTCCAGATTTGTTTTCCAAATAATCTGCTGTATTCTATTATATAAAAGTGTATTTCCAAAGCTAATCAATGCATTTATCTCATCTAATGGAGGCCGTTTTGATCTTCTTTCAAAATGAAACTCCTCCCTATTAGTAATAAGATTGATTGCCTGATAATACTTTTGCCGTCCTCTTGCCTCAATTAACATTAGGTCATTTATCGTTTTTGCCTCATTGACCTCTATAATACATTTTGACAGATAGGTTTCTGTTTCTTGCAGCTCTCTACCTTGTTTCTTATAGTACCTGATATTGGAACGTAAATTGTGAAATGCTGCCACCTCAAATTTTCGAGCCATTTCAACCCGTTTTCTCTCATCACGGTATTCCTCACATTGTTTCATCAACAAATCTGTATCTTTGGAAAATGATTCCGGAACAAAGTATCCTAACAGGTCCCCATAGTTATCATATAATGCCATTCTGATACCATTCATGGATAAGCTTCGAATAACGGAATCCGTGAGCATAATCTCATTGTAAATATTTATTTGCTCTGTAGCCTCGACCGGTATGTGACATTTTTTTGAATCATTTTCAAATAGCAAGGCATAATCTTTTTTATTGATAATTCCGTTATTGACGATATGGTATTCTTGATTGATTCGTTCCGCAACACAAGGGTGCCATGTTCGGTAATATTTTTTGTCTTGATAAGATTTCCTCTTTATGATAATGTTTTTTTCCTTCCGGCAAAACATATATCCTAACATTTCAATTTCAAAGGCATTGGAGACTCCGCTTTTATCCGGACTGATTTCTAATCCAAAGTCTTTTTTTAATAATGTTACTGTATTTGCAAAAATCTGATTTCCGATTTCTTCATTTGATGCAAAAATAAAAATATCATCTGCAAATCGTATCCAATTGTATCCGTTTTTCTCAAAATATTCATCTAATGAATGAAGATATAAATTGCTTAGCACCGGACTGATTGACGCCCCCTGAAATAATCCTCTATCCTTCCTGTAAATCTGCCCATCTTTTGTAACTGAACATCGCAAAAAAGCCGTCACCAAAGAGATGACCGCCTTATCTGTTATCCATTCATTCAATTTGTCTAGTACTATTTCATGTGAAATACTTTCAAAGAATTGCTGCAAATCAACCTTTACTACAATCTCATTGCCTGACTCAATATATCCCCGTGCTATCTCAACCGCTTTTTGAATACCTTTTTCTTTTTGATATGCCATACTGTTGGCAAGAAATACATTTCCAAAGAAATCGTCCAGTTTCTGTGAAAGCATCCGAAGAAGAAATCGATCAATTGTATTGAACTTAACAAGCGTCCGCTTTTTCCCTCTTCCGTTTATGATTTCATATTCTTGTACTAATCCCGGAGAATATTCCCCTTTTTTAATCTCTTCTGTAATCCCCACCTTATTGTTATCCCAAAACTCTCGCAAATCTGAAAGCGGAACCTTATCAATTCCTACCCCGTTCTTTCGTGTTGACAAATAATCCAGTGCTCGCTTTTGATTTTTCTTTGATAACACAGACTCAATAGTAATCATCATGTACCTCCACCTAAAGTGATTCCTTATAGGTACGGTAAACAAAATAAAGAGAGGTTTTCATTATGAGAGAACAGTTCTCAATTCCTCATAGGTACGGTAAACCCGGGTTCAATGAAAGGTGTATAAGCATTGGTAAACCGGTCTCAATTCCTCATAGGTACGGTAAACGAATATGTACTTAAATACCAATTTCTTTATGGAAACGTCTCAATTCCTTATAGGTACGGTAAACATTATCTCAAGAGTCCTGAAGTCAATTCCGAGGAGTCTCAATTCCTTATAGGTACGGTAAACGAAAAGAAATAATTTTAGAAATGCCCTTGCCAGCGGCATAGTGTCTCAATTCCTCATAGGTATGGTAAACTATACCCTAAACAACGAAAGAAAGGAGAATGATATAGTCTCAATTCCTCATAGGTATGGTAAACAACTGTATTTATCACGTTTTCCAGCTATCACGCTTCAAATTACAGTCCAAAATCCCTCAAAAAGTCGGTCAACCTCCTCGACTCAAAAGTCTGCAAACCCGCATAAAATGGGCATTCTTGTTTTTTGTTCAGAATCCGCTTTAGGTTGACCGACTTTTTTATCTATGAATATAGTAGTACACCACCACCTTAGTGTCAATGGTATGCGTAGCGTTCCTATATAGGTGTTTCGTTCCTGTATGTACTGCATCCTGCGGGGAAATAAAGATTCTTCTTTGCTTAAATAGAGGAAGACAGAAATGATGAAGATCGAAATCTCCCTTGTAAAGACAAATTGTAATGTTTCACGATATAAATTCTTCACCATACCTAAAAATGACCGCTTTTCGACACCTTTTGGATCGGATTGTATGATTTGAGCGGTTACATTTTCGCGTGTTCCTAAGAATTGGCATTTTCTTAGGCACACAGCAAAATCGACGTCGTGAAACAATACAATTGACCACAAAAACGCGCTTTTTCAGCGACTTTTTTGCAAAAATTAGGTATAGGTGGAAATTTATGCTATGAAATGAGCCAAAAGCCGGGCAGAGCATGAATTGCCTATACTCAGAAAGAGCGTACGATATTTCTGTAATTCCTCATAGGTACGGTAAACAGCAAGATTTGGTACGATTAAAGAAAATATGCTAAAGTCTCAATTCCTCATAGGTACGGTAAACAAAAATTATTAAAAGGAGGTAAGAGCTATGAAAATATTGTCTCAATTCCTCATAGGTACGGTAAACTATTAAAGGAGGCATTTATGGTATCAACATTGTGTCTCAATTCCTCATAGGTACGGTAAACAACTGTATTTATCACGTTTTCCAGCTATCACGCTTCAAAATGCAGTCCAAAATTCCTCAAAAAGTCGGTCAACCTCCTCGACTCAAAAGTCTGCAAACCCGCATAAAATGGGCATTCTTGTTTTTTGTTCAAAATCCTCTTTAGGTTGACCGACTTTTTTATCTATGAATATAGTAATACACCACTATCTAAGTGTCAAACAGTCTTTTATTTCCAAAGTCAACCATTGGTTTATTTTATTAAAAAAAGATGTGTATTATACTTTGTCTGCAAACACGAAATACCATACACCTTTCAAAGGAGGATTCACCATGAACAGTAGATGGACACCTGCCGTAACAAAAGAAAGCCATAACGGAACCCGCGAAATACAGCTGTATTCAGAGCTGCTCTCGAACAGAAATATCTTCCTCCAGGGAGAAATCAATCAGGAAACGGCCAATGAATTCCTGACTCAGTTCCTATATCTTACCTCGCAAAGCACGGAAGAAATCAAGCTATTTATCAACTCTCCGGGAGGCGAGATAACCTCAGGTCTGGTAATATATGACCTGATACAAAGCAGTCCTGCCCCCATCAAGCTCTACTGTACCGGAACCGCAGCCAGCATGGCAGCCATAATCCTGGCAGGTGGACAGAAAGGAAACCGCTACATTCTCCCCCACAGCCAGGTCATGATACATGAACCACGAATTGCCGGCGGCATGGGTGGCTCCGCAAGCTCCATAAAGAATATCGCAGACTCCATACTGCAAACACGAAAACTGATTAATGAGATTCTCTCTAAGCACACCGGCAAAACAGTTAAGGAAATCGAGAAATCTACTTCCTTCGATAACTATCTAAGCGCCGAAGAAGCAGTCAAATTCGGTCTATGCGACCAAATCATCCCCGGCTTTTTCTAGCATATAAAAATTCCAGTCACTCTTTAAACCCTATAATCCAAAAGGAGGTACTGCGCATGGAAAACAACATCACCAACCCTACAGACATCAGCTCTCCCATCCCGGAATCAGTAATGATTCTGGGAGAGGGGCAATACTACGACATGGACTGCTACAAGACAAAACGTAATAACAATGTTCTTGTAGTAGGTGCCGCAGGTGCCGGAAAGACCAGAACCATAGTCATTCCAAATTTACTCCAGGCTACCGGCAGTTACATAGTATGTGATCCCAAAGGCTCCCTATACAAACAGTATAATGGTTACCTTCGCTGTAAAGGATACCAGACAAAGCTCTTAAACTTCGATAATCCTGAAAAATCCATAAAGTACAACTTTTTCCGGTATATCCACTCGGAGACGGACATTACAAAAATCGCTCATATGATTGTATACTCCAGCAGCGATGCCCGCAAAATGTCAGACCCCTTCTGGGACAGGGCTGCCCAGGAACTTCTGATCTGCATGATTGCATACCTATGGGAATTCCGCCCCAAATGCGAACAGAATATGAATAGTGTTCTAAAGCTTCTTGAGGCGATGGAGCTTTCTGAATTCAATGATGTCAGCAGTCCCTTCGACCGAATCATGGAAGACGTGGGAAAGCAATATCCCACCTGTCTGGCATACAGAAGCTACACTCATTACATGGCTGGCGCAATCAGGACAAAACAGTCCATCCAGATAACGCTATCTTCCATCATAGGCCGATACTGTACCGACTCTATTATCAATATGCTGTCCGATGATGAAACCGACATCGGTAGGATAGGGAAACGTAAAACGGCCTTCTTTGTACAGGTAAGCGACACCGACCGGTCCATGGATGACCTTGCCAATCTCTTTTTCACCCAGGCCATGAACGAGCTCTGCCGGGTAGCAGACAACAGTATTGGGTACCGGCTTCCCTACGATGTGAGATTCATTCTGGATGACTTCGCAACCAACTGCAGAATCGACGACTTTCCCAGAATGATATCGAGTATTCGTTCAAGGGGAATCAACACCACCATCATCGTACAATCGGAAGCACAGCTCACCCAGGGATACGGGCATGATGGGCAGACCATCATAGCCAACTGCGACACCTATGTCTATCTTGGATGCAACGACCTTTCCACCGCAGAAAGTGTTGCAAAAAAAGCCAACCTGCCGACCCACAAAATTCTATACATGCCGGTAGAAAGTGCCTGGATATTCCGAAGAGGCGAACTGCCGGTAAACTGTCAACAGTTTGCGCTGGATGAACACCTGGAAAACTGGGGTACGAATCTGTTCGGAGTACTGATTCCCTACATAACTGAGGAGGTTTCGGAAGACGACTCAATGATAACCGAAGGTCTGGAGGATCTGGAAACACTGCTGGAGAAATCCAGTCATACCGGTCCAATCGACACAGATGAGCTACTGGCTGCAATAGACGAATGGTGTGATGAGCAAACCGAACAGGGCATAGAATGCCACTACGAAATCGAATGCAGATGCCTGGACGGAGCTCAAATCATAACTCTTACCAGATGTGACAAGCCCTTCCTCCAAATAGCCCTCAATCATGCGAATGAGGTGCTGTATCTCAACGCCGGAAAAGGTATAGACCTCGCCCGTGAGCTGACTAGTATACTAAAAAATCACTATGAACTCATCGACGATCTCTTAGACAGTATCGACTCCTATTCGGAGCCTCCAAAACACCTTGCATAGAAAACGACCACCGAGGCATCAGCTCCGGTGGTCGTTTTTTCGTTTGTTTAATGTTATGGCAAAGAAAAAATGCATGGTTAAACTAGTCTCAATTCCTTATAGGTACGGTAAACAACTGTTTTTATCTCTACAAATATAGTAATCCCCCACTACCTCAGTGTCAAACGGTATGTGCTGCGTCTAACGGTGAGGAATAAAGTTTTTTCTTTGCTTAAGATAAAGAAACTTACATCATAGAGACAAATTGTAATGTTTCACGATACGAATTTTTCACCATACCTAAAATCAATGAAAAATGACCTCTTTTTTCCCATTTTGAGGCCTAATTGTATAATTTGAACGGTTGCATTCTCGTGCGTACCTAAGAATTGGCATTTCCTTAGGTACACAGCAAAATCAAAGTCGTGAAACAATACAATTGACCATAAAAACACGGTTTTTCAGCGACTTTTTTGCGAAATTTAGGTACAGCGGAAAATTAATGTTATGAAATAGCCAAAAGCCGAGCAAAACAAGAGTTTTCTACATTCTGAAAAGCCTTAAGGTTTCCTGCAGTTCCTTATAGGTACGGTAAACACACAAATTCGAAATTGTAGAAACTATCGAAGCTACTGTCTCAATTCCTCATAGGTACGATAAACAATAACATGGCAAAAGTAACTATAATTTACAAAGAATCGCCTCAATTCCTCATAGGTACGGTAAACAACTGTATTTATCACGTTTTCCAGCTATCACACTTCAAATTACAGTCCGAAATTCCTCAAAAGGTCGGTCAACCTCCACCATTCAAAAGTCTGCAACCCCTCATAAAATGGGCATTCTTGCTTTTTGCTCAAAAACCTCATTAGGTTGACCGACTTTTTTCTCTCTTCGAATATAGTAATACACCACTGCCTTAGTGTCAAACGGTCTATGGATTAGATTGTCTTTTGGCTGTCTTTTGATTAAAACTATATAGATACATCCTTGGCGGTGTGGTACAATTTTTCTAAGAAACTTCACAAAGGATACTACTTATGACAGTAAATGTACAAGGGAAAAATATAGTTATACGAGATGAAATAGCAAACAAATATAAGAAAGCATATGGTATTACATTAAACAAAACAGAGGTGTTAATGCATATTGGTTTACGTAATGTAACTCCACACCCAGAAAATTACATAGTGGGGGCATTTCATCTATATCGTACCTAATGAGGACATTATCTGTTTAATATTTTATCTTCTAATTCTTTTGGTATTTGTAAATTGTACTCTTGAACATAATATGCTAATGTATTCAACCAAGAGTATTCGCCATCAGTAAGAATACAGCTTGTTTTGCTAATTTTTCCCCCTGAGAATACATCTGTTGCGCAAGAAGGGGACGCTAATACGATTTCACCATTGTTTAGATAATCAACGATTCTTTGACTGTATGTGGAAGGATTATTTAAAAAATCTTCTCTCATAGACCTCTCAGCCATTGGATTAAATTCCTTCCAGGTATCCATAATATTTTTTCTTTTACTCATTTTGTCCGTGCCCTTCTGTGAAGCCAAGCTAGGAATTCTTCCATGGAGCATTTATTATCTTGTGTGAGCTTGAATTGTATTCTTCCATAAGATTATAAAGTTCGTTTTCTGCTTCCTCTCTTTTTAAATTCTTAGCATCATCTTCGGTAGCATCAAATATCTTACAGAATAAGCATAATGCGTCTCCGTCAGTACTTACAATTTCAGCGCAGCTAATCAATTTCATTATGATGTTAAAAATTTTAATAATCGCAGCCGATACATCTTTCATTCTAACCGGACCCATAAATTCCATATTCTCTGCAATCATTACCGCAAGACGTCTTGATAAGTTATAAAATAAGCGTCTCCTAGCCTCACCGCTTAACCCCTTCATAGCAAGCTCCAAATCACAGTTATCCACATCTCTTAGTACCCTCTGAATGCTTCTATCATCAAGAGATCTAATGGCATAATCTGCAACCTTGATTTGAAAATAAAATTCATCCCCTGGTCTTGCAGCGATTTCGCCGTTATAATATTGCTCAAGGATATCCAATTCCGCTACTTGAGATGGCTTACTCTCTTTTGATGCTTCCCTCTTTTTCCGGTACATTTCTGAGACATCCTCCGGAATTAACACCAGCATTTTTTCTTCTATGATTCTTGGATTTTCCCCTGCCTGAATGGCTAAACTGCCAAACATCATAACAAGGTATTGCAATGCCTTATATCCAGTTAAATTTGCAGAAAAATATCTAGCAGTACTCAACTCCTCTACTATGTCCGGATCCGTACCATCGACAATTAGCATAATCATAGATTCTAGATAATGTCCATTTTCTATATCGTCAATATTCCCAGCCGCTTCCTCTAAGGAAAGCAGACCTTCTTTTCGGCCAATATTCGATAGCTCACATATTTTTTCAATACTGTCAACCAGAAGCTTATTGCCTGATTCTCTTTCTGTCGCGTCCTCAATCTTACAGATTACTCTATTGCATTCACGTAATTCTTGGAAAATAATATCTCTCATCAGCTTCCCTCCTTGTTTCATTTCTCTATCTCTTGTTATATATTCCAACTAAGTTCGAATTATCTCTCAGCTACGTTCCTTCAACCACATTTCTGTCAGGCTTAAGCAGATTCCAGTAATTTACCAATCCATAAAAAGTGTATTTGTTTTGTTCTGGTTCACTATCGTTTACACTGAAGCGGCAATCAGGACAAACAAGCCTAACTATTGGCCCGCAATTCCAATATTCTATTCTATTTGCCTTGCACGAACACCTGGGACAAGGTGCCGTTATTTCTTTTATGCTGCTTACTGGCATAGTTTTCTTCATCACCTCATGTGTTTTAAAATTTTTCTAGTATCCTCTCCTGTTAATCCATCTGTTGGATTAATTAAAAACAAATTCTTTGTGCACTCCTAATAAGTGCTATACCAGCTGCTTTATTAACGTTACAAGTTCCTGTTCCCAATCTTCATTCTTTGAATAATGAACAGACCCTAGTATTCCGGGAAAACGGTAATTAACTGAGGAACACAAAATAATGGGTATGTTCCAACCATTATCATGTACCTTTTTTATTAATTCTTCTCCTGAGTCATGATCACTCCCACCTGCCCTCTTGGGATACCACATATCTGTAATTATCAAGTCATATGGTTTTTTCTGTGCTATCTGCTCTTGAATACGCTCTAAGCCTTCTTCAAGATTTCTGACCCATTCAATATCCGGTTTCCCGCATCCGCAGGTACTAATCGCTTTGCATATATCATTATGCTTAAATACATTGTCTTCAAGATTTAATATATACATGTTCCCCCCCTATCTCTTGTTCTTAATCAAGTTTGTTACAGCCTTCCCCCTTATAAAGGTCTTATGTATCATTTCGCCGTTTTCCAGATCCACCTCTGTAAGCATTTTGTCCTGGGCAATAAATAACTTTCCATTGCTTACAATGATATTTGTCACGTACTCAAAACCTATTGGCATGGATATCAGTTCCTCGACCTTGCCCTTCGTCAGCTTTAATAACCTGCTTTCAACCTCAAATCTATTACGTGGTTTTTCGTAATAACAAACATGCCCACATATCAGGAAATAAACTGCTTCTTCAGTGATATATTTTCCCTCAAACAAAAAATCTTCCGTTTTATCATCTCTGTCCAACCAGTTGATGTGCCGATATACGTGGCTTATTTCTCCGCCCCTCGTTATTTCGTATAAGTTAAAATGCGCACTCAACATGTGAGCCATGCTATCAATTGCATATATCTTTCCATCAAATTCAAAAACATCAACAAAATTGCCATTCATACTTCCAAACGGAGTCTTCATCCAACCGCCAAATTCTCCTTGATCATCGGAAATAAAGCAACCAACAGACGTATCAAATCTCTCAGGATGCGGTATATAGTTATCACGCTCAATTCGTCTCCACTGAATTGTGTCATTCTCAAGCCTTCTTATTTCAATTGGTTCATACTCGAATATAACCTTATTGTATTTATCTTCCTTAATATTTTTATGCTTCTCTGATAACAAATTATTAGCACGAGCAAAAGGAATAGAATACATCAATCCTGCAATAGGTTCGTCTATCATTCGAAGACTTTTTATATCATTCCACTCACTTACGTTTTCCATCAATATGTCCCCCCTATCTATATCCTACTATAGCACCTTTATCTTATGATATCATTAAACTCGTGGTTTAGGGGAAAAATATGCGCCATGACATCCTAGGCTATTAATTTCTTTGTCTTCCATTTCCCGGAGTAGTACCGCACCACCGGAATGATACAGCCGCAGCCCCAGGAAATCGGTGTGGCAATCCAGATTCCCGTTGCTCCCAAAAAGTGGGACAGCAGATATGCAAATACAATCCGGCCGGACAGCTCCGCAATTCCTGCAACCAGACAGGTATTTACATCCCCTGCTCCGCGAATAACATTTAGGTAGCTGTTCATGACACCGGCAATCACATAGGCGATCCCAATGATGGACAGATAGGTTACTCCGGTCTCTATCGCAAGGTCGGTTGCCAAATCTCCCAGGAATACATAGATCAATGGATAACGGAAGGTCAGAACAATTCCTGCAATGAGGGCACTGGCCCCTACCATGACTGCCATGGTATGATAAAGGCCGTTAGCAATTCTCCTAAAATCGTTCTTTCCCATATTCTGCCCGGTAAATACGGAAAGGGCCGTTCCGATGGATACTATGACCTGAATTGCAACAGAATCGATTCGGTTTGCTGCAACGTATGCGGCCATAACAGAGGCTCCAAAGGAATTGATCAGCCGCTGCACCGAAAGTCCTCCCAGTGAGATCATGCTGGATTGTAACGCAGCCGGAAGCCCCGTCCTTATGACCAGAGATACCATATGCCTTTCCGGTTTCACGAGCAGAGAGCAAAGTCCTATCTCCCTTCTCTTCTTATATAAAAATCCTACTGCAATTACCGCAGAAACACACTGAGCAAGAATCGTCGCATAGGCAACTCCCGCCACTCCAAGCCTTAATACTACTACAAATACCAGATCCAGGCACACGTTTACGAGGGAAGAAATGATAAGGGCGATAAGCGGTGTCTTCGAGTCTCCGATACTCCTTAGGATTGCAGAGGCTCCATTGTAAATGACGCTTCCGAAAACAAATGCATACAATATTCGAAGATAAGTAACGGAATATTCTATGACATCCTCCGGTACTGCAAGAATGGTCAGCAAAAAACGCGATGCACCAAGTCCGATTATGGATAGCAGAACGGTCATGCTTCCTGCTACCCAGATCATGGCCGTTACCGCCTTTTTTAAGGTGTCAAAATTCCGACAACCAAAGCTCTGGGCGATGATCAGTCCCCCGCCATTGCACATTCCAAAGACCAGAGCGAACAAAAGCCCCGTCAGGGTTCCCGTGCTTCCTACACCGGCTAAGGCATTCTCTCCCAAATACCGGCCAACCACGATGGTATCCACCACATTGTAGATCTGCTGAAAAATATTTCCGATCAACATGGGAATTGCAAAGGTGATGATTAAGTTCATCGGTTTTCCAACGGTCATGTCCTTCATTGCTTTTGTTTATCCTTTCCTAATGAAACTCCCTTTTCGAAAAATCGCTCTTGAATGAATTTGCATATTTGAATCAGAACCCACTCTCGTTTGTAAAAAGCGTAGCGGTACTAAATTCGCAATAAATTGCT
>JBJFCD010000276.1:0-7082 GCA_051888795.1 Lachnospiraceae bacterium | reverse complement strand
CCATGTTATCATATACTGTCATATGTGGATACAGAGCGTAGTTCTGGAATACCATAGCGATGTCTCTGTCTTTCGGCTCTACGTCATTAACCAGCTTATCGCCAATATATAACTCACCGGATGAAATCTCTTCCAGACCTGCTACCATACGAAGTGTTGTAGATTTACCACATCCTGATGGTCCTACAAAGATGATAAATTCTTTATCTTCGATTTCAAGATTGAAATCTTTAACTGCTTCGAATCCGTTTGGATATGTCTTGTTAATGTGTCTCAATGATAAACTTGCCATTTCATTATCCTCCTAAAAAAATATCTCCTTAATTCTAAGTCTGCCAGCTGTCTGTCCCTGCAGACACTCTGCAAACGTTCGTCTCGTTCTGTTTAAGAGTATATAAAAAAATAATCTTTTGGGGTATGCCCAAGTTGAACAATCTTTTTTTCCTTTTTTATACAACTTGACCAAATCCCCTAAAGCAATGCCTGATACACATCTCTCTTACTGATTCCTCTGTCTTTTGCCACCTGCTTCATTGCCTCTTTTTTTTCCATCCCTTTTTCAAGATAGAATGCCATATGCTCCTCAACAGAAAGTTCTTCCCATCTGGCCTGTTCTTCCCTGCGCAGATCTTCCGGATTCTTTCCCTCTATGACAAGCACACATTCCCCCTTTGGTTCATGCTTTTCATAATAGGCAACGGCTTCTTCAATTGTTGTCGAAAAAACTGTTTCATGCTTTTTCGTCAGTTCCCTGCACACACTGATCCTTCGATTTCCTAGGGTCTCTGACAAAAGGTTCAGTGTCTTAAGAAGCCGGTGCGGTGCTTCGTACATAACAATCGTCCGGGTTTCCTCTTTTATTTCTTCAAGCACTCTCTGGCGTTCTTTTTTATCCGTAGGAAGAAATGCCTCAAATGCAAATCTCCTTGTCGGAAGACCCGATATCGTAAGGGCTGTCACACATGCCGCAGGTCCCGGCACTGCGGTTACCGTGATGCCCGCCTCATAACACATCCGTACAAGCTCTTCCCCAGGATCTGAGATTCCCGGTGTTCCGGCATCCGTGATCAAAGCAATGTTCTCTCCTGCAAGAAGCTTATCTATAAGCTTATGCCCCTTTTCGATTTTATTAAATTCATGGTAACTCGTCATCGGAGTTTTGATTTCAAAATGATTCAAAAGTTTAATACTGTTACGTGTATCCTCCGCAGCGATCAGATCTGCTTCCTTCAGCACACGCACACAGCGAAAGGTCATATCCTCCAGATTTCCGATGGGTGTCGCACACAAATATAAAACTCCCGCCATATCTTCCTCCATATTAACAATCTCTTAATATCAACTGTTTTCACACATATTGATATTATCACTGTACTTTGTTATCCAATCCATATAATCTAAGCAGTTCTTCTGTGTATTTTCCGTCCGGTCTGTAAACAATCAGCGGTGATTCCACACTCATGCGCGGCTTCCCGCCTTTTAATCCCTCAATCAGCACCATATTCGGTTCTTTATCTACATGAGGATACACAAGCCTCATCCGCTTTGGCTCAATGCCGTAAGCACACATTTTCGAAAATATTTCCGGCAGTCTGAATGGCCGATGAACCATATAAAAGCGTCCTTTCATTTTCAGGATCTTAGAGCTCTCCCGCAAAATATCGTCCAGTGTGCAAAGCGCTTCGTGCCTTGCAATATAGACCGCCTCATTTTCATTTTTCAATCCGTGTTCTCCGATCATGTACGGCGGATTTGTTGTAATAACTTCAAAAGAGGCAGCTCCAAATATATCCGCTGCCTCTTTGATGTCACCTGTCACGATCTCTATTCTGGATTCCAGTCCATTATGGCAGACACTTCTTCTCGCCATATCGGCACTTTCCTCTTGAATTTCCAGACCTTTGTAGCAGCTCCCATCATTTTTCGCCTCCAGAAGGATTGGCAGAATTCCTGTTCCCGTCCCGAGATCCAGTGCCTTTTCTCCTTTTTTTACTTTTGCAAATGATGATAAAAGAACTGCATCCATGCCAAAGCAGAAGCGTCCCGGATGTTGAATGATCTCATATCCTTTTATTTGTAGATCATCCAGACGCTCACCGCTTTTCAGTAACGTTTCTTCTCTCATATCTTTATATCTACCTGTTTTCGTAATTTCTCTCTGACGGCGTCTATTCATCATCCAGCTTGGAATCTCCACTCTTGCCTTCCAGCACTTTAAGCTGCTCAAATTCTTCTTTTGAAAGCTTCACATCTTTTTTCTTCCGCTTGGATTTAAATCTTAATTCAGAAGCCTTGTATTCACGAATCTCTTTTTCATCATTATCAAGAGTTACGATAACCTTCACAAGCTGCCTCAGCACATTGACTGACTGAACATCGCCTTTCAGCCCTTCCGGTGTCGTCACATGATCACCACTTACCGGGAGGTGACTGTTCAGCTCTTCATAAGTCTCTTCCTCATTCGTCAGACAGCACATCAGCCTTCCGCACACACCTGAAATCTTTGTCGGATTCAGAGACAGATTCTGTTCTTTCGCCATTTTGATGGAAACCGGAGCAAATTCTGACAGATAAGTATGACAGCACAGTGGACGTCCGCAAATACCGATCCCACCTCGGATCTTCGTCTCATCTCTCACTCCGATCTGACGTAGTTCAATTCTTGTGCGGAATACACTTGCCAGATCCTTTACAAGCTCACGGAAATCAATTCTTCCGTCGGCGGTAAAGTAAAAGAGCACTTTATTATTATCAAAAGTATACTCTGCATCAATCAGCTTCATTTCAAGACCGTGTTTTCTGATCTTCTCAAGGCAGATATCAAATGCCTCTTTCTCTTTCTCCCTGTTTTTTTCTTCTTTTTTCTTATCCTCCTCTGTCGCAACGCGGATCACCGGTTTTAACGGAGGAGTGATCTTATCATCCTCCACATCTTTCGGTCCTGTCACTACAGAGCCAAATTCCACCCCTCTGGCAGTCTCTACGATTACTTTATCACCCGTTTTAATCTCATGCTTTCCCGGTGCGAAAAAATAAATCTTTCCGGCAGGGCGGAATCTAACACCTATTACTCTTGTCATATCAGTTCTCCTTTATTGTCAAAAACAAAAGTTCCATCACCAGCTCAAAATTAACATTCGCTTTCAGCCTTGCTTTTGCTTTTTCAAGACTTTTAAGAATTGTCTCAATCCCTTCATAGGAACTTATCTTTGCCTGTTCTTTAATAGAATTAATCTGATCTTTAAAAACTACTTTATCAATTTCCTTTGTGGCTTTATAGAGCAGAATATCCCGGTACCAGATCATAATGATATCCAGATAATCTGTAATCTCCAATTTATATGTGGTAATATTATTGATTGCCGCAATCACTTCATTCAGTTCCATCTCGTGGATATATTTCAGAAGCTGGACTGCCTCATCTTTAATCTCATTAAAATGTTCTGAATTTGCAAGCATTATTGCACGTCCTACATTTCCCTGCGCAAATGCTGTGCAGACATCTGCCTTATAGTCCGGAACGTGAAGATGCTCCATCAGATGTCTCTTGATCAGAGTATCCTTAATATTACGAAGCTTCAGCATAACACATCGCGAATTGATCGTAGGAAGAAGAAGTTCAGCATTTTCAGTAAGAAGAAGAAAAACTGCATACTCCGGCGGCTCCTCGATTGTCTTTAACAGTGCATTCTGCGCCTGCGGTGTCATCAATTCTGCGCGGTCAATAATATATATTTTGTACGGTCCCTGATAAGGCTTTACTGCAACTGTATTATTTACCTGCTCTCTGATATCATCTACGCTTATCGTGTTCGGCTTTTCATGAGTTACGCGGATAATATCGGGATGGTTTCCACTGTTTGCCTGCTTGCAGGAATGACAGTTATTGCATGGATCCGGCCCTTTTTCCTCACATAAAAGAGTCGTAGCAAAAAGATTTGCCAGCATTTTCTTGCCGGAGCCTCTCTCTCCATTGAGAATATATGCATGTGATACTTGTCCTGCTGTCACCGCATTTCTTATATACTGTATGATATCCTTATGTCCAACTACGTCTTTAAAGCTTCCCATTTTGTATCACCCTCTTTATCTCTTCTAAACATTGTACCTTATCTATATTATAATATCGCCTGGTAATTCCTGCCTTTTTCAGATTCTCCTCTGAAAAATCCTCCTTATCTGCAAGAAATCTCCTGCATACCTCATCATACCTCGGTGTCTCCTGCTTCTCTTCGCGCTCAATCGCACGCTTAAGCCGCAGACCATCTTCCACCTCGATATATACAGGAACCAGAACCTCTGTACCATAATATTCCTTCATCTTCTCGTAAGACTCCAGCGTTCCTATCATCAGATAGTCAGCCTTTTCAAGCTCTATCCTTCCGTCATCGACCGTAGCATAATGCCAGTCTCCGCATACGGTATGATAGGTTCGAAGCTCAATCAGCTTTCCACTGTCCCGGTAATCATCAAGAACCTCTTTTGTCACAAAAAAATACTCTGCTCCGTCTCTCTCCCCTTCTCTTACCGGTCTGGTAGTGTAAAGTGTTACCGTCCGGAGCATCGGAAATGCTTTCTTCAGCTCTTTATAGATCGTATCCTTCCCTGAAGAGCTTTTTCCCATAATATAATATATTTTACTCATTGATCAAAACCTCAATGTATTTTTCCTTCTTTAAACCTTCGATTGAAAATCCGTGTTCCAGGTACCAATTGAGAAGTTCAGCGGTCTCTTCGCTCACTCGTTCTCCCGGAACGATCAGCGGACTCCCCGGCGGATACAGATAAGCATATTCCAGGGCAATCCGCCCTGTGGCATCTGTCCAAGGAACACTTATCCTTCTTTCATCCTCCACATCCTGTACCATGGAAACTTTATACACGACTTCCTGCTCCGGCGCGCGAAGCATTTGCCGTCTGTCTTTTTTTCCATCTGCGAAGCCAATCTCATTATCAACCGAAACAAGCGCATTTGTCAACCGTTCCATACCTTCTTTTGTATCTCCCACAGAAGTCATGGCCAGCACATAAGTTCCTGCCACCATCTCCATCTGCAGACGATAATCCAAAAGTAATCTCTGATACAATTCTTGACTGGTAATATCAGAATCTTCTGCCGAAATTACCAGTTTGGAAATGTCATAAGATTTATGTTCTATCAGTTTCAGATGCTTAAGACACCCAAGCTTCTCTCTCGTTTCCATAAGCATCTGCACATACGGAGAAAATATTTCATCTCTCCGGTTCTCAAGCATATCTATACAGGCGTCGATGCTTGCCATCAATACATAGGAAGGGCTCGAAGTCTGGAGCATATCCAGATATTGTCTTACTTTATTCCGGTTAACAATCGTGCCATTCAGATGAAGGAGCGCTGTCTGCGTAAGCGAAGGCAGCGTCTTATGAACACTGTGAATGACTATATCTGCTCCCTTCGTGTTGGCATTATCCGGAAAAACTTCGTGAAAACCAAAATGTGCCCCGTGCGCTTCATCCACAATGAGAGGCAGTCCTTTGGCGTGCACTTCCCTCGCAATTGCTGCAACATCCGACACAACCCCATCATAAGTCGGTGACACAATTACAACTGCGCGAATCTCTGGATGATGCTCAAGGGCATCTTTTACATCCTGCGGCTCAATCTCTGTATTCAAATGCGCATCAAAGCCCGGATACAGATAGACCGGCGAAAGTTCATTCAAATATATCGCATGATACACAGACTTGTGGCAATTTCTTGCCACAAGTATCGTATCTCCCTTTTTTGTTGTACCACAAATAGCACTGATTATTCCGACTGTACTTCCATTTACAAGGAAATGTGTCTCATCTGCATGATACACTTTCGCTGCTCTCTCCTGTGCATCTTTCAAAACACCATGGGCATGATGAAGATCATCAAATCCTTCGATCTCTGTAATGTCAATACCATATGGAATCTCTTCACACGCTGTCATAATATTACTGCGCTTATGCCCCGGCATATGAAATGCATAGTAATCAGAATCACTGTATAATTTCAGCTTATCGTATAAGGTGTTCATCATTACCTCAAAATTTTCTAATAGTATTTATATACATATATGTTCATTTTATCAAATCACAACACTTTAATCAAGCCATAAACTCCTCCAGTATCTGCCTGATACGAAGCTCTCTGTCTGCATTTTTTTCTGCATTTATCCGGGACTCTCTTTCCTGCTCTTCTCCGATTTCATTTGCCATTTCTTTCTCAGCTTTCATTTCCTCAGAATCATAAAATTCTGCTGCCGCTTTCATCTTCGCTGCCCGGGCATTTATTCCTCTGATTGGCGGAATTGCATCTGGTATAGGATCTAATGTCGGATTCGGTATAGGATTTTGTGACGGGTTGGGCTGCGGCATAGTCGGCGGCAGAATCTCCGGCTGTGCGCTTGGCATAGGAACTTCATTCCCCGAACGCTTTCCCGGAAGTTCACCTATCTCTTCTTCCTCAAATTCATCCTCGTCTATCTCCGCTGTCTGATTCAATACAGCTTTCTTTGCCTCCAGATCTTTCTGATATGCTTTTTCATACCGATGAAGACATACATTCTGCAGATAATCCACCATATAATTTCTGGTCATCTGAAGCTGATAATTTTCATCTGTTGAGAGATGAAATACATAGACCAGAATTCCCAGTCCCGCTCCGATCGCACCGATCTGCAGCACGCGATCACTCATTCCGTAAACACTGTATGTAATAATACTCCCTAAAAGTCCGGTTACAATGCAAAGAAGTGCCGAAGCCTTTTCAAGACGCCTGATGCTGTGAAACCGGATCCCGAAAATCCGGTACTCATACAAATACTTGTCCACAAACACTTCTACATTTTCAACCTTCTCACTGACCATGCAGGCATGCTCAAACTTCGCACGCACCAGCCTCATCAGCGGATGATTACTCTTGTTCATATTTCCCGCTGCGCGTACCATACGTTTTTGTGACACATTTACCACACATTTACTTATAATGCCCAATGCAGTAAATATTCCCAGCACAATCACAATAAGCTGCCTGTCCACAATCATTTTTAACATAAAAATAAACCCTCCTTTAT
>JBJFCD010000275.1:0-7146 GCA_051888795.1 Lachnospiraceae bacterium | reverse complement strand
ATCAAAACAGACCCGTAAAGTAAACGGGTCTGCTAATTTTAATTATTAAATATATAATTTGTTATTGGATCTCACGGATTTTTTTCCTAAGTCCAAGAACCTGCTCCGGCACCACTGAGAGTTCATCAATTCCTATCTGGATAAAATACTCAGTCATCGATAAATCTCCTGCCAAATCTCCACAGATACTGATTGTCTTTCCTTCAAGATGAACATTATTTGTTACGATTCTGATCATTTTTAACAGCGCCGGATGATGGGTGTCGTAATAATTCATAACAGCTTCATTTCCCCTGTCCATCCCCAGCGTAAACTGTGTCAGATCATTGGTACCGATACTAAAGAAATCTACTTCTCTTGCCAGCTCTCCACTGAGCATGACTGCTGCCGGAGTTTCAATCATAACTCCAATTTTAATGTTTTCATCAAAAGGAATCTTTTCTGTCTTCAATTCCTTCTTTACACTTTCCAGACAGGTTTTCGCATTAGTCACTTCTTCTACCGTAGTTATCATCGGAAACATAATCTGTATATTCCCATACATAGACGCTCGGAGAATAGCACGAAGCTGAGTGCGGAATAACTCTTCTTTTTCCAGAGACACGCGGATTCCTCTGAGTCCCATGGCAGGATTTTTCTCTTCACCCGTATCCAGAAACTCTGCCTGTTTATCTCCTCCCAGATCTGCAGTACGGATTACAACCCTTTTCATACCCATGGACTCCGCTGCAAGTTTATATACTTGAAACTGCTGCTCTTCTGTAGGCACCTTATTCCCGCTCTCCATAAATAAAAATTCACTGCGGAATAAGCCAATGCCTCCGGCATCGCTTCTTATTACACGTTCAATATCCTCTCTGGAACCGATATTTGCACAGACATCTATTCTTTGTCCGCTTTGCGTAACGTTCTCTTTCCCTTTTAAACGTTCGAGATTGCTGATATGTACCTGTTTTTCATCCTGACGTTGCTTCATCTTCGTAAGCATCGTATAATCCGGTTCGATATATACCTTTCCCTCATAACCGTCTACGATAATGGTTTTTCCCTCATAATCTTTTTTCAGTGACTCGCCAAGACCTATAACAGACGGAATCCCCTTTGTGCGGGCAATCACAGCTGTATGTGAATTAATTGTTCCATATTTTGTAATAAATCCGAGTACTTTTGATTTATCAAGCTGTACTGCCTCACTTGGATATAATTCTCCTGTTGCCATGACAAATGGTTCATCAGCCAAAAGTCTGTCCTTCCAACAACGCGAAAGGATCCGTATAAGCCTGGTTGCAACATCTCTTATATCAGCTTCATGCTCCTTATCCGCCCCTGATTTCAGATATTCCTCCGCGGCAGTTTTCACTGCATACTCTGCATTCAGTCTTTCTTCTAAAATAATAGCATTTACTCTATCTAACAGCTCTTCATTCATCAATATTTCCTGCTGCACTTCAAAAATCGCAGCATTAGCTTCGCCGACTTCCCGAACAGAAATATCATATAACTCTTTAAGTTCAAACATTGCTCTTTCTTTTGATTTCTGAAAACGTGAAATCTCCTTTTCAACGTCTTTTACGTAAATATGGCGAACATCTTTAATATCTCTTTTATAAAATGAAAGCTTCCCAATTGCAATTCCTTCAGACACTTTTTTCCCAGTCAGTGTTATCATATTTCGTTTCATTCCCTTTATATTTTTTTGCAATTATACTTTACACTCTCACTATGTTTTAGTCAAGTTATTTACCCTGAGATGGTTGCCAAAAGCTACCAAAAGATTGCCAAATCCATTGACTTTTCATCCCATGTATGGTAGGGTGGACTAAGTATTATCCAGTATTATTGGATATACAATTATTATTTTATGGAGGGTATCATAATGAAAGGTACAGTTAAATGGTTTAATAACCAAAAAGGTTACGGCTTTATCTCTGACGAAGCTGGCAACGATGTATTCGTACACTACTCAGGGCTTAACATGGAAGGTTTCAAGTCTCTGGAAGAAGGTCAGGAAGTAGAGTATGACGTAACTGAAGGAGCAAAAGGACCTCAGGCAGTAAACGTAACAAAACTTTAAGCACCTGAAATGTCAATCAAATTTTCGATGTACCTTTTTTATATATAAACAATTATATAACCAATAACTTGATTTAGATATTTAAAAGTAATACTCAGAATACGATGACGTCATAAAAGATGTCCGTTAAGCAACTATATGCTTAACGGACATCTTTTTCTTTCTTTTAAATTTAATGTGTTGTAATCTTCAACACAATGTCTACCCCAAATGGATTGATCACAATTCCTTCCGTTTCCGGTGAAAACAGTTTTGTAATATTCTCATATTCTACAACCATAGCTCCGAATGTCTTCTTTTTATTAAATTTCTGAAATTCTCGCAAATCTGTAAATAATGGTAGATATGACATTCCTTCTTTCTGTAAAATAGGAATTTTCTTTTCCCCTTCTACCGCAACAATATATTTTCCTTCTTTAAAATGTGCGATCAATTCTTCATTTAATGCTTTTAATTCCTCCGACATTTCTCCCTTATTTCCCGGGTTCTTTTTCAACTCCTGCGAAAAATATAAAGAAGTCAGATGCAACTCCGGATTTTCAATCCGAATCTGTTCTTTCGGCATCTGCTCAGGTTCCTGTCGCCGTATCAGTTCATTTAGCTGAAAAGAAATCTGTTTCGTAAGTCCATGGTTCACTGATATTGCATTTACCCCCATAGGGTACAGACTGGTAAAAAACGCCAGTCTGTCTTTTACATCCACCTTAGCAAGCTGTATCGGATTCTTCTCTTCCAGAAGCCATCTTACGCCCTGGTTTGCTTCTTCTTTACTGAAATAAAGAAAAATCTCATCATCATAACTTTCCGGATCACAGTATACAAATGGCATGTGAGTACACATGGACATTACTGCATAAAGCTCCGCATGATTTCTGATTCTCTCCATAATTTTCTGAAGATCTGATGTTTCTTTTATCGATCTGCTCATCTAATCCACCTGTCTGTTTTACTGGTTCGCACGATATGCTTCATCTGCAGAATATACATCAAATCCGCTTCCTTTTAAAATGTCTACTACTCTCGCCGGATCATCACTCTTAAGAACAGCAGCCGCATCGCTTCCATTTGCAAATGCGTACATGTATTCTATGTTCACTTCGCCCTCTACAATCTGGTGCATAGCTTTGCAAAGGGATCCTGTAGCATGCGGTACACGAAGTGCCACTACATCTGTAAGCATGGCAGTAATTCCTGCATTTTTAAGTGCCATACGTCCCTTATGTGGATCAGACACAATCAAACGGAGCATTCCGTAATCAGATGTATCTGCCAGGCTGAGTGCTACGATATTTACATCTTCCTGTGCCAGAACCTTTAACACCTCGTCCAGACGTCCTTCTCTATTTTCCAAAAATACTGACAACTGTTGAATTGTATTACTTACGCCCATGGTATACCTCCTTTTTATAAATCTCTGTTATCAATGACACGTTTTGCTTTTCCTTCACTTCTCTGAATTGTCTTAGGTTCTACCAGTTTTACTCTAACAGATACGCCAAGTGCCTGTTTCAGAACTGCAGCCACTCTATTCTTTAATTCATCCAGCTTACGGATCTCGTCTGAGAAATATTTCTCATCCACTTCTACCATAACAGTAAGCACATCCAGATTGTTCTCACGGTCAACGATCAGCATGTAGTGTGGTGCTACTCCACCGCCCATTGAAAGAAGTGCTGCTTCAACCTGTGTCGGGAATACATTGACACCACGAATGACTTTCATATCATCTGTACGTCCGGTAAACTTCTGGATTCTCGGCAACGTTCTGCCACATTCGCAAGGACTGTGATCAATACTTGTAAGGTCTTTTGTACGGTAGCGAAGAAGCGGCATACCTTCTTTTGCAAGAGTTGTAAATACAAGTTCTCCTGTCTCACCATCTGCGCATGCAGTCTGATCTGCCGGATTAAGTACTTCCGGATAGAAATAATCTTCATATACGTGAAGTCCTTTGTGGTGGATACAATCCATAGCAACACCCGGTCCTGTGATTTCACATAAACCATAAATATCAAAGCTGTTAACATTCAGTCCATCTTCGATCTGCTTACGCATCTCATCAGTCCACGGCTCAGCCCCGTTAATACCTGCCTTCAACTGAAGACGGTCTACAACTCCTGCCTCCTGAGCAGCTTCTGCAAGATACAATGCGTAAGATGGTGTACATGCAAATGCTGTTGCCCCAAAATCTTCCATACACATAAGCTGACGTTTTGTATTACCGGAAGACATCGGAATCGCCATTGCTCCAAGAGCCTGCGCACCGAGATCCAGTCCCATACCACCGGTGAAAAGTCCATATCCATAACAAATATGAAGACGGTCTGCAGATGTAAGTCCTGCCATCGTAAGACCTCTTGCTATACATTCTCCCCACACATCTACGTCTTTCTGTGTGTATGAAGCAAGTGTAAGCTTTCCGGTCGTTCCGGATGTTCCCTGTACTCTGGCAATCTTTTCCTGCGGAACCGCAAGAAGTCCAAACGGATAATTGTCTCTTAAATCTTCCTTGGTCGTAAAAGGAAGCTTATTAATATCCTCGATTCCTTTAATATCCCCCGGAAGCAAGCCCATATCGTCCATTTTTTTACGATAAAATGCTACATGGTCATACACATTTTTCACCTGTTTTACAAGGCGCTCACTCTGAAGTGCATTCATCTCATCTCTGCTCATGCACTCAATTTCCGGGGTTCTGATCTGTTCTTTCCAATCTGCTAATGCTATTTTAGCCATTTTCCCACTCCTTTTTATTATGTATTTTTTTTAAGAATGCCTTTCTTAAAGACTATATCCTACGTCAAAGGCCTTCTTATTAATCTCAATTGTTTTTGGCGGAACCGTCTTTTCGATCACTTCATACCACTGTTCTTTTGTGAAATCCATATGCTGTGCTGCAACACCAAGTACAATCAGGTTAAAAACTCTCGGATTTCCGAGTTTTTTGGATTCTTCTGTCGCATCTACTGTATAAACCTTATAATCTTTACTCAATGTTTCAATAATTCCTTCCGGATACTCTGCTGCACCTATTACTACCGGCATTGGATCTATTCTCCAGTCATTGATAATAAGTGCCCCATCCTTTTTCAAAAAGTGAGCATATCTCAATGCCTCCAGCCTTTCAAAGGCAATAATAACATCTGCCTGTCCTTCTTCCACGATTGGCTCTGCTACTTCTTCTCCGTAGCGTACAAATGTTACAACACTACCGCCTCTCTGCGCCATACCGTGTACTTCCGAAAGTTTTACATCGTATCCACCAAGAATCGCAAGTCCTCCTAAAATTCTGCTTGTAAGGAGTGTTCCCTGACCGCCGACTCCGACGATCATGATATTTTTTGTTGCCATTATCTATCCCCCTCCTTAACTAACTCTATTGCATCAAATTTACATAATTTCTCACACAATCCACATCCTGTACACATAGTATCATCAATATGTACGCTTCCGTCTGAATTCTTTGTCATAGCAGGACATCCCGGTTTCATGCACATACCACATTTCTTACACTTATCTTCATGAGCAATATAAAGAGGTTTTTTAGCTTTGCTCAAAAGCACACATGGTGTTTTTGTAATAATGACAGAAACTTCATCTTTCGCAATCTCTTCTTTAACCGTCTTCTCAAGATTAACAATATCAAATGCATTGATTTCAATCACATTCTTTACACCCATCGCTCTGCAGAGTGCAGGAATATCAATCGCATATGTCGGGTCTCCCTGAAGAGTCTTTCCTGTTGCTGCATGATCCTGGTGACCAGTCATTCCTGTTGTAGAATTATCAAGAATAATTACCGTTCCTGTCGCCTTATTGTACATCATGTTCATAAGTGAATTCACACCAGTATGTAAAAATGTGGAATCACCAATAACAGCAACCCAGTTTTTAATATATTCCTTACCTTTTGCCTTCTCCATTCCATGAAGAGTGGAAATGCTGGAACCCATACACATCGTTGTGTCTACGACACTCAGCGGAGCTACCGCTCCCAATGTATAACAACCGATATCTCCGGCCGCATGCAATTTTAATTTATTTAATACATAGTAGACACTTCTGTGTGGGCATCCCGGGCAAAGGATCGGTGGTCTTCCAGGCGCCTTAGCCGGAGCAGCAAGGTCCAGATTTTCTCCGCCGATAGCTGCCCTTAACATGTTCGCACTGTATTCTCCCTGTACTGTAAATATTTCCTTTCCTATTGCCTTAATCCCCCAGGATTTCACCTGTTCTTCGATAACAGGATCAAGCTCTTCTACAATATATAAAGTTTCTACTTTCGAAGCAAAGTCTTCAATCAGTTTTCTCGGCAACGGATTTACCATACCTAATTTCAAAACAGATGCTTTCGGAAGTGCTTCTTTGACATACTGATAAGGAATTCCGCTGGTGATAACTCCAATCTTTGTATCATTCATCTCAACTCTGTTAAGCGGCAATGTGTTTGCAGCCTCAGCAAGTTCATTATTGCGTTTTTCAATCTCAACATGACGAAGCTTTGCATTCCCCGGCATCATTACAGTTTTTCGAATATCTTTCACGTATTCCTTATCCGGAATATCCTGTCTTTCCTCTAACTCTACAATTCCCTGGGAATGAGCTAATCTTGTAGTTGTACGATATACAAATGGTCTGTCAAACTGCTCACTCAGTTCAAATGCCATCTTTATAAACTCTTTTGCCTCTGCACTGTCAGAAGGTTCAATAACAGGAAGCTGCGCTGCTCGGGCAACCATTCTCGTATCCTGCTCATTCTGAGAGCTGTATAATCCCGGATCATCTGCAACAACAATAACAAGTCCTCCGTTTACTCCCATATAAGAGACACTATATGCAGGATCTGCTGCTACGTTAAACCCAACATGCTTCATACATGCCATAGCTCTCTTTCCGGCCAATGATGCTCCCACCGCAACTTCAGTAGCTACTTTTTCATTCGGTGACCATTCGCAATACAGATTTTCTTTGTACTGTACCAGGCATTCACTTATCTCAGTACTCGGAGTACCCGGATATGCTGCTGAAACCTTTACTCCGGCTTCATAGGCACCTCTGGCAATCGCTTCATT
>JBJFCD010000274.1:0-1638 GCA_051888795.1 Lachnospiraceae bacterium | reverse complement strand
ATTTTCGGAAAATTAGATAAACAAAAGAAGAAAGCACCACTTTGTGATAAGATTGGTTTGAACAAAAACTAAATCAAAACAAAGGAAGGTGCTTTCTATGTATCAAAGTATACTACAGTTTATCGAAAAAGACATCATTGAAGTTGAAAAAATTATGGGGAAAATTCTCACCGGCGAAAAGGATGCGGATGACCTATCGCAGGAAGTGGTTACAAGGCTGAATTCTCTGGCGTGCAGATGGATAAGCGAGATGTACGAAAAGTTGGACGATACTATTCGCGAAAGCGTTGCCAGAAAGAAAAAGTGGAACATTGAGCAACGCAATGAGCCGAAGGAATTACTAGACATTGCTGGAACGTTGCGTTTCACAAGAACCGGATATGAAGACAAACGAACCGGTAAATATATCTATCTTCTGGACAGGATATTGGGTATTGAAGGACATCAAAGGATTACCTTAGGTGCAGCTGCGAAAATACTGGAGGAAACCGTTCTGACCAGTTATGAAAAAGGTGGAAAGGCAGCAAGTCCTACAGATGTAGCCAGTAAGCAAGCGGTCAAGGAATTGGTTCATGGAACAATTATAGACTTCCCAGAGCCGGAAGCAGAGGAAAAGAGGAAATTGAGATACCTTCATATCGTGGCAGATGAAGATCACGTATCGGCACAGTTTTGGAATGTAAAGGGTGATTTGCAAAGAAATGAAAAAGGCAATAAGATAAATACGATTATTTCAAAAGTAATTGTGGTGTATGAAGATTTAATAAATGAATCCGGAGAACAGTCAAAAAATCCACGATACAGGCTTGTGGGCAAGAAAATATTTAGCGGCGTGCATAAAGGCGAAGCAGAGAATTATCGGTTTTGGGAAAAGGTAAGGGATTATATCGAAAAGACTTATGACATGGATGTTTTGGAGAAAGTATATATAGCCGGCGATGGCGGAGCTTGGATAAAAGCAGGTACAGAAATCATTGAAAACAGCCGATTTGTTTTAGATAAGTTTCACATGATGAAATATATCAACACTTCAGTAGCACATCTTCTAGATAGTGCAGATGATGTAAAAAGTGAGATATGGGAATGTGTGAATGGTGCTGACAGGAAAGGGTTAAAAGAGGTATATCAGAGAATTCTAGATGTTACAGAGCCTGGAAATAAGTACAGGGAAGTGGAAAGTGCACTTGGATATCTGTTGAATCATTGGTCTGGTATTAAGATAAGGGTTGAGGAACCGGGCGGATGTTGGAAATGTTGTGCCGAAGGTCAGGTGAGTCATATACTCAGTGCACGGATGAGCAGTCGTCCTATGGGTTGGAGTGAATGGGGATGCCATCAAATGTCACAACTAAGAGCATACCATGAAAATGGCGGGAAGATAATAGACTTGCTCAGATATCAGAAGGAGAAGAAGGTGCAGGAGCAACATCATCAGGAACAGGAGGAATTAATCCAAGAATTACGAAGAAAACAATCCGGCTGGGATTATGCGGAACAGACACGAGCTGTCATCCCAGGCTTGGAACAACACAGCCTAAAGTGGTTGAAGGCGTTAATTGAGGAGGGACTTGGCGCCTAAACATCTTCTTTTTTCCGCTTGATTACAAAATACAGTATGGCGAAATACAGAAGTCAAGG
>JBJFCD010000273.1:0-29975 GCA_051888795.1 Lachnospiraceae bacterium | reverse complement strand
CTCGCGCAGACAGGACAGAGAGTTGCGTTGATTGACTGCGACTTGAGACATCCATCAGACAGAGCAATTTTTGGACTGGAAAAGGGAGAGGGCCTAGGAGAACTGCTGGAGAAAAAAATAAAAATGCGTGACTGTACATTGCATGCAAAGGAGCTCGGGCTCGACAATGAGATGAAAATTCTTTTTATTCCCGGCGGAAAATCTATGAATGATGGATCTGAACTTTTGGGTACTGAACGTATGCAGAGGATTATTGAAACTGCGAAAAAGTGGGGAGATTATGTTATTCTCGACAGTGCGCCGGCGGGACTTTTGACGGATGCGGTTGTACTGGCACAATACGCTGATGCCGCAATATTTGTTGTGCGAAAGGATTTTGCCAGAGTTGATTATATTATGGATGGAATGGAGCATCTGGCAGAAAGCAGGATACAGATAGTCGGCGGAATCTTGAATGGAGTATAGAAATTATGGCAGAAGGATTGACAAACGTACAGATAGAGTTTTTGAAAATTCTTGAAAGCTTTATGCATGAAAAAGAATATCGATTTCCGGAAGGATTTACAGAAGCAGAAGAGTTATATCGGATGGCCGCGATTCATAAAATGGTAGCAGCAGTCTATGAACAGACCCGCCAGGATCATCTGTTTCGGCAGGAAGAGTATGCCCCGATTGCGGCTGTATTTAAACGTAGTACTATCCAGGAAGTTATGATGCAGACGCAGAGAGCGGACGGGTTTCTCCATGTGTATAGAAAATTGTGTGAGCAGGGACTTCGTCCTCTCGTTGTGAAAGGAATCATCTGCAGGAATCTCTATGCAAAGCCGGATTACAGAGTCTCAGGTGATGAGGATGTACTGATCAAAGAAGAAGATTTTGCGATCTGTGATGAGATCTTGCGGGAAGAAGGCTTTGATAGGGAAGCGATAGACCTTAAAAATCTGCCATATGAGATACCATATATGAACAGGAAAAACGGTGTCTATATAGAACTGCACTTTGCACTATTTCCAGACAGTTCCGGCGCTTACGGGCATCTGAATCAGGAATTTATAAAAGTACATGAATCCAGTATCAGAGAAGACATTCAGGGGACAGCAGTGTGGACACTGAGTCCGACAATGCATCTCTTTTATCTGATCTGCCACAGTTTTAAACATTTTCTCCACAGTGGTTTTGGGATTCGCCAGGTCTGTGATATGGTGATGATGGCAGAACATTATGGAACGAGGATAAACTGGGGATATATTGAGAAACGTCTTAAAATACTGAGAATGGATGGATTCTTTTCCGGGCTTGTGCAGATAGGAATGAAATACCTGGGGTTTTCTCCGGAAAAAGCCGGTTATCCACAAAAAGGGGAAAAGTACGAAGGTGACTGCTTCAATCTTCTAAAAGATATATTAAATGGCGGAATCTATGGAGACAGTACTATGGAGCGAAAGCACAGCTCTAATATGACTCTCGCTGCGGCAGAAAAAGGAAAGAAAGATACCGTTGGCTCATTAAAAGCTTCTCTCTTCCCGGGAAAGGAATATATGAAGAAAACTTATCCGTGGCTTAAGAAACATCCCTGGCTTTTGCCAGCTGCGTGGGGAATAAGGATAGTGAGGTATCTAAAAACAACAAAAGAGAGAAAAAGAGGAGAAGCAGGTGGAGTGGAGATAGGCATGAACCGGGTAGAACTTTTAAAGGAATATCGCATTATAAAGAAAAGATAGGAGTTAATTGAATATGAAAATTACAAAAGAGTTTATTTTAAGAGATATTGCGGGTGAATGTGTTTTGATTCCGACGGGTGAAACGACACAGGAGTTTAATGGACTGATTACTTTAAGTGGAACAGCCAGATTTATTTGGGAAAACTTGGAAAAAGTAGATAGTTTTGAAAGTATGATAAAACTAATCCTTGAAGAATACGAGATTGATGAAGAAACTGCAAGAAAAGATGCTGATGAATTTATCTTACATTTGTTACAGGTTGGATATGTACAATATACAGATGAAGACAAGATGTGGTGATTTTTTAAAAAAGTTTTCCAATTTCTTTTGAAAAAACTTATTGACTTTTCCACATAAATGGGATAAACTCATATATAAATGAAGATTATGGCACTTTGTCGATAGGTAGTTTTAGAGGAGTGGAGTTAATAATGAAAAAAGTATATGAAAAACCATTAATGCATAGTGAAGAATTTGTTCCAAACGCATTTATTGCAGGATGCGATTTAAATATTGTAAGTGGTACGGATACAGTTAAAATATATTGTGCAAAAACAAGTTATGTAACAGTATTTACATCAACTCTTGGTTGTGCGTATAAACATGACCCATTTACTTCTACTGCTGAAGCAGAGAAATTTTTCGGTGGTTTATTCCAGTGGGGAGATGGTATTGCTGAGGGTGGAAATGTTACCAACAATACTACATCATTAGGATGGACAGATGAACAGAAGCGTACTGCTAATTCAGAAATAAATAATCAAAGGACTTTACTTAGTGGAACAACAGATTTGGGAGGATATAGTAATGGCAGTAAAGTTCATGCTGGTTATGCATTAGATTATATAAATGGATTTGAAGAAGGAAAAGCTTTATCATAAGATAAATAAATTTAACAGATATACAAAAAAGAGTGAATGTAAATTCACTCTTTTTTAGCAGGTGAAAATATGGATTACTATTTTATATTCGGAGAACGAATCTTTGCTGTGCACTCAACGTTTGAAATAGAATGGTATGAATGGCACAAGAAATTTTTACATGATACAATTGAAAACATTGTTTTACCTATCACACATTATTATATAGAGAGTTATGACATCCAACCGGATGTAGAAAATCTACGCAGTCTTTACCATGGGAAAAATCAGCATGTATATCAGGGTGAAGAGGGCGAAATCCGAGTACATTATCTGTTGGGGGAAGAGATTAGTATCTATTGTGAAGAACGTCATGATGGCTATTATATATTCATTAATCCGGTGCTGACACAGGAGGCATATATGTATTTTGTCGCAATGATGCTGGAGAAAGTACTCTTGGAGAGCAATGCATTGATTTTTCATTCAGCATATACTGTGTATGGCAATGAGGCGATTTTATTTACAGGCCCTTCGGGAATAGGAAAATCTACACAGGCAGATCTCTGGGTGAAATACAGAGATTCAAAAATTATAAACGGAGATCGTTCTGTTTTGCAAAAGAAAAACAATATTTGGAATGCTTGTGGATTTCCGATTTGTGGGACTTCAAAGATATCGGAAGATGAAGATTATCCGATAAGGGCGATTGTATATCTGAAGCAGGGAAAAGAAAATAAGCTTCAGAGACTGAAAGGGCTGAATGCATTTCGGTCTGTGTTAGGGGAAATAAGTGTCAATTACTGGAATAGCTCTGCTTCAGGAAAAGCAATCGGTCTGGTTGAGAATTTATGTACGGAGATACCTGTGTATTTGCTTGAATGCACACCGACAGTAGAAGCAGTAGAATGTTTGTTTGAGGAGATTAAATAAAGTATGGATGTTTTAGAAATGACGATGCCTTTCGAGAGACATATATGTGCAAAAGCAGATAGCATGCGCATTCCGATAGGAGCAACGATAGAGCTCCTTCCGGTCTGCAATATGGACTGCAAAATGTGCTATGTACGAATGTCAGCGGAAGAACAAAAAAAAGAAGGACGACTGAGAACTGTGGATGAATGGCTGAGTATTATCCGACAGGCTCAGGAAAAAGGACTGCTTTTTGTCCTTCTTACAGGAGGGGAGCCACTACTTTATCCGGGTTTCAGAGAGTTATACAGAGAGTTAAAGGCATTGGGTATGGTTATCTGCATCAATACGAATGGGACTTTGATTGATGAAAGTATGGCTGATTTTTTGGCGCAAGATCCGCCGAGACGTGTGAATATCTCTATCTATGGAAGTTCTGATGAAAGATACGGTTCTTTGTGTAATAATCCAAAGGGCTTTTCGCAGATGATGGCGGGAGTGAAGCTTCTAAAAGAACGAAACATTGCGGTTAAATGGAATTATAGTGTAACAAAGTATAATGTAGATGATATGGAAGAAATTTATCAGCTGGCAGCAGTTCATGAGATCCCGGTTGAGACGGCCTATTATATGTTTCCGCCGGCACGAAAGCAGGAGAATGTCCGTGCAGAAGATCATACATGGCTTTCGCCGAGGGAAACTGCGATTGTACGTATAAAGGCTGAGATACATGACCTTGGAATAAATGAATTCCGAGAGAAATGTAAAGTGATGCATGCTTTGAAAAAAGGAGATATACGTATCGAAAAACCAGATCTTAAAAGGTCATTTACCTGCAGAGCAGGTACGAGTACATTTTGGTTTAACTGGAAAGGTGAGCTTCTATCATGCGGGATGATTGGAGAGCATGAAATCAATGTCTTTGAAGAGGGCTTTGAAGAAGGATGGGTCAAATTACAAAAATGGACAGGTTCTTATTCACATCCGGAAAAATGTACACAATGTCCATATGAGACAATATGTGTTCGCTGCGCAGCGGCAAGTTATGCAGAAGAACAGGATTTTGAGCAGTCGCCTTCGTATGTCTGTGAATTGATGGATTATTATATGGAATTTATGGAAAAGTTGGATGAAAGCGATGATTTTGAAAAGACTTTGAAAGAGATCTGTCAATAAACGGAAGAAGATAAATAAGTGCACAGGTGAAAGCCTGTGCGTTTTAATTGTTAAATATAAGATATTGCATAGCACGAAGCCATTTGTTTGTGTTACAATGCTTTTGTAGTAAGCAGAATATTGGAGGGAGGTCTCCATGAAAAAGGTTGATACGAAAGAATATTTATCTATATTGAAGGAGTTAGTGCAAGAAGGAAAGGAAGTTAGCTTATTAGTATCAGGAAGTAGTATGTCTCCTTTTCTGATTCATGAAAGAGACTATGTATATTTTAGAATGCCTGACCGTGAGCTGAAAAAAGGGGATATTGTTTTTTTTCAGAGAATAAATGGACAATACATTATGCATCGCATTCAGAAGGTAAGACCGGAGGGGTATTATATTGTAGGGGATGCGCAGACAGAGATTGAAGGTCCAATTTTACAGGAACAGATTTTTGCTATTGTAACAAAAGTGAAGAGAAAAGGGAAATGGATAAAGCCAGGTGATTTTTGGTGGGAATTTTTTGAGCATGTATGGCTCGAAATAATACCAATACGTCGTAAGGTGATGAGTATGTATGGAAAATTGATACGATAGATAAGTCATATGCGGAGGAATTAGATGGAAGAAAAAAATGGGAATAATATTTCTTTTGAATCTTTAGATATATTGATTAAGAGATGGAAAGATGGTACTTTTTCAGAGATCATTGATGACTGGAAATGGATTTTTTCTTATAGTAAAAAATATAAAGGGGCGATTGTATTTTACACAATCCTTGGTATTTTCAGTACTTCTCTGGGACTGGTCAGCAGTGTGGCAAGTAAGTACCTGATTGATATCATAACAGGATATAAGATGGAGAAGCTAGGGATTCTGGTAGCGGTGATGGTAGGAAGTACTTTGTTCAGCCTGGTATTTGGCAGCATTATCAACCGTATTTCTACAAAACTCAGCATTTATATCAACAATGATATTCAGGCGGATATTTTTGATAAGATTGTGGATGCGGACTGGCTTTCTTTAAATAAGTATTCCAATGGTGATGTGCTGAACCGTTTTAACGGAGATATCAGCACGGTCAGCGGGAATGCGATTAGTTGGCTGCCGACCATTATCATTGCAATTTACAATTTTATTGCGACATTTTTTGTTATTATGCATTATGATGTGGTTATGGCAATTATTGCATTTGCAAGTGCACCGTTCATGCTTCTGATGTCAAAATTTCTGATAAAAAAGCAGAGAGAATATAATATGAAAGTCCGGGAGATGAGCAGTAAGCTCATGACCTTTGAGGTAGAGGCGTTTTATAACTTTGATACGATAAAATCCTTTGGTATAGCACCTTATTACAGTAAAAAGATGCGCTGGTGGCAGCGTCAGTTCAAGGATGTAAGCCTCGAGTACAATATGTTTACGATTAAGACGAATATCGTGATGACACTTATGGGAACAGCGGTGCAGTTCCTCGCGTTTGGATACTGTCTGTTCCGACTGTGGACTCATGATATTACTTATGGAACGATGACGTTGTTTTTGCAGCAGAGAAGTAATCTGTCCAGTGCATTCAGCAATGTGGTCTCAATTATTCCGTCTTTTTTGAACAGCTCTGTATCAGCACATCGTATCAGGGAGCTTGTTGAACTGCCGAAAGAGGTGCATATTCCGGAAAGTGCCGAGCTTGATGCATTTGCGGAAGACGGGTTTCAGGTTCGCATGAGAGATGTGGAATTTTCCTATGTCGAAGGAACGAAGGTTGTAACAGGCTCAGAGTTTAAGGCTTGTCCGGGCGAGATTGTGGCTTTGGTCGGGCCGTCCGGAGAAGGGAAGACAACGATGATTCGTCTGATTCTCGGACTGGTGCGTCCTGAAGTGGGACAGACGGTTGTGATCGCTTCGGATGGACGGGAGGTTGAGATGAATGCGGAGACAAGGCATCTATTTGCCTATGTCCCTCAGGGAAATACGATCCTTTCCGGAACTATAGCCGAGAATATGCGTATGGTGAAGGAAGAGGCAACTGATGAAGAGATTATAGAGGCACTTAAGATTGCATGTGCGTGGGAATTTGTGGAGAAGCTTCCGGAAGGAATTGACAGCAGCATTGGTGAAAAGGGAAGAGGTCTCTCAGAAGGACAGGCACAGAGGATTTCTATCGCCAGAGCGGTTCTTCGGGATGCGCCGGTATTACTTTTAGATGAAGCAACATCTGCCCTGGATGTGACAACAGAGAGAAGAGTGCTTAAGAACATTATCAATCAGAAGCCGAATAAGACTTGTATTGTGACGACACACAGGCCGAGCGTGCTGAATATGTGTCAGAGGGTATACCGCGTTATGGAGACAAAAATCACAGAACTTTCAGAAGAAGAAGCCGGAAAAATGGCAATAGATTTTTAGAATTCTATACAGGAATTACAAAATATGGTATAATTACATATTATTGTGTTGATAAAGGATGATAGAATGATAGATATACATACCCATATATTACCGGGTATTGATGATGGGGCGCAGGATATCTATGATACCCTTGAGATGGCCAGTATGGCGGCGGACATAGGAGTGACTGCAATTGTTGCCACACCGCATTGTAATATTCCGGGAATATTTGATAATTATTTTGGTGATGCTTACGTGCAAGTGTTCATGCAGGCATCTGAGGCGATCCGCCGGGAAGGTATTCCGGTACAGCTTCTTCCGGGGATGGAGGCGTTTGCTACATATGACCTGCCGGATCTTTTGGTAGATGGAAAGATTATGCCGTTAAATCAGAGCCGCTATGTGCTTTTGGAGTTTTCCTTTGATGAGGATCCGGATTATGCAACAGATATTTTGAAACGAGTGAGAGCAGTAGGTGCAAAGCCGGTAATTGCACATGCAGAGAGATATGAATTTATTCAGGAGGACCTGAGAATTGCGTTGGAGTGGCGGAATCTTGGATATGTGATCCAGGTGAATCGAGGAAGTATTATGGGGAAATTTGGCCGGAGGGCGCAGAAGGCAGCAGACAGGATGATTAAGCATAATCTTGTGTCAGTGGTGGCCAGTGATGCCCACAGCCCGGTTCAGCGAACCCCTTATCTTTTGGATGCATATGAGGAGCTTTTGGAGGATTATCCGAAAAAAGTGGTTGATGTTATGTTTCAGGACAACCCGGAAAGGATTTGTAATAATCAGCCGATCTTAAAGAGAAAAGCAATCCCGTTCCGGAATTATTAGAGTATAAACAGTTATAAGGAGAATGTCATGAGAAGACTGAGAGTGATAATATGTCTGGTGTTTGTTGCATCCTGCGCATTGTTTGTGGGATATACGGTCAAATCCAGAATCGTGGAAGATCATAAGGCGCCGGTTATTACATGTGATGAAGACACGATCAAGGTCAGTGTCAAAGAAGAGGATATGGATGCGGCACTTCTTAAAGGAATTAAAGCAAAAGATAATCGTGATGGGGATATCACAAAGTCTGTCCGTGTTGCGTCTATGTCTCATTTTATCAGTGGAACAAAGCGGACTGTTTCATATGTTGTTTTTGATAAAGCTAATCAGGTAGGAACATTAGAGAGAACAGTAGAATACGAAGATTACACTCCTCCGAGGATCCATATGACGAAACCGATGCGTTATTCCGTGGCAGAGATGGATAAGGTAAATTTCGAGGAAAATCTTACAGCGGAGGATTGTCTGGACGGAGATATTACCAGTCAGATCAGAACAAACCTGGAATCTTCCTATGCATATTCACAGGCCGGAACTTATGGTCTTACACTTCAGGTCAGTAACAGTGCCGGAGATGTATGTGCGGTACCGGTAGAGATTACGGTATTCGATATGTCGGACAGAGAGGAAAATTACAAAGAATATCCGGTGCTGTCAGAGTATATTGCATATACAGAAGTCGGCAAGGAGATTAAGCCGAAAGATTATCTTATCGGAATTGAAAAAAGCGGGACAGAATATAGCTTTAAAGAGGATAAAGATATGCTGACCGCAACAAAGGATGATGTAAAGGTCGAATCAAAAGTAGATTATTCCAAACCGGGAGTATACACTGTCGAATATAGTTATAAGGCGGAAGGAGCCTCAAAAGGAGTAACAAAGCTGTTTGTTGTAGTGGAGGGGGAAGAAGATGGAGAAGAATAGAAACGATGTGGCAGTTATGCCTGACACAGAAATCGAACCCTTTACACTCTTGCAGGACATTTTGAAAAACTGGTGGGTGATCCTGTTGGGAGCGTTGGCAGGTGCCATGCTTATGCATGTGGTTGTCAATGTTCGCTATGTACCTGAATATACGACTTCGACAACGTTTGTTGTGGCTTCAAAGGACGATGCCAATATGTACAGTAATTTGTCTTCGGCAAATACAATGGCTCAGACATTTGAAAAGATACTGAAAAGTACAATCATGAAGAAGACAATCTGTGAAGAACTGGATGTAGAAGAGCTGAATGCGAAGATATCTGCTGAAGTAATAGAAGGAACGAATCTTCTTGTCTTAAAAGTAACTGCTGATACACCGAAGTATGCGATTGATGTAATCCGTACGATCATGGAGCATTATACAGAGGTTTCTTTCTATACGATTGGAAATGCGGTCATGAATGTGCTGGAGGAACCGAAGGTTCCGTATTCTGCAGATAATCCGCTGAATGTGCGGGAGGCGGAAAAGAAAGGTTTCCTTGGCGGTCTTGCCATTTGCCTTGCCCTGTTCGCGCTTTTATCTTATATGAATGATACGGTAAAGCAGGAAAAAGAAGTGGAGAAAAAGCTGGATGCCAGAAGTTTAGGTGCAATCGCATATGAGCAGAAATATAAGACGATCAGGGATTGGCTTAAACATAAAAAGGGAACTATATTAGTGGATAATCCGATTGCCAGCTTCCGGTTTGTAGAAGGCTATAAAAAGCTTGGTGCAAAAGTGCAATACCAGATGGATAAGGATGACAGAAAGGTGCTGGTTGTGACCAGTGTGGCAGAAAATGAAGGTAAATCAACGGTTGCGGCTAACCTGGCATTGACGCTTTCCGAACAGTCAAAAAAAGTGGTTCTCATTGACGGAGATATACGAAGACCTTCACAATTCTTGATTTTTAATATGAAGGTAGATGAGAAACATGAGTTTGGAGAATATTTAAAGGGAAATGGTCAACTGAATGATATCATGTTGAGGAAAGGATCCGGAAATCTGTATTTTATCGGTGGAAAGAACTGTTATTCTTCTTCAACGGAGATTCTTCAGAGTGACAGATTGACAAAACTTTTGAATGCGTGTCGTAAGTTTGCTGATTATGTTGTTATAGATACGCCTCCGGCGGGGCTGATCGGAGATGCTCAGGTGTTTGCCCAGAGTGCAGATGCGGTACTTCTTGTGACAAAGCAGAATTACATGCTGGCTGAAGATGTAAATGAGATTCTGGATGATTTCAGGGATAATCAGTCGAAAGTTCTCGGTGTTGTACTCAATAGTGTAAAAACATTTTCAACTTTCGCAGAAGGGCCGATCGGCGGATATGGTCGCTACGGAAAATACGGAAAATATGGAAACTATGGTAAAAGCAGGAGTAATTAGGATTTATGGAAGAATATAACGTAAAAAGTGAAGAAGAAAAAAAGCCTGAAAAAATAGATATCACGTATTTGCTGACAGACTTTTACCATGGAGTCAGAAAATTCTGGTGGCTTGTAATAGGGCTGGCATTTATTTTTGCTGTGAAGTCTTATTTTTCAGTCAGTTCCTCGTATGTATCAAATTATGTGGCCTCGGCAACTGTTTCGGTTTCGTCAGCTTCTGGAAGTTATGGATCTGCACAGGAGATGGCGCAGCTTTTTCCGTATATTATGACCAGCGGAGTGCTGCAGGATGTGATTGCTGAAGATATGGGAGTAGAATCCATACCTGGTTCTATTACGGCGGAAGCAGATGAAGGGACGAACCTTCTGACAGTTTCTGTTTCATCCAGTGATCCGCAGATGGCTTACAATATTTTGCAGTCTGTACTTAATAATTATCCGGAAGTTGCGGAGTTCGTTCTGGGACAGACAACCCTGACGGTTTTAGATGAGACAGGAATTCCTACAGATACGGGGCGCGCAGAGACGATTCGCGGTTCCTATAAACGAGGGGCGTTAAAGGGTGCATTACTAGGATGTCTTATCATTGTTTTGTATGCACTTTCCAGAAGAACGGTAAAATCAAAAAAAGAGCTGAAAAAAGGACTTAACCTGAATGATTGCGGAAGTGTTCCGTATATCAGGGCAAAGAAGAGAAAGAAAGATACTTTCCATAATGCTGTGAATTTGTTAAATGACCGAATCCCTCAGGGATATTTGGAATCTGTGCGTAAGCTCAGGGTAAAAGTGATGAAAGACATGGAAGAGAACGGACTGAAAACAGTTTTGGTCACAAGCTCAATTCCGGGGGAAGGAAAGACAACTCTGGCGGTGAATCTTGCCATTTCTATTGCACAGCAGGGAAAAAATGTGCTGTTGGTTGACTGTGATATGAGAAATCCATCCATAGCCGGTGCCATGAATGAACATGAAAAGCATCCGGGGCTTGGAGAAGTATTGAAAAAAAAGGTTACTTTGAAAGAAGCGATAACCTCCGTGGAGGTTTCGGGAGGAGAACTGGATATTCTGTACGGTGGTAAACCGGACGATAAAGATTCAAAGCTTTTGAGTACGAAAGGTATGGAGGCGTTTTTAAAGACTGTCAGCAAAAAGGCGGATGTTGTTGTGCTTGATACGGCACCGTCAGAACTTCTGGCGGATGCACCTTTACTTGCAAGATATACGGATGCGGCATTGTATGTAATCCGAAATGATTATACAAAGATGCGACAGATAAGGGAAGGCGTACAGGCTCTGGCTATGAGTGGTATCCATATTATCGGATATGTGTATAATGGTGATAATTCCGGACGTGGGCGAGGTTATGGCTATGGATACGGTTATGGTTATAAACGATATGGCGGTTACGGCGGCTATGGCGGTTATGGCGGGTATGGACGCTATGGAGCTTACGGGCACTATAAAGAAGGTGAAAAAGGTACGAAAGATAAATACGGAAGGGTAATTAAGGAATAGGAGGCACAAAAGATGAGATTTATAAAACGGCACAAGGTTTTGACATCATTTTTGCTGATTTTGTTTATTATCTTTTTCGGATTGATCGGAGCAGTTCTCTGGATTCTGAATAAAGATAAAGTTGATATTGTATCGCCGGAAGATGTAGATCCGACTGCAGATCAGGTAAAGATTGCCGAAGAAGAGCAAAAGGATGAAGATGTTTTCAATATTTTGCTGGTTGGTACGGATACAAGAGATCCGGATGCAGATATGGGACGATCTGACAGTATGATGCTTGTCTCATTTAATAAAAAGCAGAATAAGGCAACAATTATATCATTTTTGCGTGATTCACTGGTGGATATTGATGGACACGGAAAAAGCAGATTAGGACATACTTATGCATATGGCGGTGTGGGACTTACAATCAATACACTGAATAAAACCTATGGATTAGATATTCAGAATTATATGACGATCAGTTTTGACAATCTGGTTGGAATTATAGATGAGCTTGGCGGTGTCACTGTTCCGATTACGGAAGAAGAGGCAGAATATTATCGCCAGAACGGAATGCCGGATATTGTGGCAGGGGACATAAATCTTACCGGTTCACAGGCGCTTGCTCATGCGAGAAACCGTACACTGGGAAGCGATTTTGAACGTACCAGAAGACAGAGAAGTGTCATGTATGGAATCTATCGAAAGGTGATGGAGCAGAAGGATCCGTCAACGATTCTTCCGCTGATCAATTACTGTATGACCCAGGTAAAGACAAATATGAGTGTTACGGAGATTTATTCATGGGCAAAAGAGGTGCTCGCGACAGATAATCTGAAGACACAGCAGGCCTGTGTGCCGCAGGACGGAACTTATCAGTCTGTCACATATAATGGAATGGCAGTATTAGAGATTGATTTTGACGCAAATAAAGAGTTTATTGACCAGTTACTGTATTAGCGAGTCTTGAATGTATGGGATATAATTAAAAGAACAGCATGGAGAGATCCGTGCTGTTCTTTTTGGCTGTTATTTCTCAGGGTGAAGCATGATTTTGATTGCCTGTCTGGACTGGAACATATCGAATGCTTTTTGCATATCCTTTAAGGCATAGTGGTGTGTGATCAGTGGTTCTACCTGAATCCGGCCATCTTCGATGAGGTCTAAGCATTCTCTGAATTCTTCTCTTGTATAGCAGATGGTTCCGTGAATCGTAATCTCGCTTCTCACTACTTTTCCCAGATCTGTAGGTGCCAAAGCGTGGAAAAGTCCTGTGATATAGTAATTTCCTTTTTTCTTTAAGGCGTTCATTGCAGTATCCACAAGTGGAACTGCACCCGCACAATCGTGTACGTAATCAATCATTTCACCATTTGTAATCTCTTTGATCTTTTCAATTGGATCTTCTACAGAGTTGTTGATCACATAGTCTGCGCCAAGCTTTAATGCCATTTCAAGACGGTCTTTGTCACAGTCTGCTCCAAGAACGATTATTTTTCTTGCTCCGCGAAGCTTTAATAACTGAACGGCATACAGACCAATCGGACCAGGACCGAGAACAAGAACGGTATCTTTACTGGTCAGCGGCATTGATTTTACAGTGCGGTATGCAGATGCGATTGGATCAATGGCAGCGCCGAAATCATAGCTTGTAGAGTCTTTTAATTTAACGAGAACCTTTGCCGGTACTTTGACATATTCCGCAAATGCGCCGTCTACATGGATTCCGGTTTCTATAAGATTGTCACAGAGGGATTCGTCTCCTTCGATACAATATTTACAATTGCCGCATCCGATGACGATGCATGCGCTGACTCTGTCTCCGATGTTCCAGCCGGTTACTTTAGAGCCGGTCTCAACAATATCTCCTGCAAATTCATGTCCCGGAATCAGCGGCCACGGAACTTTTCGCGTACCTGCAAGAATCGGTCCGTCAGTTCCGCAGAAACCGACAGATTTGACTTTTACGATAACATCCTCTTCGCCACAGATCGGCATTGGGACGTCTTTTACGGAAAATCCCGGCCCTTCGTGTTCTTTTACTACTGCTAACATTTTTATGTCTCCTTATACTTCTTTTTCTTTCAGATATTTTTTGTATGCGCGCCATGTTGTGGCAAATTTGTCCCATTCTGACAGATAAGACTCATCGATAAGTGTCGACAAGGCTGCCTTATGTGGTGCGGTTTTTACAAGTTCCGGATTGGTATAGGCTTCATTTGCAATTGAGCGGAAAGCTTCTACGAATTCATCAATATCATCCTTTGAGTATGTCTCTACCGGTTCAGGGGTAAATGGTTCCGGAAGGACTCTTGGATGATGGCTTGTGAAATAATCCTGGAATCCGTAATCGACGATTCGCCTGCAGATATCGTCAGTTGTAACGCCAGTGTCCTCGGTTAATTTCTGCCAGCTTAAACGGGCCTGTTCCATACGGAATTTGCCTTCTGCCATAGGCATGCTTAAGCCAGGGATGGTCAGAAGCTTCTTTAACATATAGTTGTTATTTAAGATAGATAATTCTGCAATCTGCTTCATTCCGTCCGGTCCAAGGGAGCGGATGTAAGCATAGGTGCGAACCAGAACGCCCGGAACACCATAAAACTTTCTGAGCTTTCCGATGCTGTCAGGATGATCATAATTGAGATAATATTTTTCACCATCATATTCTACCGTTGGTGCTGCCACATATTTTGCCAGCTTCTCACAGACGCACTGAGCACCGGCTGCCGGTCCCTGACATCCGTGAGGTGAGGAAAAGGATTTGTGAAGATTATAATGGCACATATCAAATCCCGCATCTCTTGCACGGGTAAGTCCGAATACACCGTTTAAGTTGGCCTGGTCATATACGCAGAGACCGCCGACGCTATGTACGATATCTACAAATTGGCGGATTCTGTCATTATAGATTCCGGTGTCTTCCGGGTTCGTGATCATGAGGGCGGCAGTGTGTTCTGATACTGATGCTTTCAATGCCTCGAGATCCGGGAGGCCATCCTTGTCCGGATATAAGGTAATTACTTTATATCCCAGAGTTGCGGCTGTCCCCGGGTTTGCAGGGTGGGAGAGGATAGTTGTAATGATTTCATTACGCTTTTCTCCTTCTCCGTTTGCTTCGTGATAAGCGCGAATAGTCTCAACATTTGCAAAGATAGCCTGAGAACCGCCGGAAGGCTGAAGGCTTACAGCGTCCATTCCGGAGATTGCCTTTAAGCACTGCTCTGTATGATACATGATTTCCAGCATGCCCTGAATGGTACTCTCATCCTGGTACGGATGCAGTTCTGTCAGCTGCTGGGAGCGCACAAATTGCTCGTTGATCTTAGGACTGTATTTCATCGTACAGGTTCCAAGCCCTATGTCAATGTTGATGTCTGTTCCAAGTGTCTCCTGGGACAGTCTCATATAGTGGCGGAGAACCCGCATCTGAGACATTTCCGGAAGAGCAGGTGCTTTTTTTCGAAGAAGTCCTTCCGGGATCAGATCTTTTGCATCTCCGACAGTTTCTTTAATGTTGTCTGAAACCGGAGGAATCAGTACGCCACGCTCTCCAGGTGTTCCGAGTTCCATAATGATTGGCTCATCCCAGCGAGCTTCATGAAAATCACGGTCTTTTTGAATGTATCCCATACTAGCACCCCCTCACGATTTCTTCTAATGCGGATTTCAGGTTCTCAATCTCTTCTTCGGTAGTAAGCTCAGAGATACAGTACAGTGCGCTCTGTCCGTACTGTGGAAAGTCTTTACTTAAGTCTTTTCCGCCGAAGATGTGTTTTTCGAGAAGCTTTTGATTCACTTCTTCCACCGTCTTTTTTGTATCATCAAAGTTGATGACAAATTCCTGGAAGTTTGCTCCGTTAAACAGATTTACTTTAAGATCTTTGATCTCACTCAGTTTTAAAATGGCATATTTTGTTTTTTGCAAGATAGATGCGCCCAAGTCATACATTCCCTGAGGTCCCATGCTTGCCAGGTATATACCGGCTGTGATTCCCCAAAGGCCGGTTTCAGTTCCGAAGTATTCATTTGCATTTTCACGGCTTCCGTGAGAACAGCGGTAGTTCATAGCACGTCCCCATCCGAAACGTCCATCTTTTTTGGTCTTTGCAATGCCGTACATATAGGTCGGGAATTGCTGAACATATTCAATATTTTGCTGGCATGCGATAAATCCGGCTTGTCCACCGCCAAACTGCATATGCATTCCCAGCGGCTGGATATCGCCACATACAATGTCAGCGCCCAGATTCATAGGGCTTTCGATGATGCCAAGAGATGCAACTTCTGGCTGCACGATGCAAAGTGCGTCATGGTTATGTGCAATCGCAGCAATCTGCTCCAGCTGTGTTTCGAAAAATCCGAGATAAGATGGGTTTTCAACAAATACAGCTGCTATATCTTCTGCTCCTAACTTCTCTTTGAGGTCTGTAAGGTCCATACAACCTGTTTTTTTATCGCTTTCAACCTGTACGATTTTGGCCAGATTTTTACAATAGGCTTTTGCCTGTGATAAAATTTCCGGGTTCATTGTGGAAGGAACAAGTATTTTGTTTTTGGCTTTTCCTTCAGCTTCTTTTATGCGAAGCGCAATCCGGAAAGAAGATGATAGAGACTGACCTGCATCATAGGTAGTGTAGCTTACTACGTCAGCATCCAGGAGCTCACCCATCATACTTGCGTATTCAAAGATTGCCTGCATCTTACCATGATCAGAGTATGTATCTCCGCAGTATGCAGTTAAAAATTCGCCTCTGGAATTTAACTCATCGCAGATTGCCGGCACCTGGTGCTTATAGCATCCGGCTCCGAGGAAGCTTGTGTATTCCTCGGTAGTGACATTTTTGTTCAAAATTCCCATCACATGTTTTTTCAGTTCGTATTCACTTACGATCGGTTCCGGTAGATCCAGTCTCTCCTTATATAAAAGATCATCCGGAATCAGACTTTTGTAAATTTCTTCTACACTCTCCACGCCGATTTCATCTAGCATTGCCTTTTTGATTTCCGGCACACTGTTTGGCATGTATGGGTGTACAAAGTTTCCTTCTTTAGACAAAAGATTCGCCTCCTTCTTGAGTAGATATTTTGTTCAGTTTTATTAGTACTGCATTCTATTCTCCTGATTCATTTATACTCTTATTAGCTATAAAAGGTCAAGGGATTCTGTTATCATTTCTGTAATATTATTTGCCTTTTTACTTGACCGGATATCTTGTGTATGTTTATCATATTTTTAGAGAAATATACAGAAGATAAAAAGGGGATTTTGGAAGTGAAAAAAATCGGATTTATCATAAATCCTATAGCCGGGCTGGGCGGAAAAGCTGGTTTTAAGGGAAGTGACAGCAGGGAAAATCTGAAAAAGGCACTGGACATGGGATATGAAAAAGAGGCGCATAAGAGAGCATTTGAGTGTCTCGGGCAGATAAAGAACTGTGAGGATTATCTGTTTTTTACGGCGCCGGGAGAGTTGGGAGAAGATGTTTTAAAATGCCTTGGCTACTGCTATGAGACAGTGAAGATTCCTGATATTACAAGGACAAAGGAAGATACTCTTGAGGCAGTCAGAGGATTTTTGGAGAGAGGAGCAGATCTTATTCTCTTTTGCGGCGGTGACGGAACGGCCAGAGATATCTGCACTGTGACAGGAAGTGAAAGCGCGGTCCCCGTACTTGGGATTCCTGCCGGTGTGAAGATGTATTCCGGTTGTTTTGCTGTGAACCCTCGTCTTGCAGGGAATCTTCTGAGGCAATATATTTCCGGTTATCCAATGTCTATAGAGCTTAGGGAAGTTATGGATATTGATGAATCTGTTCTGGGGACACAAGGTAACAGCCCGAAGCTTTACGGATATCTTCCTGTAATCAATGAAGGAAGAATGCTTCAGGGAGCAAAGGCTGCTTCTACTGCAGTGTTTCAGGAGACAGAGGTGCTGGCAGAGCATTTCATCAGAAAGATGGAGACGGATACGCTTTATCTGATCGGTCCCGGAAGTACTACTTTTAAAATAAAAGAAGGCTTGGGTATTGACGGGACGTTACTTGGTGTTGATGTGGTGAAAAATCGTACTCTTCTTCAAAAAGATGCGGATGAAAAAATGATCCTCCGACTGCTGGAGAAAGAGAAACGCACAAAGATTATTGTGACTTGTATAGGTGGCAGTGGTTTTGTGTTTGGACGGGGAAACCAGCAGATCAGCGCGCGGGTGATCCGAATGGTCGGAAAAGAGAACATAGAATTGGCAATCACAAAAAGTAAGCTTGCCGGATTGTGGCAGAGACCGCTTTTGGCCGATACGGGCGATCGTGAGGTCGATGAATATTTAAAAGGATATTACAGGATAGAATTTCACGGGAAAGAATCGGCAGTTTATCGGATGGAAGCGTAATAAGATGGACAAATGGCTGATAAATTGATATCATTAAAAGAAAAACACATGTGCAATTATAGAAATGAGATTAGGTAAATGAGTGGGTTTAGGATAAAATGTAAAAAGTGGAAAAGATGTATGTCGGCGGTTTTGATTTTCGTTCTCTGTCTGAGTATGGTAAGTGTGTCATCTGCATCGGATGTGTCGCAGACAGAGGAAAATAAGGAGGCTCTTACAGCGGAAGAATTGCTGAAACAAGAGCTTGACAAAGCGTATGCAATTCCGACAGAGTCCAATTCGTGGGAAGGCTGGAAGAAAGGCCCCGGCACATATGGAGAGGCAGCGATTGTCATGGAGGTTGAGACCGGGACGATTCTCTATGCGAAGGATATTGACTCAAAGCAGTATCCTGCAAGTATAACGAAAGTTCTGACTGCTCTTGTGGCGCTGGAAAATTCGCAAATGTCGGACAAAGTAACATTTTCCCATGACTGCGTGTCCTTCCTGCAGCCAGGAGATTCCTCAGTGGGCTTGAAAGAGGGGAATGTGATCACCATGGAGCAGACTCTTTATGCGATGCTTCTGGCCTCTGCCAATGAGGCTGCATACGCGGTGGGCGAAAATGTCGGAAAGAACGCCGGATATGATTATGACTGGTTCATTCAGAAGATGAATGAGCGAGTGAAGGAACTTGGCGGGGTTAATTCAAGCTTTGTGAACACAAACGGGCTCCATGATGAAAACCATTATACCTGCGCAAGGGATATGGCACTGATTGGGAGAGAACTGTTTAAACATCCGGAGTTCTTTGAGATAGTGCAGACATTGGAATATAAGATTCCCGAATCAAAGACAGTAGAGGAGCATGTATTCCAGCAAAAAGACAAGATGCTTCGTCCTCAGAATGCGGATTATTACGAGTATGCGATCGGGGGAAAGACCGGCTATACTTCTGATGCACTTTCCACGCTGATCACTATGGCGGATAATGGGAAGATGCAGTTAGTGTGTGTTGTTTTACGTACTCATGGAAGAAATATTTATCCTGACACTAAAAATCTTTTAAACTATGCGTTCAAGAACTTTAAAAAAGTAGATGTAAATGAACTGGAGCAATCCGAAGATGTAGTTGAGATACTTGGAAATTCTGAAGATGAGGATCCAGAGGGTGTGGGAAGTGGTTATGTTGTCATTCCTAAAAAAGCAGAAGTTACAGAGCTGGATTCGGAACTTTTTCCGGATGGCGCCGGAAGTGATGAGGCAACACTATCTTATACTTATTACGGAACGAATGTGGGAGATGTAAGGGTAAGGCTTAGTGAAGAGTATCTGAAGGAAAATGGCCTGATAGAAGAGGAAGAAGAATCCTCAGATGATACGCAAAAGGGAAAAAGTAAGGAACCGGCATGGCTGAAGAAGCTTAAAAAGCTGGATAAACTGGGGCTTTTGGAAAAGACTGGAATTGATGAGAGACTGAGTGAGATGGGAAAGACAGAACTTCTGATTCTTGGGGCAGCAGTTGCAGCGCTTTGCGTTTTGATTATATTATTTTTGTTTTCTTTATTATTATATCTAAAAAGAAAAAAGTCTGAGACGAAGAGAAGGTAAAAACACGTAAAAAATCCTTAAAATGCGACATAGAAGAGAAAAAATCTTGACGAATCAAAGGTTCAGACTGTAGACAAACTCCCGGACGAAAGTCTGGCTCAATGGCATCAATCAGTTCAAAAGCATTGAATAATAAAAGTGGTTCAATGCTCTTGTTCTACTTGATTTGTGTTTATGGTGATGAGAGTATGTAATATGGAACGTCGGGTTTAAATACGTATGCAGGAATTTGAAGAAATTGGAAAAAGTCTTGCAAAAAAGCAGAAAGCAAGTGAGATAATTCAGAATTTAATGAAATTGATTGCTAACGATATCTATACAGAAAGTGGTGCTGGAGTTAAACTCCTGCACCACTTTTGTCTACAGTCTGAGGAAATATCCATATAAATAATTCCGTCTTTTATCCAATTATCTCCAGTATTACTTATAAATATTTTTTGTACGAAAAAGTAACTAAGACAAGGTATACACTAGAAAGAGTCTTGTTTGCGAATTTTATTGGTTTAATTATTAAATACAGTTTGAGCGAGCCTTATGGTCTAAAATAAAATTTTCCAGATAAAGGAATTAGATTTGGTGGGATTTTAGAATCCTCCAGAGCGTACTTCTTGCGACTCCAAGTCTTTCGGCTGCTTTGGTATGATTTCCATTTTCTTGTTCCAATACAAGTCTGGCAATATCATATGTGATAGCTGAGAGAGACTGTGATAGATCTAGTTGGTAAATGGTCTCTGTGGTGGGGGTCCATATAGAAGTCTCTCTGTGAAGGACGCGCATTGTATTTTCATAAGAAATATAGGACTGTGTAGTTAGAAGCATGAGTTCTTTTATGATTCTTTGAAGCTGATCTAGATTATCGCTCCATGGGAAGCCCTGAAGAGCGCTCATGGCTTTTTGTTCAAACCCTATAATCTGTTTTCCCATTAAAACATTCAGTTGATTAATGTATATGGTTGCTAGTCTTGGAATTTCTTCAGTTCTTTCACGAAGCGGAAGTAGCTGAAGAGACAAGCAAGACAGGCGTTTGGACAGATAATGGAAATTTTGTTTTGACGTCTCATCGCCTGGAATTAAAGTAAAAGAGAAGATGAGACGGTTTCTTCTCGCCAGACCGGATTCTTGAATATATTTTAATATTTTATGAAACATTGGTTGTGCTGTTTGATCAAAATTACGAAAGAAAATCGTACAGCCCGTGTAGAGTAATGGGGAATGAGAATTGTTTTGCAAGTAATTCCAATCCTTTGAGGTTGTGGCTCCACAGTCTATCGTGTAGCAGGCCTGATTTGTCGAATTGCCGTGGCTATAGATATAATATGCGGCATGTTCGCGTCCAGTTCCACTTTCGCCGGCAATGATAACCGGAGAGTTAGATTTACTGTATTTTTCAAGAAAATCTTGTATATCGTCAAGAAAAAAGTAATTATTGTATGTGCCGATATCGGAATCAGGAACATCATCACAGGTACGACTGGAAATAACTCCGCTTTTTTCCTCAAGTGCTGTTACAGCTTGTTCAATATACAAATAGAGATAAGGATTATTGAAAATATATTTTTTGAAAAGCCAAATTTTTAAAAGTACATTTTTTATATGCAATTCTTTATATTCTATATCTAGATCCCATAGATAGGAAAATCGATTTTTTATATATGTAAGAAGTTCCTCGTCTTGTGAAGTTTTTTGTAAAGTGGTTTGAATGATGTCACCATTTTCCGAGAAAATAATACATTTTAGGGGGGAGAGTAAAAATGCCTGAGATAGAAAAAGGTTTTCCTCTTTGTAAATGTTATATCGATGAGCAAAATCAATTGCCTGCTCCAGTGCACCTCGGATACTTTCATAACCAGATGTGATCAAGACAGAATTAAATCCCATATGATTGCAAATATGTGAAGTGATTACATCACAAACGATAATGTGAGTTCCATTTTCTTTTAATTGTGAGAGCTTTTCTTCAATATCAGCAGAATTTTTTATTGTATAGATGGGAAAAGAAGAATTAAGCATTTCACCAAGAAGATAGGCATGGTTGGTAATGTTATCATATCCGACTACAGCGAATTCAGTAGAAAAATTTTGTGCAAGACGAATAGCTCTGAGAACATCCAGAGCCGAGATACCGGAATCAATGACTGGAATGGAAGTGTGCTGTTTTAAAAGAGTAGCAGTTCCACCTCGAGAAAGAATAACGTCGTAATTTTTGTATGGAATATTTTGAAGTAGAGTGATGGCGTCGTCCATATCTGCATTGTATAGACTTGCTTCAATATTGGGGTACTCGGGGAGAAGTTCTTTTAATATTTCGTTCATTCCTTCATAAGGCGAAATAACTAAAAGACGAATTTTTCTTAACTTATTGTACATGATTTCTTTCCTTTCTAAATAAATAGTGGAAAACTATGTGTTTCAATATAAAACAATATAAAAGAAAAAAAGATAAATTTCAATAAAAAATAAAAAAATGTTTCAAAATGCTTCAACTATTCGATTCGGAGTAATTGTATTCTGTTTTTATATCAGTAATATTATTAATAAGATTAGTAAAAAGGAGGTGATGAGGTTTGATTCATTTACTCGTTATTGCAGATGATTTCACAGGTGCTCTTGATACAGGAGTCAGATTTCATCCGCAGGAAACCTTAGTTCGGGTGGGGATTATGAATGAGGATGAACTAAAACAAATACCAGAGAAGATAAAAGTACTAATTGTTGATGCTGAGACTAGACATCTACAGGCAGAAGATGCCTACAATGCGATTTATCACATGGTAGATGCAGCAAAAGGTGCAGGAATTTCACACATATATAAGAAAACAGATTCGGGTTTAAGAGGAAATATCGGAAGTGAGCTTACAGCTATTTTAAAAGCTTCGGGTCAGGGAAGGCTGCATTTTATCCCAGCATATCCTCAGCAGGGAAGAGTTACGTGGAAAGGGATTCATTATGTGGATCAGATTCCAGTGGCAGAAAGTGTATTTGGACAAGATCCGTTTGAACCAGTCTTATATTCCAAAGTGAAGGATATTATTCATAGCCAAAGTAATGTAAATGTACTGGAAGCAGATGCCGAAGCTAATATTGATCTGGCTGAGGGAATCATTGTGTATGATAGTCAGACAGATGAGGATATGAAGCAAGTGGGAAATTGTCTGAAAAAGAAGAATGAACTGACGCTTCTTGCTGGTTGTGCAGGATTTGCGGCAATGCTCCCAGAGCTACTACATCTGAAACCATCAAATACTTTTACAACTGTTATGAATCAGAAGCTTTTTGTGGTGTGTGGCAGTGTGAATCCAGTGACCTTAAAGCAAATAGAATATGCAGAAAAAACTGGTGCTATAAGAATAAAGATGAGTCTTAAAGAGAAATTTCAGCAGGATTGGTTGTTTTCCAAAGATGGAAAAGAATACTTGGAAAAGTTGAAAAAAGAAATTGAGACATCTGATTGTGCGATTTTAGAAAGTGCCAGTGATATTGATGAAGAAAGTACACAAGAATATGCAGAAAGGCTGGGGATATCTCGTGAAGATATACGACAAATTATCTCTGGAAATCTGGGAGCGATTTTGGAACAGCTGCTTTCAGAAGGGCTTCAATGTACATTTCTTTTGACTGGAGGAGATACATTACTGGCTTTTATGAAAAAGATTCGGTTAAAGGAGTTATCTCCAATTTGTGAGTTGTTTCCTGGAGTAGTGCTGTCGGAATTTAAATTTAAAAGTAAATATTTCCGACTAATTTCAAAATCTGGTGGATTTGGGGAAGAGTCTTTGATTCTGGATTTAAGCCAGATGATTAAAAATAATTCAGAAAAAGGGCATAAAAGTTGAAAGGAGTGATAATATGGGAAAGCCTATATTGGGAATTACCATGGGAGATCCATTTGGTAGTGGACCGGAAATTACCGTTAAAGCATTGGCAGATCCGCTGCTGTATGAACGATGTAACCCAGTAGTAATTGGCGATTTGTGTAGCATGAACTATGCGGCAAAAGTTGTAAAGAAGGTTTGCGGAATAAAAATGAAGATTCGGGGAATTAATTCTGTCAGCGAAGCGAAATTTGATCCAGGTACAATTGATGTGATTAGTCTTGGAATTGTTACAGAAAATGATATTCCGGGAGATTATGAAAATCCCTCTCCTTTTAGTCTGTATTCGACTAAATTGGGTGGAGAAGCAGGTTTTCAATATGTCAAAAAAGTAATTGAACTGGCACTGAATGGAGAAGTGGATGCTACTGTAACAAATGCAATTAGTAAGGAAGCTATTAATTTGGCAGGACATTATTATAGCGGTCATACGGAAATATATGCAGATTTTACTAAAACATCGAAGTATAGTATGATGCTAGCACATGAAAATTTGCGTGTGGTACATGTTTCGACGCATGTTTCCTTGAAAGAAGCCTGTGACCGTGTAAAAAAAGACCGTGTGCTTGATGTAATCCGGATAGCAAATGAAGGTTGTAAGGCAATTGGAATTCAGACCCCTAAAATTGGGGTTGCAGGATTAAATCCACATTGTGGAGAGAATGGAATGTTTGGTCGTGAGGAAGTAGAAGAGATTCAGCCTGCGATTGATGAAGCTTTGTCAGAAGGGATTCTGATTCCGGAACGAAAACCAACACCTCCAGACACCGTATTTTCAAAAGCAATTGGCGGATGGTTTGATATTGTAGTTGCAATGTATCATGACCAAGGACACATACCACTTAAAGTAAAAGGCTTTGTTTATAATAAAGAAGAAAGTCATTGGGATGCTGTCGCAGGTGTTAATATTACACTTGGTCTCCCTATTATACGAACATCGGTAGATCATGGGACAGGATATGATTTTGCGGGAAGTGGAATGGGAAATGAGCTTAGTCTGATAAATGCAATTGATTATGGGATTAAATTAGCAGAAACAAAGATTAAAGGAGGAAATTAGAAATGGAAATGAGAGCAATTGTAGCGTATCCAAATGGAGATATCAAGTTGGAAATGGCAAAGGTCCCAGAATTGGGGAATAATCCGTATGCACCACATGATGTATTGTGTGAGGTAGAATACTGCGGAATTTGTGGTAGTGATATTCATCGATGGAAAGAAGACAAGACAGGCGTTAAGACTTCTCCAAGAAGAAGTGTTGCAGGACATGAGATAGTAAGTCGTGTTGTGGCAGTAGGAGAAAAAGTAACAAAAGTAAAAGTGGGAGATAGAGTAGTACATGAAATTGTTACAAATTTCTGTGGACATTGCCCAGCGTGTCTGTCTGGAAGATTTAATATCTGTAATTCACTCCCACCTATGGAAGGTAGAGCGCATTATACCACTGGCGGAGGTTTTGCAAAATATACTGTGTGGCCGGAATATCAGTTACATGTGCTTCCAGATAACATTGCATCGGATAAGGCAGTTTTGATTGAGCCTACCGCAGGATCTGTACATAGTGTGATTTCTAGAATGGGAGTGCGCGCCGGAGAATCTGTAGCAATTCTTGGACCAGGGGCAAGAGGAATTCTAATGATGCAGGTTTGTAAAGCAATTGGCGCAGGTCCAATTATTATGACTGGAGTTACCAGAGATGAGGAATTCCGCCTTCCGATGGCAAAAAAACTAGGTGCAGATTATATAGTTAATGTTGAAAAGGAAGATGTGAGGGATGTTGTTGCGAAAGTGACTGGAGGAATAGGAGTAGATGTTGTTCTGGAAAATACTGGTTCTGTAGAACCAATTGCAGAATCGTTGGATATTGTACGAAAAGGCGGACGCGTATTATGGGCTGGCGGTGGGATCCGTGGTGGAATTACGGCGCCTGTAGACACGCATAAGATTATTACAAAAGAAATTGATATTAAAGGAGAGATTTCCCAGATTCCATATGACTGGGAGACTGCGATAAAGCTGGTTGCAAGCGGTAGCGTACAATTGGATCCATTGGTAACAGACTATTTTGATTTAGATCATTGGGAAGAAGGATTTGATCTGGCACATGATAGCCATAACTGTTTGCGTGTTGCAATTGATTTAACAGGGGAAAAAGTCGATGGAATGAAGTCTTAAGAAGTATGGAGGAGGAAAAAATGAAGATTGATTTACTTACAAAAGTATTTCCTGGGAAAAGTAGTGCGGGAGCCTTGGGATTGAGTACTTGTGCACTTATTCGAAAGGATGATCGTAAGATCCTTTTTGACACAGGTGCACATGGAATTATTAAAACATTGCAGGCTTCTCTTAAAGAACTCGAGATAGAGCCGGATGAAATAGATACTATATTTTTAAGTCATTTGCATTATGATCATTTGAATAATGTGGCATATTTCCCAAACGCAAAAATCGTTTGTGGTAAAAAAGAATGGGAATATGCAATGCAAACAAAAGATGAATGGACACCGTTGGAGAGTATATTATATCTGAAAAATGAAAGAAATGTACAGTTGGTGGAAGACAATGAAGAAATCATGCCTGGACTGCGCGCGCTCTGGGTTCCGGGGCACACTCCGGGCCAGATGGCGCTGGCTATTGATACAGCGGAAGGAACGCTTGTACTGGCAGGAGATGCAGTGAAGAATAGAAGTGAATTAGAATTGGAATTTTCGGATCAGTATGTGGACAAGGAAGCAAGTGTTAATAGTATTAAGAGGATTAAGAATATGGCATATAAGGTACTGCCGGGACATGATGGGTACCTTTTGATTAAAGATGGGAAAGTAGTCCCAGAGAGTGAACTTACTTTGAATGTGATGCTTCCAAAGGGATGCAAAGATGGCGATAACGGAGTTTATCATTTGGTATGTGAATAAGGAGGAAAAATATGAATACAACAGTCATGATATTAGGGATTATAGTTGCATTCCTTTTATTAGGTTATATGTGTATGAAAGGATGGAGTGTTTTTGTATCTGCTCCGATTTGTGCATTGATTATAGCAATTACATCAGGGATGGATCCATTTAGTGCGATTACGGAACAGTTTTTGCCAGGAACAGGAAATTATTTGGCGCAGTGGTTTCTGCTCTTTATGTTGGGAGCGTTGTTCGGAAAAATTATGGAGGTATCTGGCGCGGCAGCGTCTATTGCACGGAGTGTTACCAATCTTATTGGAGCAAAAAATGCATGTATAGCGGTCATTATTGCAACAAGCCTTATGACTTATGGTGGGATCAGTCTATTTGTAGTAGTATTCGTTATATATCCTTTTGCTGTAGGATTATTTCAAGAAGCAGATTTGCCGAAACGTCTACTACCAGGGTGTATTGCAACGGGTGCATTTAGTTTTACTGCAATAGCGCTTCCAGGATCACCGCAAAATCAGAATGTTCTTCCAACAACATATTTTGGAACTACACCAACTGCAGCACCAGTTTTGGGAATTATTATTGCGATTTATATTCTGGGTGCCAGCATACTGTACATGAATTGGCGAGCAAAAAAAGCTAGAGCGAACGGCGAACATTTTGTACCAAGCGCGAAAGACTTGGATATTATAGAAGCAAATAAAAATCAGGAACTCCCGAATATTGTGATCGCATTATTGCCCCTCATTACCGTAGTAGGTACTATTGTTCTTATGAAATGGGAGACAATGGTATGTCTGCTAATCGGAATTATTCTTTCTATTGTTCTTTATTATAATCGACTAAAGAATAATTTTATCGAAACTATTAATCAAGGTGCAATGAATTCCATGACAGCTATCTTAAATACCTCTTTAACGGTTGGTCTTGGAACTGTAATTAAAGCTTCTTCTGCATTTGCGATTATTTGTGAAGCAATAGATAAACTATCCAGCGGCAATGGATTAGTATATGAATTTATTTCTATCAATGTTCTGGCAGGCGTTACAGGATCTGCTTCTGGCGGACTAAGTATTGCACTTGAGACATTGTCTCAGAGACTATTAGCGACGGGAATAAATCCAGAAATTCTCCACAGAGTTGCAGCTATTTCTGCGAATGGACTGGATTCTATGCCATGGTGTGGAGCAGTTATGACAATGTTAGCCGTTTGTGGATTGACACATAAAGATTCTTATAAAGATGTGGCTGTTGTTAATATTGCAATTACAATGTCAGGAGCTATTTTAGCAATTATACTGGGTTCGCTTGGAGTTTGCTAAATCTTTAAAACTATTATCCCCATGGATGCTACACAGACTGATATCTCATTTTGTTTATGTGACAATTTGATTGAACCTATACAAATAAATTACAGTATTTTGTATTCGCATTAATGGTGATGTGTGGAAAGTATACGGTCCAGTTTTTTGAAACTACTATGTACTAGGAGAATTATGTTGAAAAGAGGTCAATAGAGAAAATCTGTTTCGTTAGATGAAAACAGACGAATTCAAAGAATTGGTCTATTTTATCAACAGAGTAGAATATATCCTATCCCTGAAAAGACAATATAGAATTGAGTGAGGGATAACGGAGAATTTATCTAAAAATCTATTCACAAGAGAAGAAGATATTTTCTTTGAATGGTTTCTTTCGCAAAATGGTGATTTACAATATGACGATAAAGACGCTGTGACCAATATGCCAGACAGGATACAGAGGAACAGAAAGGATATTTTTCCGGTTATGATACGAAAAACCCTTGACGAATCAAGGGTTTTTTTCTATAATGAAACCGCTAAAAACTTTGACGAAGACAGTAGGATATATCAGAACGGCAAAGCGAACCGGTGAGGGTGGAAGACCGGTGCAAGTAAGATATATCTGAATATCACTTCCGAGTTGCAGGTTCTGAACAGACAGGATAGAGACGTTTTAGTAAGAACTGACGGAATTCCTCCGTTACAGGGAAGACATATGATAGTATGTTTAGGTGGTTAATAAACGTTAGCATAGCTTTCGTCCTATACAGGGCGATTTTTTTATGCAAAAAATTCATTTGGGTACAGGGCATTTTACAAAAAGGTACACCATAAAATGTAATTTGGGACGTAGTAAAATGCAAAAAGTCTACGTCCCCATTAAGGAGGTTTTTATGTACAAGAAGGTTTCCACTGACTTGAATTTTGTTGACAGAGAAAAAGCGGTTGAGAAATTCTGGGCGGATAATCAGATTTTCGAGAAGAGTATGAAGGAGAGAGAGGGCAATGAGATTTACATGTTTTATGATGGCCCTCCGACTGCTAATGGTAAGCCGCATATTGGTCATGTGCTTACTCGTGTTATCAAGGATATGATTCCGAGATATCGTACGATGAAGGGTTACGAGGTTCCGAGAAAGGCTGGATGGGATACTCATGGTCTTCCGGTTGAGCTTGAGGTTGAGAAGGCATTAGGCCTTGACGGTAAGGATCAGATTGAAGAGTATGGTCTTGAGCCGTTTATTGACAAATGTAAAGAGAGTGTCTGGAAATACAAAGGTATGTGGGAGGATTTCTCTGGTACAGTTGGTTTCTGGGCTGATATGGAAAATCCATACGTTACTTACCACAATGACTACATCGAGTCTGAATGGTGGGCACTGAAGAAAATCTGGGATAAAGGTCTTCTCTACAAAGGATTTAAGATTGTTCCTTACTGTCCGCGTTGTGGTACTCCGCTTTCCGCGCAGGAAGTGGCTCAGGGATATAAAGATGTCAAAGAGCGTTCCGCAATCGTTCGCTTTAAGGTGGTAGGTGAGGATGCTTATTTCCTTGCATGGACAACAACTCCTTGGACATTGCCGTCTAATATCGGTCTCTGTGTAAATCCGGTTGAGGAATATGTAAAAGTAAAAGCAGCAGATGGCTATGTATATTATATGGCCGGTGCACTTCTTGATACAGTTCTTGGCGGTCTTGCTGAGAAATGTGGTGCAGAAGGACCTGATTATGAAGTTCTTGAGACATACAAAGGTCAGGATCTTGAGTACAAAGAATATGAACCTCTTTATCAGTGTGCATATGACTGCGCAGCAAAACAGAATAAGAAAGCCTTCTTTATTACATGTGATTCCTATGTAACTCTTACAGATGGTACCGGTGTTGTTCATATTGCTCCTGCATTTGGTGAGGATGATGCGAAAGTAGGACGCAAATATGATATGCCGTTTGTACAGCTTGTTGACGAGAAAGGTAACATGGGAGAGACCACTCCGTTTGCAGGATTATTTGTAAAGAAAGCGGATCCGGAGGTGTTAAAAGACCTTGAGGCCAGAGGACTTCTCTTTGATGCACCGAAGTTCGAGCATAGTTATCCGCACTGCTGGAGATGTGACACTCCGCTTATCTACTACGCACGCGAATCATGGTTCATCAAGATGACAGACGTAAAAGAGGACCTGAT
>JBJFCD010000272.1:0-1646 GCA_051888795.1 Lachnospiraceae bacterium | reverse complement strand
TATCATATTGGAATTATCTTTCCGAAGAGGAAAAAGCAGTACTGATACAAGGAACAACTTGCAGAGGTTATCAGCAAAATAATTATATTTATGGTTTTTCAGATGCATGTCTTGGAATGGTATATGTCTGTAAAGGTTCTATCAGGGTTTATATGACTTCTGAGGAAGGAAGGGAGATTACTCTGTTTCATATATCGGAGGGAGAATGCTGCATTATGTCTGCGTCCTGCGTGATTACGGGAATTTCATTGGATGTGCAGCTTCTTGCAGAAGAGGAGACGGAGATTATGGCAGTCCATTCCGGTACTATCCAAAAACTGATGGATAGTAATATTTATGTGAAATGTTTTGCATACGAACTTGCTACAAATAGATTTTCCAGTGTTGTGTGGGTAATGCAAGAAATATTGTTTGCTCGGTTTGATGTTAGAATGGCAAAGTTTTTGCTATCGGTTTATGAGAAAACAGGGGAAATGAATATTCAAATGACACAAGAAGCCATTGCTACAGAAGTAAATTCTGCCAGAGAAGTGGTGGCGAGAATGTTGAAACAATTTGCCTCAGATAATTTAATAGAACTAAAAAGAGGCGCAGTTGTTTTAAGAAATATTGATGGTTTAAAAAAAATAACTGATCAATGAGACTCAGTCACAGAAGAATGCCCTCAAGCTTTGTATAATGAATTTAGAAACCAGGAATAATTACTGATTACAAAAATGATTAGGAGGGCACATAAATGGCAGAGTTAAAAATAACAAGTGGAAATTTTGAAAATGAAGTGATGAAATCGGATATTCCGGTACTGATTGATTTTTGGGCAAGTTGGTGTGCCCCGTGCAAAATGATGTTACCTGTTGTTGCGCAGTTGGCAGAAGAATATGCAGGTAAGGTTAAAGTTGGTAAGGTGAATGTAGATGAGGAACCGGAGCTTGCCAGACAGTTTCAGGTAATGAGTATTCCTATGTTTGCAGTTGTTAAGGATGGCAAGGTAGTGAATCAAATGATAGGCGCCAGACCGAAATCAGAACTGGAGGCGATGTTACGATGAGTTTGTTTGATATGTTTAAGCAGCCTGATATGAACACAGGAGTAGAGGAATTTAAAAAAAGTAAAAATGCGATTTTATTAGATGTAAGGACAGCAGAAGAATACAGTGAAGGACATATTGAAGGAAGTGTTAATATTCCATTGCAGTCCATTCAAAATGTAAGAATTCAGATACCGGACCTGAATAGAAAAATATATGTACATTGCTTAAGCGGCTCAAGAAGTGCAAGGGCTGCATCAATGTTAAAGGCTATGGGATATTTGGATGTTACAAATATTGGAGGGATTGGTTCTTATACAGGAAAGGTTGTGAAAGGATGAAAGTTGTAATTGTGGGAGGAGTTGCAGGTGGAGCTACAGCAGCAACCAGACTCAGAAGACTAAATGAACATGTGCAGATTACCGTTTTTGAGCGTTCCGGATATATTTCATATGCAAATTGCGGACTGCCTTATTATATTGGCGGTGTGATAGAGGATAAAGAAGAACTGACACTTCAAACACCGGAAAGCATATGGGACAGATTTCGTATTGATATGAAGGTTCATCATGAAGTGACGGACATTGATACTTCAAAAAAAACAGTTACAGTGCATAAT
>JBJFCD010000271.1:0-1656 GCA_051888795.1 Lachnospiraceae bacterium | reverse complement strand
GTGAAACTCCAGTCGGAAATGCACCTGGATTATAAATCTCAATTCGATCTTTAAAATTTCCAAAGCACTCACAGACTTTTTCTATCGTCAAATGGTAATTATTCTTAAACAGTTCTATCACGCTTTCCAAAAATGGAGGATTCGGTACCCGTGCATATACATAATCTGCACCTGCTGCAGGAATGCAAACCTCTATCCTGTCATCCCTGCACAAGGTAAAATGAATTTTTCCAAGCACAGTTTCCTCACCCCCTTCTCTTCTTTCAGTAGCGCGATCAGTTCTTTACCACTCCTTAACTCTATCTGAAGCAGTCCGCACATTGACCGAACCGGGAAGTATAGTCTGATTGCCTCTTTGACATACCCCAGTTTCAATTGTGCCTCTTTTATCTGTCCTGTCAGGTTTTCAATTAATCTGTCATTATCCATATCCGCTAACCTTTCCATTTTATGATTTCCTCTTCAGATTCAGCAAACGCTGCCATGCATTCTTTTTTATTCTTATTATTTCTCCTCTTAGAAAAGGAATACAATCATCAAAGCAACAATTGCCGCTCCTGCAACCCATATCAAAGAAAGAATCATCCTCTTTTTCAAAACCTGCTTCCATGTCTGTACGAAAGGCAGGTCCTCTGTGCCGAAAAAAATCCAGAACCTGCTGTGTCCTACCCATAACTTATCAATCACAATACCATCAAACCAGTTCATCACCTCCAGAAAAAGAAGCGACTGTAAATATACTGACTTGAAATCGCTGATTCCGTTCCAAAAACCAATGATTAAAATAAGAGCCAAGAGCATGACAACATAGAAAAGTATCATAAACCGTTTTCTCTTTGTTTATACAGTCTCCCTGTCTGCTAATCCAATTTCAAACGCTCGTTCCTGCACCGGCTTCGGATAAAAATACAATCCGTTAATTGCTCCGCCTCTCACGGCAAATGCAACCATTCCGGCAAATAAAACACAATACAAAATCAATTGTATGAAAATAATCATGTATATGTCTCTCCCTTCTTTAATCTGTCATTTATACAGATTTTCTTATAACACTATGTAATCGAAATCCTTTCCTCTGTTCAAACAGTTCCAATTTTAATCCAGATTCCCGGCAGAACCGTTCAAAGTCCTCTCGTCCATAGCAGGCAACATCCCCTTTTCCCAGCAAATGCAATAACGGCATTTCCACCGCATTGATTAATTTCAGCATTATCGGGCTCGCTGTCATATCACGGATAATCAAACGTCCGCCCGGCCTGAGTACCCGTTCACAGTTTTTGAAAAAATCCACAGGATGAGGATAATGATGAAAACTCATAGAGCAGGTTATTACATCAAATGAATTATCCTCAAAGGGTAAATTCTCGCAGTCTCCACAGACAAACACTGCATTGTTCGTCTTCTTTGCTGAAGCTACCTCAATCATCTTAGGCGAAAGATCTATTCCCGTATAATGCTTTTCCGGATACTTTTCTGCAAGCAACGCAATTACCGCACCTGTTCCGCACCCCGCATCCAGAACATCTGTAAACTCCTCTTTTTTCAATTCTGCAAGTATGTCCGGGTAATCCTTGCGGCACAGATTATATACACTTGGATCGTCATTATCAAATTGTTCTGCCGCCTTTTCAAACTCTTTCAATGTCATCGATTTTA
>JBJFCD010000270.1:0-1656 GCA_051888795.1 Lachnospiraceae bacterium | reverse complement strand
ACGCATATAACACCCCATCAACGATGGCGTTTTATGAGCAAAATGGTTTCACAACAGTGTTCAGTACAGAGCAACAAGAGAAAGACTACCGTCACATCACCTCAGAAAATTCATTGAGCACTCGCTTGATGTTCTATGATTTGATGTCGATGGTGGAAGAATATAGGTAGGAACACGTATTCATTCCTGCCACCCTGCAATGGGGACATAGATAGAATACAATGTTGAACATAGATTTGTAAAGAAAAGTTGAAATAAAACACATAAAGAGGGTTATTCTCTCTAAGACATATTAAAGAAGCGTTATGCTCATCAAGTATTTGGAAACGTAGGAAATTTTCAAATTGCATACGAAGATGACATAGTGGTTCTCACGTATAGCGTGGGCTACTATTACTACATCTGTATGCAGGGTTTCCTACGACCTCCAAATTAGACGTGGCATTTGTGGTTCACGCTTTTCGTTGGGTAAAATCATTATTAATTCGATTTATTATGAAAAGATTTTTAACAGCATTATTAATTACAATTGGCGGCTATTCCTATTCTTCTGCTCAAATCAGTATTAGGAAAGAAGAACCTGCCATACAGCCCCATTCTATAGAGAATTATGACAGTCTGTCAAATTTTAATTTGAATCTCGACATCATTGCTCAAGAATATAAGTCTCAAGATGAAGTAATGAATAATATTAGCGGGCAATTCAAACAATATATTGGGCAAAAAATTTACATTTTGCCTTTAACAGAGAACAAAATAAACTTTAATAAAAAATGGGGAAGCAATGACATAAAAAACGATAAACTTAGGGGGAAATACTACACAATTGAAGACTTTGAATATAAAATAGAAAAGAGTTATACTGGTAAGTGTAAATTAGACAAAGTTATATTCAAATTAAAAGGAGATGATGAAAAAAAGTGTAAATGGGAAGTAGCTTATTATTCGTTGGATGAGGCATTACTTGTTGGGTATTATGAAAAACTAAAGGCAACATCAGTTGGAAACACGTTCGTCTACACTGGTCGTGCAAAAGGAAAAGGCAGTCAGTTTATAGTTGAGCCAGTGCTTGACCATTCAGCAGTAGATATAAAAACAAAGCAGATTTTTAATCTGCAAGTTGGAGAAGAATGGCTATGTACTGATATTCAACTTGTTGATGACGAAATAACAATGCAACTATATGCGATTCTTTCAAACTCTGATGGGAAGGAAATAAAAGCACGAATAGAGAATCGATTTCTTACAAAAGGGGAAATGAACGCTTGTTTTTTCTCTTGTTTTATGGACAAAAAAGGTTTTATTGCTTGGAAAGGGTTGTTAGAGAAAAAATATGGTGTGGAATATAGTTTGCTTATAATGGCAAAAAAAGTCCAAATAGGCATGTCGGATGAAATGTGTTTAGAGGCTTGGGGTGAACCTGTGTCTAAAAACAGAACAATATTAAATGGAAAAGAAACCGAACAATGGGTTTATAAATCCAACTCTTTTCTATACTTTGACAATGGAACGTTAACAGCTATCCAAAATTAATCATCATTAAATGATTTCGAATTATGAGTGATTCTAAGTTGCAATCCCTTTCTGAAATATTCAACAACAGGATATTTCGTATTCCAGACTTCCAGCGTGGATATTCCTGGGAAGAACGCCAAC
>JBJFCD010000269.1:0-1662 GCA_051888795.1 Lachnospiraceae bacterium | reverse complement strand
GCTCCTTTACAGGGTCATGCCCTCTGGAAAATATTCCTGCCGACTACTGGCTCATACTTTGTAAATTTTGTTACTGACTGTTTCTATGAAAGCACCTTGCGGCGGACGTTACCTCTCATTTCCACATTTGCCGATTACTCAGCTTTATTGCTATTCAGCCCCTATCGTGGCTGAACAAAACAATCATTTCCTAATTGCTTTGTTCAACCGCGATAACAGGCGCTGGTTTCTGTGTTTCTTTTAATTCACTGCCAATGCCGGACGCTGTATGTCTTCAAGCATCTTCGTTCCGTCATATGCAACACCCTTGGTTAATATCGTATAAAATATACGTATTACCTTACACGCAACCGCTATTACCGACTGCATTTTCTTCAACGGATTCCTTTCTCTTGTTCGATAATAATTATGGATTTTCTTAAACTCTGCATTCTTTCCTATCAGCGATATTGCCGCTTCATATAAAACATAGCGCAGCCTTTTTCTTCCACGATAACTGATATGACTTTCTCCGTTATGCTTTCCTGATTCATTGCTAATGATAGCATATCCGGCTAATTTCTGTAACTGCTTTGGATTGTCAAAACGTCTTATATCTCCAACCTCTGCAATAAATCCACAGATTGTTATCATACCAATTCCTTTGATCTCCAAGAGTTTATCTATATATGGAATCTCATACAGTTTTTCTTCTATTGTCTGCATCAAATCATTCATCCGACAAGTGTACATTTCATAATCACCAAGCAAAATCTGAAGTTCTACTCTTGCTGCTTCCGGAGCTTCATGACTTCCGATACTATGCTCTGCTTTATTTACCAGGGTCTTTGCCCTCTTAATTCCTACTGCTCTCAGCTTAGCATCCCGCCATATTTTATTCACTCCATCAACTCCAAGTCTTACGATATCATCCGGCAATGGTGCCTTCTTTAAAATCATCATTCCACTTACTGCATCAAGATTACCATAAACATCCTTATATTCCGGAAAGTAAATGCTAAACCAACGTGCAATTCGATTTTTGATTCGAGTGATTTGTTCCTGTGTCTGGAATCTTAAATTTGAAAGATTTCTTATTTCCGCATAGATTCCTGATGGAATATATGGATAGGAAAATCTTCCTTCGTTTACCAGCGCAGCAATTGTCTTCGGATCTTTTCGATCATTCTTGTTCGGATTATTGTCATCCAATTCCTTTGATTTTTTCACATGATGTGGATTCACATGCACTGGGCGCATTCCCAAGTTTTGCAAAAACATTCCTAAGCCAAACCAGTAGTGTCCTGTAGGCTCCATGCCAGGAAGCACTACCTCTTTGTCATGCTTTTCAGCAATTTCATCCATCCAGTTCTTAAACGCCATAAAACCTTCTTCATCATTGCTGAATGCAAATGGTTTTCTTGAATACTCGTAATTACGCCAATCAAATGCTCTTGCATAATGAACCTGACTGCCAACATCAATACCAACAATCAAAGTTTTTTCTGTTATTGATGCAATTTTACTGTTTTGTGTGTTATACTTCATTTTAGATACCTCTCTGTTTAATAAGATTTTTTACTAACCGTGCAAAGTCAGTAATCTTATTTTACACTGAGGTATTTTTTTCTCAACCTTCTTTCTTGGATTCCTCTACATTTTTAATTATACAGGAAGCTCCTT
>JBJFCD010000268.1:0-1669 GCA_051888795.1 Lachnospiraceae bacterium | reverse complement strand
GAATAGTCTGTTCCTTCTTGAAACGAACGCAAAATCAGAGAAATAATACTCTTATAATCTTTGTGTTCTTCTGGACGAATTGTAATTTTCTTATTCATCATACACATATTCCCTTCTTAAATTCATATTTTTCATTTTGCAAATTACTTTACCGGAACCTGAATTTCCATAAGTCATTCTTTATCCAGAGGGAAACATATCTCCACTTTCGCTCCCCCGGTTTCTTCCGAATTTGTGAGTAATATTCTTCCCCCATGCTTCTCAGCTATTGATTTTGCAGAAAATAAACCAATACCATAATGTGCTCCGCCACTTCTGCTAGTATCATCCATAAAAAACTGGTCTGTTCCATGTAGCAGCGCTTCTTTTGTAAAACCACTTCCTGTATCTTCTACCGTAAATGTTAACTCACCATTCTGCTCTTTGATATAAATATTTATCGTTTGGCCCTTCGGAGTATGTTCTGCTGCATTTTTTATAATATTCATAACAGCCCTTACAACCTGGTCATAAACGACACTTACTGTTTTGCTAATATATTGTTCTTCCCAGTTAATTTTCAGCTCGTAAACTTCCGAGAGTCCTAATGTCTGTTTTCTTATGCCACCGAGTATATCTTCTGTCCTTACTTTTTCGAAGCGATATTGATAACCGTCTACCGACTTTGTTACTTCTATTAATGTCTGTACATAGTTTTGTATTTGCAATGCACTGCTTGCTATATAATCAATATATTTTTCCTGTTCTTCAGTCATTTCCGTTTCAGAAAGAAGTTCTGCATTTCCTCTTATAACAGTAAGCGGAGTTTTTATATCATGCGCCAATGCAGACATTTGTCTGCCCTTTTCCTGTTCTGTTTTCCATTGCCGCTTAAGAGAATCCTTCAATGCATTTCTCATCTCTTCTATTGATAACAGGCAATCATCAATCTCTTTCACTCCGGAATAAGATACCTCATATTCAAGATCCTGATTCTTGATTCTCTCTACTGCATCCATTACCGGTTTCATTTTTCGTTTCATCTTTTTCCCAAAGCTTATAGATGGCAACAGTATGATTGTAAGTCCACTCAGTACAATTATGATTGTCATCAAATTCTGTGGTTCTATGAAATGTTCTCTCAGAAACGCAGACTGATACTGTGGCGTCAAGCTGTACTGCAGAACAACATATTCGTCTGAACGCGGAATCACCTTATAAAAGTAGTTTCCTGATGCGGTTCCATGATTTACAACATTCCACGCAATTTCCACCGAATCTTCCGGCATATTTCCACTAAGCACCTCTCCATCCGTAGAAAAAATGGCATAATGGCAAAGGACCGGTATGATGTCCTCCGTTACTTCATCCACATTCTGAATCAAATCATAGGCTTCATTAATCTTTCTTTCTGCGTAATTAGCCGGATAAATACCGCCTATATTAACGAGAATATTAAAGATAACAATTGTACATATCCCCAAGGTTAATAGCAAGCCAAGCATAACCAGTACATATCTTAGAAAGATTGCGCTCAATGTACTGCCTTTTCTCTTTTCTACTCTTCCCATTTATACCCAATCCCCCAAACTGTTTTTATCGGCATGCAATGAAAGTCTGAGAGCTTTGTTCTTATATTTTTAATATGAGTCGTAATTGTACTGTCATTGCTCTCGCTGTCAAATCCAAA
>JBJFCD010000267.1:0-1674 GCA_051888795.1 Lachnospiraceae bacterium | reverse complement strand
TGAATGAACGAAAAAATTTTAAAACAGTATTTTTGCCAGCGATGAGTGAAACTGCTATTGAGTTATCTGAAGATTGTGAAAAAATTGAACTTTCATTTTCTGATGATGTTAAAAAAAGAACTATTGTATCTTATTTGTATCGGATTATTTCTGCTTTGGTAGAAACATTGTATTATCTTCTTTTACTCAGTTTATCAGCTGATGGAGGTATGAAACAGTTCTTTGGAGACGAAGAAAATTTGATAGATACACAAATATACTGTAGTAACAAGAAGGATATAACTGAAAATCTGGAAATAGTCTACAAGAAAAGAAAAATAAAAGACATTCCTTTTAATTTGGGTAATGTAAAGACAGAGCACAAAGATCTTATGGTGAGGTATGTTCCTAATTTAAAATACAAAAAGAAGTTACATATTTTGATGATTTCTTATTTCCTATATGCGATGCCGGGTACAGCTGTTATGTTGATTTTTATCTACCTGTTAAGCAAAGTTAGTATTTTTTTGAGCATATTATTTTTAGTAGTATTTGGATGTGTTTCATATTACTATGTAAAAACAGTAGTTAAAAGAGTAGCAGAATTGAATAGTATTGTGGAAGAATTTGTATGAGAATGATAAGCTGTACAGTGAAGAAAATGTAGAATATGGCGACAGAATGTAGATTGGAGGATATGATGACAGAATATAGATTGGATGATCATGTATGTGAGGAAAAAAAAAAGTCGTAAAATAAAAATCGTAATCTCTGGTTTAATTTTACTTTTTTTACTTTTGCTATCTTTATTTGTAAAGACATGTATGCAATATTACTGGACTGATAAGTTGGTGAAAGCAATACAGTCTGAAAATGAGAAAGAGGTAAACCAATTAGTTGAAAAAGATTTTCTGGGATATAAATATGATGTTAATAAAGTACCATTTCAGCCATTTCCATTGAATCTGTTTAGGGAGTGTGAGATGGACTTACCGCTTGTATATGCTTGCCAAACAACAAATTATAATATTATTTATTCATTAGTGAAAGCGGGAGCGGATGTAAATGGTACAGTAGATGGACATTTTACTCCTTTGGAAACAGTAATCGAATCTATTGGGGATACAAATAATTGGGGAGAAGTCGATGAAATTGTGAAGCTCTTTATTGAACATGGCGTTAATATTGATTATATAACGTATTACAATGAATCAATGTACGAATTAACAGCAAGTATTTTACCATATGATGAAAATGGACACCTTTCAAAAGAACGGGAGAAATGTATTTTGAATATGTATAACTTGATTTCTTCTAGTGGGAAAAAAGAAAAAAAGTATATTAAGGAATCCTTCCGGGCGGCAGTAGAAGTTGATAATCATTTGTTGATCAATCATTTATTAGATCAAGATGAAACATTAATAAATATAGTAGATAAAGAGAACCAAACATTATTATTTGATGTATGTACGGAAGCAAGCCTAAATGACTGGAAAAAGGGATATTTAGAAACAGCAAATATACTTGTAGAAAGAGGGATAGATTTGAACTGTCGAAACAAAAAAGGAGAAATGGCATATGAATATGCTAAAAGACTAGGTTTAGAGGATGCTTCAGAGTTAATTAGAATGCATATGGAACAGTAAGATTGTCATCAGTGTCACCTCCGGAACGGGGATTTGTATTACCAGCACC
>JBJFCD010000266.1:0-1675 GCA_051888795.1 Lachnospiraceae bacterium | reverse complement strand
GGTGGCGCCGATGACAGCTTATGAGATCATTTCGATTTTCATTGGGATATTAGCTTTGCTGATGTCCTTTGGTAGCTTGATTGTAGCGTTGCTTGCCTTTCTCGATAAGAGAAACAAGCGAAAATAAAAATGCCTATCCTGTCTGATCCACAGGATAGGCGGTGTCCGTAAGGACATTTCTTTAGCCTAAACTCGGAGCATCCACCTTTGGAGTGGGTGCTTTCTGTTTACTTAGATATTATCATGTTATGTTTGACATTTCAAGAAGTTTCGCTCAATTTGGGTAAACTTTTACAGTAAGTCTGTCTGTAAGTATGCGCAAGTGTGTGCAAGTAGTATGCAAGTGTATGCAAGTATAGATATGGCTTTCTGCTGATGAAAAAATAAGCAGTACAGTTGGTCCAAGTCAGTCCAAGATACAGAAAAGAGATGATAGATTATGGTTTTAACAGAAGTACAGGCAAAATTATTTTATGATTTGTGGATTCCGCTATTAGACTTTGTTAACCGAAAGTATAAGTTGAGCAAGGAATTTTATGGAATGGATTCTCCCAAAGGCTTGCCGTTGGATGTGGTAAGAATAATTAGCGAAAAACTTTGGAAAGATACATCGGTTATTGATGAATATATATCAAAAAATAAACAGAATATGAGCGAGGAACACATTTCTATCGTAAGAGGATGGAAAAAAGTAGTACATGGAAAATTTGTGGTAGAAAGACATCTGAAAAACGGTTCGATTCTGATATCCTGCGATGAAGACGGAAGTGTATATAGAGTGCGAGGGATATATTCCAGTTGGAGAGAAATGCTGGGAACATTGCCAATGCCTCAGATTGTGGAGACATCTCTTATCCCTTTTCAGAATGTAATTATCCATGATGGAATTGTAATGCCATATGGAGTTTGTCTTGGGAAAAATATGGCGGATCAGGCAAGGTATATGTACATGAATGCGAAGGAGCATAAACGAATAATAGAGTGCATATGAGAAAGACAGATAAAATGAAGGTGAAATTACAGGAAGTAGTGGAGGCAATCGAAGGTGCCGGAATGGAAACTGAATATTATTATGACACCAAGACACAAGAAATTTTAATGGTGTTTGATGGTATGATTAATGGTGAGTATAATCCGGAGCTTATGGAAGAATTAAGCGAGGGATTTGTTGAGGATTTCATTCCGTTGCCCGGACAGTATGAGATAAATGAGTATCGTATGATGGAAAGATTTATTTATGAATTACCGGTGGGAAGAAACCAAGATGTTCTGGAGCAGGCAATCAGAGGAAAAGGAGCCTTTCGTAGATTTAAGGACCGCTTATTTGATTTAGGAATGGAAGAAAAGTGGTACAAATATAGAGATGACTGTTACGAGAAGATTGCAAGAGAATGGTGTGTAAAATATGGGATTACGGTAGAATCTTAGAATCTCATTGGAGGATACGATATGTTATTAAAAGAACATTTAGAAGAATATACAAAAGAACAGTTGTTGGACCAGGCAAGAAGTTTTGAATTAAGAAAATGTTCAGGACTTCGTAAAGCTGCACTGATAGAGAGGATTCTTGATTGCTTCTGTGCAGAGGATATGCTTCGAAGCAGATTGGCATGTTTGACCAAGGAGCAAATGATTCTTTTTCGCAAAGCATGTGACGCACCGCATGATATTTCTA
>JBJFCD010000265.1:0-7349 GCA_051888795.1 Lachnospiraceae bacterium | reverse complement strand
TTAAACGTTCTGCTTCAAATAGCAAAATTCATTCTCAGGAACACAATTCCGAAAAGGGATTTTAGAAACAGATATCTTGCAAGTAGTTCTGATTTTGGATTCTTTTGCATATAGTTTTATAACAGATTCTATAGTGTGAAACAGCATATGCGCAACAAGGATGCAAATCAAAACGGGAATAAAACCATAAAAGACAAATTGAAATGGAACGAGTCACAAAAGAAAGCAATTTTTGGCTTTTTTGCTGTGGCTCTTTTTCTATGCGCAGCAGCAGGTTCCGTTTTAGGAACGAAGGCGGTGGTGACAAGTAGTATGAATGGTGGCGGCGGATGGCTAAGCAGCAGTACCTTTGGAGATCGGGAGCTTCCTATTTATTCGGTTGACACTACGGAGAATAAAATCGCGCTGAGTTTTGATGCAGCCTGGGGCGCGGAAGATTTTGAGCGGATTATAGAGATACTGGATAAGCATAATGTAAAGGTCACTTTTTTCATGACAGGTGGATGGGTGGAACAAAATCCGGATTGTGTAAGGATCTTGGTGGAAAAGGGGCATGATCTTGGCAATCATAGTGAGCATCACTATGATATGACAACCATTTCAAAGAGTCAGCAAAAGGAAGAAATTCAAATAGTTCACGACCGGGTAAAGGAGCTGACGGGATATGAGATGATTCTTTTCCGGCCTCCTTATGGTTCCTATAATAATTCGGTAATTAACACAGCCTATGAGATGGGGTATTTTCCGATTCAATGGAATGTGGATTCTCTTGACTGGAAAGATTATGGTGTGGATTCTATTATTAAGACTGTATGTAAAAATGAAGCTCTTGGACCGGGCTCCATCATACTTTGCCATAATGGTGCTAAATACACAGCAGACGCTTTGGATGAACTACTAACAAATCTCGAAGAACAGGGATATGAATTTGTGAAAATATCGGATCTGATTATGAAGGATCATTATCATATGGATGTGACAGGAAAACAGATTGCAGATTAGAATGCAGGAGTACCCCCCATTTCGGAAAAGTGTTCCTGAATGAATTTGCATATTTGAATCAGAACCCACTCTCGTTTGTAAAAAGCAGCCAATAGAAAATAATGAGTAAGATGACTTGTTTTTTGATTTTGAGAAATGCAGTCAACAAAAAGGATGGGGTAGAGTGACTTGTTTTTCATTTTTCAAATTTGAAGTCAAGAAAATAGACCGTAAGGAGTGACTCTATTTTCAGTTTTTGAAAAAGAAGTCAATAAAGAGGCAGAAATAGAGTGACTTAATTTAGAGTATTTAAAAATGTAGTCAATGAAAAGGGCAGAAAAGGATGACTCTTTTTCCAATTGTTAGAAATGCAGTCAAAAGCTCCGAATGAAATAACAGATAGGCTATCCGTAGAATCTATATTTGAATATAAAAAAGAGAATGTATTCACATATTTGGTGCTTAGGTGAATACATTCTCTTTTTAATTAGTATTACATTATAATTGCACAGATAATTACAATCAATAAAACAAAGACTGCTATACCTCCGAGGACAAGACCAATAATGATTCCTGTATTTATAGGCTTTTTCTCGACCGGTGCAAGTGTGGAAGCGTTTGGCTGTACATTTTCTAAGTGTGCGGTTGATGGCTGATTGATAAGCTGTGGCGCTGCCTGATTCTGAGCGGCAGAATCAAATGAAGTCTGTTGGTAAGGATTCGTCTGGTAAGGGTTTGACTGAATCAGATTTTGATTCTGTCCAACCAGAGACGAATTCTGCTGGTAGATATTCTGTCCGGTCTGGGCCGGATTCTGTTGGTAGATATTCTGTCCAGCTTGTGCCGGAGTCTGCTGGTAGCGGGGCTGTCCATACTGAGGCTGAGTCTGCTGGTAGAGGTTCTGCCCGGTCTGAGGCTGAGTCTGCTGGTAGCGAGGATGTCCATACTGAGGCTGAGTCTGCTGATAGCGAGGCTGTCCGAACTGAGGCCCATTCTGCTGGTAACGGGGCTGTCCAAACTGAGGTCCATTCTGCTGGTAGCGAGGCTGTCCGAACTGAGGTCCGTTCTGCTGATAGCCCGGCTGTCCATATTGCGGAGCCTGACCATATTGTGGCTGGTTGTACTGTGGCGCCTGACCAGGCTGCTGGTATGTAGTATATTGATTTTGCTGTGGCATACCATTTGGAACCGGATTTGTATTTGCCTGCCCGAATGATACTGACTGTCCAACAGGGATTGGAGCAGGAGCTTCCTGTGGGGAAACTGTTTCGCTTACAGCGGGGGCCTCATTTGCAACAGGCGCTGTATCCGTAGCAGGGATTTTATCCGCAACAGTAGTTTCATCCACGCTAGGGGGTACTTCTGCAGCAGGAGTCTCATTCACAATTGGAGCTTCCTTCGCTACAGGTGTTTCTTCTACTACAGGTGCTTCCTCTACTTTAGGTGCTTCCGGTACCGGAATTTCTTTCACTGGGGTACCACATATATGACAGAACTTTGCATCATCGCCAAGGGTACTGCCGCATTTTGGACATGTAATCATATCTATATCCTCCGTAAACTTCGATTTCAATTGTTGATAATCAAAGTATATCATACTCGTTCATTTTTCCAAACTTTTTTTGCGCGAAAAAATGACTATAAAAAACAAAAGGATAAATGTGCAAATACAAAGATTTTCAAAACAAATTTACCCACATATAGGGAAATGTGTGGAAAAAGTGAACAAAAAGTAATGAAAAATGCGCAAAAAGTGGAGAGTTGCGCAAAAACTTATTTGTATATTTTTTCGTGGTACTTGAGTCCTGATTTGTGAAAAAACGATAAAAAGGACTTGAAAACATTAGAAAAAATGCCGATTGAAAGAAGCTGGACCAAGATGATAAAGTGTGGATATGAAGAAAGACAACCGATTGCGCAAATTGCGCATAATGAAAATGAAGCAGTATGTTTGCATTGTAAAGTAAAAGAGTGTAGATGAAGGATGGAGGAAAAGATGAGGAAACATTTTAAGAAACAGGCAATAAGCTTTTTATTAGCAGGTGCAATGCTTTTAAGTCAAGCCGGACTTCTTATAGCTGGATCTGAGGTCGTACTTGCAGATGATGTATGTGCAGAAGATGTACAATTAGCTGACGCAGATTTCACCGGCGATTTGTGGGGTGATGGCATATGGACTGTAACCCCAAGTACATGGGATAATGTAGAGTTTACATATTTTACATATGCTAATGATACGTGGATGACAACAGGAGAAGAAGAAGGCACTACCGGTTTAAAATTTTGGATGAAGGATGGTGGAAGCTTTACTTTAACACAAGTTGTCAGCGAACTCCCGGCTGGTGAATATACACTTACTTCTTATGTAATGGGAAGCGGTGCAGATGTCAAGCTTACTTTTGGCGAGGAAGCCTCTGATGCAACCCGTTTAGAAGGATACAATACATGGCAGACTCTAACAAATACTTTTACTGTAGAAGAGAAACAGAATGATGTTACAGTAGGATTTGTTGTAGATGTTGCAGCTGACGGATGGGGATATCTGGACTGCTTAAAGATTTCTGGAAAAACACAGGAAACAGAATCAACGATAAACTATGAGTGGAAGGAATCATCTTATATTGTAAATGGTGATTTTGAAACTGCAGATTATAGTGGTTGGACGATATCCGGAGATGCGGATGTTGAATATTCGGTAAAGACAGATGAGTGGGCATCCAATAATACAACAAACATTTTGAATATTTATAATGGCGGATCAGACGCAGAGGCATTTTCTCTCAGCCAAACTGTAACTCTTCCGGCAGGAACCTATAAGCTTGCATGGAATCAAGATGGAGCAGAGTATGCGTCTGGGCTTTCGATGTCTGTAAGTGCTACAGAAGCAATAACCGAAAAAGTGCTTGATGCAACAACAGGTTGGGATGCATGGGCAACATGTGAGTCTGAGGAGTTTACACTTACAGAACAGACAGAAGTAACGATTGCTTTTTCAGGAAATCTTGCAGCTGGATATTGGGGAGACTTTGATAATATTGTTCTCTCTTCTTACGAGAAAGTAGAATCTGGTTCAGGAGAACAGGAAAACGAGTCACCGGTAAGCTATGAATGGAAGAAATCATCTTATATTGTAAATGGTGATTTTGAAACTGCAGATTATAGTGGTTGGACGATATCCGGAGATGCGGATGTTGAATATTCGGTAAAGACAGATGAGTGGGCATCCAATAATACAACAAACATTTTGAATATTTATAATGGCGGATCAGACGCAGAGGCATTTTCTCTCAGCCAAACTGTAACTCTTCCGGCAGGAACCTATAAGCTTGCATGGAATCAAGATGGAGCAGAGTATGCGTCTGGGCTTTCGATGTCTGTAAGTGCTACAGAAGCAATAACCGAAAAAGTGCTTGATGCAACAACAGGCTGGGATTCATGGACAGAGTATGAGTCTGAGGAGTTTACGCTTACAGAACAGACAGAAGTAACGATTGCTTTTTCTGGTAATCTTGCAGTTGGATACTGGGGAGACCTTGATGATATTGTTCTCTATTCTTATGAGATAGTAGAATCTGATTCAGAAGAGGAAGAGATTACTCCGGTGGACGCAGATGTCTATGTAGAGAAAGTAACCGGAATGACCGATGATTTCATTACCGGAGCTGATGTTTCTTCTTATCTTTCTATCATCAATAGTGGCGCAACATTCTATGATAAAGAAGGAAATGCATTAGATGCACAGGGATTCTTTGATTTGCTTGCAGCAGGCGGAACAAACTACATCCGAATCCGTGTATGGAATGATCCTTATAATGCAGATGGAAACGGATACGGCGGTGGAAATAACGATCTTGAAACTGCAAAGGTAATCGGACAGTATGCAACCAATGCGGGAATGAAGGTCCTGATTGACTTCCACTATTCCGATTTCTGGGCTGATCCAGGAAAACAGCAGGCACCAAAGGCCTGGGCAAGTATGAGTGTAGCGGAGAAAGAAACTGCTGTTTATGATTACACGAAAGCATCTTTGGAATACCTACTTGATAATGGTGTAGATGTCGGAATGGTTCAGGTGGGAAATGAGACTACGAGTAAGTTCTGCGGAGAATCAGACTGGACAAATATTTGCAAACTTTTCAATGCTGGATCAAAAGCAATTAGAGAAGTAAATTCTGATATTTTAGTAGCCATTCATTTTACTAATCCAGAGCGTTCTGGAAATTATGCAAGTCTTGCTAAGACTTTAGCAAATAACAATGTTGATTATGATGTATTTGCATCTTCTTACTATCCATATTGGCATGGAACTATCGAAAATCTTACCAGCGTTCTTAAGAATGTAGCAGATACCTATGACAAAAAGGTTATGGTAGCCGAGACCTCTTGGGCAAATACACTGGCAGATGGAGACGGACATGCAAATACCGTTCGTACAGGAAGCAATGACAGCGGACAGCCTTATGAGTTTACTGTTCAGGGACAGTGCAACGAAATCAGAGCAGTTGCACAGGCAGTAGCAAACGTTGGGGATGCCGGAATCGGTCTCTTCTACTGGGAGAATGCTTGGATTCCTGTAGAGTACGCATATGATGAAGATGGAAATCTTGATGAATCCATTCTTGCTTCAAACAAGGCAAAGTGGGAAGCTAATGGTTCCGGATGGGCATCTTCTTATGCTGGAGAATATGACGCTGAGGATGCCGGAAAATGGTACGGCGGATCAGCAGTAGATAACCAGTCTTGGTTTGATTTTAACGGAAAAGCACTTGATACGGTAAACATTTATAACTATATTCGTACAGGTACAAATGTAAAACCGATTGTGACAAGCGTAGTTGTTGAGGATACAACCGTAGCAATTTCCGAGGTGGAAGGACTTACACTTCCGGAAACGGCAACTGTAAAATACAATGTGGGAACTGAGACAGAAGTCGTAGTTTCCTGGAATGAAGCAAAATTCGAGGAAGCAAAGGCAGCCGGAATTGGTTCTTATGAAATCAGCGGAACGGTTGTAGTTGACGGAAATACATATGACGTAGTATGGAAGCTTACAATTGAAGCAGACAACTTACTCTTAAATGGTAGCTTTGAAGATGAATTAGTCGTTTGGGAAGTGGACGGTTTTAATATCACAAAAACATCAAATGATGCTCGTACCGGAGCTGGATGCTTACATTTCTATACGACGGAAAATGGTAAAACGATGACTGCAAGCCAGACGGTAACTGTTGACAGCGGTGTTTACAGTGCCAGCGTATTTTTACAGGGTGGAGCTTCTGGAGACACGGATATATTTGCAATTGCAGTAACGGTAGGTGATGAGACATATACCGAAACATCAAACGTAAGCGGTTGGCAGGAATGGAGTAATCCGACCATTGAAAATATTCAGGTTGTAGAGGATGATACCGAGATTACCATAACTCTTATTGTTTCAAACACAACAGGCGGTGTATGGGGGGCTTTCGATGATGCGAAACTGATTCGTACAGGAGATTATGTTGCCGAGAGCGAAGAGGAAGAAAAAGAGGATGTTCCAAGTACTCCAAGCAAACCAAATGGATCAGGTACTTCAAGTGAGTCAGAAACATCTAGCGGTTCAAACAACCAGGAAACATCCAATAGCACACAGACAACTGCAACGGCAGAGACAACAAATGCAGTTTCAAATAGCGTAAACGATGTTGTTGTCATTGCGGATGAGGAAACCCCACAGGCAGCAAACAATGTGGCTGGCGGAAATGCAATCACAATCACAACCGCAACCACGCAGGAGCCTCTGGCAGCAGAAGAAGCTGTAGAGGAAGAACAGCAAGCTGTAGAGGAAACTGTATCGGTTGATGCAGCAGAGGAAACTGTGGAAGGAGAGGACACAGTGGACGCGGGAGTTTCTGAGGAAACGATTGAAACCATTTCCGACGAGGAAACTCCACTTGCTGCAAACGAATCTATGAGAAGATTTGTTACCGTATTAGGCTTTATTATAGCAGGAATGGCAGTTGCAGCAGTTGTAAGTGTAGTTGCATATAGAAAAAGCAAAAGATAAAAAGTAATGAAAACATTCCGTTTTGCGTGTTGCTATGAAAAAGGCGTTATGCTATAATTACCTCTAACAAAGGCTTGTTCTGCAAGTGGATTTAGGAGATGAAGATATGACAGAGACAGGATTTCTGATTTTTTTCGGGGTAATTATTTTAGTAGTCGTTATTGTTGCAGTAATTGCAATTGTTGCATCTGTAACAGCTGCAGTAGCAGCCGCAAATGAAGAGGAGGAAGAAGAGGAAGAAGCCGAAGGCTGATGAATCTTTTTCAAATATGAGAATTCATATCCCATACCTTTTGGAAACAAAGGGTATGGGATTTTTGTT
>JBJFCD010000264.1:0-7451 GCA_051888795.1 Lachnospiraceae bacterium | reverse complement strand
TGGAAAGATATGGGGAATTACTGAGAGAGAAAGCTGCATCAGGCAGGATGAATGAAAAAACAGAAGGGATCAGTCTTCATACTTTTCATGGAGCAAAAGGCCTTGAATTTGATACTGTGTTTATACTGGGCGCAAATGAGGGAATCATACCATATAAAAAGGCTAAACTTCCGGAAGAGATAGAGGAAGAAAGAAGATTGTTTTATGTCGGAATGACAAGAGCGAAAAGACAGCTTATCATCTGTTATCCGGCAGAGCGGAACGGAAAAAATATTTCTGCATCCCGCTTTGTATGTGAATTGACAGGTAGCCAAAATCGAAAAAATGATGTAAAATAAAGAGTATGTATGAGATCCATTTGGACAGGAGGATACTGTGGAGATGAAGAAGAGAATATTTGCGGTGATCGCAATGATACTGATCTGCGTATTGGGAGTGTCTGCATGTAAACAGAATGTAGGAACTCCGGAGGATAACGCGACTGCCGGGGATACAGATAAAAGCAAAGAAGAAGAAGAGGGAGAAAAACATCGTATTGGTTTTACCGGAATAGATATGAAAAATCCTTATTTTATTACTTTGGAAAGTGCCACAAGGCAGGTGCTGGAAGAGGCAGGATATGAGATGATTATGAAAGATCCGGGTACAGATTCTGAATTGCAGGCAACACAGATCAAGGAGATGATTGAGGAAGGAATTGAGGCAATTATTCTTAGCCCTGTTGACTGGGAAAAAATCACTCCATCTTTAAAAGAACTGAAAGAAGCCGGTGTCAGGATCATTAATGTGGATACTCAGGTTAAGGAAATGGAATATGTGGATGCATACATTGGATCTGATAATCATAAAGCCGGATATATATGTGGGGAAGATCTTATTGAGAAATGTCCGGATGGCGGAAAAATTGCCATATTAGAATGCCCTACCCAGAATTCGATCAATGACCGGATCACTGGGTTCGAGGAAGCGATCAGTACGGCCGAAAAAGGATTTGAAGTAGTGGCAAGAGCTAACACAATGGGAGAATTTGATCTTGCTCTTGAAGAGGCAGAAAAAATCATTGAAAAGCATCCTGATATTGTTGCCATCATGTGCGGAAATGACCAGATTGCTGTGGGAGCTACAACAGCTGTGAATGTTGCGAAGAAAGAGAACATTATCATCTATGGAGTGGATGGTTCGCCTGATATAAAAAAAGAACTTAAAAAATCTGAAACGCAGGTTGCGGGAACTGCTGCACAGTCACCAATTCAAATGGGGCAGAAGGCGGCAGAGATTACGATTAACATTCTGACCGGAGAAAAATATGAGAAAGAAACATATGAAGATGTATTTATGATCAATAAAGAAAATGTGGATATGTATGGAGTAGATGGGTGGCAGTAGAGCCGGAAAGGACACATATGAGACAAATAAAGGGGACGCCGTTGCCGCTGGGGGTAACGGTAAAAGAGGACAGAATTAATTTTTCCGTAGCAGTTCCGGAAGGAAAAGAGTGCAGACTGCTTTTGTATCCGTCAGGGTCGAAAGTGCCATGTGAAAGTATTCTGATGACAGATACTGTCGGAGAAGTGCGGTATCTTGCAATGGAAAATCTTGATATAAACTCTTATGAATATAATTATGAAATTGATGGTGCTGTTACTATTGATCCATATGTGAAAGCTTTGTCGGGAAAAGAAGAGTGGGGAAAGCAGACCAGTCTTCAGCAGCATGAAGTAAGAGGACTTTTGTGCTCAAAGGATTATGACTGGGAAGGTGACACGATGCCGCAGATTCCTTGTCAGGATGTGGTTGCTTATAGCCTTCATGTGCGTGGATTTACAAAGGATCCAGGCTCAAAAGTAAAGAAAAAAGGGACTTTTGAAGGAGTGATTGAAAAGATCCCATATTTGAAGGAGCTGGGAATCAATCAGATTCACTGTATGCCGGTTTATGAGTTTGAGGAATGTGGGCTTTACCGTAATTACTGGGGATACGGACCCGCTTGTTGTTTTACGCCTAAAAATGCATATTCTGCCCAGAAAGACGGAGTGAAATCTTTAAAAGATATGGTAAAGGCCTGTCATAGAGCCGGAATAGAAGTAGTTTTAGAGATGCCATTTGATAATCAGATTCCAAAACAGCTTATGGAAGAGTGTCTCAGATATTATATGATGGAATACCATATAGATGGATTTATTGTTAATCCGATGATTGCACCTTTAGAAGGAATAAGACAGGACCCTATCCTGAAAAAAACGAAGATTTTGCATCATCAGACAGGATTCCAGAATGTAATGAGACGATTCTTAAAAGGTGACGAAGGAATGGTGCCTGATGTAATGTACTGGCTCCGGCATACTTCTGGCGAGGAAGGAATCTTTAATTATATTACAAATCAGACAGGATTCACTTTAAATGACCTGGTGTCTTACGACGGAAAACATAATGAAAAAAATGGCGAAAATAACAGGGATGGCACGGAGTATAATTTTAGCTGGAATTGCGGTGCTGAAGGACCGAGCCGGAAGAAAGAAATTACGGAACTCAGAAAAAGGCAGACTCGCAATGCGTTTTTCCTTACAATTTTGGCACAGGGAACGCCATGCATCCTTTCAGGTGATGAATTCAGAAATTCCCAGAAAGGAAATAATAATGTTTACTGCCAGGACAATCCGATTGGATGGGTAAACTGGAAAAATCTGGAGAAAGAGCAAGAACTGTTTAATTTTGTAAAACGGCTGATTCAAATCCGAAAAGAGCATAGAGTATTCTGCCCTGAAAAAGAGATGCAGGGAACAGACAGGATAGGATGTGGAATGCCGGATGTGTCTTATCACGGTGAAAGTGCATGGAGAGTACCATCGGAAGTATCCAGCAGGCAGCTAGGTGTCTACTATAGTGGTATAGCATCAGGAGAAGAAGACTGTTTTGTGGCATATAATATGCACTGGCTGGAGCACACCTTTGCACTTCCATCCCTTGCGAAGAATAAAAAGTGGTATCTGCTGATATCGACAGATGAAGATACAGAGAGTATAAAATGCCTGAAAAACCAGAGATACATTGAGCTGAAAGCCAGAACAATAGCAGTTTTGATTGGAAGGTAAAATATGGGTATTAATTCGTTTCAACTGAAATGTATCGCAATCCTGACGATGATGATTGACCATATTGGGGCCATTTTTTTTCCGGAATATCTTATATTTCGATATATTGGAAGAATTGCTTTTCCTATTTTCTGTTTTTTGCTGGTAGAGGGATTTTTTTACACCAGAGATATCAGAAAGTATCTTTTCAGGCTGGGATTGTTTGCTTTGATATCGGAGATTCCATATGATCTGGCATTCAGAGGAGTAGTGCTGGAGTTTGAAAAGCAGAATGTATTTTTTACACTTTTCATAGGTGTAATGATGATGTATGCCCTGGAACAGTGTTCGGAATGGCCGGTAAAAATTGTAGAAGTAATCTTATCAATGTGGTTTGCGGTTTTTCTGTGCACAGATTATAGCTTTAAAGGAATCCTATTGATAGCTATCTATTATTTTTTCAGAAAATACAAGTGGTTAAAGCTCGGACTGGGTGCGGTGTGGAGTCTGCTTTGGGGAGAGATACAGAGATACGGGATAGCAGCAACAATATTACTGGCAGCGTATAACGGAGAGAGAGGGCGTCCTGTTAAGTATTTCTTTTATGTATTTTATCCACTGCATTTACTTGTTTTATATCTGATTTTTTGCATACTTTCTGTATGAAAGCCGTGAGCAGATGTTTTGAATAAAAATGATATGGAGAATTTATTATGAAAGCGCTTAAACATTTGCATACCATTAATCATCATAAATTACTGGTTATGAAGCATTGTTTTAGGGTTGGTCTCTATAAGCAGGGACTTTTGCATGACCTTTCTAAATATTCACCGACTGAGTTTCTTGTCGGGTGCAAATATTATCAGGGGACAAGAAGTCCAAATAATGCAGAAAGAGAAGCTACCGGATATTCGCAGGCATGGCTTCACCATAAAGGACGCAATAAACATCATTATGAATATTGGATTGATTATAGCATAAAGCCGGACGAGGGGATTGTTGGGCAGAAAATGCCGATTCGTTACGTGGTAGAGATGTTTATGGATCGTGTGGCGGCATCAAAGACTTATCTGGCGGATTCTTATACCGATCAGGCTCCTCTGGATTATTATGAAAAAGGTGCGGCTAAGCTTGGAAATATGATCCATCCGGAGACTGCGGAACTTTTGCATTCTCTCTTAAAAATGCTTGCAGAAAAAGGGGAGGATGAGACCTTCCGGTATATCAAAAAAAATATTTTGAAAAAAAAGTAAAAATTTATTGATTTTTTCTTCAGGATATAGTATTATATCATTCGGACAGCGAAAGCGCCGTTTGCGGAAGTGTCGGAACTGGCAGACGAGCAAGACTAAGGATCTTGTGCATATTGCTTGCGTACGGGTTCAAGTCCCGTCTTCCGCATGATAGAAAGAACCGAAATCTTTATGACTTTGGTTCTTTTTTTGTTGTTTTTTTGTTGAAAAAATAAATATATTTTTTCTTGACAATTTAATGATAAAATGATATAGTTATATATGTCGTTTGGAAAACCGAATAGATGCGCGGAAGTGTCGGAACTGGCAGACGAGCAAGACTAAGGATCTTGTGCATATTGCTTGCGTACGGGTTCAAGTCCCGTCTTCCGCATAAAAGAACACTGGATACCATGATGGTTTCCAGTGCTTTTTTTTATATTATTTTCCATTGTGTATTGAGTTTCTTTTTTCTGTAAAAATAATAAGGAATTAACAGAAGTGCCGTTGCTGCCCAGGCTATAGGGTAGCTTACAAGTATCGTAAAAAGTTCCTTGTGGATCGGCGTGACAAACAGTATCCATGGAAGTCGTACAAGACAGACACCGCCAAGTGTGATGAGTGTCGGAATCACAACATCTCCGATTCCCCGAAGTGCACCGGTAAATATTTCTACAAATATATAAATCGCATAGCTTGGAACGATGTGCATCAGGATGTATATTCCGATAGATATTACGTTTGCATCGGTGGTGAACAGTACAAACAATGGTCTGGCAAAAGCGACCAGAATAACCAGAATGGAACCACAAAGTGTCAGTGACATCAGAAGAGAGGTTCGCACACTTTTATAAACTCTGTCAAGCTTTCCGGCGCCATAGTTCTGACCGGCAAATGTTGTGACCGATACACCCAGTGCACCGCTTACGGCCCAGAAGATCAGATCCATTTTGCCGAAAGCTGCCCATGCAGCTGTTGTATCAGTTCCAAAACCATTGATCGCAGTCTGGATGATAATATTTGTGAGACCATACATGCATGTCTGAATTCCTCCGGGAAGTCCGATGCGAAGTTCAGATTTCAAAACAGGGACATCAAAACAAATACCCTTGAGGTTGAGTTTCATTGTGTCATAGGATGTCATAAGAGCCCGTATGACAAGTAAAGAGCTCGCCGCCTGTGCAAGTACTGTCGCAATGGCTGCTCCGGCAATGCCGAGTTTTAAAAATACGACAAAAAACACATCCAGCAATATATTTAAAATACAGCAGACAATCAAGTAATAGAGGGGTCGTTTTGAATCTCCGACAGCTCGCATAATAGCAGAACCAATATTGTATATGAGTGTAAAAATGATGCCGAGGAAGTAGATCCTTAAGTAGAGGATAGAGTCAGCCATGGTATCTTCCGGGGTTTTCATTACTGACAAAAGCCATGGTGTCGCTGCGTATCCAATGATTGAAATAGCAATACTCACAACAATAGAAAATGCAAAAGCGGTGTGCAGTGCAGTATGAACTTTTTTGAAATTTTTAGCACCAAAATACTGTGAAATGATAACCGCAGCTCCATTTGCCAGATTTGTAAAAAACATGACAACCTGATATGTAAGTACGGCAGCAGAGCCACCAACGCTTGCGAGAGCGGTTTTTCCTACAAAACGACCTACAATTACAGCGTCTACGGTATTATACAGCTGCTGAAATAATGTTCCGATTACAATGGGAAAGAAAAAAATCAGCAATTGTTTCCAAATGATTCCTTCTGTAATTTCATTTCTTTTTGTGTTCTCAGATGACATATCCAAATACCTCCATACCTATTATGAATCATATCATATATTAAGGAAAAACAGCAGTATAATTCGAAAAAAATGTCTATTTATGCAGGGAATGTTGTATAATGAATAATGAATACAAAGAATTATTATAATAGGTATATAGCTGTGAAAAATGGCTGATATTACGGATGGGAGGGATTTTGATGCTCGAAAAACTGGATTTGACAAAAGCGATGGGAAAAGAAGAATATAAAGAAAAAATGGCAGAGCTTGTTCCGAAAATCGGCAGGCTCCAAAGAGATTGCAGAGAATTTGGAATACCGATTATGATTGCGTTTGAAGGGTACGGTGCTTCCGGGAAAGGTGCTCAGATCGCAGAGCTTATAAAAGCATTGGATCCCCGTGGATTTGAAGTTCATGCAGTAAAGACGGAGACAGAGGAAGAGAAAATGCATCCGTTTTTATGGAGATTCTGGATGAAAATGCCTGCAAAAGGAAAAATTGCAATTTATGACAGCAGCTGGTACCGAAAAGTATTAATAGATCGGTTTGATAAGAAAACGAAAAAGGATGAACTGGCAGAAGCATTTGATTCTATCTGCTCTTTTGAAGAGCAACTGACAGCAGACGGAATGATTTTGATAAAGATCTTTCTTGCAATTGATAAAAAAGAACAGAAAAAGCGGTTTGATAAGCTGATGGCATCGGAAGAAACTGCATGGCGCGTCAGTGAGGGAGACAGAAAACGCAATAAGGAATTTGAGAGATATCAGGAAATCAATGAGGAGATGCTTTGCCGTACGGATACCGATTATGCACCATGGTATATTGTTGAGGCGGTTGACAGAAAATTTGCGACTGTAAAGATTTACTCAATCGTAGAAAAAATCCTGTCGGAAAGAGTTGCAGAAGAGAAGGATAAGCGTGAGAAAAAGCAGGCAGTCCTCTTAAAGAAACCGGAATTTCCGGCAGAGGCCGAGAAACAGGATGACATAAAGATGGGAGAGTCTATTCTTGCTAAAGCGGATCTTGGTCTTTTCTATACGAAAAAGGAGTATAAGATCCGTCTGAAGGATCTTCAGAAGAGGATGGAGCGGCTTCACGGGGAACTTTACCGGAGAAGAATTCCGGTAGTACTGGGCTTTGAAGGATGGGATGCCGGAGGAAAGGGAGGAGCGATTAAACGGCTGACTGAAAAGATGGATCCGAGAGGTTACGTGGTTCATCCGACAGCATCCCCGAATGATCTGGAAAGGCAGTATCACTATCTTTGGAGATTCTGGACAGATATGCCAAAAGCGGGGCATGTGACCATCTTTGACCGTACCTGGTATGGCCGTGTTATGGTAGAAAGGATCGAAGGCTTTT
>JBJFCD010000263.1:0-31007 GCA_051888795.1 Lachnospiraceae bacterium | reverse complement strand
CACACGTGATCCACGTATGAAAGAGCGTAAGAAATACGGTCTCAAAGCAGCTCGTAGAGCACCACAGTTCAGCAAACGTTAATTGTTGGTTTTTAAAAGAATTGCAAGAAAAATATTGGACACTTTCAGTGGAAACACTGAGAAGTGTCCTTTTTAGATAAGTAGGGGTATTTGAGGAATTATATAATGGATAATAAACAAAAGATAAATATATTAGCAGGACCTTTATTGTTGTTACTGTGCTATGTAGCATTACCTGCATCAGTTTTTGATGCTTCTGCAAGAATTTCAATTGGCACTGTTGCATGGATGGCATTTTGGTGGATTACAGGTCCGGTTGATTTTGCGGTGACAGGATTTTTACCAATTGCAGTGAATGCAGTTTTTCAGATGGTAGATATGGCAGAGGTAACTGCAAACTATGCATCGGAAACCATTTTATTATTACTTGGCGCGTCTATTCTGACGGTACCGTGGGAAGAAACCGGATTAGATCGTCGTATTGCTGCAAAGTTTTTATCGCTTGTAGGAAGTAAAATAAGAATGCAGATTATTTTCTGGTTTTTGCTTTGTGCAATACTTTCAGCAATTTTGCCTAATGCAGTCGTGTGTGCAGCGGTAACTCCGATTGCAGTGTCTATGCTGCGATATGTTGGAGAAAAAGATATTTCCAAGAGCAAATATGGTTCACTGCTTCTGCTGACGATTGCATATGCAACAGGTGTTGGTGGTCTGCTGTCGCCGCTCGGTGGAGCGATGAACCTTGTTACAGTTGATTATCTGGAACAATTAACAGGCGCAGAATATATGTATACATCCTGGGTAATACGTTTCTTCCCAATTGCAGTTATATTGATTATCAGTAATATTCTTATGTTAATGATTGGTTGTGGAAAAGATGATGAGCTGGGAGGTTCCAGAGAATATTTTATAGAGCAGTATAAAGCAATGCCGAAGATGTCATTTGAAGAGAAGTGTTCATTAGGTCTTTTCCTTTTGGCAACAATTGTTTCATTTACGAGAGAATTGTATCAGGATTATCTTCCGGGACTCAAACCGGCATATGTCTTTATTATTTGCGCAATCATTGCATTCTTTATCAGAGGTAAAGACGGTAAAAGATTGATTATGTGGAAGACAACACAACAGAAAATAGTATGGGATCTGATCTATGTATTTGCAGGAGGTCTTGCTGCAGGAACATTGATTAACAGCAGTGGTGCAGCAGAAGCAATAGGAAAAATTGTTGCAAGCTCCAATTTAAATGGAGGCTTTACAACAGTACTCGTTATTGTCACCTTAACAGTTCTTCTTTCCGATATTACAAGTAATACGGCAACAGCAGCAGTTGCAATACCGATTGTAATCAGTATTGTTCAGGGAATAGGGAAAAATCCAATCCCATATGTTTATATTGCATCCATTGGTGTGAATCTGTCTTATATGCTGCCGACATCTATACGTGCAATTCCGGTTGGATATGGACTGGAACCAAAATACATGTTAAAAAAAGGTTTGCCAATTACAGTTGTTGTAATTCTTTTAATGAGTGTCACAGGCTATTTGATGTTGGAATATTGGCCGGCGTTCAGTCAGGTTTAAGAAACAGGAATTTTTATAAAATAACAAAAAGCAGATTTATCAGTTCAGTTGGTGGCGGTAAATCTGCTTTTTCTTTACGTAAAAAACAATTAGTAAATCTTAATGTAAATAAATTGATTATTTTTCTTTGTTTATCATGTTAAATACAAAATGACAGAATGGTGCAGCTGCAAACATGTTCCAGAAAAATGCCATCGGAAAGTTCTTTAGCACGGTGCCTGCCCAGATTGCCGGAAGCTGTGTTACAGATGCTCCGCCAAGTATCACATTAAAAAGAATGGATGCAACCAGGCTCATTGTCGGGCACATTATTGCAACGGTGCCCGCCTGTCTCATTAATGTGCAGAAATAGGGATTATCTGTTTGGGGATTGCAGTGTTTCTCCATAAAACGCGCTCCCATTTTATTTCCCCAGAGATTAGAGAAAATGAATACAAAGACTCCCATGTAGAGAGCTTCTTTGAAAGCCTCCCAGAATACGATATTTGTCATGGATGAAAAACCGGCTCCGGTTGTAAGATTAAATCCCATCTTGATTGCCATATTGTAGACTTCCATCCCATATGCCATAGCATATGACATTAATACACCGAACCAAAAACCTTGCACTTTATTTTTTGGCATATTTAGATCCTCCTTTATCAATTTTGACAATAAATCAAACTTCATAACAACAAAAAAGACGTAATCCATTTTGATAAAATAGACTACGCCCACAGACTTATTTCTATTATTATGAATTTGATTACAAATTGCATCAAATGAGATAGTAACATAATTTTGATTTTTATGTAAGTTTTTTATTGCATTCTGTAAAATTTATTCTCTGCTTAACACTGACAGACTTCCGGAGGTGATTAGCTTGATAATGAGTTGCTCTATTTGCTCAGGACTTTCCTGAAATCCTCGATTTGCCCATTCACGTATTACTGAATAACCACCATTATATAGGAAGGATGTGACGTATAATTCCATTTCCTTTTCAAACGGAATATTAATATTAATTTGAAACAGGTTATTTATGATTGGCAGTTCGAATAATTTTTTCGCAAAATCTTTATCTGCTGTTGAGTTCATCAGAACAAGACATTTTTTTTGCTCCTGTATGATGTATTCCAGGGCAGAGGAAAATCCCATTTCGCCTTTTTTACATGCAATTGCCAGGCGTTCTTCTAATTCTTTAAACACATCTTTTTCAATATCTTCAAGCAAATCATACTGACTCCCGTAATATTTATAAAAAGTCGTGCGGTTAATTGTTGCACGTCTGCACAATTCATATATGGTAATAGTTTCTATAGGCTTTTCCTGAAGTAAATCGATGAGAGCGTTTTTCAGCATAGTTTTACTGATGCGTATACGTTGATTTTCCATAACATTTTCCTCTTGATATACATTATTGGTTTACGAAATCGACTAATTTTTATAATTTGTTGACTAAAAAACAAAACAAAATGGTTTGTATAGAACAAAACATTTTATGATAAACAGTCTGTTGACTTAGAATTCTGAAGGTTAATATAATAAATTTCGTAAAAAAAGTCAAGAACAAGAAGGTGATTTATCATGAAAAGGATGGCAGATTTTATTGTAAAAAGAAGATACCTGGTTCTTGTTGTGATGCTTATCATAACAGGCTTGTGTGCAATACAGATTCCAAAAGTGGAAGTGAATACAGATATGACAAAGTATCTTTCGGATGATTCTTCTATGAAGCATGGGCTGGATATTATGGAGAAAGAATTCCAAGAGACGGAAGCTTCTAACAGTATATATGTCATGATGCAGGATGTGCCTGAAAAAGAGGCTGAGATTGTATACGAGGAATTAAAAACACTTTCTTATGTAAGTGAAGTAAAATATGAAGAAGACAATGAAGACTATAATAAAGACGGATATACATTATATGAGTTATCAACAGATTATGATTATGATACGGAAGAGATGGAATCAATTAAAGAGGCTGTCATAGATCATTACAGTAAATATCATGTGGTAATAGAAACAGATGAAAGTGAATCCAGCCTTTCTAATGGAATTATTGCGGCGGCATTATTTATTTTGCTTGTAATTTTGTTTGTAATGTGTGGTTCGTGGTTTGAACCGGTTATTTTTCTTGCTGTGATTGGAGTGGCGATCATCATTAATCTTGGAACAAACTGTATGTTTAGCAGTGTGTCTGATACAACATTTTCGATAGCTGCTATTTTACAGCTCGTCCTTTCTATGGACTATTCCATTATCCTTATGAATCGATACAGGCAAGAGATTAAACACACTGATGATCACACTCTTGCTATGAAATATGCCATTGTAAATGCGTTTTCATCTCTAACAAGCAGTGCTTTTACGACTTTTGTGGGGCTTTTAATGCTTGTGTTCATGAAGTTTAAGATTGGTGCGGATCTTGGATTTGTACTAGCGAAGGGAGTATTATGCAGTCTCTTCTGTATTTTTACAGTATTGCCATGTCTGATTTTATTGTTCGATCGGTTGATTTGGAAAACAAAAAAGCCAGTGCTACATATTTCCATGGCAAAAGTGGCTGCTTTCAGTTATCGGTTCAGGCGTCCGCTTGCAGCTGCATTTCTCGTATTGTTGTGCGTTTCGATCTTTCTGCAAAGTCTGACACCAATTTCTTTTGGAATGACAGAGGAAAGCGAAATAGATAAAATATTTCCGAAGAGCAATGCAATAGTAGTGCTTTATAATAATAAGGATAAGGATGAAATACAGGAGCTAACGGATAATCTTGAAGCAGATTCTAATGTTAAGTCGGCAGTGAGTTATCCGACTACTTTGGGGAGGCAGTATACAGCCGAAGAGTTAGAGGATATTATTTCAGATATGGATATAGAAACGGAGATGGATATTGATTCATCACTTTTAAAGCTGTTGTATTACAATTATTATTCCAAAGGGACCACAGCGTCTGTGAAAATGGGAGATCTGTTGAATTTTATTGCAGAGGATGTTGTGACAAATAAAACATTTGCGGAAAAGTTAGATAGAGAGATGATTGATAATATTGAACTGATGCAGAAATTTGCAGATGAAGATGCATTGACATCCCCCATGAATGCGAAAGAGCTGGCGGAATTTTTAAATCAGGATACTTTGGATACGGATAAGATTGAGCAGCTTTATATGCTTTATTTTATGAAAAATGGGGGCGTGGATACAGGGGAACTGACAGTTTCGGATTTTGTGAATTTTCTAATCAATGATATTTTAAAAGATCCGGCTTATGCGGGAATGATTGATGATTCGAAAGAAGTGCAGATTGAATCCATGAAGTTACTTTCTGATCCGCAAAATCTGACAAAACTGATGACATATAAAAAACTTGCTTCTGTTATGGGCGGAATGGATTCCGGACAGATGAGACTTTTATATGTTTACTATTATACAATGCAAAAAGATTATAAACCTTCAAAAATGACTTTGCTGGAATTTGTATCATTTTTGCAGAATAAAGTCATGAAAAATCCGATATTTAGCAAGAAGATAGATAAAGCTGCAAAAAATAAGATAGAAGCACTGGCACAATTTACAGATAAAAAGAATATCCGGAAACAGAGAAGCAGCAAAGAGATGTCAGAAATATTTGGAATGGACAGCGATATGTTGGAAATGCTCTACAATTTTTACTATGGACATCAGGTGGGCGAAGATGAAACTATTACATTAGCCGAATATATGGATTTTCTTGTAAATGATGTAATGTCAAATTCGATATTTTCCAGAGGATTTTCGGAGGAACAAAAGCAACAGTTAATAGCCACAAATCAGATGATCCAGGGGACAGATGAAGGTAATCAATCCCTGACTGCCGCTCAGATGTCACAGATGACTGAGATGGAGCAGTCTATGGTTAAACAGCTTTATGTATATTATTTTGGGGTTCACACAGAAGAAAAAACAATGTCTCTTGAGCAGTTTGTCAATTATCTTTTGAATGATGTAATGTCAAATCCGATGTTTTCATCGGCGTTCACAGATGAAAACAAAGAAGAGCTTCAGATGATGCAGACGTTGATACAGATGACTTTATCAGAAAAAAAATTCAGTTCCGGTGAGTTTGCAAAAATATTTGGCGGCAGTATGGATAAGAGCACCCTGCGATTTTTGTTTGTGCTTCATGATTCTTATGAAAAAGGAGATAACTGGAGTCTGTCTGTTAAGGCAGCCATTAATTTTATCATAAAGAATAATGCACAGTTTAAAAGTATGATAAGTGAAAAAGATGCAGATTCTCTTAAACAGCTCCAGAAAATGGTGAATGCCTGTGTGTCGGAAAAACCGTATTCGGTCAAAGAGCTAGCTTCCCTGATTGGTATGAAAACAGAGGATATAAAACAGATGTATCTGCTATACATTTTGAAACACGGAGATACAAGCAGATGGAAAATGTCTCTTACAAACTTTGTGGATTTTATCATAGATGATGTTATTACGGATTCTTTATATTCTGATGCGATAGATTCATCCATGGCGGAAAAATTGAATGAAATGAATAACCTGATAGATTCTGTTGTGTCAGGAAAGGCATATTCAGAAAAAGAATTAAATGATTTACTGGGAGGATTTAGTGACTCTGTTGATGAAAATACACTGGAATTATTATGTATGTTTTATGGGAGTGAAAAGAATTATGATGAATTCTGGACAATGTCGATTGATGAATTATTTCATCACTTAGCGGGTGAAGTGATAAATGATTCCCGATTTGAACAATTTTTGGAGGAAGACTTTTGTGTGACTATACAGGATACAGAAAAAGATATTGATAACGCAATTGCGCAGTTAAAGGGGATGAACTATTCAATTCTTATGATATCTTCAGATTTGCCGGAGGAGTCAGAAAAAACAACAGAATTTTTAGATAAAGTTATCGATTTGTGTAATCGTAATCTGCAAGGGGATTATTATCTGATTGGCACTTCGGCTATGTATCGCGAAATGCAGAATAGTTTTAAAGGAGAAATGTTGTTTATCACATTTTTAACGGCAATTTCTATTTTCCTGATTGTTGCACTGACATTCCACTCAGTAGTTATCCCGACATTTTTGGTACTCATTGTAATGTGCGGTGTTTATGTTACGGTTGCGATCAGCGGAATACGCGGTGAGAGCCTGATTTATCTGGCATACATTATCGTGCAATGTATACTGATGGGAGCAACAATTGATTATGGTATTTTGTATACAAGCTGTTATAGAGAAATGCGTTGCAGCATGGATATCAGAAAGGCTCTCGTCAGAGCTTATGAAAATTCCATTCATACAATATTGACTTCGGGACTGATTATGGTTCTGGTTACAGGAATTCTTGGAATGTTTTCTTCCAGTGCAACAGTTGCGCCAATCTGTATGACAATTTCAATGGGAGCTTTTTCGGCAATCATGCTGATTTTGTTTGTCCTTCCCGGACTTTTGGCCACATTTGACAGGTTTGTTGTGAATAAAAGTAAAAATGTGATAGGAGAGTGATAGAGGTAGTGATTAAAATAAAAGATGTATAAAAAATGTATAAAAATTTTGTGTAAAAAATATCATTTATTGATTAATTTGCTTAAAGGGTATATAGTATTGTTAACATCACAAACGCACGAAGTTTCGAGATAACGTGCAAAACAACAGTTAGGAGGATTTTATCATGGACAGATTAAAAGGAAAAGTTGCAGTTGTTACAGGTTCTACAAGTGGAATCGGAATTGGAATCGCAAAATTATTTGCAGCAGAAGGAGCAAAAGTAGTTATTTGCGGACGTAGAGAAGCAAGAGGCCAGGAAGTAGTAAATACTATTACAGAAGCAGGTGGAGAAGCTTATTATCACTTTATGGATATCACTGCTGTAGAAAGTATTGAGAAACTGTTTGCTGATACAGAAGAAAAATACGGAAAAATCGATATTCTCGTAAACAATGCTGCAAACGTAGCACTGAAAGACGGACGTGTTGATGAATTGACACTTGATATGTGGGATGCAATCTTTGACAGTGATATGCGTGGTACATTCTATGCAATTAAGACAGTTCTTCCATATCTGCAGAAAAATGAGAACGGCGGTTCCATTATTAATATCGGTTCAATGGCATCTTGCGGTGGAGACCTTGGCTCAACAGCTTATGCTTGTGCAAAAGCAGGTGTAGATATGCTTACAAAATACACAGCTCTTCAGTATGGAAAACAGAATATCCGTTGCAACTGTGTACGTCCAGGACTTATCGTAACACCACAGAACGAAGCAAACGTGCCACAGGCTCTGAAAGATATCTTCACAAGCAACATCTGTGTAAACCGTTATGGATGCCCAGAAGATATCGGACATATGTGTGTATACCTTGCATCCGATGAAAGCAGCTACTTCACAGGACAGGTTGTAACTGTAGACGGTGGTCTGAACTCACACGTATCAACAGTAGCACAGTTCAAAGAATTAAGCTCACGTACATGGTAATTGTTAATTAGGTACAGGGCATTTGTCAAAAAGGTACATAGTATTTTATAAATTGGGACGTAGACTTTTTAAAAAAGTCTACGTCCCAATTTAACATATCTGATAGTGCAGTCATTAAGATTTTTTTAAGAATAGCTTCTTTACGTTGTAACATAATATAGCTTTCTATATAATTAGTGTAATGAAACAGTGAAATTGCCTGCCTCTATGTCGGGTGTTATGTGTAAATGTTCAGCTAAATATACAGGAGAAAAATACAGATATGAAGAAAACAATAAGAAAAAAGAGGTTATATATTTTATTAACAGAGATATTTTTAGTATTTATCCTGATAGGACTTGCTATGTTTCTCGCACTTAATATTTATGTGAAAATGACAGCAGAAAAAGATTTTACCACAGTTAACGAATTGAAAGAGGAAGAAACTAGTCAAGTGGATGCTGTTCTGGTATTAGGTGCTCAGGTAAAAGCAGATGGAAGTCTTAGTAAGATGCTGAAAGAGCGTTTAGATACGGGAATTCAGATTTATAAAGCGGGCATTACTGATCGTATAATTATGAGTGGAGATCATGGAAGCACAGATTATGATGAAGTTAGTGCAATGAAAAAATATGCCATAGAACAGGGGGTTCCTTCAGAATGCATTTTTATGGATCATGCCGGATTTTCTACATACGAAAGCATGTATCGAGCAAAAGAGATTTTCGAAGCAGATAATCTGGTTATTGTGACACAGAAATATCATCTTTACAGAGCCATTTATGACGCAAATGCAATGGGAATAGATGCGAAAGGAGTAATTTGTGATACGAAAGTTTATCGTGGAGACAAGTATCGGAAATTTAGAGAGTCCCTGGCGCGAATAAAAGATGTGGGATACACAATCATAAAACCGGAACCCACTTATTTAGGCAAAGCGATACCTGTGAGCGGCGATGGAAATGTAACAAATGATTAATAGGGTACAGGGCATTTGTCAAAAAGGTACATAGTATTTTACAAATTGGGACGTAGACTTTTTTAAAAAGTCTACGTCCCAATTTACACTTTACTCCACCAATTTTTTAAAGCTTTCCAGTGACTGCCCTCTTGACATTCGTACTCTTGGCAAAAGCAACGGATCATCACCTGGTTTTGCGCGTCCGTATTCGGTAGTTACTGCGCACTTGAAACCGGCGTCTTTTACTGCCTGTACGCAGTTGTCGTTATAATCTCCGTAAGGGTAGGCAAATGCATCACTGTTCCCGGAAACTTCTATAGATTTTTCCAGGTCAGCCACGGCTTCGTCGTGATCCATAACAGGGAAGATTCCGCCGTGACCGATATTTCCTCCTGCCCGGTGCATATTGTAGGAGTGTGACTGAAAAGTCAGATATTCGCTGGAATATTTTTTGACTTTCTTTTCTCCGTCAATATTTCCGATAAGGAAAGAGGTTACCGGTATTTTATATTTGTTAAATAATGGAACACCAAGATTTAAGAAGCTGTATGCTCCGTCATCGAAGGTGAGAACCACACTTTTTTCTGGAAGTAGAAGGTTTCCCTCTACATATTGTTGAACTTCTTCCCATGTAGGAAAATAGTAGTTATTCTCGACAAGGTATTTAAGCTCTTCCTCCAGATCGTGGACTTCAATGAAATTGCTGTTTAACTCTTCTTTCGGAGGGTTATCTTTATCATATACATAATGATACATACAGATGGCAAGACCGTTTGTCTTGTGATTAGCCTCGGTAGCAGTATTTTCGGCAGTCTGAACATCTTTATTTATAATTGCAGCAGCAGCCTCAGCAGCTTTTTGATCTTCTTCTTTTTTTTGAGCCGCTTCGGCAGCTTTTTGAATTGCTTCTTTTGCTTCCTTGTCCTCTTTCTCTTTGATTTTTCTTTTTTCTTCCGCTTCGATTTTTGCCTTTTCTTTTTCCAGAGCTTCTTTTTTCTGGTATAAAAATATCACGGTGAGTGCAGCCAGAAGAAGAACCAATATCAGTGTCAGGAGTTGACAGATTCTTTTGTATCGGCGCTTTCTGGGACTAATTGATTTTTTCTTCCTTTTCATTATTTATATTCGCTCCTTAAGATGTGTGATATGACTACCTGTAATGGTTAGGAAGAGTATAGCATCTATAGGAGCGAAAGGCAAATTATAGATTGTTTCTTGTATACAGTCTATTTAAGAAACATATGAATCAGTTTATTATTAATTTTTCGGTATGGCTGATAACGCATTGGAAGATCGAGCCATGTCTTTTTATCAACAATGCTTTTATAGTGTGTAAATGTATCAAATCCGGTTTTTCCATGATAAGAACCCATGCCACTTTCGCCAAATCCGCCAAATCCCATTTCACTTGTTGCCAGGTGGATAATGGTATCATTAATGCAGCCACCGCCATACCCACAGCGGGAAGTCACTTTCTTTGCGACTGTTTTATCTGATGTGAACAGATAAAGTGCCAATGGATGAGGCATGGAGTTGATATTTGAAATTACTTCATCCAGAGTATCATAAACGAGGATTGGCATGACAGGTCCGAATATTTCTTCCTGCATGACTGCATCACTGAAAGAAACACGATCCATCACTGTAGGTTCAATCTGGAGTGTCTGGCGGTTTGATGAGCCGCCATAGACAACCTTGGAGCTATCAATCAGACCAAGAATGCGGTCAAAATGTTTCTCGTTGATAATTTTTCCGTAGTTTATGTTGTCCAGAGGATGTGAGCCATACTGTTTTTTGATCTGCTGTTTGATCGCGGCAACCAGTTTATCTTTTACCGTGCGGTCACAGTAAATATAGTCCGGTGCCACACAAGTCTGTCCACAGTTTAAGTATTTGCCAAAGACGATTCTCTTTGCTGCCAGCTTGATGTTAGCACTTTTATCTACGATACATGGGCTTTTTCCGCCAAGTTCCAGAGTAACAGGAGTCAGATATTCTGAAGCGTGACGCATAACTTCCTTTCCAACTGCCTGACTTCCGGTAAAGAAAATGTAATCAAAGTGCTCATTTAAAAGGCAGGTGTTTTCTGCGCGACCGCCTGTGACTACAGAAACATATTTTTCATCAAAACACTCTCCAATGATCTTTCTGATGATTTCGCTTGTATGAGGAGAATAAGCACTTGGCTTAATCACAGCGGTGTTGCCGGCAGCAATTGCGTCCACCAGAGGCTCCATTGTGAGCATAAACGGATAGTTCCACGGACTCATGATCAAGACAACTCCATAAGGAGAAGGCTTTTTATAACTTCTGGAATGGAACTGAGCCAGAGGCGTACGTACAGTTTTCTCTTTTGTAAAGGAAAAGATATGTTTTACCATATAGGAAATTTCACTGAGAGTCATACCAGTCTCGCACATGTAACTTTCAAAATCGCTTTTTCCCAGATCTTTTTTCAAAGCAGCATTAATTTCATTTTCATATTTTAAAATACATGCCTTAAGCTTTAACAGTGCTTTAAGCCTGCCTTCTACCGGTAAAGTAGAGCCGGTGCGGAAATATTTTCTCTGCGTAAGGACAAGGTGTTTGATTTCATTAGCGTCCATAAAGGGTTCCTCCTGATTTTTATTTTATAAATTTTCAACAGTTACATTTTCAGTATTTTGTTTTTCATTAACTGTATTTTCATCTTCATTACTGTCAGGCATTAATTTGTAATAAAATGTTTCCAGTTCTGAAGCATCCATTAGTACAGGAACAGGATAGAGAGGATTTGCCTCTTTATCAGCGTAATGAGCAAGCTTCGGAATGTCCACATCCTGGATTTGTGGGATGCACTCACCGATATTGAAGTGCTGTTTCATATCTTTGATAGCCTGGATAAATGCTTTTGCCGCCTCATCATGAGGGGTTCCTTTGGAAACAACACCTGCTTCTACAGCTAATTTGTAAAGCTTTTTATCAATCTTATGGCCGTAAGCTTCCAGGATCATCGGAAGAATGACTGCATTGGCAAGCCCATGCGGAACATTATATTCACCACCCAGTGAATGAGCGATTGCATGTACATATCCTACGTAGGATTTAGTGAATGCACAACCTGCATAGAAAGAAGCGTGGAGCATGTTTCGTCTTGCATCAATATTGGTTCCGTCTTTGTATACAGTGTCAATATTTTCAAAAATCAGCTTAGTTGCTAAAAGAGCATCTTTTCTTGTGCCATAGGTAGTCGAGTTTCCGATAAATGCTTCTACTGCGTGAGTCAGTGCATCCATACCGGTCGTTGCTGTGATAGAAGGAGGAAGACTTATTGTTACCTTCGGATCCAAAACAGCATACTTTGGAATAAGAGGGAAATCATTGATTGCATATTTATGTCTTGTTTTTGCATCTGTAATGACAGCAGCTAACGTGGTCTCACTTCCGGTGCCGGCAGTGGTCGGAATGGCAATTAAAAGGGGCAGTTTTTTGTGGACTTTTAAAATACCTTTCATTTTAGCGAGAGACTGTTTCGGTTTTGCTATACGTGCACCGACGGCTTTTGCACAGTCCATGCTGGAACCTCCGCCGAAACCGATGAGTGCGTTACAGTTATTGTTATAATATATTTCCAAAGCTTCTGCGACATTTTCGGTTGTTGGATTAGCAACTGTTCTGTCATAGATTGTATAAGGAATTTTGTTTTTAGAAAGAGCCTGTTCTAGTCGTTTCGTAAGTCCAAGTCCGCGAATGACAGTATCTGTAATGATCAGCACATTGTCACAGTCATTTTCTCTGATAATATCCGGAATGAGTTTAACACTTCCGATAACATTTGGTTTTCTGTATGGCAGAAATGGAAGAGCAATCTTAAATGCAGTTTGAAATGTACGACAATATATTTTTTTGATTTTGTGCATAATTAGTATCCTTTCTTATTATAAATTAATTCTTGGTTTCCAGATTTTGGCATACTTGATTCAGATTATCTGCAATCCGGAATAATACCTGATAAAAAATATCACGCTCTTTTTCGGTAATTCCCTGGCCACCGGCGATAGTAGCATGTATGATCAGATTAGTGACCTTTTTAGCATATATTTTTCCCTCGTCCGTAAGAATTGCCTTAGCACGGTATCTTTTCGTTTCTTTGGAATCCGTCTGTGGAACATAAGCAATCAGTCTGTTCTTTTCAAGATCGGCCAGGATTCTGGAAATTCCAGCTTTATCTTCTTTGCATTTATCGCATAGATCTGAAGCAGTCAGACCATCAGGATATGCCTCTAGATAATGAAGACACATAACATGAGTGCCTTTGAGCCCCAGAGAATCCATGCGGCATCGTTTGATTTTCTGAATGCTTTTGTATATTTGTGTGATACCACTTGTCAAATTTTCAAATCGATCTATCATAGGAATACCTCTTGAAACATCAGTTACTTTCATCTAAAAAGTGTATATTGTTAAAATAAGAAAACAGAGAAGTTGATTAATCAACTTCTTGCCACCTAGAATATAACAGTCCAGTAAATATTTGTCAATGAAAATGACTATTGTATTTTTTATAAGAAAGAAGTATAATGTCACCAGTGATAAATATAAAAGATCTTCAGGGCAGGGTGTGATTCCCTACCGGCGGTAAAGCCCGCGAGCCGTATGGCATGATCCGGTGAGATTCCGGGGCCGACAGTATAGTCTGGATGGAAGAAGATGACGTGAAAACTGTAGTCTATGCTCTGATTGGATAAGGAATCCTTTCAGAGTTTTTTAGTGTGAATCATTCGAAATCACAAAGAATAGAAAAAGTTTAGACTAATCTCCCTGAACAGATAGTGTTTGTGGGAGATTTTTTTGTTAAAAGAAGAAAGGGGAGGGGTACGGATGACAGATAAAGAGTATATGCTTCGTGCGATAGAGCTTGCTAAACGCGGAAGAGGGTTTACAAATCCTAATCCGGTAGTAGGCGCGGTCATTGTCAAAGACGATAAGATCATCGGAGAAGGATATCATGCCAGATACGGAGAGCTCCATGCAGAGAGAAATGCGATTGCAAATCTTATGGAACCGGCAGATGGAGCAACTTTGTATGTTACATTGGAGCCGTGTTGTCATTATGGAAAGACACCGCCATGTACGGAGGCGATTTTAGAAAATCATATCAGAAGGGTGGTCATTGGTTCCAGAGATCCTAATCCAAAGGTGGCAGGAAAAGGAGCAGAGATCTTGCGAAGTGCAGGTGTGATTGTAGAGGAAGATTTTCTGAGGGAAGAATGTGATGCACTTAATAAAGTTTTTTTTCACTATATTACGACGAAACTTCCTTATGTAGTGATGAAATATGCTATGACCGCAGATGGAAAGATTGCCACAAAGACCGGAGCATCCAAGTGGATTACCGGAGAAATAGCGCGTATGCAGGTGCAGAAGCTAAGGCATCAGTACATGGGAATTATGGTAGGGATTGAGACAGTTCTCTCGGATGATCCGATGCTCAATGTGCGGCTTGACGGCTTGAAAAGCCCGGTGCGTATCATATGCGACAGTAAGTTAAGAATATCGCTTGACAGCAAAATATGTCAGACGGCGAAGGAATATCCGACAATTATTGCCTGTGCATATAGTAAACTGCCCCATGAAAGAGCTAGTGAAAAAATAGCGGAATTAAAAAAGCAAGGTGTAGAAGTTATTAACCTTCCCGGAAAAGATGGAAGAGTCGATTTGCAAAAACTTATGAAATTTCTTGGTGAGAAGGGAATTGACAGTATTCTTCTGGAGGGCGGCGGAAGTTTAAACGAAAGCGCCTTGAGAGCAGGAATCGTCAAAGAAGCAAAGGTATTTATTGCACCGAAAATTTTCGGAGGAGTGTCAGCAAAAACACCGGTGACAGGATGTGGAGTTAATCTGCCTGGTGAGGCTTACCGGATGGAACTTGAGAGTGTCTCTAAAATAGGAGATGATATTTTGTTGGAATACAATGTGTGTGGATAAAGGCAGAGCTTATAGAGTCTATCATCATAAAGAAGCAGGAGGTGGCTTATGTTTACGGGAATTGTTGAAGAGACAGGAACTATTAAAAAAATTTTGATTTCAGGAAATTCCGGACAGATCCAGATCTGTGCAAAAAGGGTACTTGAAGGAACAAAAATAGGAGACAGTATTGCGGTAAATGGCATTTGTCTGACTGTGACTTCTATGAGTGAAGAAAGTTTTTGTGCAGATGTCATGGCAGAAACAGTGAGAAGAAGCAGTCTTCGCAGTCTATCTGCGGGAGATTTGGTAAATCTGGAGCGGGCTATGGCGGCTGATGGACGGTTTGGAGGCCATATTGTCAGTGGACATATTGATGGAACGGGAACAATCCGGTCGTTAAAAAGAGAGGAAAATGCCGTGTGGCTCACAATAGATACGAAGCCGGAGATTATGAGGTACATCGTGGAAAAAGGTTCCATCTGTATTGACGGAGTGAGCCTTACGGTTGCAAAGACAAGAGAAACGTATTTTCAGGTGTCTGTCATACCTCATACCGGCGAGGAGACTACACTTTTAAAAAGAAAGCCGGGAGAGTTTGTGAATCTTGAAAATGATATTGTGGGAAAATATGTGGAAAGATTTGTAAAAGCCAGGTTTTCAGGAGAAGAACAGAAGACCGGAGGACTTACAATGGAGCTTCTGGAAGAATACGGAATATAAGGAGGAGAAAGACATGGAATATCAGTATAATACTGTTGAAGAAGCCATTGAGGAATTAAGAGCAGGAAGAATCATTCTGGTAACGGACGATCCAGACAGGGAGAATGAAGGAGATATGATCTGTGCAGCAGAGTTTGCTACACAGGAAAATATTAATTTTATGGCGTGTCATGCGAAAGGATTAATATGTACTCCTATGAGTGCGCAGATTGCCGGAAAGCTAGGTCTTCCGCAGATGGTGTCCGAGAATACGGACAATCATTGTACTGCTTTTACAGTGTCTGTCGATCATGTGGATACCACGACCGGAATTTCGGCTGCAGAGCGTTCTTATACAATGATGAAACTTACAGAAGATGAGACAAAGCCCGGAGATTTAAGAAGACCGGGACATGTATTTCCACTGGTGTCAAGACATGGAGGCGTACTTGTAAGAAACGGACACACGGAAGCAACTACAGATCTGATGCGATTGGCAGGCTTGAAGGAGTGTGGAATCTGCTGTGAGATTATGGAAGATGATGGAACGATGATGCGTACACCAAATCTTTGGAAACTTGCTAAGAAATATAATCTCAAATTTATCACGATCAAAGATCTTCAGGATTATTTGAGAATCCATGAAAAACATGTGGTAAGAGAAGCTTGCGCAGATATGCCGACGAAATACGGACATTTTCAGATTTACGGATATGTCAATGACATTACCGGAGAACATCATGTGGCGTTAGTAAAGGGAGAAATCGGAGATGGCGAAGATGTACTTTGCAGAGTGCATTCTGAATGCCTGACAGGAGACACTTTCGGATCACTTAGATGTGACTGTGGCATTCAGCTCCAGACTGCGATGCGTCAGATAGAAGAAGAAGGGCGTGGAATTGTTTTATATATGCGCCAGGAAGGGAGAGGCATTGGCCTGATTAATAAATTAAAAGCATACGAGCTGCAGGAACAGGGGATGGATACAGTGGAAGCGAATATTAAGCTCGGGTTTGCTCCGGATCTTCGTGAATACTGGGTAGGAGCGCAGATTTTAGCTGATCTGGGTGTAAAATCTCTAAGACTTCTTACCAATAATCCGGAAAAAGTATATGGAATCAGCGATTTTGGATTAGAAATAAAAGAACGAGTGCCAATCGAAGTACAACCGCAAAAATATGATGCATTTTACATGAAAACAAAGCAGGAAAAGATGGGGCATATTTTCCATAAGATTACATTTTAATTCACATATATTTTAGAGTAGATATTCCAGAAAAAATTTTTTATAATAAACAGGAGGATAAGAAAATGAAAAATATTCATATGTTAGAAGGAAAAGTTGTAGCGCCGGAGGGAATGAAGGTAGGAATCGTTGCGTCTCGTTTTAATGAGATCATTGTAAATAAGCTTCTTGGAGGTGCCGTAGACGGGCTTGTACGTCACGGGGTAGAGGAAGATAATATTACTGCAGCATGGGTTCCGGGAGCGTTTGAGATTCCAGTGTTAGCTCATAGAATGGCTAAATCCGGGAAATATGACGCCATCATTTGTGTCGGAGCGGTAATACGAGGAGATACTTCTCATTATGATTATGTTTGTAATGAGGTTTCCAAAGGAATTGCGCAGGTAAGCCTTGAGACAGGGGTTCCGGTTATGTTTGGCGTTATTACAACAGAAAATATTGAGCAGGCTATTTCTCGTGCCGGAAGTAAGTCAGGCAATAAAGGTTATGATTGTGCACTGTCTGCAATTGAAATGGTAAATTTGATGGGACAGATGTAAAAAAGTAATGTCATTAAGAAAGGCAGAGGTAACATGGGAGAACAGTTGACAAAAAGTGATGTGGAAAAAATTAAGGAAGAGATTGAATACCGAAAGCTGGTAGTTCGAAAAAAGGAACTTGAGGCAGTGAAGGAAGCGAGAGCCCAGGGAGATTTGAGCGAAAACTTTGAGTATAAGGCTGCAAAGCAGGATAAAAATCGTAATGAAAGCCGCATCCGCTATCTTGAGAAAATGCTTAAGAATGCCAAAATTGTCTCCGATGAGTCAAAAGACGATGAGGTGGGAATCAACAATACGGTAACTGTATATTTTGAAGATGATGATGAGACAGAAGTTTACCGACTTGTGACAAGTGTCAGAGGAAATTCCATGCAGGGACTGATCAGTATAGAGTCACCTATGGGAAAGGCAATTCGTGGTCATAAGGTGGGGGACCGTGTGCTTGTGAAGACAAATGGCGATAACGGTTATTACGTCGTCATCAAGGATATTGATAAGACTACGGATGACAGCAATGATACGCTGAGAAAGTATTAAATACTTTTTTACAGGAGGATACATATGATAGCCGAGCAATCATCCCACGAAAACCCGATTACCGAGCAATCATCTCAGGAAAATCCGATTACCGAAGGTGTGATCTGGAAACAGATTATTATATTTTTCTTTCCAATTGCGCTTGGAACAGTGTTTCAGCAGTTTTATAATGTGGCAGATGCCGCCATAGTCGGTCATTTTGTCGGAAAAGAAGCGCTGGCAAGTGTGGGAGGCTCTGCGGCAATGCTGACGAATTTCGTGATCTATTTTTTCAGTGGACTGTCTACGGGGGCAGCAGTTGTCATTTCACAGTATTATGGTGCAAAGAATTTCAAGCGTTTGCACAAAAGCCTTCATACAGCATGTGCATTTGCCCTCGTCATAGGCATAGTATTGGCAGTCGTGGGGTGGTTTACAGCACCTGTGCTTCTTAAGATCATGTGGACACCGGTAGATGTGATGAAAGATTCTGCCATTTATTTGAGAATCTATTTTATTGGTTTGATTGCAACGTTTACTTATAACATGGGTTCCGCTATTATGAGAGCAACGGGTGATTCAAAGCGTCCGCTTTATTGTCTGGTAATCTGCAGTGTACTTAATATTGTTCTGGATATTCTTTTTATTATTGTATTCAAATTAGGTATCGCAGGAGCGGCCATCGCAACAGTGATTTCCCAGACAGTTTGTGCTGTGATTGTTGTATATGCATTAATGCATTCGTATGGTGATATGAAGCTTGTTCCCCGAGAAATAGGAATTGACAGGCAGATTTTGTGGGAAGAGCTGAAAGTAGGGCTTCCGGGGGGATTACAGTTTTGTATCGGCGGGATTACCGGGATTATTTTGCAGACGGCGATCAATAGTTTTGGTACAGATACTGCCGCCGCTTGGGCGGCATATAATAAGATGGATATGATTTTCTGGACAGTCTGTAGTGCTTTTGGTGCGACAATCACTACGTTTGTAGGACAGAACTATGGAGCAGAAAAGATAGACAGAGTGTTTAAAAGTATTCGGATTTGTCTGGGACTGGCGCTTCTTGTCTGTGGTATTGCTCAGATGGTACTTCTTCTGTTCTGCCGTCCAATGTTTTACCTGTTTGTCTCAGATGCAAATGTAATAGACATCGGTGTCTATATGATACATTACCTTGTTCCCATCTATATTGTATTTGTATTTATGGAGATTCCGGCAGGAGCACTTCGCGGACTTGGAGATGCGGCAATTCCGACAGCAATCAATATGTTCGGCGTAATCTGCGTCAGAGTTCCATGGATACTTTTTGTGCTTCCGAAATATCATACATTAGAGGTCGTTATGCTCTCTTATCCAATCTCGGGAGTTATTTCCATAATCATTCTGATTGTTTATTATTTCATAAAAATGAACAAGGTCAGATGTAAGTTTTCAGATACTGATTGCAAAAAAGAAAAAACAGTAGTATAGTAAGTTACGAAAAGGGGAGCTTGCGTATCAAGCAGGCTGAGAGTAGGCTGAAGCGCCTTGACCCGGGACCTGATTTGGATAATGCCAACGTAGGGACATAGATTCGTAGAAACAGCGGATGTGCCAATACCTGGTGTATCCGCTTCTTTTATCATATAGAAAAATTTGTTTCTGGGTGATAAAAATATTTGCGAGAATCCAAAGCAGGACAGCAGAAAATAAGGAGGTAAAGATTATGCTGGGAACCTGTGTTGAAAATGTTAGAAAAACTGTGCCGCTTGTGCACAACATCACAAATTATGTGACTGTCAATGATGTAGCCAATGTACTTTTGGCATGTGGTGGAAGTCCGATCATGTCAGATGAGCCGAAGGATGTAGTTGATATTACTGCAATCTGCGGAGGACTGAACATTAATATCGGAACATTAAATGTAAGAACCATTGAAGGAATGTTTGTAGCAGGAAAGAAGTCAAATGAACTTAGTCATCCGGTGCTTCTTGATCCGGTTGGGGCAGGAGCGAGCGCGCTTCGTACTGAAACAGCGGTTCAATTGATTGAAAAAATCAAATTTGACGTGATTAGGGGAAATATTTCCGAGATTAAGACATTGGCACTGGGAAGTGGAACAACGAAAGGTGTAGACGCTGATGTGGCCGATGCGGTGACAGAAGAAAATCTTGACAGTGCAGTTGCATTTGCAAAAGATTTTGCAAAGAAGATGGAATGTATCGTAGCAATCACAGGTGCAATCGACCTTGTAAGTGACGGTGAGAAATGTTATGTGATCCGTAACGGACGTCCTGAGATGGGCAAGATCACAGGAACGGGCTGTCAGCTTTCCGGTATGATGACTGCATTTGTTGTGGCAAATCCAGACGCAAAGCTTGAGGCAGCAGCGGCAGCAGTCTGTGCAATGGGACTTGCCGGAGAGATTGGCTATAGCCGTATGCAGGAGGGAGACGGCAATTCTACTTACAGAAACCGTATCATCGACGCAATCTATAATATGGACGGTGAGACACTGGATAAAGGAGCAAACTATGAAGTGCGATAAGAAAGATTTGTTATTGTATGCAGTGACAGACAGAAGCTGGTTAAACGGCGAGACATTGTATGCACAGGTTGAAAAAGCTTTGAAAGGCGGTGCGACATTTATTCAGCTCAGAGAAAAAGAACTGGATGCGGAGCATTTCCTTGAGGAAGCAAAAGAGATAAAAGAGCTTTGCAAAGTATATCATGTTCCGTTTGTCATCAATGACAACGTAGACATTGCAATCGCCATGGATGCAGATGGTGTCCATGTGGGACAGAGCGATATGGAAGCTGGAGATGTCCGAGCAAAGTTGGGACCGGACAAGATCATCGGTGTGTCTGCCCAGACAGTAGAGCAGGCCGTGCTCGCAGAAAAACGAGGAGCAGATTATCTTGGCGTCGGAGCAGTATTTCCGACAGGCTCCAAAGCAGATGCATGTGAAGTAGAGCATGAGACATTGAAAGCAATCTGCGAGGCAGTAGATATCCCTGTCATCGCAATCGGCGGAATCAGCACAGAGAATATCATGAAACTTTCCGGAAAAGGTATCTGCGGAATCGCAGTCATCAGTGCAATCTTCGCAAAACCAGATATTGAAGCAGCAACGAGAGAACTCAAGAGCCTCACAGAGGAAATGGTAAAAGCATGATAAAAGGTATGGCAAAAGACGTAATAAAAAGTGTAGTTAAGGGAGCAATTTTTGATGTGGATGGAACTCTGCTTGATTCCATGGGAATATGGGAGGATGTAGGCGTCCGTTACTTAAAAAGCATCGGAAAAGAACCGGAAGCAAATTTGAGCCAGATACTTTTCCCCATGTCCATCGAGGAAGGGGCCGCTTATGTGAAAGAGCATTATGAGCTACCTTATGCCATTGATGAGATCATCGAAGGAGTCCTGTCCATCGTAAGAGATTTCTATTATTACGAAGCACCGCTGAAAGAGGGTGCAACAGAGCTTCTTGCAGCTCTGAAAGAAAAAGAAATCTCCATGGTGGTTGCAACTTCCAGCGAGAGAGATCATATTGAGAAAGCATTTAAGCGACTGGGAATTGATGGGTATTTTGAAAAAATCTTCACATGCTCTGAAGTCGGGGAAAGCAAGTCAAGTCCCCTGATCTACCGAAAGTCAGCTGAATATCTGCATACAAAGCCGGAAGAGACATTAGTCATTGAAGATGCGCTTCACGCACTTTTGACTGCAAAAAGCGCAGGATTCCACACCTTGGCAGTGTACGATGAAGCCAGTGAAAAAGACCAGGAAGCTTTGAAAAAAGAGGCAGATGTATATGTGACAGCCTTGACAGAACTTTTGTCTTAAGGTGGCTGACAAAGAAACAAAATTGATATAAGCGGCGTATCGGGGGCACCACCTTACGTCGCTATAGAAAATTAATGCATATTAACATATAAAAATGATATATGGAAAGGAAGTAAGAAATTATGAGAACAGCATTAACAATCGCTGGCAGTGATTCCAGCGGAGGCGCCGGTATCCAGGCAGATATCAAGACAATGATCAGCAATGGTGTATATGCCATGAGTGCGATCACTGCCCTGACTGCACAGAATACGACCGGCGTAACAGGGATTATGGAAGTAACGCCAGAGTTTTTGGGAAAACAATTAGACTGCATTTTTACAGACATTTATCCAGAGGCGGTAAAGATCGGTATGGTATCGGCAAGTCCGTTGATTGAGATGATTGCTGAGAAATTGAAACAATATAAGGCAAAAAATATTGTTGTAGATCCGGTTATGGTAGCAACAAGCGGATCAAAGCTGATCAGTGACGAAGCAATTGATACATTGAAATCTTGTCTGCTCCCGATGGCATGCGTGCTGACACCTAATATTCCGGAGGCAGAGGTGTTGTCCGGAATGGAAGTAAAGACAGCAGAGGATATGATTGAAGCAGCAAGAATGATCAGTGAGACTTATCACTGTGCGGTATTGTGCAAAGGGGGACATCAATTAAATGATGCCAACGACCTGTTATACAGAGACGGCTCTTACAAATGGTTCTATGGAAAACGAATTGACAATCCGAATACCCACGGAACCGGATGTACACTTTCCAGTGCCATTGCGTCAAATCTTGCAAAAGGTTATGATCTGGATACAGCAGTAGAGCGTGCAAAAGAGTATATCTCAGGAGCGCTTGGTGCAATGCTTGACCTTGGAAGCGGTAGCGGTCCGATGAATCATGGATTTGATATCAGTGGGCGCTTTGCCGAGGAAAAGGAGGGGCGCTAATATGGAAGAGAGACGTACCGGAATTTTCGAAAATGGATTGATCTGGTTTGGTGCAGGTGTATCCATTGCTGAAATTCTTACCGGAACTTATCTGGCACCGCTTGGGTTCCAGACAGGACTTACTGCGATTATCGTTGGACATATCATCGGCTGTCTGATGCTTTTTCTGGCAGGAGTGATTGGCGGTAAGGTGAGAAAAAGTGCTATGGAAACAGTAAAGATGAGCTTTGGACAGAAAGGAAGCCTTCTGTTTTCTATCTTAAATGTCCTTCAGCTTGTGGGCTGGACAGCGATTATGATCTATGACGGCGCACTGGCAGCAGACAGTGTAGTAAGCACCGGAAAATGGGTGTGGTGTCTGGTTATCGGTGGTCTGATCATTTTGTGGATCCTGATTGGAATCACAAATCTTGGGAAAATGAATACGATTGCCATGACAGCGCTTTTTATCCTGACATTGATTTTGTGTAAGGTCATCTTCTTTGACAGTGGGGCAGTGGGAATACCGGCTGATGATAGTATGACTTTTGGAGCGGCAGTGGAATTGTCTGTAGCGATGCCACTTTCATGGCTTCCTCTGATCAGCGATTATACCAGAGAGGCGAAAGAGCCGATAAAGGCAACGGCGGTCAGTGCTATCGTGTACGGCGTTGTCAGCTGTTGGATGTATGTGATCGGAATGGGTGCAGCAATCTATACTGGAGAATATGATATCGCCCTGATTATGGTAAAAGCAGGACTTGGAATCATCGGTCTTCTGATCATCGTGTTCTCTACAGTGACCACAACATTTCTGGATGCATACTCCGCTGGAGTGTCCAGTGAGTCTATTTTCGCAAAAGTCAGCGGAAAGCATGTGGCAATTGCAGTGACAGTGATTGGAACCATCGGAGCAATCGTCTATCCGATGGATAATATTACAAACTTCCTGTACCTGATTGGTTCTGTCTTTGCACCGATGATCGCAATACAGATTGCAGACTTTTTCATATTGAAAAGAGATGTGAGTGAAAGTCCGGTAAACGTACCGAATCTTCTCGTGTGGGTAGTGGGATTTGTTGTATATCGAATCCTGATGAATATTGATATGCCGGTGGGAAATACACTGCCGGATATGGTGATAACAATTTTGCTTTGTGTCATTGTGGCAAAAGTAGTAAAGGGAAAACAGTAATATATGGCAGAAAATACATTTGACATAATCTATGACATCATACAGCAGATTCCACCGGGCAAGGTGGCGTCTTACGGGCAGATTGCAGAGCTTGTGGGAAATCGCAGGCTTGCCAGAGTGGTAGGCTATGCTCTGCATGCCATTCCAAATGGAAGTGATATTCCGTGGCATCGGGTAGTAAAAAAAGATGGAGAGGTGTTTGGCGGAGCTGAAAGCGCCAGTGGGAAATATCAGACAGAACTGCTGAAGGCAGAAGGAGTCGGGTTCGTGGATGGACATGCTGATATGAAAAGATATCAGTGGGAAAAGAGAAGATTTTAAAATATATCAGAGCATAAGACAGCAGGAGGAAAGACTATGGTATTGTATGAGGGACGCCCAGAGTCAGTTGAGGGACGACAAGATAAAGAAATAAAAGTGTATGATCTCTTAGATTCACTGGGAATTGAATACAAGAGGACGGATCATAAGGCTGTGGGGACTATAGAAGATTGTCTCGAAGTAGATAAGATTCTGGAAGTTTCAATTTGTAAAAATCTGTTTTTATGCAATCGCCAGAAAACAGCATACTATCTACTTTTGATTCCGGGGAGGAAAGCGCTTAAGACAAAAGAGCTGTCAAAGCAGATTCCGACTTCGAGGTTATCATTTGCATCCGGTGAAGATATGGAACAGTATCTGAATGTTTCACCAGGTTCGGCAACAGTTATGGGACTTATTTTTGATCCGGAGAATAAAGTGCAGCTTCTGATAGATGAAGATGTGTTTAAAGAAGAATATTTTGCATGCCATCCATGTGTCAATACATCCAGTATTAAGTTTAAGACAAAGGATTTGGTTGAAAAGTATTTGAAAGCTGTCAGGCATGACTATATCACCGTGAAATTGAGTGACGGAAATATTGACAAATAATAAGAACAGGAAATAGCAGGAATGAAATATGATTACGAAGAAAATAGAAAATTTTAATATCGCTCAGATCTGTGACTCCGGTCAGTGTTTCCGCATGTATCAACGGAATGATAATACATATAGTGTGGTGGCATCAGAGCGTTATCTGGAAGTGATACAGAATAACAAAGAGGTAACATTTTCCTGCGTGGAAGAAGAGTTTGAAGAATTCTGGAAAATATATTTTGATTTAGATGAAGATTATAGTTTTTTTATAAATCAGATTAATCCTAATGACAAATACCTTAAAAATGCGGCACAGTTTGGCTGTGGAATACGCATTCTTTATCAGGAACTGTGGGAAATGATAGCTTCCTTTCTTATTTCGCAGCAAAACAATATTGTCCGGATTCGAAAATGCATCAATAATATTTGTGAGCAGTATGGGGAAAAAAGGACAAACTTCCGAGGAGAATGCTATTACACATTTCCGGAACCGGAGAGGCTTGCTTATTTGCCGGAAGATGAGCTTAAAAAGTGCAATCTCGGATATCGGAGCAAATATGTGGTGCGCACTGCCAGAAGTATTGTGGAAGGTGAGATTGATCTGGAAGAAATCAGAAAAATGAGCTATAAAAAAGCAAAAACAGAGCTTCTTAAATTATTTGGTGTCGGTGAGAAAGTGGCAGACTGTATCTGTCTGTTCGGACTTCATCATTTTCAGGCATTTCCCATAGATACTCACATTCAGCAGGCCTTGAAAGAACACTATAAAAGGGGATTTCCGAAAAGACGCTATAAAGGCTATGAAGGTGTCATACAACAATATATATTTTACTGGGAGTTAAGGGGAGAAGAAGACTAGCAGATGCTAATCTCTTTCCACTCTCCCGGTTTTAATGTTTCGTCAAGGTAAATATTATCAATAGAAATTCTTTTCAATCCTATCACACAGCAGCGGACAGCCTTGAGCATTCTTCGTATCTGGTGTTTTCGACCTTCGGTAATTGTAATTTTACCCATTACGACTGGGTGCTCCGGGCGATTATGACCGCTTGCTTTCTGAATATCCGGATGCAGATTCGGAAGTGTATCGGCAAGGGTAGAAATTTCGGTGACTTCAATTTTGCAGGGAGCAGTAGGAATATCAGAACCTTTTAAAAGAATTCCGTTTTCCAGTATCTGTATTTTTTCGTCGTTAAGTTCGCCCATTGCAATAAATTCGTAAGTCTTTTCTTTATGATTATCAGGATGTGTCATGAGCTGATTCCACTTTCCGTCATCTGTAATCATAAGAAGCCCCTCTGTCTCGCGGTCAAGTCTGCCGACTGGGGAAAGATTTTCATTATGCAGATCTTTAAAATAGTCTATGACAGTAGGATACAGATCATCTTTTTTTGCACTGACGCAGCCGAAAGGCTTATTGAACATATAATAGTGATACATATAATCTCCCTTTATCCAACGACCATAATCGCAATACCTAATATTGTCAGCACAACTCCCGTTGCGCGATTCAGTGTGGCGGCACTTGCCTTGTTTGCAAATCTGGCAGCAACTCTTGCCCATAAAAGAGTTGATAGAATACAGAAAAACAGGCACCATATATCTGGAATACCTCCGATGATAAAATGGCTTGTGGCACCGGTAAATGCAGTAAAGGCCATAATAAATACGCTGGTTCCCACAGCAGTCTTAAGTTCATATCCCAAAACACTTGTCAGGATCAGTAACATCATCATACCACCACCTGCACCGATAAATCCACAGATAAATCCTATAATTGTCCCACAGATGACAGATTGAATGAATCTTTTGCGGGGGGCCACAGAATTCATGGATTCTTTTGTAGTCATGACGGGTTTAACGATAAATTTTACGCCGAGAAGAAAGGTCATGCACACAGAAAAATTTCCCATGGTCTTGTTTGGAACCCGGCTTGCAACGTAACTCCCTACCAGTGTGAAGCAAAGGACAAAGATCATCATTACAACGCCGTTTTTAATATCAAGATTCTTATTTTTTCCGTAAGTATAAGCACTGATGGCACTGGCAAGTACATCACTTGCGAGGGCAATTCCTACTGCCTGATATGCAGGCATATCGAGAAAAGTGATAAGCATCGGGCTTATGACAGCTGCGGCACTCATCCCGGCAAACCCTGTGCCTAAGCCGGCACCGATCCCGGCAATGAAACATACTATAAATTTTGTAAGCATTTTATTGTTCCTCCTGAAAATATTGATTCAAATTTGTATTTATCTGCTCAAATAATCGGTTTATCTGTTTTCGGTCTTCAGAAGAAAAATTATAAAACAGAATGGAACCGAATTTTTTTTGCGCTTCTTTTCCGTCATGTACGATAGGCAAAGCGCAGTCTAAGACAGAAAGATGGATTGTCTTTCTGTTACCCAGCGCGTGTGTCTTATGCAGGAATCCCCTTTTAACGATAGAATCTACTGCCAGAGAAACATGAGATTTTGTGAGACGCCGGTTCTCTATAATATCTGTTGCGGTATCGAACTGAGGATTGTTAGAAAGAAACATGAGGACATCAAGTTCCATTCTTGTAAGTTTGTATTTTTTTAAGACAGGCTCAACACAATCAGAATAAAGTGATTTAATATGAGACTGGCATGTCCAGAATTGAGAATACATATCTGTTCCTCCTCGAATTTTTTTGTTCTAATTTGAACTATTATAGAAACAGTCAGGTGATTTGTCAAGTTGTAAATAGAATGAATGATAAAGTGAAAAGTATATGTGAATTAACTTGACCGCCTATTGTTCACATGATACAGTGAAGAAGATATTTATACGATAAAAAGACAAAACAGAGGTTTAGGGGGATTTTTGGTATGAAAAAGAGTAATCCAATTGCGTTATTACCGATTGGCGTGTTTTTAGTGCTTTATTTGGGGCTTGGAATTTTGTTTGAGTATGTGTTAAAGATTCCGATGGGATTTTATAATATCCCTATCGTGATTGCTTTTCTTGTTGCAATTTTAGTCGCATGCTTACAGAACCGTTCCGTGAAGTTTGATGACAAGTTGGGGATTATGGCACAGGGTCTGGCAGACAAAAATATTATTACAATGCTTCTTATTTTCCTGACGGCTGGTGCATTTGTCGGTGTAGTTGGAAGAAGCAGCGCGGAGAGTGTTGCATATTTTATGCTTTCTCTGATTCCGGCCCGCTTTGCAGTAGCCGTATTATTCGTGGTTGCGTGTTTTGTATCTACAGCTATGGGGACTTCTGTGGGAACAATCACACTGATCACACCAATTGCAGTAGCAGTTGCGCAGGCATCTGGCTTTAGCCTGCCGTTATGTATCGGATCAGTTATGGGAGGTGCAATGTTCGGAGACAATCTTTCATTTATTTCTGATACAACGATTGCAGCATGTAATGGGCAGGGATGTGCGATGAAAGATAAATTCAGAGAAAACTTCGGAATCGCATTTCCGGCAGCTTTAGTTACACTGGTGTTGATCCTGATACTTTCTTTCAATACGGATTTAAGCGGTGCAGTGACAGAAGGTTATAATCTGATACAGATCATTCCGTACATACTCGTTCTGATTGGAGGAATTGCCGGTGTAAATGTTTTTGTGGTACTTTTAGTGGGAATTATATCTGGTGCACTGATCATGCTTGCTTCCGGTCAGACAGCTCCTACAGAACTTCTTGCAAACATGGGATCCGGAGCAGCGGGAATGTTTGAGACCAGCATGGTTGCAATTCTAGTAGCCGCTATGTGTGCGCTAATCAGGGAATACGGTGGTTTTGACGCATTACTTTCGGCAATTCACCGTGTGTTTAAAGGAGAAAAAGGCGGACAATTAGGAATGGGGCTTTTAGTAGGGGCAATGGATGTAGCAACAGCAAATAATACAGTAGCGATTGTAATGGCGAATCCGATCGCGAAGGAGATGGCGCAGGAGTATGATATTACACCAAGAAAAGCGGCTTCGCTTCTTGATACATTTTCCTGTATTTTCCAGGGAGTGATTCCTTATGGTGCACAGATGCTGGTGGCAATTTCAGCTGCAAATGAGCTAGGATTTGAAGTGTCTGCATTTGACGTTATTCCAAATTTGTTTTATCCGGGACTTTTATTTATCAGTTCTCTGATATTTATATTTTTGGTTCCGCAAAAAATTAACAAAAATTAAAAAAGTTTCAGATAGAATTTTGTCTAAACATTGACTTATATAGAGCATAATGATAAAATATGCTTTAACGAATAAAAGCGTTAAAGGGGAAAAGCAATGCCGATTACAGAAATATTAGAAGAAAATTGTCGGAAATACGGAGAAGATATCTGCCTTGTGGAGATTAATCCACAGCTTCCGGAGGATCGCCGTATTACATGGAAAGAATACGAATTGATGGAACCGACACCATTTGTTCATTATCGAAGAGAGATCACATGGAATGTATTCAATGAAAAAGCAAATCGATTTGCCAATCTTTTGTTGAGCAGAGGTGTGAAAAAAGGAGATAAAGTTGCGATTCTGCTTATGAACTGCCTGGAATGGCTCCCAATTTATTTTGGAGTACTGAAAACAGGAGCATTGGCAGTGCCATTGAATTTCCGGTATTCCTCCGATGAGATTGAGTACTGTCTGAATCTTTCAGAGTCAGATGTGCTTGTATTCGGACCGGAATTTATTGGTCGTGTGGAAGAGATTGCGGATTCTATTTCAAAAAATCGTTTAATATTTTATGTGGGAGATGGATGTCCGTCTTTTGCGGAAAGCTATTCACAGCAGTCAGCGAACTGCTCTTGTCAGTCACCGGATATCAAGCTTACAGATCAAGATGATGCAGCAATTTATTTTTCATCAGGTACAACAGGATTTCCAAAAGCAATCTTACATAATCATGAAAGTCTTATGCATTCTTGCAAAGTGGAGCAGAATCATCATGGACAGACAAAAGATGATATCTTTTTATGTATACCGCCATTATATCATACAGGTGCAAAGATGCATTGGTTTGGAAGCTTCTTAACTGGAAGCAAAGGAGTTCTTCTGAAAGGTACGAAACCAGAGTTTATTCTGGATGCTGTATCTAAGGAAAAATGTACGATTGTGTGGTTATTAGTTCCATGGGCACAGGATATTCTCGATGCTTTGGACCGAGGCGATGTGAAACTTGAGGACTATGAACTTTCTCAGTGGAGATTGATGCATATTGGTGCACAACCAGTGCCACCGAGTTTGATCAAGAGGTGGAAGGAATATTTCCCGAATCATCAATATGATACGAATTATGGTCTTAGTGAATCTATCGGACCAGGTGCAGTACATTTGGGAGTAGAGAATATCCATAAAGTAGGAGCGATTGGAAAAGCAGGCTACGGATGGAAGACTCGTATTGTGGATGAAAATGGTGCGGATGTACCACAGGGCAAAGTAGGAGAGCTGATTTTACAAGGCCCTGGTGTTATGACCTGTTATTATAATGATGAGAAGGCTACTAAAGAAGTTTTAAAAGATGGTTGGCTTTACACAGGAGATATGGCACAGGAAGATGAAGATGGATTTATTTTCCTTGTTGACCGTAAGAAGGATGTCATCATAAGTGGTGGTGAGAACTTATATCCGGTGCAGATTGAGGACTTCCTTCGTGCTCATGAGGCAATCAAGGATGTTGCGGTTATCGGTCTTCCGGACAAGCGTCTTGGAGAGATTGCAGCAGCTATTGTAGAGATTAAGGAAGGATATAGTTGTACGCAGGAAGATCTGGAGACTTACTGTAAGAAACTTCCTCGTTACAAACGTCCACACAAATATATTTTTGCAGAAGTGCCGCGTAATGCGACAGGTAAGATAGAGAAACCGAAGCTTCGTGAGAAGTATTGTGCAGAGCGACTGGTTGAGATGCAGAATAAAGGATAAAAATATAATAATAGAGGATATAAGAGAAATATATCGGGCTGTCTATTGCGGACGGCTCGATTTTTATTGAAGCTGTTAAAATTCTGTCTATACGTTACTGAGGTGATGTGTTATAATTGTCGTCGAATAATGTTGGAATGGGAAATGAGAGGAATATTACAATGGAAAAAAATCAATCTGTGTTTGGAGCATTTTGTGGCTTGATGACAGGTATCTGCTGGGGAGTTTCCGGAGTGTTCGGTCAGTTTTTGTTTGAAACAAGAGGGGTGGAAACATCATGGCTTGTTCCGATACGCCTTACTTCTGCCGGAATATTGCTTC
>JBJFCD010000262.1:0-1710 GCA_051888795.1 Lachnospiraceae bacterium | reverse complement strand
ATCTTTATAGTTTCATGGGCAGCAAGGCAAAGGAATATCTGCCGCACGGAGTTACTGTGAATGAATTTCTGGAAAGGCTGGATCCATCGGAGCTGGAAGAAATACAGTCTGATATCGTCTATAAGATGATCCGCAGAAAGACCTTTGATGACGCAAAGGTTCTTGGGCGATGGCTTGTTCTTGTAGACGGCTCAGAGCTGGATGAAGGAAAAACGAAGAAGAATGAAAACTATTTAAGCCGCTGTTACAACAAGGGAAAGGACAATGAATTTATCAAGTATCACCGGAGTGTTCTTGAGGCAAAGATATATTTTGGAAATGATCTTGTATGCAGTATAGCAACAGAAACGATTGAGAATTCAACGGAATACAACGAGAAAAAACTCAGTGAAGAAGAGATCAAGCAGGATTGTGAGAGCAAAGCATTTGTAAGGATTGCTGCAAAAATAAAGAAGCGTTTTCCAAGACTGCCGATCTGCATTGTTGCGGATGGTCTTTATGTCAGTGAAAAAGTACTGAAGATCTGTAAAGCGAACAGCTGGGATTATATCATACGCTATAAGGAAGGATGTGCGCCAACCATCGAGCAGGAATATAAGGCAATCCCAGAGAAGAATCAAGCAGGCAACGCAGAGTATGTCAATGGAGTGATATTTAAAGATTTAGATGTCAATGTCCTCAAATACAGGGAAACGAAGAAAAAAAGAGGAGAATCTGTCACAACAGAGTTTGCCTGGATTACAAACATTGAAATCACGGATAAGAATGCGCAGAAACTGGCCAGAGCCGGACGGAGCAGATGGAAGATAGAGAATCAGGGCTTTAACCGCCAAAAGTGCTGGCAGGGAAATATAGAGCATGCCTGCAGCTGGAACGAGAGAGCACAGAAGAATCATTACCTGCTGGAACAGATATCGGATTTCATGAAGCAGCTTTACGAATATTTTTACCTTAAGAAAAACGAGATAAAGAAAACGCAAAAAAATATATCTTCTGAACTGTTAGCAAGCTTTGGACGGCAACTAACAGAAACAGAAGATATACCAGCTCAACTGAATAACTCAGTTCTCAACTGAGTTAATTGTAGCAAAGAAGGTGATGCCTGCCAAGAGGGAAATGCAAAAAAAATAAACAAAATTTTGCCACATGGATTTCTGCAGGCAGGCGATGTGGATAACTCGTTAAAAAGCAGAGAGAATTGTGCAAAAATGTATTATCCAAATTCTGGCAGGCTATAAGTTAAATTTACCTTTCAACACTGTCCTGTGTGATGTCAGCTTGAATTCTGGCAATTTTAATTCTTTTGCCAATTGATTTGTAGTCCAGTTCCATATCAACCCTCCTCTGCAGAAAATGTTATTTTTATATTGTACCTACGGCGCAGGAATATTATAATAATCTAAAACCGTATATTACGGTTTTAGATTAAGAAGTAGGAATATGCAGCAGGCTAAATGAAGCCATGTGGTTGCCGCCGGAGGGATGAAATGCGTCTTGAAGAAGATTTTAGTAAAGTATATGAAGCAGAAATGCAGGAATTGAAGGAATTCTGTGAGAATCATGTGAATAGTCCACAAGAAGAAGCTGGAAATGCAGAAGAGTTGGAATTCATTAAGAAGGTTGCGGAATTGACATTGTCGCAATATGAACGTGTTTTTGACGAAGAGAAGAAAAAGAAAATATTGTCTTTATATCATTTGCTGGTTAAAG
>JBJFCD010000261.1:0-1710 GCA_051888795.1 Lachnospiraceae bacterium | reverse complement strand
AACTGACTACAGGTGTACTTTTCATCAAGCTTCTTTTCCAGATATCTGTATACTATCAGTGCTATAAAGCATGTCATAAAGTGCGCCTTGATACGTTCGCTATCCTGCAGATAGACTGGTCGTGCATCAAATTCACTTTTCATGATTCGGAAGCATTCCTCGATTTCCCATCTACGCTTATTGATTTTAACAATCACCTGTGCATCGTCTTCGAGATTTGTGCAGACAGCATAGTAACCATCATACAGTGCTTCTTCCTGTATAATTGATTCATCTACGTAATACACTGTTTTATCAGCAACTTCTCCCTCTTTGGTTGCATGATCTGCTTTGATGAACCGCTTGGGATCATTCTGGCGTTTGGATTCTACAGAAGTTTTTCCATTTTTGAGGGCTTTTAGTGCACGCTCTATCTGGCGGTCTCTGACAGTGCGCTGATAATCACGGTATTTGACAGAGTAAGTAACAATAAGCTGCTGTTCCAGACCATCTTCCTTTATCCATCTGCTTTTATAGAAAACACCATCTTTGTATTTTGTTTCGTCAATGGAAGAAATATCATAACAAGTATCTTCAGAGTCACCGGAAAGTTTCCAACCTGTAACATCCAGAGCCCAGTCTTTCAAGTGCTTTTTTAACTTTTTGATGGACTGTGTTGTTACAAAAGACCGGTTTCCATCCATATCATCATTAAACTTTCTGTTGTCGGTGGAAGACAGACCGGCATCGGTGCAGACAACGAAACGGGACATGTCAAAGTTTGCAAGGAGCTTTTTCTCCAGGGGAATCAGTGAGAGCTGTTCATTCTGATTTCCCGGATTGATGCAGAATGCGAGAGGAATTCCTTCTGCGTCCATAAAAAGTCCCATTTCAACAATGGGAAGCGGCCGGTTTTCCTTACTTACCCCATACTGTTTGTCATCCTCGGCCTGTTCAATTTCAAAGTAGAAGTTGGTGCAGTCATAATAAATTACCCCGGTTTTACGTTTGGATAACTTCATGCTGTTTTTGAAAAGAGTGCTCTGAATATAATCCGATTCTTCTGCGATTACAGATAAAGCTCTGTAAATCTGATGAAGTTCAAAATCTGGCTGTTCAATAAATTTGTGGGAATCTTCGTATGTACTTCTCTTGGAAGAAGGGTAAAGAATCCTTGCGTAAATAAGACGGGAAAGGATGGAATTCAAGTTGTATTTAAAGCCATGTTTTTTGGCGACAGCCTTGCTGATTCGGTCAAGCCCAAGTTCATAGTAAATATCCTGAAGAAAAAGGTAACCGCCATTGAAGCACCTTTGGGTATTGTCTTCCAGACTTTTGACAGGTGAAAAATCAATTGAGACAGGAGCAGTTTCTTCTTTTTCTGCCAGGTTCATGAGAGTAACCTGTTCCTGTGCCCAGGCTTTGGCATCTGTAACGCCATACGTTTCGCAGATATATTTTTCTGAACCGAATCTTTTGACAATCAGAGATTTGTTTTTTCCATCAACATAAATAGTTTTTTGTGCGTAATAAAAAACGGAATTTTTGGAACGTGAATAACCCAGTCTCATATGAATACCTCTTGTTTTTGATATTAGGATAAGACCAATTAGAACCACAATAATCAGTATGATTTCTACTAATCCAATCCCTTTATATTATAACACAACTATGCACAACGTGGAAGAGGAAATTTTAAATTTGACAAAAAAATAAAGCCAGTACTGGCTT
>JBJFCD010000260.1:0-31111 GCA_051888795.1 Lachnospiraceae bacterium | reverse complement strand
AAAATATTAGTATGATTTCATACATTACTACGTCTGTCGCATAAAACCCATTGACTATAAGAGAAAGCTCATTTATAATGAACATTGTTCATGTTGGGAGGTAGTATATGAATACAGTTGTAACATCAAAAGAAGCAATCATGAAGGTTTGCAGAAAGATTGTTGCAGAAAAAGGGCTGACAGCTTTGAATGTGAGGATGGTAGCAAAGGAATGCAATATTGCTCTTGGGACCTTGTACAATTATTATTCGGATAAAAATGAATTGGTGATTGCTACAGTTGAAAGTGTGTGGAAAGACATTTTTCATATGAAAAACGAATATGAAGGTAGTTTTTCTTTTCCCGACTATATAGTTCATATCTTCCATTGTATTCAGGAAGGGGCTGCCAAATATCCAGGATTTTTCAGTGCTCATTCTGTCAGTATAGCAAAATCAAAGCAGGATGAAGCAAAAAGTATAATGGAAAAGTATTTTGAACATATGAAGCAAAAGATGACAGAGGTTCTTCATTATGATGCAGCGGTTGATTTTTCAAAGTTTTCCGGAGTATTTACAGAATCTGACCTCATTGATTTTGTGCTGAATAATATATTGATTCTCTTAGTGGAAAAAAAGGAAAATTGTACAACGCTTGTGGAGTTGGTACGCAGAGCAATTTATCGGTAATATCATTACTCACCGTTTGGTGAGTAATCTTTTAAAATAAAATGAACAATGTTCAAGTTAGGAGGAAATTATGCAGGCAATTTTTGAGACTTTATTTGATGTGGCTTACCTTGTGACGGTTATCACGTTGGGAATTTTGATGATTCGCGGGAGCAAGGGAAGAAAGCAGTATTTACTTTACGGGATTATGGCGGTTACACTGGGGAGCGGTGATGCATTTCATCTAGTACCGAGAGCAATTGCATTATGTACGACAGGACTTGAAAATTATACAGAAGCATTAGGAATCGGAAAAATGATTACGTCTATTACAATGACAATCTTCTACGTTCTTTTGTATTTCGTATGGCGTCTCCGTTATCAGGTTGTCGGACGGAAGAATCTCACAATTGCAGTATGGCTTCTGGCTGCCTTTCGCATCCTTTTATGTCTGATGCCACAAAATGCATGGACAAGTGCGAATGCTCCTCTTTCCTGGGGAATCTACAGAAATATTCCGTTTACGATTTTGGGTGCACTGATTGTTGTGCTGTTTTATCTGAGTGCGAAAGAACAAAAAGATGAGCCATTTCGCTTTCTGTGGCTCACAGTTGTGATAAGCTTTGCATGCTATATTCCGGTAGTACTTTTTGCTGATGCCATTCCAGTAGTAGGAATGCTTATGATACCGAAAACCTGTGCTTATCTGTGGACAGTTCTGATAGGATATAGATCAATGATAAAGGAGTAAATGAACATGAAAAAGTATTTAAATATTTCGCTAATTTATGCGGTTGCTGCTATGTGTGGCGGTGTGTTTTACCGAGAATTCACAAAGTATAACCATTTCAGTAGTGTAACGGTACTTGGTAAGGTACATGCCCATCTGTTTTTGCTTGGTATGATGCTATTTTTAATTGTTGCCCTGTTTTCTACAAAATTTGTTCTTTCAGAGCAAAAGACCTTTCGGATTTTTATGGTACTCTATAATATCGGTGTTAGCTTGACAGCTGTGATGATGGTTGTACGGGGAGTAACTCAAGTGTTGAATACTACTTTATCGGCAGGCGCGCAAGCTTCTATTTCCGGTATTGCAGGAATTGGACATATTTTGATGGGAATAGGAATTATATTATTACTTGTGTCTCTAAAAAAAGCAAAAGAGGTTTAGAATAATATGGAGCGTCGGACTATTTTTCATGTAAAAAAGAGAACATTATTGGCGGTTGCCAGCTGTGTATGGTTTCTGGCGGGATTCAATGTCGCAAGACTTGGTATTCTTTCATACCACAACATAAAGATTACGGCAGTACATATTTTCCTTTCAGTGCTTGTTTTTCTTGCTTTTGGCACCATGTTTTTTAAGATGAGCTTGAAGCATACAAAACGTATTAAAGGATATAAAGAAGAATTTCGTCCTGTATGGCATTTTTTTGATTTGAAATCTTATCTCATCATGGCTTTCATGATGGGAGGAGGTGTCTGGCTTCGTTCCTCCGGAATTGTGCCTGATGTATTCATTGCTGTTTTCTATACAGGACTTGGATTGGCACTTGCGCTTGCAGGCGTACTTTTTGGGATTATTTTCCTTAATTATGATAATAAAAGCAATGATGAAAGATGATAAATTTTAATAAATTTATCATCTTTCCATATCAAAGAATCTTTTGCATATTTCGTTTCATCTTTTCTGATAAGGCAGAGTATTGGATCAGTTCTTCTTCCGTAAATCCATCGAAACGTGCCTGATCATATTTGCCTTGGGCATTAGCCAGTTCTTCGAGAATCGGAAGCGCAGTTGGCAGGAAGGTGATTATCAGTGACTTTGTTTCTCGTTTGGTATTCACTTTAACTAGTCCTTTGGAAGAGAGTTTCTGGAGCAGGGAGGACAGTTTCCGGGGAGTAAGCCCGGTGAAGTCCGAAAGCTCCAGGCGGCTATTACACTGGTGAGGCTGATTCAGACAAAGTAATAGCCGGGTCTCTTCAAGGGACAGATTGTTCTTTTGGGCAACGGACTCCAGATAATAGTCCAGAAGCTTTCGGCTACGATATTCGTCCATCAGGATTCCTTCCGCAGAGAGTGTTGCCTCGGAGATCTGGCTGCGTTCTTCTCCCAGCTTTTTGGAATTTGGAAAAATAGTAGGAGGAACAGTGCCGTCTCCGGCAGCGTCAATCAGAAACCGGTAAATCTGCAGTCTGTTTTTTTCGTAATCTGTCTCATCAAGCACATGTTTGTAGAAATTGTTATAGTATTCAAAGACCATCAGTTTCATACGGATAGTTTTGGATATATTCATTCCCTGACTGGCCAGAGATCCTTTGGTTTTTACATAATAGTAGATAGGAACCTGCAGCGCATAGATGGTCTCTGCATAGCGCAGATATTCCAGATTAAACATAAAATCTTCGCACCAGCTTATGCTTGTATCCATGCGCAGTTGGTGATTTTTTATAATGTCCCGGCGATATAGCTTATTCCACAATACGCCATAATAAAAGTCTGCGGGATTTTCAACCATATGGGAGGCGAATTCTTCCTGAGTCATGATACAATCATCTTCGATATCGCCTTTTACAGATACGCGTTCTCCGACTACCCGGTAAAAATCGGAGATGACAAGATCACAATGAAAATGAGTTGCTGTATCCACAAAAAGCTGAGTGGCATTGGGCGTAATCCAGTCATCACTGTCGAGAAATTGTATATAGATGCCCCTGGCCTGATCTAATGCCATATTTCTGGAATCAGATACACCGGAATTTGCTTTGTGGATCACGCGGACGCGGGAATCATAAGATGCATACTGATCGCAGATAGCACCGGAAGAGTCCTGGCTCCCGTCATCGACCAATATCAATTCGAAATCAGTGTATTCCTGGGTTAAAATGCTGTCAATACAGCGAGAAATAGTAGATTCGGCGTTATAAACAGGTACAATAATGCTAACGGTCGGGTTCATATATATTTAACCTCCTTTGGAAGAAATTTAACATGTATAAGAATAAAATGATGTTTGCTACATTCTGTTTCCAAGCTGCCAAAAAGCAACTGCACTGGCGGCTGCAACATTCAAAGAATCTACGCCGTGGGACATAGGAATCTTTACTGTGTAATCACAGTCAGCGATTGTGTCAGCGGCAAGACCATCACCTTCGGTTCCCAGAATTATGGCAAGTTTCTCTTCAGCCAAAAGTTTGGGATTATCAATACGGATAGAGTTGTCATTAAGTGCAAGGGCAACGGTTTTAAATCCGGCAGCCTGAAGGCTGCTGAGTGCAGGCTGAGGCCAGATAGACTCATCTTTTCCGAGAAAAGTCCATGGAATCTGGAAAATACATCCCATACTGACACGGATAGCACGGCGGTAGAGTGGATCAGCGCATGCGGGGGTGAGAAGGACGGCATCAATATTCAGTGCTGCCGCAGAGCGGAAAATCGCACCGATGTTTGTAGGGTTCATTACGTTTTCCAGAATAGCAATGCGGCGAGCCTTGTCACAGACGGTTGTTACATCCGGAAGATTGGGACGATGCATCAGGCACAGAGCCCCTCTGGTCAGATTAAATCCGGTCAACTGCGTTAATACTTCAAAATCAGCTGTGTATATTGGAATGTGGCTGCATCGTGCCACTATATCTTTGGCTTCTCCGGCGATATGTTTACGCTCCAGTAAAAGAGAAACCGGGCTGCATCCTGCATCAAGAGCACGCTCAATTACTTTGGGACTTTCAGCAATGAAAAGTCCTTTTTCCGGTTCATCTCGATTGAGGAGCTGCCGCTCTGTGAGACGGGCATAGGGATCCAGCTCCGGTGCATCAAAATCTGTGATTTCTATAATATTTGACATGAGACTCTCCTTTGTAAACAGTATAAAGATATTATAAATGTTTTAATAGGTTTATGCTATTGATTCTTTCATGATAAACAAAAAAGATTTTAAGTAGAAAATTACAGAGAAATTGTCTGGGATTGGAAATATGCAAGATTAGAATAAAAGATACCTCTTGTAAATTATAGAATTGGTTTGCTATAATAAGCTACATAGCATGTATATTAACCTGATATGGGGATTTGAAGATGAGAGGATTAACATATGGAAATCAATAAGTTGTTTGCAGAACTTCCTAAGGGATCGATTTCTGAAATAATTATACAGAGGATTACAGATGCTTTGATCAGCGGGGAATTGAAGCCGGGCGATAAGATCCCGACAGAGGTGGAATTCAGCGAAAAGCTGGGAGTAAGCCGTAATGCTGTACGTGAAGCGATTAAGGTTCTTGTAGCATTTGGCGTGCTTGAGATACGGAGATCTGAGGGAACTTTTGTAGTAGAAGAATTTAACGATAAGCTATTGAATCCTTTGATGTATGGATTGATTTTATCAGAGCATTCTATGGAGGAGCTTTTGGAAGTTAAGATAGCCGTTGCAAACTCGATGCTTTATCTGGCAATTCTGAATGCATCTGATGAAGAGATTGGCAAACTTCGCAAGCTGGGAGAAGAATTTAAGATCGCTATGAATGAAACCCCGGCAGATACAGATAAGATTTATGATGTAAGTAAAAAATTTAATCAGTATTTAGGGGAGATTTCACACAATCGGATGCTGCAGCAGCTAGATAATATCATACATAAGATTGCTGCATTCACAAGACATAAGGCTATTGAGGTGTCTCTGGAGCAGGGAAGACCGAATGCGTTGCCGGATAATTATTTAAAAGAGGTTGATATACTGGAAGCGAGAGACAAAAGAGCAATAACGGAATTTATGGATGAAAGATTAAAATTATGGCAGGAGCTGCTTTTATAGGCGGCTCCTTTTTTTGATATTAAAAGGAACGAAAAATTAACAATAATGTCAATAATTTATCAATATGTTCAATGTAGAACATATTGAACAAAAAATGATAAAATTATTTATGAAATATCCCAATTGAATTTAAAAATAGAATGTAGTACATTAGACGTACAACGAAACAAATGAGTTCGGAACAAACGGAGGTAATGAAATGGAAGCAAAAGAATATGTATTAGACCTTATTGAAAAAGGAAGAAAAGCACAGCAGGAATTTGAACAGTTTTCTCAGGAAGATGTAGACAAAGCTGTTCGCGCAATCGGAAAGATTATTTATGACAATGGCGAGATGCTTGCTAAGATGGCTGTTGAAGAGACACGTATGGGTGTTTACGAAGACAAGATCAAAAAGAACAAAGGTAAAGCAAAAGCAGTATGGAACAAGTTGAAAGGTGTTAAGAGTAGAGGAATCATCGAGTACGTTGAAGATGAAGGTATTGTTAAAGTTGCAAAACCGATCGGTGTTATCGGAGCAGTTGCACCAACTACAAACCCGACAATGACACCAATGCAGAATGCAATGATCGCATTAAAAGGTGGAAATGCTATTATCGTTGGACCACATCCACGTGCAAAGAAAACTGGTGTTGAAACTGTAAATCTTATGCGTGCTGCATTAAAAGAAGTTGGAGCACCGGAAGATTTGATCCAGATTATCCCGGAACCTACAGTTGAGCTTTCCGGACTTCTGATGTCAGAGTGTGATGCATGTATTTCTACAGGTGGCCCTGGAATGGTTAAGGCTGCATACAAGAGTGGAAAACCGGCATTTGGTGTAGGTGCAGGAAACGTTCAGACACTGGTAGATGTTGATGTTGATCTTGCAGAAGTAGCTAAGAAAGTTGCAATCAGCCGTACTTATGACAATGGTGTATTATGTACTTGTGAACAGTGCGTACATATTCCGGAAGAAAAACATGATGAGATGGTTGAAGAGCTGAAGAAACAGGGTGCTTACTATGTTGGAGAGCCAGCAGAAGTAGATGCTCTTAGAAAAGCAATGTTCCCAGAAGGAGCAATTGATAAAGATATGGTTGGAGCATCACCGGTATTCATCGCAGAAAAAGCAGGAATCAAAGTTCCGGAAGATACAAAATTCCTTCTTGTTGAAATTGAAAAATCAGGTGCTGAGGAATATCTTGCAAAAGAAAAATTATGTCCGGTTATCGCAATCAACAGCTATAAGACATGGGAAGAAGCAGTTGATAAAGCTGTTACAAATCTTAAAAACGAAGGTGCAGGACACAGTAGTGTTGTTCATTCCAATAATAAAGATCACGTTGAATATGCAGCAGAACTTCTTCCGGTATCCCGTATCGGTGTAAACATGATCGGTTCTTCAGGACTTGGCGGAGGATTTGACAATGGACTGAATCCTACAGCTACTCTTGGATGCGGAACATGGGGAAATAACTCCATCAGTGAGAACTTATGGTGGCATCATCTTGTAAACATTGCAAGAATCGCTTATGTAATGCCGGAAAAATACATTCCGACAGACGAAGAAATCTGGGCAGAATAGAAAACAGGGAGAAGATAATATGATTCGTAGTTTTCAGGAATTAATAGAAAAAGTTCAGAATGGGGAGCCACAGACATTGTCTGTGGCTGTTGCCCAGGATGAGGATGTGCTTTTATCTGTATATAACGCATACAAGAACAGGATCATCAAAGGAGCATATCTGGTAGGAAATGAAAAAGAGATCCGTGAAATTGCAGAAAGTAAAAATATAGATATTTCTGCATTTGAGATTGTGAATGAAGAAGAGAAACCAGAAGCGTGTGCTACAGCAATCAAGCTTGTAAGAGAGGGAAAAGCATCTCTCCCAATGAAAGGGTTTGTAGATACTTCTGTTGCATTGAAGGCTCTTTTAAATAAAGAATACGGACTGCGTACAGGAAATTTGATTTGCCATGTAGGTGTGATGGAAGTTGCAGGATTTGATCGTTTGTTCCTTCTCAGTGACTCAGCAATGACTATTGCACCTACACTGGAGCAAAAAGTAGATCTTATTAAAGCATGTACACAGATTGCTCATGCTATGGGTAATGAAAATCCGAAAGTTGCAGTACTCTGTGCTGTTGAGAAAGTAAATGAAAAAATGCCGGCAACATTAGATGCTGCTGAGCTTACAAGGATGAATGAAGCAGGAGAAATCACTGGATGTATGGTAAAAGGTCCTCTTGCTATGGATAATGCAGTTTCTGTAGAGGCTGCACGTCATAAGGGAATTGATCATCCGGTAGCCGGAAATGCAGATATCTTGATTACTCCTGATATTGAGGCAGGAAATATTTTGAATAAATCTATGGAATATTTTGCCCGGTGTGAAAAAGCAGGATGTATTATGGGAGCAGCAAAGCCTATGGTTCTGACATCCAGAGCAAGTTCAGATACATCCAAGATGAATTCCATTGCTCTCGCTGTACTTGCAGCACAGTCAATGGGAGATAACTAAGGAGGATATATGTACCGAATTATTGTATTGAATCCAGGATCAACCTCTACGAAAGTAGCATTATATGAGGATGATAAAAGGATTTTTTCAGAAACAATTGATCATCCTGCCAGCGATCTGGCAGTATTCCCAAATATCGTAGATCAGCTTCCTTATCGAAAGGAAATTATTACAAAGACTTTGAAAGAAAAAGGAGTAGATCCAAGCACAGCAGATGGATTTTCTGCAATCTGTACAGGACTGCTTCCTATGTCCGGTGGAGTATATGAAGTAAATGACAAGATGTATGAGCACGGACAGATAGGACCTGGAAGCAAGCATCCGGGAAATTTGGGACCGCTTCTTGCAAAAGATTTTGCAGAAGAATTTGGAGGGCGCGCATTTATCGTTGACGCAAGCAGCGTTGATGAATTTGAGGAAGAAGCCCGTATGACAGGATTTGTAGAACTGTTCCGTACCAGCCGTGGTCATCCGCTGAATCAGCGAGCAGCAGCAAGAAAATATGCATCAGATTCTGGAAAAGATTATGAAGAGTTGAATCTGGTTGTTGCGCATCTTGGTGGAGGAATCTCTGTAAGTGCGCATTGTAAGGGAAAAATGGTAGATACGGTTGACAGTACCCGTGGAGAGGGACGTATGGCTCCTACAAGAACAGGAACAGCCCCTCTCGCTGATGTAGTTGGTCTGTGTTATTCTGGTAAGTATACAGAGAAAGAGATGCTTACAAAGATTATGAAGACAGGTGGATGGACAGCTCATTTGGGAACTTCTGATGCCCGCGAAGTAGAGAAAAGAATTGAAGATGGCGACAAATATGCAGAATTGGTTTACCGTACAACGGCTTATCAGATTGCAAAAGATATTGCGGCTATGGCATCAGTTATGAAAGGTAAAGTTGATGCAATCATTCTGACTGGTGGAGTTGCATATTCTGAGATGATGACAGGATGGATCAGAGAGCGTGTCGAATTTATCGCACCGGTGGTATTATACCCAGGCGAGTATGAGATGGATGCGCTGGCAGCAGGTGCCATTCGTGTACTTGACGGTAAGGAAGAACCGAAATATTACACAGGAGAACCGGTTTTCCCAGGATTTGATGTGTTATATCCGAGATAGAAATTTAGAGAAATGAGGGTATCAAGATGACATTGATGCATTATGTTGGTGCACTTTTAGTAATTGTACTTATCATAGGAACAGGTATTTATTCCGGCAGACAGGTAAAGTCTGCCGCGGATTTTGATGGTGGCCATAATGGTACGGTAGGTCTGGTGACCGGAGCAATCATAGGAACTCTTGTAGGAGGATCTTCTACGATTGGAACCGCACAGTTGGCATATACATATGGTTTTTCTGCATGGTGGTTTACATTGGGAGGCGGAATTGGAGTATTGGTTCTAGGTCTGGTTTTTGCAAAACCATTGTATAATAGTGGAATCAAAACTTTGCCTCAGTTATTTGCCGCAGAATATGGTGAAAAGAGCAGCACAATTGTTGCGTTATTAAATTCACTTGGAACATTTCTTAGTATTGTTGCGCAGATTCTTTCAGGAGTTGCGTTGATTACAGCTGTAAGTTCTCTTACATCCTGGCAGGGAACGATTTTGACAATTGTTTTAATGCTTGTCTATGTGCTCTTTGGGGGATCCCTTGGGGCAGGACTTGTAGGAATTGTAAAAACGATCCTTATGTATGTCTCAGTAGGAATCTGTGGAATATTTGCAATATATATCAGCGGTGGATTGGATGTGTTCTTAAATAATCCGGCATTGCCACATGATGTTTATTTTAATCTTATTGCAAGAGGCGCAACGGTAGATTTGGGCGCAGGTATCTCACTTCTTTTAGGTGTGTTGACTACACAGAGTTATATCAGTGCGATCATTACTGCAAAATCACTGAAGGTATCCAGAGCGGGTGCAATACTTAGTGCAGTACTTATACCGATTATTGGTGTGGCAGGTATATTTGTCGGAATGTATATGAGACTGAATTACCCGGATATTGATACGAAGATGGCTCTTCCTGTATTTATTTTGGACAAGATGCCACCACTTGTTGCCGGAATCATGCTGGCTACGCTGTTAGTAGCGGTTGTCGGAACCGGCGCAGGACTTTCATTAGGTATGTCTTCTATCTTTTGTCGTGATATCTATAAAGTGTATGTCAATAAAGAAGCAGGACCGGAGCAGACACTGAAAGTTACACGTATGATCATTGTAGTAATACTGGTGGTAAGTGCTATTTTCAGTTGTGGAAATCTTGGAGATCTTATACTTGGATGGAGCTTTATGTCCATGGGACTTCGTGGTTCTGTAGCATTCATACCTCTTTGCACTGCGTTATTTATGCCTGGCAAAGTTCCACCGAAATATGCAATGGCAGCTATGATTGCAGGACCGGTCTTCACATTGATCGGAAAATTTATCCTTCCTGCGACAATAGATTCTCTGTTTTTAGGAATTGCTGTGACAATTATTATTACTGCAGTTGGAATTGTTACAAATAAAAATAAAAGATAGGAAAGCAGTTGTACAACCATAGTAAGGGGGAAAATCATGGATAGAGAATATCAACATATCAGACATGAATTTGAACCGGTGTATGACAGTGCTTCTCGTATTTTGATACTTGGGACTCTGCCTTCGGTAAAATCCAGAGAGCAGCAGTTTTATTACGGACATCCCCAGAACCGTTTTTGGAAGGTTCTGGGGAGTTTGTGCGGTGTGGAGAAGATACCGGAGACTGTCTCTGAGAAAAAAGATTTTTTGTTGAAATATCACATTGCTGTATGGGATGTAATTGCAGAGTGTGATATTATCGGTTCCAGTGACAGTTCTATTAAAAACGTGGTTCCAACGGATATTACAAGAATTTTAAAAGCGGCACCAATTCAGAGAATTTATGCAAATGGAGGAAAGGCTTTTGAATTATATATGAAATACAGCTATGAGATAACCGGAAGAGAGATTGTGAAGCTCCCATCTACGAGTCCGGCAAATGCGGCATTTCAGATGGAGAGGCTTTTGAAAGCCTGGAAAGAAAAAATTGATTTTATATAATATAAATAAGAAAAAAAGGAAAGCAGGTGTGGATACGCTTACTTTCCTTTTTCTTTTAGATACAAGGCTGCTCATAGCAGAATAATATTTTTACAAGGTCATAAATGGGATGACGATTTTTCAGGGGCCGGACAAAACCTATAGAATAGATGAAAGATATGGTGTCCTTTGTTCCCTGTGGGTTCCATACACGTTTACTTGTGATGTCTCCAAATTCGCAGTGCTCGCATTGTGAGATGTATTTCAGATGTTTATTTAATTCGGAAATAGTTGAGGAATTATTCTCATTTTTGAGCGAGATGATTGCTATTCTGCATTTTCTATTATGAGTTTTAATGTATGCAATCAATTCAAAGTATTTTTGGTCAAAGTCGGAGGGACTCTCTTCAAAAAAGTCAAGATCAGCTTCACCTATATGCAATAAAACTGTTTCTGGCTCTAACGGGGCTATGCAGGAATCATAAATTTCAATCGCATTTTCAATGGAAAGTTCTTGAAAACTTCTATTGTATAGATTTGATTCAATGGAAAATGCCTGCTTGAGTTCGCACAAAGGAATGGTCATGTCGTTGCTTCCACCAAAAATGACGATACCGTCATGTTCGGCAAGTTTGTTGAGTGCTTTGTAGTTTTTTACTTCAAGACTAAACATTTTAAAACCTCCGACTTCTAAGCGTATTTTCTGTCTAAAGCAGCGTTTCTGAAATAAACAATGAGATTGAGCGATACAATTGCCAGATTGATAATGTAGGCAATCAACACATAATTTACCTGATGAGTAATAATCTTTGCACTGATGCCAGCTATGTAACCGGCAATAATAAGAAAGATAAATGGTAAACTTGTCCCTTTGGCTGTTCTTGCCTTATATGCTTTTATAACATTTAAAGGCCATGAAAATCCAAAACAGACAAGCATCATTGTTTCAAGAATAGAACCCATAGTAAAGACCTCCTGGTAATTTACAGATATAATTTGTTTTCGAAGAAATCATATCACTGTAAATTGTAGAAAACAATTTTACGAAACATAGAAAGAAAAGTTTTATCAAAGACATTTTTTTTACTTTCAAAAGGATGCGCAGATAGTAATAAATTTGAATTCTATTAAGATTTATGATTAAATGATATGAAGAAACAGATGAAGATTTTCAAAAGAGTATGCATAGGAAAATATTAAAATTATGGTAAGAGATGAAAAGAAAAAAGAAAAAGCATGTAAAAATGCCAGGCATAAACAAAATACATTAAAGAATATCCAGAATTTATTTTTTCGGTCACAGATGATACTAATTGTTTCGCTTGCTATGTTTCTTGGTGTAGCAGGTATTGTAATTAACATTCACTTTGAAACCCAAAAGCGGGATCAAAATCTTCAGAATGTGGCAGAAGCTATTGCCCGCTCTCCGATTCTTACGGCAAATAACAAAAATAAAGAAGAATCATCGGTTATGCTGTCGGAATATCTTGATTCTTTGAAAGATACATTAGATGATATAGATGTCATTTCGGTGGTGGGAAAGGATAATGTCCGTATATATCATTCCAATCATGAGCTGATCGGTACAGTATATGATGGTAATCTTCCGAAGTTTGATGATAACTCCAAAGCATATTATACTACGGATGAAACAGGACCGTCCGGTGTGCAGCGCAGAGCTTATGCGGCAATCTATAACGAAAGTGGACAGTATATTGGAGTTGTAATGGCGATTATGCTGATGGAAAATATTCATAGTGAAACATATCAGATTCTTTTGATATTTGTTTTGATTACCATTGTAGCGTTGGTTATAGAACTCTTTATTTCAGCAAGGCTTTTTGAAAAAATTAAAATGAGTTTACTCGGATATGAACCGGATACGTTCACTGCAATGTATAAAATACGAGACAATATTTTGGAATCGCTTGCAGAAGGGATTCTTGCGATTGATGGCGATGGAACTGTTCAGTTTGCAAATGCGGCTGCTGTAAAGATGATTGAGGCAACAGAAATATTTACAGAAGATAATATTGTAGGACGGAAAATTAATGATATCAGTAATGGAGAGATTTTTGTACATACTCTTGAGAGTGGAGAGAAAGAATTTAATAGAAATCTTGGAAATACTGATATTTTGATTGACAGCATTCCTGTTAAAGAAGAAGATAAGATTGTAGGAGCCGTGGGTATTCTTCATAACAGAGCTGAGTATACGAAGCTAATGGAAGATCTTGCGGGAACAAGATATCTGGTAGACTCTATGAGAGCCAACAACCATGACTTTACAAATAAGCTTCACGTAATCCTCGGTTTGATACAAATGGAAATGTACGAGGAAGCAACGTCATATATTCAAAATATTACAATGGTACAGAGAGAGACAATCAGTAAAATAATGAATGCAGTAAGCGAACCTGCAGTTGCAGCGCTTTTGATAGGAAAAACTGCAAGAGCCTCTGAGTTAGATGTGAAATTTATTTTGCGGGAAGGATGTTTCTATTCACCGTCAGATATGAATCTGCCGTCTGAAGTATTGGTAACAGTTATAGGGAATTTGCTGGATAATGCTTTTGACGCAATGGACGAGAAGAAAGATTATGATGATCCAAAAGAGCTTTTGTTTGGCATATATTCCCGACCAGGTGCAGTTTTGATAACTGTGGATGATACAGGAAATGGTGTTAAGGAAGAGGATATGATACACATTTTTGAAAATGGCTATTCGACAAAAGGAGAGGGAAGAGGAACCGGGCTCTATCAGGTCAAAACAATGGTTGAAGGACATGGAGGAAAGATCACTGTAGAATCGCAGGAGGGTATGGGGACTTCATTTTCAGTCAGTTTTACGGCAATAGAAAACGAAAGTAGAGGTAAATGATGTATAAGGTATTAATCGTAGAAGATGATCCTATGGTTGCAATGATAAATGAGCAGTATATTGGGAAAAATAAGGATTTTCAAGTGGTCGGAAGATGCAGGGATGGAAAGAGCGCTCTTGAATATTTAGAAAAGCATAAGGTCGATTTAATGATTCTTGATGTATATATGCCGAAGGCAGATGGCTTTGAAACATTACGGCATATCAGGAACAATAAGATTTCTGTGGAAGTGGTTATGGTGACAGCTGCGAATGATCGTGCATCACTGGAAGAAGCTTTGCATCTTGGCGTTGTGGATTATCTGGTTAAGCCGTTTACTTTTGACCGTTTTCAGATTGCTTTGGAAAAATTCGTTGCACAAAACCATGCGCTGAAAGATATTGCTACGTTGAATCAGAAAAATATTGATTTCATTGTAGATAATTCCCGGAGAAAAAGCGAAGATATTTATCCGAAAGGGATCCAGGAGAAGACGCTTTTTCTCATTATAGATTATTTGAATGAGAATAAAGATCAGTGGTTTACAGGAGATGATATTGCGGGTAAAATTGGACTTACAGGGGTTACGGTGAGACGATATATGAATTATCTGGCCAAATCCGGGAAAGTAATTGGTGAGATGAACTATGAAACCGGAGGGAGACCTTGCATGTTATACAAAATTGCAGAGATATGTTAGGGTCGTTTGACCCTAACATCATAAGATGGAATAACAGGTATGAAATGAGGTGCTGAAAAATGAATTCAGAATTTTATAGGGGAAATCGGAGACGGTTGTATGAGAAGCTGCCGGCTGGAGCGTTGCTTGCGATATTCTCAGGGGAAGAAATCAGAAAGACGAATGATGAGTACTATCCGTTTTTTGCGGACAGAAATTTTGTGTATCTGACAGGGCTGGAGTGCAAAGAGGCTGTGCTTTTGGCAGCAAAGGATAGTGAAGGGGTAGTTAGCGAGCGGTTATATATTCTTCCTCCGGATATGATGGCAGAACGATGGACAGGCACTCGTGTAAAGCCTCACGAGGCTTCGGATATATCTGGGATAGATGAGATACTTTTCTGTCAGAATTTTGAAGGTGACATACGTAAAATGGCGGCAAGTGGCAATTACGGATATCTTTATCTGGATCTGTATCGCATTAATGCTTCGGACATTGACCGGCCGGCTCAAAAATTTTTAAGATATGTACAGTGCCAGATACCGTATTTTCAAATTGGAAATGCGAATTCGCTGATTCGTGAATTAAGACTAATTAAACAGCCTTGTGAGATTGAGGCTTTAAAGGAAGCAGAAAAGATAACAAAAGCTGGAATCCTTGCAATGATGAAAAGTTCTAAGCCAGGAATGTATGAGTACCAGTATAAAGCAGAATTCGATCATGCATTAGGACAGTTTGGCCCGAAAGGACCGGGATTTCCGTCTATTATATCAGCTGGAAGAAATAATTTTTGTATTCATTATTATGGATATCATGGACAGGCACAGGATGGGGATATGGTGCTCAATGATGTAGGAGCGCAATATGATAATCTTATTACAGATGTTTCCAGAGGATGGCCGTGTAACGGACGGTTTAGTGATAAGCAAAAGTTGCTGTATGAATGTGCGCTGGCTACTTCTGATTATATGTTTCGCATTGTGAAGCCGGGGATGAAGATGGATGATGTGGATGCGACAATCCGCAGATATAATTGTGAAAGGTTGAAAGAGGCAGGTGTTCTGAATTCTTATGATGAAATCGGAACATATATGTGGCATGGAGGTGCTCATCATATTGGTTTTGACGTTCATGATGTAGTAAAAAAACCAGAGGTAATTGCTCCGGGCATGGTATTTTGTATAGATGTAGGCATTTACCATGAAGAATGGGGAATTGGATTCCGTGTGGAAGATAATTGTCTGGTTACAGAAAATGGATGTGAGAATCTTTCTGCAGACATTCCGAGAACAATAGAGGATATTGAGGCAGTGATGAAAGCCGATTAGCATTTATTTCAGTACCGGGGGATGAAAAATGAGTAGCATTGAGAAATATTACAGAGTAATGCTTCCTATAGTTGGGCTGTTGTGTATTGTTGCTCCGGGAAGAGTGGCGCGCTGGCTTCCTTCTATACTAGGAAGTATTATGGTACTTACGAGCGTGACCGATATGATTTTTAATATCAAAGAGAAGCGCTATTTAGTTACATATAAAAGTAGAGCTTCCTCTTTGATCCTGTTTATTATGGGAATTTGTTTTTTACTTGGACAGCAGAAAGTGCTCCTTTTAATGGGAGTTACATGGGGAATCCTAGGATTACAGGAAGTGAATGAAGAACTTGAAGAAGTTCTGATAAAGAAAAGCAAAAAAGAAAAATGGAAAGTATCAGCCCTATTTGCGGGTATGAAACTGATATTGTCATTGGCATTGATTTTTGAGCCGATTGAAAAATTTGAATTTCATATTTTCCTTCTTGGATTAGAAATCTTAGCAGTAACAGTGAAAGAAAAAAGCGTTGCTGAATATGTAATTAGAATGAAAATAAAACACAAAAAGAATCTTTTTCATCATTCGAGAAAGGATTGAGTAAATCTGTTTGTTCAAATAGTATAATTATTATATAAAATTCAGACAATAATATAAAGATGAAAAAAATATCAAAAAAAGGGTTTACAAACAAAAAGAAATGTGATAATATAAATACAACAAAAGAAGAGAACCTAACAAAGATAAAGGAAATTTATTCCTGATAGAGAAAGAATAAGTGGTTAGCAGATTTCGATTCTTAGAACACGGAGGACGGTCCAATGGCTCGTTAATTTTACCAGTAAAAACCAAATCTTATGAAAAGAGGAAAGGTCCAATGGCATAATTAATTAGATTCCCGATTTTATTAAAATCTCTTAAAGAGTTTATTATAGATGAAACTAGAGGAGATGATTAAAAGAAAAGGTAGAGATCCATAATGGACAGATCCAAAATCTATGAAAGGGACAGGTGTATATAGTGAGACTTTTAGAAATTCATTAATGGGGCTATTCGATTTGTAAAGAAAGATCGGATAGCCCTTTTACATGCCATTTTTATAGTTTTTTTATTGTCTTTACAGAATGTATATTTGCCTTTTAATGTGAACTGCGTTATAATAGATTCAAAATTCAGAAGGGGTTTTCGGAATTTTGAATCTATTATAACGTTAAAAGGAGAATAGAGATATGAAGTATGTATGTGAAGTTTGCGGATGGGAATATGATGAAGAGCAGGGATATCCAGAGGGAGGAATTGAACCTGGAACAAAATGGGAAGATGTTCCGGAAGATTTTCAGTGCCCGCTTTGCTTTGTAGGAAAGGATCAGTTCGCAGAGGCCTAATTTTTAAAAATCATATAGAATGGTAAACCTGTCGTATTGGTAGAGAATCCGATATGGCAGGTTTTATTTTTGTGGTGTATTTATATGGAATGCGCTATAATAAAAATATCATAATTAAATTAATGTAAATAAATGAGGATCAGAGCGTCGGAAGGGACTTTGAAGAAAAGGAGTAAGAGGCATGCAGGGGATTTTTGAATCAATTAATGGAATATTTGCATTTATCGGACCGCTATCTGATTTTTTGTGGGATTTTCCTACGAATTTCGAGTGGTATGCATCTATTCCTCTTTTAGGAAACTTTTCATTTGCTATCATATTGTTACTTGGATCAGGTATTTTCTTTAGTTTTCGCATTGGATTTATGCAGATAACTCACTTTAAAAAGGGGATACAGATTATGACAGAGAAGAGAGCTGTCAGTACTGGGATTTCACCTCTTGCGGCATTTCTTCTAAGTTCAGCGATGAGAGTTGGACCGGGAAATATTATTGGTGTGACCGGAGCAATTGCAGTGGGAGGACCGGGAGCTTTATTCTGGATGTGGATTTCTGCTTTTTTTGGAATGGCTGTGGCATACATGGAAGGTGTGCTGGCACAGATTTTTAAAGAGAAAAAAGAGAATGAATTTGTTGGAGGACTTCCGTTTTATGGCAGGAAATTATTAGGAAATAAGATATGGATCGGAGTATTTCTGTCTGTACTTTATATTCTTTATGCTTTATGTTGTCTGCCGGCACAGGGCTTTAATGTAGTTTCATCAGTAGGAAGAATGGCAGAAATTGCAACTGGGACTATTATCTCAAGTGATTCGGCTTTTTATTATATCGTCGGAATAATAACAGTAGTATCAACAGCATTCATAGCATTTGGAGGAATTAAGAAAGTTACAAAATGGACAGATAAAATGGTACCTGTAATGGCGGTTTTATATATTGTAACTGTTGTAGTTTTGATTGTACTTAACATATCGTCAATTCCGTATTTTTTTAAAGCGGTGTTTACAGGGGCGTTTAAGCCGGAAGCTTTTTTCGGGGGAATGTTTGGAACGGTATTGGCACAGGGCGTGAAGCGTGGACTTATGTCAAACGAGGCAGGTCAGGGTACGATTACTATGTCTGCAGCAGCTTCTGATGCAAAACATCCGTGTGAACAGGGAATACTTGCTTCTATCGGAGTTTTCCTTGATACCATTGTAATATGTACCCTTTCTGGATTTGTTGTTGTTATGGCTCATTGCTGGGATGGTCCGAATGCAGATGCCTGGGCTGAGCTTGATAAACTACCGAAATTCACAGAGTCCATTGCGACACTCACACCGGGAACGGCTGCAAATGCAATTATTACATTTCTTGTCACTTTATGTTTTGGTATGTTTGCCTATACATGTATGCTTGGGATGATCAGTTTTTCTGAAATAGCAGCAAATCGTATACGTACGGACAAAGGGTTTATCAATCTTGTGAGAATCATTGCATTGTTTGTCGCAACATTTGGTATTTTATGTAATATCGCAGGATTGGAGCTGGGGAACCTTTGGGCATTTTCTGATTTGGGAAATATTTTGATAGTATTTTTCAACGTTCCGATTGTATATGTAGGTGCTAAATATGTACTTCGTGCTACAAAGCATTATAAAAAGAATGATGGGACACCTTTTACCTCTGCAGTGATTGGAAGAGATGATTGCTATTTCTGGGACGAGCGTGCAAAAGAAAATAAAAGATAAGAAAAAATTATCCCCTCGCTGGCGAGGGGATTTTTGGGTAAATATTAAAGTTTTTTGCCTGTCAGCATCTCATAACTCTGCAGGTATTTTTCAATTGTTTTTTCAACAATGTCATCCGGAAGAGTCCAGTCGTTATCTGGATTTGCTTTCAGCCAGTCACGGGCAAATTGTTTGTCAAATGAAGGCTGTCCGTGTCCCGGTTCATAACCATCTGCTGGCCAGAAACGAGAACTGTCAGGTGTGAGCATCTCGTCACCAATGACGATGTTACCATTCTCATCAAGACCAAATTCGAATTTAGTATCGGCAATAATAATTCCACGGCTCAGTGCGTAATCAGCACATTTTTTATACAGAGCAATTGTACAGTCGCGAAGTTTTGCTGCGTATTCTTCGCCCTTTCCTGGAAAATATTTTTCCAGATGAGCAATACTCTGCTCATAGGAAATATTTTCATCGTGATCACCAATCTCGGCTTTTGTGGAAGGAGTATAGATAGGCTCTGGCAACTTGTCAGATTCTTTCAGACCTTCCGGAAGTTTAATGCCACATACGGTTCCGTTTTCCTTGTAGCTTGCCCATCCACTTCCTGTAATGTAACCACGTACGATACACTCGATTGGGAGCATCTCAAGTTTTTTGCACATCATGCTGTTTCCGTCAAACTGAGGTTGCTGGAAAAATTCCGGCATATCCTTTACATCTGTGGAAATCATGTGGTTTGGAAGAATATCCTTTGTCAGGTCGAACCAGAATTTGGACATCTGAGTAAGGACAGTACCTTTTTTTGTTACAACATTTTTTAAAATCACATCAAAACAGCTGATACGGTCAGTTGCAACCATGATCAGACTGTCGCCGTTATCATAGATTTCGCGGACTTTACCCTCTTTTATCGGTTTCATCTTGTACACCTCACTATAATTTTATCATAATAATAGATAAACAGATTTTTTGATAAAAAGCAATATTATTTCTTGATTTTGTACAATTTTATTATAGTATGACTGAGTGGCTGGTGCATTATGATTTCATGTTTTTCAAAGTTTCAATTAAAGACAGATCATCAGTATTTATTTTAATGTTGGAACAATAATTTTTCCCTTCCGGTGTGGTAACATTTATTTCAATTACAGAGCCTTCTTTAAGAGCATCCTGTGATACGGCCTGCAAAAACATTGGAAATTTCGGATGATTTTCACGAAAGCGATCCATACCGGTTTTTAGTTGCTGGAACATAGCGAGCTGATTAAAGTTCATATTCATAGATGACTTCACTCCTTTGTATTATCTTTTATGACGCATTATACTCAAATTTACTTGAATAGTCAAAGGCAACTTGACGGGAATTATGCCAAATTGATATATGAAATGCAAAACAGTTGTGGTATAATACCAAGCGGAGATGGTATTTCAAAAGAAAACTATACTCTGTTTTCTGGGTTCTTATTTGTCAGATTTTCATAAATAGCGTAGAAAAGCTTATATTTCAGAAACGATATGTTAAAAAAGCAATTGTTATGATAATAAGACTTTTTATGTTTCTTTTCATTCACGTAAAAGACACTATGTAATTGCAAATTGAATATCGGAAAAAGAGGCTATCTTCAATCCATATTAGGGAAAAGGAGAACAGAAATGAAAGTAACAAAAACTGTAGCTGAAACAAGACAGTTGGTAAAGAGCTGGAAAAGGGAAGGAAAGAGCGTAGGATTGGTACCTACAATGGGATTTCTGCATGAAGGACATGCAAGCCTGATTAAGAGATGCAGAAAAGAAAATGATATTGTTGTAGTATCTGATTTTGTAAATCCTACACAATTTGGACCAAATGAAGATCTTGAGGCATATCCAAGAGATTTTGAAAGGGACAGCGCATTGTGTGAAAGTCTCGGCGCGGATTTGATTTTTTGTCCGAAACCGGAGGAGATGTATCAAAATCCTTGTGCATATGTAAGTATTGATACATTGTCAGAGACTCTTTGCGGCAAGACAAGACCGATTCATTTTAAAGGAGTGTGCACAGTTGTATCTAAGCTGTTTAACATTGTAGCACCGGACAGAGCATATTTTGGACAGAAAGATGCGCAGCAGCTTGCAATCATCCGAAAGATGGTACAGGATTTGAATTTTGATATTGAAATTATAGGTTGTCCGATTGTGAGAGAACAGGATGGGCTTGCAAAATCTTCAAGAAATACATATTTAAATGAAGAAGAAAGAAAAGCGGCGCTATGTCTTTCAAAAGCAGTGAAAAAAGGGCAGGAGATCATTCATACCGGGTGCGCGGCAAAAGAAGTGCTTGATGAAATGAAAAAGATTGTTGAATCTGAGCCACTTGCAAAGATTGATTATATATCCGTAGTCGATTCATTGACAATGCAACCGGTTGACAGTGTTGAAAAAGATGTGTTGGTTGCTATGGCAGTTTATATTGGAAAGACTCGCCTGATTGATAATTTTAGCTATGAGGTATAGATAAATATATAACTTATATTTATGTTGTAGTAGAGGAGAAGAATATTATGGGAACTTTTTTCGTATTGGCAGGTATTTGTCTGGTGATCATCCTTATTATCAGGAAAATGATCAGAGACAGGAAAAATGGTAAAACATGCTGTGGCAGTGACTGTAAAAACTGTAAAGGCCGTTGCAATTAATGCTATGGGGAGGCGATTATGGAAGAAAAGAAAGTAAAGCTTTATACAAGGCAGAATGACAAAACATTATATCAGTTAGACAGAGATGGAAGAATTATTAATGTGAGACGCTATGTAGAACTTCATTTTGGAGATATCGCCCCACTGTTTTTGGAAAGCTATGACTGGTTTACAAAAATGGCATCGAAAAAAGTACCAAAACCGGATGATGTGCAGGCACCAATCTGGTGTGCAATCAGAAGAGAGGAGTGTCTGCCACCGATACCGGGAACAGTAGTTTATGAACTGGAAGTGCCGGAAAGAGAAGTGATTTATTTCAGCGATCTGAAATGGGACTATGTGTTGAATAGAATCTATCTTCCAAAAGATAAGGCGGATGAGGAATCATATAAGCAGCATCTCAAAGATATTGGTGTTGCAAATGGGTTCGAATTCTTTGAGGGACGTTACAAAGGATTCTATCCGGAGGAAGTCCGTAAAATTCAGGAAAGCTGGAAAAGAGTCTTTGAGATAGAGAGTCTCAATGAATCCGGAGTGTGTGGTAACATCTGGGAAATAAAAAAAGAATGCGTAAAGCGCATTGTAAAACCAGGTGAAAAGGTATAGCTTTATGCATTCTTTTAATTATTAGATTCGACCTGCCATTGACAGAGTCTGAGACAGATATTTATCCGGGATCCATGTTCGGAAGTCTGGTATGGGAATGCTTGCAATTTTGTTTGTGAATGTTGTAAGCTGCGGGACAGAAAGAACTACAGTTAATAAAACACAAAATGTAAGGAGCAATACAGTTTCCGGAAGAGTATCGACATTTTCAAGCAGTGGCGTGCAGTCTTTGAGAAAGGAATATGTCAGGCCGTGAAATAGATAAATTGCCATTGTATGTGTTCCGATATAGGAATAGATGGTACGGCGTTCTGATATAAGAGCCATAATGGCAAAGGTTAAAGTCATGCCTGTAATATAGCAGATAAGTCTGCATAGAATGCCCTCAAATGGTTCCTGTTTCAGAAAGTCATAGTTATATCTGCCGTAAAATATTTTTGACGAATATATCTGTCGGAATGGACCAAAAGTCAGAAGAAGTATAAAGGTTATGATTCCGATGGCAGAAATGATTTGTACTGTGCGGCAGCGAAGCTTTGTGACAGTTTCGCGTGAAAGGTTCACTCCAACCAGGAAAAATGGGTAGAAAAAGAGGATTCTTGGCAGACTTAAGAAATTGTCAGGCATATCGGAATACCCGATAAAGAGACCAAGAATTACAGAAATCACCATGTAGTGTGGAATTTTCCTTACGTAAGGAGTGATTACGCGCCACACAAAAAGGGCAAGCAGGTACCACAAAGAAAATTTGGGATATAACAAATATATGCCTGTTTTTTTATGTATTATCAGGATATAGAAAAAATAATAAACTAATTCGTATACAACATAAGGAATTGCAAGTTTGCGAATGAGAACTGATAATGGCAGTGCTTTTTTTGAAAAATAGCCGGATATCAGGATAAATGCCGGCATATGGAAAGAAACAATCAGCCATTTTAATATATTCAGAAAATCATTGTTTTGATAACATGGCTCGATAAAGTGTCCTGTTACTACAAGTAATATTAAAAATGCTTTGTAATTGTCGAATAAATAATCTCGCTGTTTTAAAGATGATGTACTGTTTTTATTCATAATAACCTCGCGTATATATAAACTGTAACTATTCTAGTATTTATGTATGATTCATTCAATAGAAAAAATGTATAAAAAATGTAACGATATTTTAATAAAATTGTAATAATTTTATTTTCATATTTCTATTGAAGTATGTTCAGGGGATTTTCTGTATAAAAGGAAGGAATACTACTGGAAAAACCGATGTGTTTTATATATAATAGAAGAACATTCTAAATCAAAAGAAGAAGGAGACAGATTCATGGAAATGTTATCAATTGAAAAAGAACTGCAGAACAATTCTTATCCTGGCCGTGGAATTATTATCGGAAGAAGTAAGGACGGAACTAAGGCTGTAACAGCTTACTTTATTATGGGAAGAAGCGTTAACAGTCGTAATCGTATTTTCGTAGAAAACGGGGAAGGTATTCGTACGCAGGCTTTTGATCCGTCCAAGCTTGTGGATCCAAGCCTGATTATCTATGCGCCGGTGCGTGTTCTTGGTAATAAGACAATTGTAACTAACGGTGATCAGACTGATACGATTTATGAAGGTATGGATAAACAGATGACTTTTGAACAGTCATTGCGAAGCAGAGAGTTTGAGCCGGATGGGCCGAATTATACACCACGTATTTCGGGAATTATGCATATTGAAGGCGGAACATATAATTACGCAATGTCGATTCTGAAAAGTAACAATGGCTGTCCGGATAGCTGTAATCGATATACATTTGCTTATGAAAATCCTGCACCGGGAGAAGGACATTTTATTCATACATATAAATGTGATGGCAATCCGCTTCCGAGTTTTGAAGGAGAGCCGAAGTTGATTGAGATTCCGGATGATATGGATGCATTTACTGATACACTGTGGCAGAGCCTGAATGAAGATAATAAGGTGTCGTTATTTGTGCGTTACATTGACATTAAAACAGGAAAGTATGAGTCAAAAATTGTAAACAAGAATTGCTAACCAAGGATTAAGAAACAATAATATCATTTTACAATACAAGGAGAAGAAACATGAAAGAATTAGAGTTAAAGTATGGCTGTAATCCGAATCAGAAGCCATCCAGGATATATATGGCGAATGGCGGGGAACTTCCGATTCAGGTACTGAATGGAAAACCGGGATATATCAATTTTCTTGATGCATTTAATGGCTGGCAGCTGGTAAGTGAACTGAAAAAAGCAACAGGACTTCCGGCGGCAACTTCGTTTAAACATGTATCGCCGGCAGGCGCTGCAGTGGGACTGCCGCTTTCTGAAACGTTGGCGAAAATTTACTGGGTTGATGATCTGGGAGAGCTTTCTCCGCTTGCGTGTGCATATGCAAGAGCAAGGGGAGCTGACCGCATGTCTTCTTTCGGAGATTTCATTTCTTTATCCGATGTCTGCGATGCAGATACAGCAAGACTGATTAAAAGAGAAGTTTCCGATGGTGTAATTGCGCCGGGCTACACAGAGGAGGCGCTCAATATTTTAAAAGCAAAGAAAAACGGTAACTATAATGTTATTCAGATCGATCCGGATTATGTGCCGGAGCCGCTTGAACATAAGGATGTTTTTGGCATTACTTTTGAGCAGGGAAGAAATGAACTGAAAATTGATGATGATTTTTTTGCAAATATTGTAACTGAGAATAAAGAAATGACTGAGCAGGCTAAGATTGATCTTGCGATTTCTATGATTACACTGAAATATACGCAGTCTAATTCCGTATGTTTTGTGAAAGACGGACAGGCTATTGGAATCGGTGCCGGACAGCAGTCAAGAATTCACTGTACACGCCTTGCAGGTTCTAAAGCTGATAACTGGTGGCTCAGACAGTCACCTCAGGTAATGAACCTTCCATTTGTAGAGGGTATTCGCCGTGCAGACAGAGATAATGCGATTGATCTGTATATAGGAGAGGATTATATGGATGTGCTTGCAGATGACGCATGGCCGAATATTTTCAAGGAGAAGCCTGAAGTGTTTACAAGAGAGGCAAAGAGAGAATGGCTTGATAAGCTGACAGATGTTGCGTTAGGCTCTGACGCCTTTTTCCCATTCGGAGATAATATTGAGCGAGCACATAAGAGCGGTGTGAAATATGTGGCACAGCCAGGCGGCTCAGTAAGGGATGATAATGTTATAGATACATGTAACAAATATGGGATGGTAATGAGCTTTACCGGAATCAGACTGTTCCATCACTAAAATGATATTCAGAGAAAAGTTATGTATAAAGTAAAAAATTCCGCAGGACATTCTTGCGGAATTTTTTTTGTGAAATGTTACAGATTCTTAAAATATAATGAAGATTAAAACAAGATTAAGACATTTGCGGAAATAGAAGGTATAATATAAGAAAATTCTATGGGGGAAAAAGAATATGAAAAAGAAAGCAGTGATTTTTGGCGCATTGATAACAGCTTTGGTTTTCAGTGCAACAAGTAGTTCCACGTTAGAAGCAGCACCTGGCAGAGTTTTTTTTGATGCTCAAAATGAGCAGAAAACGAAAGAAATTTATAAAGAGGGACAGGCGCTCGTCCTTTATAAAAGTAATACAGTTTCTTCAAAAAAATCTGCGCAGGATGTGCTGAATATGGGCAATGAGATTCGGATTGAAAAACTGTGGACTTTTGAGAATCCGGATAAAGATAAACAGTCAGGATTAAATTCCATGTCCGCTGCGGATGGACTTAGTATTGGGCTTGTATCTTCCAATTCATTGACAACAAAGCAGTTGGTAGAAAAACTGAAAAAAGAAGATAATGTGGAGACGGCAGAACCAAATTACAGATTGCATGCTCTTTCAACGAGTGATGCGTATTATGAAAAGCAATGGGCTTTAGAGAATAATGGACAGAATGGTGGGACAGAAGAAAATTCTACAAATATTTCTGAAAAGTGGAAAGAGACAAAAGGATCAGATGAAGTTGTAGTGGCTGTAGTAGATACCGGTATTGATTATACTCATGAAGATCTGAGAGATAATATATGGGAGAATACATATCAGCCATCTTTAAAAGGAGAACATGGATTTGATTTTATAAATGGTGACGGTGATCCTATGGACGATAATGGTCATGGCTCGCATTGTGCCGGAATTATAGGGGCCAGGGGAGACAATGATATCGGAATCAGCGGTGTGAATCAAAATGTAAAAATAATGGCTTTGAAAATTTTGGATGAGGAAGGCTATGGATATGGAAGCGATGAGGTAAATGCGTACCATTATATTAATAAAGCGTTAAACCTTGGAGTGAATGTTGTGGCAGTCAATAATTCCTGGGGAGGTGGCGAAGAAAGTGAAATCTTTGAAAAATTGATGAATCTTGTGGGGGAAAAAGGCGCTGTTTCAGTCTGTGCGGCAGGTAATGAAAGCTGTAATAATGATGAAGTGACTGATTATCCGTCCGGGTATGAGAGCCCGTATAAAATTGTTGTTGCAGCATCTAATGAAAATGGTGAGCTGGCTTCTTTCTCGAATTTCGGTAAACAGACGGTGGATATAGCTGCACCTGGAACAGATATTTTGTCAACAGTATCATACAACTGCTATAACCCATCTTTGTATGATGAGCAAAAACAGAAGACTATTTCTGAAAAATTTAATGATTTTGAAGGAAATGTGTCTGAAGAGATTGTATGGGATATTATTCCGGGGCAAGGTGAAGCATCATTTTTTAACAGTGATAATACAAAAGATACAGAAGGGTATAAAGCAGAAATCAGTAGTGAAAAATATTTTGGTGAAAAAGGTGGAAAATCACTCAAGCTTTCTTTCGGTACACTGGAATCAGGAGAATTTGCCGGAATTCGCATTCCATATTCTATTAGTGCGGAGAAAGAAAAAGAAAATCCTGTACTCAGTATGATGATTAATGTAAATGGGCCGGTAGATAGCGACGAAGAAGGAATCTTTGCAGTAGTTGATGTCCCGGAAGGAACAAAGATAGAAAATGACATGAAATGGCTTTTCATGATTGATAATGGCTTGGGAGTTTGTGTGAACGGCGAGGAGGATGACTGGACACACTTTAATGTCACATCAGCAGAGATGGAAGAGACACCGGCACAGGACAGAGAGCTTTGGATGTTTTTTATGGCCGGGAAAAAAGGTGAGTATAGCGTATATCTGGATGATATCGGTATGAGCAGCGAGGAAGCGGATGAGTCGGAATTTGGAAAATATGATTTTTACAGCGGAACATCCATGGCGGCACCTTTCGTGACAGGAGCTTTGGCTTTGGAAAGTGCAGGAAATCCAGAAGCAACTACAGAAGAAAAGATTGACAATGTGCTCAGTTATGTCAGGGAATCAGAAAAAATGTCAGATAAAGTTGCAGTAGGAGGAACTCTGGATTTTGGCAGAAAAGTAGCAGCAAGACCTAGAATAGGTGATGTTTCAGTAAGTGTAGAAAAAGGGCAGATTCAACTAAAAGGAAGCGGATTGGATGCAGAAGATCTTGAAGTACAAGTTGTGAAAGACGGAGAGATAAAGACAGCTGATATTGTGGGAAAAAGTAAGGCATCCGTTACAATTACTGATGATGGATGGATTAACCGTATTGTGACGATTGTCGTTACAGGAAACGGAAAAACGAGCACGAAAAAAGATGTTTATCTCGTAAAAGGAAAATCCGGTTATACAGCTGTGAAAGACATGGAATTTCCTATGTCAGATATTATGACAACTAATGGAAGTAATATTTACATTGCAGATTCTCTTTCGGATACTATAGATGTCATTGACACAACGGATCCTGAATATATGGAATATGATACTCTTTTCTATGTGAATCCGGAAAAATATTTTAAGAAGGATGCAGGAAGTCTGGGCGAATATGATTTCACCTTTGGAAAAGATCTTGTCTATATGGATGGAAAACTTTATAATGTTGTGGCTTTTTCTGAAGTGTATGAAGGAAATTATTATGAGGATGATGAGGAGGATTATACAGTAAAATCATCCTATGAAGAGGATTATGATGATGAAGATCCGTATGGAGGTATTCTTTCCGGTGTAGCATATTCTTCTCAATATAAATTATTGTGTTTTGATCCTGTGACAGAAACTATCCGCAATCTTGGAGAATTGCCTGCTGATATTCGACAAACAGAAGACTGGACTCTGACAAGTTATAATGGAAAACTTTATCTGATTGGCGGATATGATTATAAACAAAAAGAATTTAGCAGAACAGTGAAAATTTATAATCCTTCTACCAGAAAATGGACAAATGGTCCATCACTCCCGGAGGGAAGAACTGGAGGAAAAGCAATACAGAACGGAAATTGCTTAATTTATACACTTGGAGCCGGAACAGAGCAAAAAGGAGTGGATATTAAGGAGCAGATATGCCCTTATAATCTGGTTCTAAGAGGAAATCGCTGGTCGGTTTCAAAAGAGAGAATTAATCCGTACGTTACAGGAAAACCGGTAGTATATGGAGAAAATTCATATAATATATATAATGCCAGTGTTGGTCTCTGCGCGGAAGGTCTTATCTACTCAGGTACACCGACTGAAGGATTGGGAGACACGTTTATATATAATGTTAAGAAGGACCGATATCAGGCAACTAAATACAGTCAGATCAAAGAATTAACCGGTGAGACAACATTTACCGGAATTGCTGTAGGCAGCACACTTTACGGATATGACCAGAATGGAGAAACATATAAACTGAAAATCAACAGCGGACTGTTGTCTGTATCAGCTAAAAAAGCATCTCATGGGAAAATTGTTAATACAAATAAAAAATTCCTGCCGGGAACAGCTGTAAAGCTCACAGCGAAACCTGTAAAAGGTTATATCATAAAATCTTTCCTGATTAATGGAAAAAAGGTAAAAGGAAGAACGGTAACTGTCAGACTGAATTCTAACATGAGCGCATCAGCGCGGTTTGGAAAAGCTGTCTCTAAAATTAGACTGAACAAAACAAATGTTACTATGAAGGCAGGAAAGACTTTTAAGCTGAAAGTAAAGATAACGCCTAAAAATGCAGTTTCCAAAAAAGTGACGTATCATTCAAGTAATGAGAAATATGCTTCGGTCTCTTCGAAAGGAGTAATAAAAGCAAAGAAGGCAGGAAAAGGGAAGAAAGTTGTAATAACTGTAAAAGCGGCAGATGGCTCTGGCAAAAAAGCTAAATGTACAGTGTATATAAAATAATAGGTAATCGATTAGCGTTCAATAGCGCCGGTATATACCGGCGCTATTGATATCAAATTAAAAAAGAGGGTTGTATGTTAAAAAGAAAGGGAATATAATATTAAAATGAATTATCCGATTGTGCAAAAAAAACGGTTAATAAGTCAAATAATATTAAGGAGAGTTAATTATGGGAAAATATTTTGGAACAGATGGATTCCGGGGAGAGGCCAACGAAGTATTGACAGTGGAGCATGCTTTTAAGGTGGGAAGATATCTGGGATGGTATTATGGACAGGATCATAAAGCAAGAATTGTGATTGGTAAAGATACAAGAAGAAGCAGTTATATGTTTGAGTATGCATTGGCAGCGGGATTAACTGCATCAGGAGCAAATGCATATCTTCTCCATGTTACGACAACACCTAGTGTGTCTTATGTGACAAGAACAGAAAATTTTGATTGCGGAATTATGATTTCTGCCAGCCATAATCCTTATTATGACAATGGGATTAAGGTAATTAACGGGAAAGGACATAAGCTTGAGGCAGAGGTTGAAGAAAAAATTGAGGCATACATAGATGGTCTGACTCCGGAAGTACCGCTGGCAAAGAAAGAAGAGATAGGACGGACGGTGGACTATGTAGCAGGAAGAAACCGTTATATCGGTTATCTGATTTCTCTTGCAACGCGTTCTTTTGAGGATATAAAAGTCGGGCTGGACTGTTCTAACGGCAGTGCATTTACAATTGCCAAGGCGGTTTATGACGCGCTTGGAGCAAAAACATATGCAATCAACTGTGAGCCAGACGGAACAAATATTAATACAAACTGTGGTTCCACCCATATTGAAGTTCTGCAGCAGTACGTAATAGATAATAAACTTGACGTAGGATTTGCTTATGACGGAGATGCGGATCGCTGTATTGCAGTTGATGAAAATGGAAAGGTCGTAGACGGGGATTTGATTTTATATATTTGCGGCAAATACCTGAAAGAAAACGGACGTCTGAATGGAGATACCATTGTTACTACAATTATGTCTAATCTCGGACTGTATAAAGCCTGCGATAAAATAGGACTTAAATACGAAAAAACTGCAGTCGGTGATAAATATGTCTATGAGAATATGGTTCGTAATAATTTCTCTCTTGGCGGGGAGCAGTCCGGACATATTATTTTCAGTAAGCATGCGACGACAGGGGACGGAATTCTTACATCACTGATGATAATGGAGGTTATGCTGGAAAAGAAGATGAGCCTTGCGAAGCTCTCAGAAGATGTGAAAATTTACCCTCAGCTTCTTAAGAATGTCCGCGTGGCAGACAAAAAGACAGCACGTGAGAATGAGGAAGTTACAAAAGCAGTCAATGATGTAGCGGAAGCATTGGGTGATGATGGTCGTATCCTTGTAAGAGAAAGTGGAACGGAGCCGGTACTTCGTGTAATGGTGGAAGCTGCGACGGATGAACTGTGTGAAAAATATGTAAATCAGGTGATTGATGTTATTCGCGCTGAAGGATTAGCGATTGGTTAGTTACGCAGAAAAATATAATGACAGTATTATAGTAAAAAAGATGTTTGTATGTCCGTTTGGAAATACAAACATCTTTTTTGATGTGCGCCTAGCGGCGCACGTTTCCAACGGGTGTAAGTCCCGAATCCGCCCG
>JBJFCD010000259.1:0-7516 GCA_051888795.1 Lachnospiraceae bacterium | reverse complement strand
AACTCTTCTCTATAGACATGCCGCAAAAGATATATATTCATTCTATGAATGTGTAGGGTTGAATAGAAATGGAAATGTAATAGATACTTCGAATGTTAATAATGTGTTGGAAATTGGTAATAAGATAATTATTACAGGAACAGGAGGTATTGGAAAGAGTGTTATGATGAAACATTTCTTTTTGAATGTTTTACAAAATACTCAGTATGTTCCTGTTTTGATTGAACTTAGAGGATTAAATGAATTTGATGAAAAAAATGTAAATATAGTAGATTATATTTATAATGTAATGGAAACACTAAAGTTTAAACTAGAAAGAAAGTATTTTGATTATAGTTTAGAAACGGGGTGTTACGTAGTATTGTTAGACGGTTTTGATGAAGTAAAGAATGAAATATCAAAACAGGTTACAAGTCAAATATTTGCTTTGAGTGAAAAATATCCTGATAATCACTACATTTTATCTTCACGACCTTTAGAAGAGTTTATGGGTTGGAATCAATTTGAAGAAATGCATTCGATGCCTTTGTCTAAAGAGCAAGCTTTATCATTAATTAAAAAGATAGAGTATGATCAAAAGATTAAGGAAAAATTTTATAAAGAGTTGGATGAATATTTATATGATAAATATAAAACATTTGCCTCAAATCCTCTATTATTAACTATTATGCTTCTAACATTTGAAAATAGAGCATCTATTCCTGATAAATTGAATGATTTTTTTGAACAAGCATTTACTACCCTTTTTCATACACACGATGCAACAAAGGGAGGATATAAGCGCGATATTCAGTCAAAATTAGGCTATGAAGATTTTAAAGCAGTTTTTTCATACTTTTGTTTCAAATCTTTTTTTAACTCTGATTACAAGTTTTCAGAGAATAAAGTATTGGAATATATTGGGCTTGCAAGAAAAAAGGAGATAATAGAAACAAATTTCAACTCTATGGATTATTTGACCGATTTGACTAATTCAGTATGTATGCTGATTCATGAAGGATTAGAATATAGATTTTCTCATAGATCATTCCAAGAGTACTTTGCAGCATTATATACAACTCAGTTGGATGATTCTCAGCAAAAACGTTTTTTGAAATTATGGTTGCAGGATAATAGTTTTAGAACAACGAGCAATTATTTAGATATGTTGTATGAATTGCAATCTTCAAGATTTATAAAGAATATTATTTCCCCTGCAATAAGAGAATTGCACGAATTATATAATAATAATGGTGAGTCAGAAGAGTGGTTGATAAAGCTCATGTATGAAGACGTATGTGTAAGAAAATATAAGGATGGACAAAAAAGATGTGCAGTAACCGTTAAAGAATTTTATTTTCATGATATGATAATGAGAGCTTGTAATATTGGAGGCTTGTATAAAAACATGAAAGAGGAGAGGGCGCAACGAAATAAAGCACGTGAAGAACCATTGATAAAAATTCTTGAGGAAAACTACGGCATAGATAAAGAAGTGGAATTCGATGAGCTAAAGCAAAATGGATATAAAAAAGAAATGTTAGAAGGTTTACATTGGATAATAGAACGTTTTGAATTTGCTGTAAATTATATTGAATCTGTGGATATAGATCCATTGGCGCGTAAAAAAAGATTTTCATCTATGTTAGAGGAATTATAGAATTATATAATTTTGCTCCTGGCCAACATCTGTATTGCAAAATTAAAAAAATGCCCAAAAAGGGCATGGTTTTTCTTTTTTTGTTTAATTTTTTGGGGAGAAATACTTTACAGAGTCAAATAATCCGTGTAAAATTAATAAGTATTTGCATTATGCAGACATAATAACATATCATTAAAGGAGGACATTATGAAGAGGATTATGAGTATGTTGCTCGTACTTGTAATGGCATTCGGCCTTGTCGCTTGTGGAAGTTCAAACGACGGTGCTGCTACCATTGAGCAGGTTGAGCAGAAACCCGAAGAGCCCGCTGCAACTGATGATGCAGCAGCTGAAGAAGTAGCAACAGAGGATGAAGAGCCCGCTGACAATTACCACATCGGTATTGTAACAGGTTCTGTATCACAGTCTGAGGATGACAGACGTGGTGCTGAGGCTTTCCAGGCACTTTACGGAGAGGATAGAGTTACACTTGCTATCTACCCCGATAACTTTACGGAGGAGCTTGAGACAACCATCCAGACAATCGTTAACCTTTCAGACGATCCGGATATGAAGGCGATTATTGTTAACCAGGCAGTTCCCGGAACAACAGAAGCTTTCAGACAGATCAAGGAGAAGAGACCTGACATCATCTGTATCGCAGGTGAGTCTCACGAGGATCTTCCTGAGATCGGAAGCGCTGCTGACCTCGTTACCAACAACGACTTCGTGGCACGTGGATACTTAATCATCAGGACCGCTCACGAGCTTGGATGTGATACTTTTGTTCATATCTCATTCCCCAGACATATGTCTTATGAGACTATGAGCCGTCGTGTTGCTGTTATGCAGGAAGCTTGTAAAGAGTTTGGTATGGAGTTCGTATTAGAGACCGCTCCCGATCCTACATCTGATGTTGGCGTAGCAGGTGCACAGGCTTACATTCTTGAGAAGGTGCCTGAGTGGGTTGAGAAGTACGGCGAGAATGCTGCTTACTTCTGTACAAACGATGCTCATACAGAGCCCTTGTTAAAGCAGTTGCTTGAGTATGGCGGATACTTCATCGAGGCAGACCTTCCTTCACCTTTGATGGGATACCCCGGAGCACTTGGTATCGACCTGACAGAGGAGAACGGAGACTTCCAGAAGATCCTTGCTAAGGTTGAGTCATCTGTAGTAGAAAAAGGCGGCGAAGGCAGATTTGGTACATGGGCATTCTCATATGGCTACTGCTTATCAGCAGGTCTTGCACAGCATGCAATGAATGTTATCGACGGAAACAGCGAGCTTTGCGATATCGACGATATCTCTAAGGCATTCCAGCAGTTCTCGGGAGAGGCAAGCTGGAACGGATCAAGCTATACAAATGCTGAGACCGGTGTTAAGTCTGACAATACATTCCTTGTATATCAGGATACATATATCATGGGTAACCCTGGTCACTTCATGGGATCAACAGATATTGAAGTGCCTGAGAAGTATTTCACAGTTAAATAACCGAAACACAATTTTCACGGGGAAGGATTTTTTCCTTCCCCATTTTTAAGGTGGTCTTATTATGGGAAATGAAAATGCTCCGTTATTGGAGATGAAAAACATTAAGAAGGACTTTTTTGGCAATCAGGTCCTTTCAGATATCAATTTGACACTGCAGGCAGGTCAGGTGTTGGGACTCTGCGGTGAGAACGGTGCCGGAAAAAGTACGCTGATGAAGATTCTGTTCGGTATGGATGTCATCCGTGAGACAGGCGGCTATGAAGGCGACATATTAATTAATGGCGAAAAAGCAACATTTAATACCCCGTTTGAAGCATTGGAAGCGGGAATCGGTATGGTACATCAGGAGTTCTCGTTAATTCCCGGATTTACCGCGACTGAAAATATTCTCTTGAACAGAGAATCTCAAAATAGAAGATTACTTTCCGAAATTTTTGGTGAAAGATTAAATACACTGGACTTTGCCGATATGAAAGAGAAAGCCGAGAAGGCGATTGACAAGATGGGATTTCATATCGACGCGGATATGCCGATCAACAGAATGCCGGTTGGCCACAAACAGTTTACTGAGATTGCCAGAGAGCTCAGCAAAGAACAGTTAAAGCTTTTGATTCTGGACGAGCCGACAGCCGTTCTGACAGAAAAGGAAGCTGAGGCATTGCTTCAGTCTATCCGGACCATGGCAGAAAAAGGCATTGCGGTTGTATTTATTACACACAGACTGCATGAGATTCTTGCTGTATGTGACAAGGTTATTGTCATGCGAGACGGATATGTAGTAAGTGATGTTCCGGCGAGTGAGACCGATGTCTCACAGATTACCAAGAACATGGTAGGTCGTTCGGTAGAGTCTTCTGCAAGAGCTGAAGTAAGAGATTTTTCCGGAGCAAAGGATATTATGTCGATCCGTAAGCTCTGGGTAGACATGTCCGGAGAGACGGTTCGCAATGTCAATCTGGATATTAAAGAAGGCGAGATTCTGGGAATCGGCGGTCTTGCCGGACAGGGAAAACTAGGTATTCCCAACGGCATTATGGGACTTTGTGAGGCTGGTGGAGAAGTAACTTTCAATGGCGAAAAAATTGAGCTTAACAATCCCCGCAAATGTCTGGATTCAAACCTTGCGTTCGTATCAGAGGATCGACGAGAGGTCGGTCTTTTGCTGGATGAGTCATTGGAGTGGAATGTTGCGTTCCCGGCAATGCAGATCCAGAATAAGTTCCTCAAGAAATTCTTAGGCGGACTGATTAAGTGGAGAGATGACAAGGCAATTCATGAAGTGACACAGAAGTACATTGATGAGTTTAAGGTTAAGTGTACAAGCTCAAAGCAGAAAGCAAAAGAGCTTTCCGGAGGTAATCAGCAGAAGATTTGTCTTGCAAAGGCATTCGCGCTGAATCCCCAATTCCTGTTTGTTTCGGAGCCTACGCGTGGTATCGATGTTGGTGCGAAATCGTTGGTACTGAATGCAATTAAGAAGTACAATCAGGAAAAAGGCGCTACTGTAGTTGTTATTTCTTCTGAGTTGGAAGAGCTGCGTCAGACTTGTGACCGTATTGCTATTGTTTCAGGCGGTAAGGTTGCCGGTATCCTTCCTGCAACAGCATCCTCTGAGGAATTCGGTATGCTGATGGTTAGTCAGGTAAAGTAAGGAGGATAAGATGAACGAAAACGTGACATTTAAGGATAAGTTAAAGGAAAAGGTTGAAAGCTTCGGTCTTCCGCGACTGATTATTGCCGGCTTCTTGCTGCTGCTGTTCATCCTGTCTCCTTTTGTAGGTGCTGATTTACCTACACAGTTGACCAATACAATCAATCGATTCAGCTGGAATGCGATTATGGTACTTGCCATGGTGCCGATGGTACATTCCGGATGTGGATTGAACTTTGGTCTTCCGCTCGGTATTATTTCCGGGCTTCTCGGTGCAACACTTTCCATCGAGTTCGGATTTACCGGTCCATTCAGTTTTGTGGGAGCTATTTTGATTGCAACTCCGATTGCGCTTCTTCTTGGCTCTGCCTACGGATGGCTCTTAAATAAGATTAAGGGTGGAGAGATGATGATTGCTACTTATGTAGGTTTCTCATCTGTATCATTTATGTGTATGATGTGGTTGCTGTTACCGTATCACAGCCCGAATATGGTTTGGGGTCTTGCGGGAAAGGGGCTTAGAACAACCATCTCTCTGGAAGGCTACTATAATCAGGTGTTGGCAAAGTTCTTACAGATCAATATCGGTAACCTTTCAATTCCTACCGGTACACTGTTGTTCTTTGCATTACTCGCATTCCTGATGTGGGCATTTTTACATACAAAGACCGGTACCGCTATGACAGCAGTCGGATCGAACCCGGTATTTGCAAAGGCTGCCGGTGTAAATGTAGATAAGAGCAGACTGTTATCGGTTATGATGTCTACATGGCTTGCAGCAATTGGTATTCTCGTATATGAGCAGGGATTCGGATTTATTCAGCTTTACATGGCTCCGTTCTATATGGCGCTTCCGGCTGTATCTGCTATCCTCATCGGTGGTGCAAGCGTGAACAAGGCAAGTATCACGAATGTAATTATCGGAACCTTCCTGTTCCAGGGTATTGTTACGATGACACCGACGGTTATGAACTCTATGATCCATATGGACATGAGTGAAGTTATCCGTATTGTTGTATCGAACGGTATGATTCTGTATGCTCTGACAAGAAAGACGGAAGGAGGAAAGATATAATGCAAGAAAAGAAAATTACCGGAAAAAAGATCCTTGGATTATTGAGGGACAATTCCGTTCCGTTGATGTTCGTAATAATTTGTGCAATTTGTATTCCGATTTCAGGATTCTCACCGAGTTATCTGATCAATGAGATTGTAACTCGTGTAGGAAGAAATACATTCTTAATTCTGTGTCTGTTGATTCCGATTATCGCAGGTATGGGATTGAACTTTGGTATGACGCTTGGCGCGATGGCGGGTGAAATTGGTCTGATTCTTGTATCAGACTGGCAAATCTGGGGCATCCCGGGTATGATCCTCGCTATGATTATTTCCATCCCGATTTCTGTTTTACTCGGAACTTTCTGCGGTAAGATTTTGAATATGGCAAAAGGCCGCGAGATGGTAACAAGCTACATCATCAGTTATTTCATCAATGGTGTATACCAGCTTGTTGTATTGTACATGATGGGTAAGATTATCCCGATTAAGCACTTTTCAATCAAGCTTCCGAGAGGATATGGTATCCGTAATACCGTAAGTCTTCTTAACATGAGACAGCACTTGGATAATCTGCTTGCCATTAACATTAAGGGTGTAAAGATTCCGGTTCTTACCTTTATCATCATTGCACTCTTATGTGTCTTTATCACATGGTTCAAAAAGACCAAGCTTGGACAGGACATGAGAGCGGTCGGACAGGATATGCAGGTGGCGAAGGATGCCGGTATCGATGTAGAGAGAACCCGTATTATCTCTATCGTAATATCTACGGTTATGGCTGGTTTCGGTATGATTATTTACCTGCAGAATATGGGTAATATTTCTACCTACAGCTCACATTCACAGATTGGTATGTTCTGTATTGCCGCACTGCTTGTCGGTGGTGCATCTGTAGACAAGGCGTCAATCGGAAATGTATTCCTTGGTGTAACTCTGTTCCACCTGATGTTCATCGTGGCACCTGCAGCAGGAGCACATATTACCGGAGACTCTATGATTGGTGAATACTTCCGTGTATTCGTATCCTACGGTGTAATTACAGTTGCTTTGACCATGTATGAGACCAAGAAGCGCAAGATGAAGTCTCGCGCAGGACAGCAGCTTGAAGAGGAACAGCGAAAGGAGGAAGCAGAGGCAAATGAATAAGAAAAGAACCTTACTGTTTCGTTTGATCGCAGTTCTGCTACTTATCGCTATCGCAGCTGTTATGCTGGTAATCGGAAGAGGTCACACCGTATATTTTGATAATAAGGCACAGACTGAGACCGGAGAAAGCTTTGAGGCGCCTTATAAGGTTGAGGTGTATGTAGATGATGAGAGAGTTGCAAAGCTTTATGAAGATGAGCGTGGTATGGCAACCAATATCGGACAGAACTTCAAGATGGTTCTGGAGATCACTCCGGAAAAAGGAGCTGATCCCTATACGGTTTCGGTAGGATTGAAGCTGCCTTACAATATGGATGGTGTCATCCTTAATCTCCCGGCGCTTTTGGCCGGACAGCCTGCTTCTGTATATCAGAGTGAGTTTATTCAGACCATTCCTGAAGAAGAGGAAGAGACAACCGGTGAAGATGATATGGGCAATATTGACATGGGTGAGTTCTAAAATATCATATGAGAATAAAGAGGATCGGTTGGAGACAGCCGGTCCTTTTTGCATGCGTAATTGGATGGTGATATAATAGTGA
>JBJFCD010000258.1:0-7538 GCA_051888795.1 Lachnospiraceae bacterium | reverse complement strand
GAATGGGACAGAAGAAGGCTCCTTTCTATAGAATCATCGTAGCAGATTCCAGATCCCCAAGAGATGGTAAATTCATCGATGAGATCGGAACATACGATCCGAACTGCGATCCAAGCGCAATTACTGTAGATGAAGAAGCAGCTAAGAAATGGCTCAACACAGGTGCTCAGCCGACAGAGACAGTAAGCAAGATTTTCAAAGCAGCTGGAATCGAGAAATAATACACGCTCTAAGCGTTAAAGTATGCCTTGGAGGTATCATATGAAAGAATTAGTAGAAGTAATCACAAAAGCTTTGGTTGATCATCCGGAGGAAGTAGTTGTTACAGAACGTGAGGACAGAAAAACTACTGTTCTGGAAGTGCGTGTGGCTGATTCTGATATGGGAAAAGTCATTGGAAAGCAGGGACGCATTGCAAAAGCAATCCGTTCAGTTGTGAAAGCAGCTGCAGCAAAGGAAGATAAAAAAGTTGTTGTAGATATTATGGATTAATTTGAAGTGAATATTACTTCAATCGGAGACAGGTCCGAAAGTGTGACCTGTCTCTACGTATATATGAGGAGTATTTTAAATATATGGAAGAAATGTTACAGGTAGGGGTTATCACCTCGACACATGGGGTCCGTGGAGAAGTGAAAGTATTTCCTACAACAGATGACCCGATGCGTTTTAAAAAACTGAAAAAAGTAATTCTTGATACAGGAAAAGAGACATTACCTTTGGAAATCCAGAGTGTGAAATTTTTTAAACAATTTGTGATTCTGAAGTTTAAAGGGATTGATAATATAAATGATATAGAAAAATACAGAAAATGTCCGCTTCTGGTTGTCAGGCAGGATGCGGTAGAGCTTGACGATGATGAGTATTTTATTGCTGATATGATTGGCATGGAAGTGCTGACAGAGGATGGAAGAGTTTTCGGGACACTTAAGGATGTCATGGAGACAGGTGCCAATGATGTCTACATCATCGATAGTGATGAGCACGGTGAAGTACTTGTTCCTGCAATCAAAGAGTGTATTCTTGATGTTGATATTGAGGAAAAAAAGATGAAGATACATCTTATGGATGGATTAATATAGAAGCAGGTGAAAAATATGCAGTTTTATATTATGACTTTATTTCCGGATATGGTAATGAACGGGCTTAGCACCAGCATTATCGGGAGAGCAGTAAACAAAGGGCTTTTGTCCATTGAGGCTGTAAATATCCGGGATTATGCGTTTAATAAGCATAATAGTGTAGATGATTATCCTTATGGGGGAGGCGCTGGGATGCTGATGCAGGCAGAGCCTGTGTATCAGTGCTATCAGGCGATTCTTGATAAGATCCAGAAGAAAAAACCAAGAGTTGTATATCTTTCTCCTCAGGGGAAGACATTCAGCCAGTCTATGGCAGAGGAATTTGCAAGAGAAGAGGAACTTATACTGCTTTGCGGACACTATGAGGGGATTGACGAGCGTGTGCTGGAAGAGATTGTTACAGATTATGTTTCAATCGGCGATTATGTTCTTACAGGAGGAGAGCTGCCGGCAATGATCATGGTGGATGCAATTTCAAGACTTGTACCGGGAGTACTTCACAATGATGTGTCTGCAGAGTTTGAAAGCTTTCAGGATAATCTTCTGGAGTATCCGCAGTATTCAAGACCCGAGGTGTGGCATGATAAAAAAGTGCCGGAAGTTTTGATGTCAGGACATCATGCCAACATTGAAAAATGGAGAAGAGAACAATCCGTGATTCGTACAGCGAAAAACAGGCCTGACCTTCTCGAAAAGGCAGAGCTTACAGAAGCAGAGAGAAAAATTGCGGAAGAAAACCTGATTTTTGAAAATGAAAATCCGATTTCTTGAAAAAGAACTTGTCAAACCCTTGTAAATATGGTAAACTATAGTACGTTGTGAGAAAATAGATGGTCCTCTGGTACGCAATCGTATTAAGAACATCCAGAAAATAAGGAGGTCACACATAATGAACGATATCATTAAAAACATTGAAGCTGAACAGCTTAAAAAAGTATCCGAGTTTAACGTAGGAGACACCGTAAAAGTTTACGGAAAGATCAAAGAAGGAAACCGTGAAAGAATTCAGGTTTTTGAAGGAACTGTTATTAAGAAACAGGGCGGAAGCACAAGAGCTACATTTACAGTAAGAAAGAGCTCTAATGGTGTAGGTGTTGAAAAGACATGGCCGCTGCACTCACCAAACGTTGAGAGAGTTGAAGTAGTAAGAAGAGGTAAAGTAAGAAGAGCAAAACTTTACTACTTAAGAGACCGCGTAGGTAAGAGAGCAAAAGTAAAAGAATTAGTAAAATAAGAAATCAGAGAAAAGGACAACTACATATGGTAATTGTCCTTTTCTGTTATATCTGATACGAACTTTATATTGGAGTTTTATATGAGAAAAATAAAGGACACGAAGTACAGACAACCCAGAAGAAAAACGAACAAACGCAAACAGACAAAGGGAAATTATAATTACGAAAAGAGGCGCAGACAGAGAGAGAGACAGAGAAAGAGACGTAAATTTATAGAGAAAGGCAACTGGAAAGAAAAATTTAAAAATGCGCTCAGACTTGCTCCGGTTGTCGGAAGTTGGATTTTTAAGATTGTGATTGTATTACTTTTCGCGTTTGTCTATGTATGGTACTTTGGACAAAAAGTAAGCACGGTCGGCGATTCCATGAAGCCTGTTCTGGAAAACGGGGATGTTGTTTTGGTGAATCGTATTATATATAATGCATCGAAACCAAAACGAGGTGATGTGATAGTATTTAAGCCGAAAGGAAATGAAAATTCTCATTATTATATCAAACGTATCGTAGGACTTCCGAATGAGACAATAGAGATTATTGAAAACAGTATTTTTATTGATGGCGAAAAGCTGGAAGAAGAATATGCTACAACAGACATAGATGATGTCGGTATCGTTACGGAGAAGATCACACTTGGCTCTGATGAATATTTTGTGCTGGGGGATGACAGGACAAATAGTGAAGACAGTCGTAATGCGGATATCGGCAATGTGAAACGAAGCTATATATACGGAAAAGCCTGGTTCGTATCGTCTCTGAAAGAAAATATCGGATTTATAAAATAAAAACAGAAAGAGGTAGAATATGCATTTTCAATGGTATCCTGGGCATATGACGAAAGCAAAACGTATGATGCAGGAGAATATGAAGCTGATTGATCTTGTGATTGAACTTGTGGATGCAAGGATTCCACTCAGCAGTAGAAATCCTGATATTGATGAGTTGGGAAAAAACAAGGCCAGACTTGTACTTCTCAATAAATCAGACCTTGCTGAGGAAAAATTAAATGATGCCTGGGCAGAGTATTTTAAAGAAAAAGGGTATTCTGTTGTGAAAGTCAATTCTAAGAAAGGCGGCGGAATTAAATCTATTCAGGGTGTGATTCAGGAGGCCTGCAAGGAAAAGATTGAAAGAGACAGAAAGCGTGGAATCTTAAACCGTCCTGTACGTGCAATGGTAGTTGGAATTCCTAATGTAGGTAAGTCTACATTTATTAATGCGCTGGCCGGGAAAGCCTGTGCGAAAACCGGAAACAAACCGGGAGTAACGAAAGGAAAGCAGTGGATCCGGCTGAATAAACAGGTGGAGCTTCTTGATACGCCGGGCATTTTGTGGCCTAAGTTCGAAGATCAGCAGGTTGGACTTAAACTTGCTTTGATTGGTTCAATCAAAGATGAAATATTAAATACAGAGGAACTCGCAATAGAACTGATTAAATTTATGAATGAGAGCTATCCCGGTATTCTGGAAGAAAAATATCAGGTAAATGAGACGGAAGACGGATACATGATGCTTCGGAATATTGCAGAAAGCAGACATTGTCTTATTAAGGGAAGTGAGCTTGATACAGAAAAAGCAGCGTCACTGCTTTTGGATGATTTCCGTAACGGAAGAATGGGGCGTATCACATTGGAAACGCCGTAAATATATGATAAAAAGGGGTTTTTTTAAATGGCTGGACAAAATAAGAAAGAAGAAAAAGGTGTGTTTAGAGAGCTTTTAGGATGGATATTATATATTCTGATCATTATCGGACTTACTTATCTGATCATTACTTTTGTGGGTCAGCGTACAAGAGTCAGTGGACATTCCATGGAGACGACACTGAGTGATGGAGATAACCTGATTGTGGATAAACTGACTTATCGCTTCAAGGACCCAAAACGCTATGATATCATTGTATTTCCGTTTAAATACGAAGAAAACACTTATTACATCAAACGAATCATTGGTCTTCCGGGAGAGACGGTACAGGTGATCAATGGATATACGTATATTAATGGAGAGCTTTTAGAGTCTGATATATATGGCGCAGAGGTTATGGATAGCGCAGGAATCGCACAGGATCCGATTACATTGGGAGAGGATGAGTATTTTGTGCTTGGTGATAACAGAAATCATAGTTCTGACAGTCGTGACCCAAGTGTAGGGGTACTCACAAGGGAAGATCTAATCGGAAGAGCGTGGGTGAGAATCTATCCGTTTGATAAGATGGGAGTCATCAGGCATGAATAAAAGGGAAGAAGAAAAGCTTTTGAAGCAGAAAGCAAAACTGGAAAAGGAATTGCTCCGGTTGAAAGAAATGAGTGTATACGAGGAAGAATATGCATCCTGTCAGTATATCTGCGGTATTGATGAGGTGGGAAGAGGCCCGCTTGCCGGTCCGGTTGTAGCCGGAGCTGTTATTCTCCCAAAGAAAGAGACGATTCTGTATCTGAATGATTCGAAAAAGCTTTCAGAGAAAAAAAGAGAGCTTCTATATGATGAAATTATGGAAAAAGCCGTTTCTGTAGGAATAGGAATGGTAAGTCCTGAAAGAATCGATGAGATTAATATCTTACAGGCGACTTATGAAGCCATGAGGCAGGCAATCGATAATTTGGAGGTAAAGCCTGACATTCTTTTAAATGACGCTGTGACAATCCCTCAGGTAGAGATTGAGCAGGTGCCGATCATCAAAGGGGATGCTAAAAGTATATCTATTGCAGCAGCAAGTATTGTTGCAAAGGTTACAAGGGACAGACTGATGAGAGAATACGATAAAGTTTTGCCAGGGTATGATTTTGCGAGTAATAAAGGATACGGTACAAAAGCCCATATTGAGGGGCTGAAAAAGCTGGGACCAAGCCCAATCCATCGCAGAACATTTATCAAAAATTTTGTGGAAGTATAATGAGAATTATATTTTAAAGCGAGACAGGGGAGTAATTTAGGAACGAATTGGATCTGGTATGATTCAGAGAAAAAAAGAAAAGAGGAATCAGAGAGCAGTAGGCACGGTTTATGAAAAAATGGCAGGAGAATATCTGAAAACAAGAGGATATGAGATCGTTGAATATAATTTTCGCTGTCGTTTTGGTGAGATTGATGTGATTGCAAAAGATGGAGATTATCTTGTCTTCTGCGAAGTAAAATATCGTTCGAGTGAAAAGCTGGGCCATCCTGAGGAAGCAGTAGATACAAAGAAGCAGAGAGTTATTTCAAAGTGCGCAGCGTATTATCTTATGATAAGACGTCTGCAAAATATTCCCTGCAGATTTGATGTTGTGAGCATTGAAGGGAAAAATGTCACTCTGATCAAAAATGCATTTGAGGCGACAGAATAAGGGAAATTATATGATTGGATTAAAGTATAAAAATCAGGAAAAAATATTTGAAGAAAAAGTAATAAGCGGTGTTCCGTTTTTAAGCTATCCTTTACTGGAAAATACAGGAATCGTGAACCATGGGTTTACGACTAGACTTGGAGGAGTAAGTAAAGGTAATTGTGCGACTATGAATATCAGCACCACAAGAGGTGATGATCCGAAAGATATAGAAGAAAATAAAAGAAGACTGGCAAAGGCAATAGGGGTGGAGCCTGAAGATATGACATTTACCCATCAGACACATACTGTGAACGTAGCAGTTGTCGGGGAAGAGGACCGGGGAAAACGTTTTATGGAGACAGACGGCATGATAACGGATGTTCCGGGAATCTGTCTTGTGACATTTTATGCAGATTGTGTTCCGCTCTATTTTGTGGATCCCGTGAAAAAAGCGATTGGTCTTAGTCATTCCGGCTGGCGGGGTACGGTAAATAAAATGGGAAAAGTGACAGTGGAGAAGATGACAGAGGTTTACGGAAGTGATCCGAAAGATATTCTGGCAGCTATCGGACCGTCAATCTGTCAGGACTGTTACGAAGTAAGTGAAGACGTCATCTGTGAGTTTAAGAAGAACTTTGATGAGAGTTTATGGGACAGGCTTTTTTACTGGAAAGAGAATGGGAAATATCAGTTAGATCTCTGGAGAGCAAATGAAGAAGTCTTAGTGGAAGCTGGAATATTAAATGAAAATATCGCTGTAACAAATGTCTGTACACATTGTAATCCTGAGATTATGTTTTCGCACAGAACAACCGGAAATGCAAGAGGAAACTTAAGTGCACTTCTGGCGCTGAAAAGATAAAAAAATAATCTGAATAAGGAGGAAGTTTATGCAAGAGACAACGACAACCGGTGAAGTTGCCAAGACAACTGCAGATGAAGTGATAAAAACAACTCAGAATGCGGTAGATGAGGTTAATCGGCTTACAGAATATCTGCAAGAACATATACCGACACTTATTTCTTTTGGAATTAAAGTAATATTTGCAATTATATTTTTCTGTATCGGACGTATTGTAATTAAATGGATACGTGATATTGTCAGAAAGTCAATGGAGCGCTCTAATGCTGATAAGGGTGTGGAGCAGTTTGTTGATTCTTTGTTAAAATACGGGCTATATTTTCTTTTGATTTTTACGATAGCCACAAAATTTGGTGTAGATACGGCTTCGGTTGCTGCGTTGATTGCATCTGCAGGTGTGGCTGTTGGTCTGGCTTTACAGGGAAGTCTTTCAAATTTTGCAGGCGGAGTGCTGATTTTGATACTGAAACCATTTAAAGTAGGAGATTATATTATTGAAGACAGTAATAAGAATGAAGGGACTGTAAAGGAGATTCAGATTTTTTATACGAAGCTGAGTACCATTGACAATAAGACAATCATCATTCCGAACAGCCTTCTAACAAATAACAGTCTGACAAATGTTTCTGAGAAGGATGAGAGGCAGCTTGATCTTAAGATCGGAATCTCTTATGCGTCTGATCTAAAAAAAGCAAAGACAATTCTTAATAATCTTCTTGAACAGGAAGAAAAGGTTCTGAAAAGTGAAGAGAGAAGTGTATTTGTATCGGAACTGGCGGAAAGTGCAGTAATCCTGGGTGTACGTGCCTGGGTGAAAAATGAGGAGTTCTGGGCAACAAAATGGAGGATGCTGGAAAATATCAAGCTGACCTTTGATGAGAATGGAATTGAAATTCCATATCCACAGATGGCAGTGCATATGAAAAATTAAATTACATGAAAAAAATAGCACAATTCTCATCAACATGGAATTGTGCTATAAGCTGGAAATCGGACTTGAACCGACGACCCCTTCATTACGAGTGAAGTGCTCTACCGACTGAGCTATTCCAGC
>JBJFCD010000257.1:0-7542 GCA_051888795.1 Lachnospiraceae bacterium | reverse complement strand
GTAATATCTTGAAAATCTTTTGTTTGCATTAAAGCAATAACCGATTCACCGATGCATTGCCTCGTGAATCGGTTTCTTTTTGTAAAGTTTTTTTCAAATATATTTTTCATTTTCGGAATGTTATGCCGCATAATTTTCTCCTAAAGTTTACATTTTCGCTTTATTTGTAAATTGTATCACATCTGTATGTGAGATACAATAACAAGTAGTAATAAATACTACTTGTTGCGATAGAGCGATGAAAGGAAACGGATTATGGAAAAAATAATTTTACTTGCGGAAACAGGATCAGATATACCAGAAGAAGTAGCGAAAGAATACGGAATTTATATTGTCCCGATGCATGTGTCTTTTGGGGAGGAAACAAAAGATGACGGGACATTTCCGGCAGAAGATATTTGCTCATATTATGAGACAACAGGAAAATTGCCTAAAACAAGCGGATGTGTTCCGGAGGATTTTGAAAAGATTTTTGATCAGATAAAAAAAGAGAATACGGATGGTCATATTTTATATATGGCATATTCAGCAGTGACAACCTGCTCCTATCAGAGTGCGCAGATTGTTGCTGAAGGGATGGATAAAATTACAAGTATGGACACAAAGCAGGTATCTGCCGGGCAATATGTAGCTGTTATTACAATGGCAAAGCTTTTAAAGGAGCATCCGGAGTGGACGGTAGAAGAGGCGACAGAAAAAGCAAAAGAAATATCTAAGAGTGTCCGCATGTGTTTTGTACCTGATAAGCTTGAATTTTTGCGTGCCGGCGGAAGAGTGAGTAACGCTGCTGCGCTTTGTGGCGCATTGTTAAAGATCCATCCGCAAATTGAGATTCTTGACGGATATTTGCAGGCTACAAAAAAGCTTCGGGGAAGTATGAAAAAAATAGCACCTCAGCTTGTGAAAGATTATATCACAGAACAGCATCTTGATCTTGAGGAAATTTGGCTGATTCATGCGCCGGGGCTTTCCGAAGAAGTGAAAAAACTGGCAGAAAAGGCAGCATATGACTGTGGAGTGAAAACGATTACATGGGTGAAGACCGGTGGTGTAATTACAACTCACGGAGGTCCGGGAGCATTTGGAGTGGTCGGATTTCATAAATAATATGTAGTCTACACTGTTTTATTTTAGTGCAGTGGTACAGCAAAAAAATATTTTCCTTGCATTAATGTAATGCATAGTGTATTATGTAATGCAGTGGATTAATCAGAATGATTAATCAAGCATCGATTACGAAAAATGAATCGCAATTGGTGCTTTTTGCATATTATGGAAGGAATGATAAACATGGATAACAGACATTCTATGATGGAGTTGGGTGAGGAACTGGATATTAAGTTTGACAAGCTGGTAGAGAACTGCATGCGCTCAGGTGCGATTGATCAAAATCTGTATCTGGAATATGATGTAAAAAGAGGACTTCGTGATTCAAATGGTAAAGGCGTGCTTACCGGACTCACTGAAGTGTCAGACGTTTTGGCCACAAAACAGGTAAGGGGAAGATCTTTTCCGATTGACGGTCAGTTGTATTATCAGGGGATCAATGTTGAGGATATTATACAGGGAAAAGGAAGAAAAAGATTTTTATTTGAGGAGACAACTTACCTTCTGCTGTTCGGCAGACTTCCGAAAGAAGATGAATTTCTCAACTTTATAAAGATACTCGGGAGCCTCAGGGAGTTATCCGGACAATTTGTAAGAGATGTTATTATGAAGTCTCCTCCGGCAAATATTATGAATGCGCTCCAGAAATGTATTGTTCTGCTGTATTCCTACGATTCAGCACCGGACGATACATCAATTTCAAATGTACTTAGACAGTCTCTGCAGCTGATTTCAAAGATGCCAATGATGAGCATTTATTCCTATTATGCTTATCAGATGTTTCATTTTGATGAGACATTGATGGTGCGTCCTCCAAAGCCAGAGCTTTCTACTGCGGAGAATCTTTTGTATATGCTTCGCAAGGATGGAGAATATACAGAACTTGAAGCAAGAGTACTGGATGTGGCACTTGTTCTTCATGCAGATCATGGTGGTGGTAATAACAGTACGTTTACAAATCATGTTGTAACCAGTTCCGGGACAGATACATATTCAGCAGTGGCAGCGTCTATGTCTTCCTTGAAAGGGCCAAGGCATGGTGGTGCGAACCTTAAAGTTATGCAGATGTTTGAAGATCTTAAGGCGCATTGCCCTGACTATACTGACGAAAAAGCAATTACAGAATATCTGATTAAAGTATTGGATAAAGAAGCGTTTGATCATGCTGGGCTGATCTATGGTATCGGTCACGCAGTATACACGATTTCCGACCCAAGAGAAGTGATATTAAAGAAATATGCAAAGGAACTTTCAATTGAAAAAGGTATGGAAAAAGAATTTGCGCTTTATAATCTGGTGGAGAAAATTGCTCCTAAACTCTTAATGGAAAGAAGAAAATTGTTTAAGCCAATCTGTGCAAATGTGGATTTTTACAGCGGATTTGTGTATTCTATGCTTGGGATACCGACAGAGCTGTTTACACCGATTTTTGCAATTTCCCGAATCTCAGGATGGAGTGCACACAGGCTTGAAGAGCTTGTTAATCAGGGAAAGATTATCCGTCCGGCTTACAAATATGTAGGACATCATGTGCCTTATTACGAGATGGATCAGCGTGACTGATTATGAATAATATAAAAGATAACGAAAGGGTGGAAGAGATTCTGCCCTTTTGTCATAAGTAAAATCTATCTCATGACAATTATAGAATGAGCAAATGAATGGATGTGAATATAGAAATTAACAATTGGACATATAATCTGTTTCGTTTAATAATTAACATAAGAAAAAATTAAGAAAAGAGAGGATTTTATTATGAATTTATATGATTCAAAGAAAAAACTCGTGTTGGCAGGAGTAGTCTGTGGTCTTGTGGCAGCAGTACTTGCATATTTTGGAAATCCTGCTAACATGGCATTTTGTATTGCCTGCTTCATACGTGATATGGCAGGATCTCTCGGAATGCATCAGGCAGAGGTAGTACAATATGCGAGACCGGAGATCATAGGTCTTGTGCTTGGGGCATTTATTATCTCTATTGCAACGAAGGAGTACCGTTCAACAGCAGGTTCTTCACCGATGATCCGTTTTGTGCTTGGAATGATTATTATGATTGGTTCACTGGTATTTTTGGGATGCCCTCTTCGTATGGTTATTCGTATGTCAGCCGGTGATCTGAATGCATGGGTAGCATTAATCGGATTTATTCTTGGAGTAGCTACCGGTACATATGCATTGAAAAAAGGATTTAGTCTCGGACGTGCCCGCGAGACAAATAAGACAAGCGGGACAGTTCTTCCGATTATTATGGTGGTAATCCTGATCCTTGCAGTTTGCACATCACTCTTAAAAGTAAGTGAGACAGGTCCGGGAAGTCTGCATGCACCGATTATTCTGTCACTGATTGGTGGTCTGATCTTTGGAGCATTTGCTCAGAAATCAAGAATGTGTTTTGCCGGTGGTATCCGTGACGTGATTTTAATGAAGAATTTCGATCTGTTAAGTATTATCGGCGGATTGTTTGTTGTTATGCTTGTATTTAATGTTGCTACAGGAAGATTTGTCCTTGGATTTAATACTCCTGGAGTGATTGCTCATTCACAGCATCTGTGGAATATCCTTGGTATGTATGCTGTTGGATTTGCAGCTGTTTTAGCAGGCGGATGTCCGCTTCGTCAGCTGATTCTGGCTGGTCAGGGTTCTTCCGACTCAGCAGTAACTGTACTTGGTCTGTTCTTTGGAGCAGCACTCTGTCACAATTTTGGACTCGCTTCCAGTGGAACTGCACTGGATCCTGAGACAAGTGAAGTGGTAGCAGGCGCTGTAACAACGAATGGTAAAGTAGCAGTAATCATTTGTATCATTGTATGTTTCATTATCGCATTCACAAATAAGAGAGAAAGTGCGAAATAGGAGGAATAGAACATGAAAGAAGTAGATGCAAGAGGACTTTCCTGTCCGGAGCCAATCATGCTTACAGATGAGGCTCTGAAAAGCGCAGATGGTCCGATTAAAGTGTTGGTGAGTGAACCTCATCAGAAAACCAATATTGAAAAACTCGCCAAAAATCGTGGAAAAAAAGCAACTTCTAAAGAAGTAGGATCAGAGTTTGAAATTATAATTGAATAAGATGTATTCTAAAAAGGCTGTCGGATTTGTTATCCGGCAGCTTTTATGCTATTATAATTCAAGATATCGGCATGCCCGATAATTAATAACAAAAGAAAAAGGGAGTAAAATGATATGAGTGATTTTTTGTATGGAATTGTGAGAATTATTACTGTGCTTCATAATGCAATCATGACATGGAATGACAGTTGTGAAACAGTACTTTCAGATAAAGAGCTTCATTTTATTGTTATTGGTCTTCTCGGTATGGGAATGTTATTAATCATATATCCGCTGTTTAAAATTTTGAGTGAGAATCATGTGCTTGTGATTGCATGGATCTATGTATTTACCGTTATTATTGTTATTGTATTCGCCATTGAAATAGGACAGGGGATTACGGGAACAGGGACAATGGATTTTGATGATATCTTTGCCGGTGTGCTTGGCTTCATGGTGATGTTTTTGATTTTTGCTGTGATCAGAGGCGTCATACTGGGGATATCGAAACTGATCCGCTATCTGTTTGGCGGAAGATAGAATCAAAGTCCTTTAATATAGCAGGAAAAACATTCTTTTCCGATATAGTAATTATTTTCAATTATATAGTTTGAGAAACCTTTTTGCATAATAAATACAGCAACACCATTTGAAAATGTGTCTCCGGCAAAAAGTTCATCGCATAAGAGCGGATCAGAAATATCGTAGACAGCAGATAAATTTAAAGGGGTGTCTCCGATGATTTTATAATCTTCTCCGTCAGGAGTTCTGATCTTAAAATCCATGTCTGCAAAAAGGATTCCAGACTCGGATTGCGGAAAATTCTCCGGAAACATAACTTCGTATTTAAGAAGACAATATTCGAGATCGTCCTGTTCCAGAGGCTGGAAGCTATTGGCATGCTCAGCTTCGTTGTAGGCATCAATGACAGACTGGACTTCAGGTGAGTTGCGTACAATTTCGGTGATTCTTAGATAGACAGTATGATATTCGTCATCAATAGCACTGTATCGTCTGGATTCCAGCCAGTTACCTGATAAAGCAGGGGAACTGAGAGAAGAAGAAACGGCCTGCTGAGCAGGAGAACTGTCATCTAAATTGTCCTTTTTTTCTTTCTTTTTGCTGGCAGATTTTTTCGCAACAGTATAGGAACTGTCCGTCTGCTCTGCTTTCGTGTCAACACAGGAAGTGAGTGTAAACATCATTAAAAAGGCAAGTATAAGTGATAATAGCTTTTTCATATTTTCTCCCAGTACAAAAATGAAATAATATTAATAGGTATTAAAATATTATATCATATATGTGCGGGCTTTGACAGTGTAAAGGAGAAGGAAAAAATAACGTTGTAAGTAATATGGGGATAGGATATAATTGTATAAGAGTCTGTCTGCAGACTTTATGAAGGAATATAGATAAAGCAGGAGGTTTTTATGGATAACAAAGTATTAGCAGTTGTAGCAGGGGAAGAGATAACAGAGGCAGATCTGAATGATTTTTTGAAAAATGTTCCAAAGGAGCAGCAGGCATATCTGTCCAATCCGCAGGTGAGAGAACAGTATCTTGAACAATTGATAGCACTTCGTATGTTTTCAAAACAGGGTGAGGAAGAGAAACTGGAAGAAACAGATGAGTTTAAAGAAATTATGGAGAGTGCAAGAAAAGATATTCTGGCACAGATGATGATTGCAAAGCTATTAAGAGGAATTAATGTTACAGACGAGGAAGCCAAAGACTATTATGATTCCAATAAGCGTCAATTTGAAAAAGGCGAGACAGTAAGAGCAAAACATATTCTTGTAAAAGAAGAGGAAAAATGTAATGAGATCCTCACAGCTATCAACAATGGCGAAAAAGAATTTGAGGATGCGGCAAAAGAGTTTTCCACATGCCCATCCGGACAGAAAGGCGGAGATCTTGGAGAATTCGGAAAGGGACAGATGGTTCCTGAGTTCGAAAAGGCTGCTTTTTCTGCTGAAATTGGACAAGTGGTGGGACCGGTAAAGACAAGTTTCGGATATCATTTGATCAGAGTAGAGAAAAAGACTGAGGCAACCGAAACTCCTTTTGACGAAGTGAAAGATTCTATCAAGGGCAGAATGCTTCAACAGAAACAGAATGATGCGTATAATGTAAAAGTAAAAGAGTTAAAAGAAAAGTATATGTAGGAAATACTAATATGATATTTTTGATCGTATTTATGAATATTCTGGGATTTGTACTGATGGGGATTGATAAAAGAAGGGCAGTTCGCCATGAGTGGAGAATCCCGGAAAAAACATTTTTTCTTGTGAGCCTGTTGTCCGGAAGTGTCGGGACACTGGCGGGTATGTATGTGTTCCGACATAAGACAAGACATTTGAGCTTTGTTATCGGTATTCCGCTGATTCTTTGTTTGCAGATACTTATTTGGGTGATGGCGATATCATTATAGACAACAGAAAGGGGTATTTTCATTGGAAAATACATTTGACAATAAACCTGAAAAACATATATGTGTAGGTATCCTGGCTCATGTGGATGCGGGAAAGACGACTTTGTCAGAAAGTATTCTCTATCTTACGGGAAATATAAGAAAGTTAGGGCGGGTAGACCACGGGGATGCGTTTCTTGATACTTATGAGCTGGAGCGCAGTCGTGGGATTACTATTTTCTCAAAACAGGCAGTTTTTGAACTGGGAGAGATGTCTGTGACGCTTCTCGATACGCCGGGACATGTGGATTTTTCCGCAGAGATGGAGAGGACTCTTCAGGTACTTGACTATGCAGTGTTGGTCATTAACGGCGCTGACGGTGTGCAGGGGCATACGCGTACCTTGTGGAAGCTTCTTCGGATGTACCGGATACCAGTTTTTCTTTTTGTTAACAAGATGGATCAGGAAGGAACAGACCAGAAAAAAATCATGGATGATCTACATCGCAGTCTGGACGAGGGCTGCGTTGTTTTTCATGCTCCTCAATTTGACAGTGATGCTTTTTTTGAAAATGCAGCTATGTGTGATGAAGAGGCGCTGGAAGAATATTTAAACAGTGGAAAAATCAAAGATGAAACTATTGCATCCATGATTGAGGAGAGGAAGATATATCCGTGTTACTTTGGCTCGGCACTCAAAGTGCAAGGAGTGAGGGAGCTTTTAAATGGGCTGGAAAAATATATGAGATTACCGGAAAGAAAGGAAAAGGCTCAGGATACTTTTGGTGCCAGGGTGTATAAGATTTCCAGAGATGCTCAGGGAAATCGTTTGACACATCTGAAAGTTACGTCAGGAAGACTTGTGGTAAAGGACAGTCTTACAGAAGAAGAGAAGATAAATCAGATTCGTGTCTATTCCGGTGAAAAATATGAGATGGTAAAGGAAGCTGTGCCGGGGATGGTCTGTGCGGTTACAG
>JBJFCD010000256.1:0-7558 GCA_051888795.1 Lachnospiraceae bacterium | reverse complement strand
ATATACGGAAAACTGTATTCAGAAGTATCTACACCAAAAGCAGAGCAGACACAATAAGCAACAGATTCTGCCTCGACCTCCTTTGTCAGCCGGTCCTTTTCGATACCCTGTTCCTCCATTATGTCTTTGTCGTGGAGCCGGGCATGTCCGGTTTCATGAATTGCTGTTTTGATTGTCTGGCTTTCACTCATTCCTTTTTGAATCACAATCTCTTTATCTCCGGAATGATAATAGCCTTTAGCTTCTCCTGCAATCTCATCAAATCGGATCGGGACCGGTGAGACTGCTGTGATTGCTTTCATGAATAAATCATAATCCGCAACCGCCTCCGTCAGTTCTTCGGGAGCAAGGGTCTCTATAGGCTCACCGTCTGTCTGGCTGATATCAAACACTGTGGTTGGTTTAAACCGCGGAATGACCACTTCGACTTCCTCTGTTCTTGGATTCCCATCTGCGTCCAGAAGAGGCATATGGTTCTGATCCAGAATTTCCTGTTCCCTTTTTCTCTTGATCGGGGCAGGGGCAAGGATCGTAATTCCTTTTTCCCCTTTTTTTACCTGTCTGCCCATTGACTGCCAGTTTCGGTATCCGGTAACAAGGGTTGCATCCGGTCTCTGCATCGCAATCAAGAGTGTATTATTAAATGAATATCTGTGAAACTTAGACATGGTCTGCAGATACTGGGCATATTTATCACCGGTAAAAATATTCTCCACGCCAGTCTCCAAAGATTTCAGGATACTGTTCATATCCTTTCCGGCAATTGGAAGTGGGATAGTAGAAGATTGAACAGGCTGGATTTCTTCAAAATTATTCTCTTTGTTCATTCGAACTCCTTTCTAAAACCCCGCCGGTTTTTGATTCCGGCGGGGCTTCTCATACACAAACTATTTAAAGTGACATATCATTTGTTCTCTGTTTCGGCTTATGTACCGGCTGAGACATATTCGGCTCTTTCTTATCGGGCATTGTCTGTTCCTTTCCTTTTGCTTTCTGACGTTCTTCAAAAGCAGATGCTTTTTCAAAAATCCTGTCCTTGATATCATAGTGATACACTTCATCCGCCAGCTTTTCTTCAGGACGGACTTCACTGTTATTCACTGCCATTACCATGTGTTTTAATTCACGGGAGGTCATCTCTCCATTATCCGGAAGAACCAGCATTTCATGAGTGGAAGAGGGAAGAATATAGTAATCTCCCTTTAATGATTCTCCAATCTGATCCATCTGGCCGGGATAGAAGAGAACTGCAGCACCATCGAGCATCTGCTCATTCGTAACAATGGTAAGCGGAACAGCCATATTCTGATACATTTCTTCCATCATCTGGTCAATATCTTCTTCCTTTACACCAGCAGCCCGCATATCATTTCTCATCATGTTTTCCATCATTTTATCCATAGATTCTATCTTGACCGGGAACACCTTCGGACTGTTTTCCAGAGCATCCTGATGAAGCTGGTCCTTTGAAATTCCAAAAAGTCTCATCATTTCGTTATTTACGATTGCAGAAGCAATGCCATCTGCTCCGGAATTAGCAAAGATATGATAAGTAATCGCCAGATTCTCTACACGAGTATGAGGAACTTTTGACAGCATTTCCTGATTCCTGTCTGCATCAGATACCCGGATAAACAGATTCTCTTTTGCTTTTTCATAATCGGTCAAAATACCCATATCAATGGCCATAGGTGTGATTTGCACAACCTCAGCCATCTGTTTCATAATATCTTCCATATCCATCTGAACATCCTGCATCTGTTCATAGAACATGTTCAGGTTTAGTGTAGGGGAAGCCACCTGGCCCTCCGTTCTTACAGTCATCCCCAGATAGTTTTCATTCAGCTTTTCATGTGGATAAACATCAACACTGGCCTTGTTATATTCAGCCGGAAGATAGTCTTTGATTGTTTCTTTTACAGTTTCTACAAATTTTTCAAATTCCATATTTTTAGTCCTTTCCTAATTTCATTCTCTTTTCGTTTTCTATTTTTTCTTGCGTTTTCCTGATGATTTCCCGTTCGGAAATTCAAGAGAAAAATTCACGCGGTCTCCACTTACATCCATGATCAGATCTGCTTCGAAATACATATTTTTCTTGGCAGAATACAGATCCTTTATGCGGACCTTTCCGCTTTTTAAAAGCTCGGCAGCCATACGTTTATCAATGGTTTTCTGCATCCGCTCCAGATACTTTGTTTCCTTCCAGAGTGCAAAATGACAGTCTCTGTTACTGCAGTAGAAGTTCTTCTTCCCTTCATACACCAGACTTCCGCATACCGGACAGGTTCCAATGCTTTCCCTTGTCTGGAATCTTCTGGTTTCTTCCTCCGGAATCGTGTCACATCCATTCAGCATCATGGTAATCATATTTTTAATTCCGGTCATAAATCTGTCCGGGGTAATCTTGCCTTTTTCCATTTCAAGAAGCTGATTTTCCCATTCCGCTGTCATGCTGGCTGATTTCAAAAAGTCGGGCAGGATCTCAATCAGCACCTTTCCATCTTCTGTAGGAATGATCTGTTTTCCCTTACGGACGGCATACTGGGAATGTACCAGTTTTTCAATGATTCCTGCTCTGGTTGCCGGAGTACCCAGTCCCTTTTTCTCCGTATCCTCATCGAACTCCTTATTCCCGGCTGTCTCCATAGCTGCAAGCAGAGTATCTTCACTGTACTGTTTCGGTGGGGAAGTGAAATGCTCCGATTTATCAGCTGCCACATTGTAAAAGATCTGTCCGGGAGCCAGATTAGAAAACCGGTCTGTTTCCACATTTTCGGGATTTTCCATTGCCAGCCCTTCTCTGTTTTTGAAACACTCTTCATAAAGCTTCCATCCCATCTGCTTTACCGCTTTCTTTTTTGCAGAAAACAGCTCGTTCTGGCACTTCACGGTAATATCGGTTTCTGTGAAAATATGATCCTTTTCAGTGGCTTCCACCATACGGACACAGATGAGGAACAATACTTTCTGTTCCCAATCCTTTAACTGTGACAGATCACAATCTGTTAATTCCACAGTGGGAATAATTGCATGATGATCGGATACCTTCCGGTTATTCAGGACAAGCCTGATATTCGGCTTTTCCGGCTGATCAAAGGGACCTGTCAGCTGATACTTTTCATGAATCTTCCGAATCACATTTCCTGCAGTTGCCTCCATATCCTCCGTCAGATACTGGCTGTCTGTTCTCGGATAGGTGATCAGTTTCTGCTCATACAGAGACTGTGCCGCATTTAACGTCTGCTGGGCAGTCATGCCATAATGCCGATTCGCTTCCCTCTGCAAAGTAGTCAGGTCATAAAGCTTTGGTGGTTTTACGTTCTTATCTGTTGAACGGATTTCTTCCACAACCGCATCACTTCCCTGGCAAAGAGCTCTCAGTTTTTCTGCTTCCTTTTCATCAAAGATTTTCTGCCTTTCTACCTGCAGGCCATCCAGATCCAGCTCCACATTGAAATACTTTTCCTTTTGGAATGAGGAAACAGCCCTGTCCCTGTCTACCAGCATGGCAAGCGTCGGTGTCTGGACACGCCCCACAGTCAGCTTCTTATAATATTTACTGGTGTAAGCTCTGGTTGCGTTCATTCCTACCAGCCAGTCTGCCTGGGCTCTGCATACTGCAGCATCGGCAAGGTTTTCATATGCAGAAGCATCTTTCATTTGAGAAAATCCCTCGCGGATGGCTTCATTTTCCATGGAACTGATCCACAGTCTTTTTACCGGTTTTCTGCTCTGAGAAAGATCATAGACTCTCTTGAAAATCAGTTCTCCTTCCCGTCCTGCATCACAGGCATTTACTACATAGTCGATATCCGGACGGTTCAGCAGTTTCTTCAACACATAGAACTGATCCTTCTTGTCCTTTGACACTGCCAGTTTCCACTCCTGCGGAATAATGGGCAGATCCTCATAGTTCCATCTGCTGAATTTCTCGTCATAGGCATCTGGGGCCACATATTCAGCAAGATGCCCGAGACACCAGCTGACGATACAATTCTTTCCTTCCAGATATCCGTCTTCACGGTTCTGTGCACCGATCACATCCGCAATGGATCTGGCTACGCTTGGTTTTTCTGTAATCACTAAATACATATTCTTACAACTCCTTTCACTTATATGGGAGCTGCGTTGCCCTTATACAACATCAGCTCCCATATTTTTGGATTTATTCCTGTGATTCGTCTTTTTCTGCCGGATTATCGGACTCCTCATCCTCATTGATGGTCTCCAGCCCGTCATCCATTTCCAGACCTTCATTTTCAGAATCATCATCTTCCTGCTTCGGTTTGTAGATCTTGAAGTAGTAATAGCCTGCAATACCCGCTACGGCCAAAAGGAGGATCACAAACAGACCAGAATTTGTTGCAGCTTTATCCTGTTTATCTTCCTGTGTTTCTTCTTCAACAGCCACGCTGCTTTCCGTATCATCTGTATGCTCGTCCTCCAGGACTACAGAAGGGGCAGTCTCTAAAGTCTGCTGCTGATCCTCATCCAGAAATTCTTTCAGATCATTTTCATCAATCTGAGACAGCATGTACACGTTGTTCGTTGTAGCTGCCCGGTCGATTACGATATAAAAGGTATTGTTATTCTTTGTTTTAATCGTCAGAAATTCCTTACTGGAATCATCGGTAATGTCATCCCTTACCTCTCCGTTACCCGGAACAGAGAAGGGATCGCCATTTTCTTCGGTATGAGTGGCCTCAACTACCGGTTCCTCCGTTTCTGTTGTTGCTTCCTCCTGAACAGTTTCTGTGCCCTGATCTACATAGGCAAACGCAGTAGCCTGACTTCCAAAAAGCATCATTGCTGCTGTCAAAAGCATCACCAGTTTTTTATTCAGTTTCTTCCATTTCACCATATTCATTTTCCTCACTTTCTCTTTTTTCTTCCTGAACAACGAAGGAGCCAGATTCTTCTTCTGACTCCCCGCTCGCTACAAATGATATCGTTCCATCCTGGATTCCGTTTAACAGGTCAAATAATTCCTGCCCTTTTAATTTCATTCCGCGGATGCTTTTGATCATTTCATTATTTTCTTCCTCTTTCAGAGCTGACCGGACACCTTTCAGGTACATTTCCAGATCAGCGATCTTTTTTTCGGTCTTTTCAATCTCATCCAGATACTTTTTGATCTTCCGATTCAAATTTTCACCTTCCTTCTTTTTTATTTTTAAGGCAGTCTTCCAAAGCACATAAAATGCTGCTGCCAGTAGGATGTATTGATATTCGCATACTGGATCGGATCCCCGCAGTGAATCATCATTCCATTGCCAACATAAATCCCCACATGGCTGGCACCGCTGGTATTATAGGTTCCCTGGAAAAAGATCAGATCTCCCGGCTTTGCCTGTGACGGTGGAACATAAGTACAAAGGCCACGAAGCCCATCTGCGGTCCGACGTCCATAATTCCAGCCATTTCCACAATGATTAACTACCCAGGATACAAATCCGGAACAGTCAAAACTGGTGCTCGGTGAAGATCCGCCCCATACATAGGGATATCCCAGATATTTTTCTGCTTCCCGGATCATTCTTGCAAACCGTTCATCTGACAGTGCTTCCGGCGGGATCTCATAACTCATTCCGCCTCCGGCTCCGGTAATCCGGTTTACATCCCACAAATAATCCCGGTTGCCCAGTGTGGTATTCAATGCATCATACAAAATTTCCTGTTCTTCTGTCAGATTTGCCCTTGCCACTGCATCAAAATTCGTATTCGTGAGAGTGACATAGAGGACTCTCTGTGTTGTCGTGGTAGTAACCTCCACCTCCCGGTTGCCATTATCATCTGCCAGAAATGCCTCCCAGGTCTGATGTCCATGTGCACTGGCCGCAGAATGGCTGTCATAATACACATCAAAGGCAACTCCATATCTGGCAAAATTTCCAGTATCCTCTACCGTATATTCCACACCGTTCATGATCACTTTTGTCCCCATGGGTACGATTGGATTGTTTGCATCAACAGCTATCGTATGGTTTGCAGTCGGATAGGCACCGCTGGCTGTCGGCCCGCCGGACCACCTTCCACAGCAGATAGAACAGTTACAATATCCGCTGGTGACTACATTTCCCAGTGATTCTCCCACACGGACAGTTCTCGTTTCTGTGACTGTTTCCGTTCTTCCGTGGGTAGACAGATGGTATTGTGCCTGGAAAAGATCCTGCAGCTCATCCCTTACATCCGCATAGGTGTATCCGCCATACTTTGCGGTCAGATAAGAGGTCAAATGATACGGATTATGACCGATCTCACTGACGTTGTACTGATAAGAATCATAGTCCGGATAGGTGGATTCCATATTGTTGATCTGACGGTTCAATGCTTCCTCCATGGCGGCATAAGCATTTTCTGCAGCATAGATATCTGCATCGGTGCTGGAATAGGTTGTCATGCCAATCAGGGAACCTCCGCCTTGAATCGATGCACTGCAGCTTCCCAGAGATACTGCAATCAACATAAAAATGAGCGAAAAAATACCGATACCAAGAAACACGGTTCGGTTACGCCTTACGATTTCTTTTAAAGCAATCTTGGCTTTTACCGTCATGTTCTCGACACCGGCAATCGTTGTTGCCCCTCCGAGGCTTCCGGCTGTTTTTCCAGCTCTGGCAGCCCGGTAGGCATCTTTATATTTTTTTCTCTGGAAGAAGCGGTTGAGCATACGTTTCTTTTCTGCATTATGCACTGCATCCCCGGCAGTTCGGTCTGCCGCTTCCTTCGCAGCGTCAAATTTCAATTTGGAAGCTTCTGGAGCATCCAGATTCATCCCTTTTCTGTGTGCTTTCACATCGCTTCTCTGGCTTCTTAACTGTGCCCTGCGAAGACTGTGGGCTGCTTCATCAGCAGCTGCAACCGCTGCACCGGAACCATCTACAGCAGCATTATCATCTCCATTCTCTGCCATTTGATTTCTGGCATATAGTGCCGCACCGGCTGCTGCCTTTCGACCCATTCCTGTTCCGGATCCATGGATCATGCCAGATCCTTCATCTCCAAAAGAAAGCCTCCCCGATTTTGCCTGTTCTTCTGTCAATCTCTTTCGGACACGTTTCTTCTTCACCTGATCTTTTTGATCCGAGATGCCGGATACTTCCGGAATCTTTTCCTGAGAACGAAGCTTTCCCTGGTACCGGCTGTCTTTTTTTTCTATGATTCTTTCACTGTTTGCTTTGGAAAAAGTTCTTGCAGGTTTTTCTTCAGATGCAATATCCGAAGACATTCTTAATTCCTGCACATACCTTCTCATGCGTCGGTTATCAGTTCTTCCTGAACTGTCCGATAGCCTTTTGACGAGAGCCGTATTCTCCTCATTCCGCTCCTTACTGTCAAGTTCAGGTTCATCCCGGCTTTTCTGGCCAATTTTCTTTACAGAACCTTCCCGGAGTGTTTCTTCCGTCAGTCCTTCTCTTGTCATTTTAGAATAAATCTTGTCTTTCGCTGTATATTCCTTTCCTGCCAAATATTCACCTTCTTTCGTTTTCTATTTTCTTTCCAACCACAACCATCCGCCCGTTTTTATGCGAATACTCACAGGTAGAAAGAGTGA
>JBJFCD010000255.1:0-31248 GCA_051888795.1 Lachnospiraceae bacterium | reverse complement strand
ATTTAAACAGCCTGCATCATTCACGGCGCAAACGTCAGGAATGATGCAGGCTGTAATCTTTTACCTAATTTTCATGAACAGCATCTTTTTTTATTTTATTTCTCTTCCATAAAATCAGACCCGCAGATACAATTACCAGTGTTCCGGCAAGAATCTGTGATACCGGAAGTTCCGTCCCCGGTATCAGCAGCTGATCTGTCCGAAGGCCTTCTATCCATACTCTTCCCAATCCATATCCAAACAGATACATCAGGAACACCTCTCCGTCGAACCGTTTATGTTTCCGATACAAAAGAAGAAGAATCAAAACCATCATACACCATAGCGATTCGTAAAGAAATGTCGGATGAACTTGTATATAAGTCACTCCGTCTGCAGCTTTTATGCTCTCTTCCATCATCTTTTCTGTTACATCAGAACTTCTCACTGCATCCAACGGAAGCCTCATAGCCAGAGGCCCGTCTGTATATTCTCCAAAAGCTTCTCTGTTAAAGAAATTCCCCCATCTTCCTATCATCTGTCCGGCAACCAATCCAAGTCCAGCCGTATCAAACAGAACCGCTGCTGAGATTTTCTTTACTTTTGCAAACACAATCACAGTGATCACTGCAGCAATAATTCCACCATAAATCGCAAGACCGCCTTCTCGCAAATTCAGAATACTCTTTAAATCATCCTTATACATATCCCACGAAAATACCACGTAGTAAATGCGTGCACCGATAATAGAAAAAATAACCGCATATATCGCAAGATCATAATAGGTTTCCGGATTTTGTCCTGTCCGTTTTGCTTCGGCAGCTGCAATAAAAATTCCAGTCAAAATCCCAATTCCGATAATAATGCCATAAAAAGCAATATCAAATCCAAACACTGTGATGTGATCTCCCACATTGGACAGGTGAATCCCGATATTGGGAAATTCAATTGTTCTATGCATATATAAGTCTCCCAAATTTAAAATCTATACATTAAATCTGAACAGCATAATATCTCCGTCTTGTACGACGTAATCTTTTCCTTCCAGCCTGATCAAACCTTTTTCTTTTGCTGCCGCATGATTACCGCATGCCATGAGATCATCATAAGACACTACTTCAGCACGGATAAATCCTCGTTCAAAATCAGAGTGAATTTTTCCTGCAGCCTGTGGTGCCTTTGTCCCTTTTTTGATTGTCCAGGCACGGACTTCCGGCTCTCCTGCCGTAAGGTAACTGATCAGTCCGAGAAGCTTATAGCTGGCCTTGATCAATTTTTCAAGACCTGATTCAGATAATCCAAGATCTTCCAGAAACATTTTCTTTTCATCTTCCTCAAGTTCTGCAATCTCCTGTTCTATCTGTGCACACACTACAAAAACCTCGCTGTCTTCTTTTGCTGCATATTCTCTGACTTTTTGAACTCCTTCATTATCAGCTCCATCGCTGGCCAGATCATCCTCCGCAACATTTGCAGCATAAATAACTGGTTTATAAGTCAACAAATTATAGCTTTCCAGCCACTCCTGCTCTTCTTCATCATCTGCTCCTGTAAAAGTTTTTGCAAGCCGGTCATTTTCAAGATGTTCCTTAATTCTTTCCAGAAGCGCAAGCTCTTTTGCAGCAGTTTTATCATTTCTTGCTACTTTTGATGTTTTTGCTATTCTTCTTTCAAGGATTTCCAAATCCGAAAAAATCAATTCAAGATTAATCGTCTCAATATCACGCAGCGGATTTATACTTCCGTCAACATGAACAATATTACTGTCCTCAAAACATCTGACTACATGGACGATTGCATCCACCTCACGGATATTTGCCAAAAACTGATTTCCGAGCCCCTCACCTTTCGAAGCACCCTTTACAAGTCCGGCAATATCAACAAACTCAATCGCTGCCGGAATAATTTTCTTTGTATGATACATTTCACCAAGTACATTTAATCTCTCATCCGGTACGGTAACAACACCTACATTAGGGTCGATCGTACAAAACGGATAGTTTGCAGACTCAGCTCCGGCCTTTGTCAATGAATTAAACAGAGTACTTTTCCCTACATTCGGTAATCCAACAATTCCAAGTTTCATTTATTTTTCCTTCCTTTTTGCCATATTTCACACATTCCCTACGGTAACATGTCTTTTCGGATTTTCTGCTTATGATCTTTCATCTCTTGTTTCCATCAAAACAACTATTCCATCTCCAAAGCTTATGACTACCTGATCATCTTCAATCTGATTGCTGACGCAGAGACTGTCATAAGCAGTCAAAGTATGATTTTTAAGCGGATATTTTGCTCCGCTAATACTGAAATTGAACACTTCCTGCCCCAATGGAAATACACTAAAATATGGTCCGTAAGTCTCTCCTTTTTTCAGAACAGTCTCCCCTCCGATCAATCGGATACTATTCTGACTGTCAAGGATTTTTGCGTCAATCCCCGCTTTAAACGGAATTGCCAGGCACTGTACATTTGCCCAGAGATGGTCAACTCTTCCGCCTGTAGCTCCCAAAATCACCATCTCTTCACATCCCAATGCCATTGCAAGACGAATTGCAATCTCTGTATCCGACGCATCCTTTACAGGATTAAATTCGCGAATCGGAACCTGTGTCTCATTACGGTAATAATCAGCAATTTTCTGATCTACACTGTCAAAATCCCCCACTATATAACTGGGCATAATCTCATGATGATATAAGAACTCCATGCCTTTATCAACTCCGATAACATAGCTGGTTTCATCACATTTCAAGACGGAGAGAACATGTTCTTCTTCCAGTTTTCCTCCGCTTACAATAATAATTCTTTTACTCATAGGCGTTCAATATCTCCATAAACTCTTTTGTATTCTGTGCCGGATTTCCTTTAAACACAGCAGAACCGGCAACGATGATATTTGCTCCCGCATCCAGAACCTCTTTTACATTTGTAAGATAGATTCCTCCGTCAACCTGAATATCAACATCCAGATTCTGGCTATCGATCATTGTTCTGATTGCCCTGATCTTATCTAAAGACTCCGGAATGAATTTCTGTCCTCCAAATCCAGGATGCACACTCATAACAAGCAACATATCCACTTTTGCAAGCAGAGGCTCTACCTCTTTTTCATCCGTCTCTGGACAAATAGATAATCCAACCTTCATTCCACACTCACGAATCTTCGCAATAGTCGCCTCAATATCTTCACATGCTTCCAGGTGAACAGTCACAATATCTGCCCCCGCCTCTTTAAAAGCCTCAATATATCTAATCGGCTCCTGTACCATGAGGTGAGCATCCATAACCTGATCTGTTGCATTATGAATCGATTTAAGGACTGGCATTCCAAAAGAAATACTCGGCACAAACATCCCATCCATTACATCAAAATGGAGATATTTCGCTCCATTATCTGCAGTAAGCTTCATCTGCTCGCCAAGTACTGTAAAATCTGCCGCCAGAATAGACGGTGCCAAAATATATTCCATATCAGTACCTCCTTTTATTTTTCAACTCCTCATACATCTCACAATAATCATTGTATCGTACTTTGGAGATGATTCCTCTTTCAACGGCATCTTTCACCGCACATCCCGGTTCGTGAATATGATCACAGCCACAGAATTTGCATGTCCCTTCATATTTGTCAAACTCAGGAAAAAAATATTTTAAGTCTTCTTTGTCAAAATCGTTTACATATAGTGAACTAAATCCAGGGGTATCCATGATATAAGAGTCTTCATCAATCAGAAAAAGTTCCGAATGCCTTGTCGTATGCTTTCCTCTCTCTATCTTCCGGCTTATATCACCTGTTTCCATATTTGCCTTCGGCTGCAAAATATTGATGATTGACGATTTCCCAACACCGGACGGTCCCGCAATCGTAGTTGTTTTCCCCTTGAGGAGTTCTTTAACTTTATCAATATTTTTCTGTTCGGCCGCACTCGTAAATACACACGGATAACCGCTTCCGGAATATATCTTCTTCAATTGTTCAATTTCCGAAGAATCTGCCAGATCTTCTTTATTAAAACAAATGATAACCGGGATTTTCTTGCTTTCCATCATAACCAGAAAACGATCCAGCAGATTAAAATGCGGACTCGGCTTAGTTACCGCAAATACAACAAGCGCCTGATCAACATTGGCAACTGCCGGACGGATCAATTCATTCCTTCTGCGCATGATTGAAGTAATATTGCCTGTTTTTTCTTTTTCATCCAGTATCTCAATATCTACATTATCGCCTACAAGCGGTTTTATCTTCTCTTTTCTGAAAGCTCCCTTAGCTTTGCATTCATAAACACCGGATTCTACTACGTGAACGTAGTAGAATCCGGCAATTCCCTTTACAATCTTTCCCTGCATATTACTATTCCATCGTACCATTGGCAGGCTCATCACCTGTACCTGGATCTGGTTCATCATAACCGCTGCTGATCCATATAGTAACTTTGGTTCCCTTCTTTACACTGGTATTATAAGGCTCCCATCTGCTCACTTTTCCGATTTCCTCTTCGCTTTCCTCTTCTCCGCCATTTACAGCCACAAGTCCATAGCTTTCCAGAAGCGCCTTAGCCTGCTGATATGTCTTTCCGCTAAGATTCGGAATATTTACCTTTTCTTCAGGTTTCTTCCCGTTACTGATCAGAATTCCAATTTCTGTTCCTTTGGCTACTTTATTACCGGAAGAAATAGTCTGGGATACTACCTTGCCTTTTGCAACAGTATCATGATAATCATAAGTTGCCGTTACTTCCAGCCCAGCTGCACTCAGAGCGCTTTGCGCATCCGCATCGCTCTTCCCGACTACATTCGGAACTGTTACTTTTTCAGATCCTTTGCTGACTTTCATAATGATCTCAGTATCTTTTGCCACTTTACTTCCCGCTGCAGGCGTTGTCTCTATTACTTCGCCTTCTGCATAATCATCACTATATACAAAATCAGGTGTTCCGACCTTCAGTCCTTTATCTTCCAGCACCTTCTGTGCATCGTCCTCATCCATACCTTTTACATCAGGTACCTCAACTTCTTCTTTTGTGAGTCCCGAGCTTATAATAACCTCAACTTTAGTATTCTTCTTTACTTTTTCTCCGCCGTTTGGAGTCTGTTTTGTAATCATACCCTCGCCATACTTATCAGACTCTTCTTCTCCGACAACCTTAATTCCAAGACCTTTTTTATTTAAAGCCTCTTTCGCTTCATCCTCAGTCATACCAAGAACACTTGGCACTTTTACTTCATCAACTGTTTCTTCCGCCAATGTTCCCTGTCCGAAAGATTTAAAAATACCTGCTGCTTTTCCGATTGAAAAGATAATAATAAAAACTATAATAACAGCCACTACGATAGTAAGTATCCTCATGACCTTTTTCATTCTGGGATTTACTTCCTCTGAACCTTTCCGTTTTCCCCGTTTGGTTTCAGTATCGTAATCATCATATCCTTCTTCATCATACTCGTCGTCAAAAGATTCTGTATACTGCTCATCTTCATAGCCGTATTCATCATCCGCATACTCGTCATCATCATACTCATCATCATAGTTACTGCGGATATCATCCAACTCTTCATCCGTGATAATCACTGTATCAGCATTGCGAAGAGGCGGAATGATAACAAAATCGCCGTCCGGATCAACTAGCGACTTCTTCAGATCACGGATCAGGTCATCCGTATTTGCATAACGTCTCTCGCTGTTCTTCTGTGTACACTTCAAAATAATCTGTTCAAGGCTATACGGAATATCCGGAACAAATTCTGACGGCGGAGTAATCTCTTCCTGCAGATGCTTAATTGCGACAGAAACTGTAGAATCTCCATCAAATGGCACTCTTCCTGTTGCCATTTCAAACAACGTGATACCTATGGAATAGATATCACTCTTTGCATCGCTGAAGCCACCTCTTGCCTGTTCCGGAGATGTATAATGCACTGAACCCATTGCATTAGAGCTGATTGTATTGGATGTAGTTGCTTTCGCAATACCAAAATCGGTAACTTTTACCTTGCCATCTTTTGAAATAATAATATTCTGTGGCTTTATATCACGATGAATAATATTTGCTGCATGTGCTGCACCAATGCCTGTACACATCTGTATCGCAATACTGATGATCTCTTTGTGTGAAAGTTTTCCTTTGCGCTTAATATATTCTTTCAGAGTAATTCCTTCCACAAGTTCCATAACCATATAGTAAAGTCCACGATCCTCCCCTACATCATATACATTTACTATGTTAGGATTCATAAGTCCTGCTGCAGCCTGAGCCTCAGAGCGGAATTTACGTACAAAATTTTCATCCTCTCTGTATTCCTTTTTCAACACCTTAATCGCAACATAACGATTCAGTATAGTGTCTTTGCCTTTATAGACATCCGCCATACCGCCCGCGCCGATCTTACTCAGCACCTCATATCGTTTACCCAGTACTATTCCACCTTTTACCATACATTCACCTCATCACCCAGTGGCTCTGCCATAACAACCCCTATGTTATCTCTCCCACCATTACTGTTTGCTTTTTCTATTAACATCAACACGGCTTCCACAATATCTCTGGAGCCCTTGACAATATCAAACATATCCTCATCCTCAACCATATTACTGAGACCATCAGTACACATCAGGATGATGTCTCCTTTTTTGAGCCGATATTCGTAAATATCCGCTTCAACATTCTCTTTTACACCCATTGCTCTCGTAATGATATTCTTGTCAGGGTGATTCTTTGCTTCCTCTGCTTTGATTCCTCCCAGTCTTACCATCTCCTCAACCAGAGAATGGTCCTTTGAAATCTGGCGGATCTTGTCATTTATCAAATATAGACGACTGTCCCCGACATTCGCAAAATATAATGTATTGCCAATGACTGTCGCTGCCACAAGGGTTGTGCCCATTCCTTCCAGCTTTATATCAGAATGAGCCGCCTTTATCAGCTCATGGTTTGCTACACCGACAACATTCAGAAGAATCTCTTCCGGCTTATCAAGAGCTGTATTCTCAAGTTCTTTACATAATACCTCTACTGTATATTTTGACGCAAAATCACCAGCCTTGTGGCCTCCCATTCCATCGGCAACCACAAGGAGATTCGGAAACGGACCTATCGGTTTATCCGTCACATATACAAAATCCTGATTGACTTCCCGTTTTCTTCCAACGTCGGTCTTTGCATAAATTTTCATGAATCTCTCCTTTTGGAATCAGTATATCTTCTTCTGAGCTGGCCGCAGGCTCCGTCAATATCAGAGCCTCTCTCCCTTCTAATAGTAACATTAATTCCGTTTTTTTCAAGTTTATTTTTGAATTCCAGAGCGTTTTTCCTGTCAGGCTTCTCAAAATCCCTTTCTTCAATTGGATTTACCGGAATAAGATTCAGATGGCAGTTTCTTTTTTTCAGCATAAAAATAAGTTCTTTTGCATCTTCATCTCTGTCATTTACTCCTTTTACAAGGCTATACTCAAATGTCGGTCTCCTGCCTGTTTTTTCAAAATAATAATCACACGCTTCAAGAACTTCCTGAAGTTTATACTTATATGCAATTGGCATAAGCTTCATTCTCTTTTCCTGAGTGGACCCATGAAGAGAAAGCGCCAATGTAATCTGAAGCCCCTCCTGCGCAAGTCTATTAATATTCGGAACTATTCCGCAGGTCGATGCTGTAATATTTCTCTGGCTGATATGTAACCCATGACTGTCACTCAACATATGAATGAATTTTAAAAAATTATCATAATTATCGAGTGGCTCCCCTGTTCCCATTACAACAACATTCGAAACTCTTTCTCCGATCATTTTCTGGATGCGGTATATTTGTCCAAGCATCTCTGAAGGTGTCAGATTTCTCTCCAGACCATCCAGTGTGGATGCACAGAATCTGCACCCCATCCTGCATCCTACTTGGGAAGAAATACATACGGAATTTCCATAATTATATCTCATAAGAACACTTTCTATCATATTTCCGTCCGAAAGTTCAAACAAAAATTTTTCTGTAGGATCTACTTTTGATATCTGTCTGGCAACCATCTCAACTTTTCGGATTTCATATTGACCCTCCAGCTTTTTTCTCAGCTCTTTCGAAAGATTTGTCATCTCAGAAAAACTTTCCACCAGCTTTTCATGAAGCCAGCTATAAACCTGTTTTGCACGAAATGACTTTTCTCCAAGCACTTCCATTTCAAGGAGAAGCTCGTCATAATTTAGTGAAACTATATCTTTTTTGCCCATCTCATTACTCATCCCGACTCATAACCTCTCTTTGGAACATTGCAATATAAAATCCATCTCCACCTGATTTTCCCGGAAGCATCTGCTGCTCTTTTATTAAAGCAAACTGCGGATATTCTTTTAAAAACCAGTTTGTATTTTCTTCATTTTCCTTCCGGTGGATCGTACACGTACTGTACAGAAGCTTTCCACCTGGCTTTACGTAAGCATGTACCACTGATAAAATCTGTCTTTGCAGTTTCACCAGTTCATTTTGTGTATCCGGGTTCATCTTATACTTTAGATCTGTTTTCTTTCCAAGAACCCCCAGACCGGAACACGGAAGATCTGCAATTACAATATCTGCTAAATCCCTCTTTTTTTCATCATAGACAGTGGCATCCCACCGTTCTGCCTCTATATTACCAAAGCCACTGCGTTCAATATTTTCTTCTATAAGCCGTACTTTATGATCTGTCAGGTCTCTTGCAATAACTTTTCCTGTTCCGCTTAATTTTTCTGCAAAATGAATTGCTTTTCCACCCGGAGCTGCACATACATCAAGAACCGTATCCCCTTTCTGCGGTTCTGCCCACTCGGCCACTTTCATGGAGCTAATATCCTGCACATAAAAGAATCCTTTTCGAAAGCTTTCGAGCTTCGCCAGATAATCATAGTCTGCTATGTATAATGCATAGGGAATACAGGGATCTTCCGTCACCGTCACACCCTCATCTCTCAAATTATTTACCAGTTCTTCCTTGCTGATCCTGTCAAGATTACATCTGATACACGTCGGTCTTTCCTGCAGAAACGCTTTTCCCATCTGTTCAACTGTCTGCCTGTCATATTCAGAAAGCCACTGCTTTACCAGCCACACCGGAAGCGAATAAGAAACTGACAAATATTCCTCCGTTTTTTCCTCCGGCGGATAAGTGACAGACGAAATATTTCGACTGATATTGCGAAGAACACCATTCACAAAACCTTTTAAATTCACGAATCCCTTCTTTGCTGCTAACTTCACTGCTTCATTGCAGACCGCACTGTCCGGAACACTATCCATATATTTGATCTGATATACTGCACTTCTCAAAATTGTTCGAATAACAGGCTTCATCTTATTAACTTTTACTTTTGAGAACTGATTGATGACATAGTCAATCTCTATCATACGCTCAAGTGTACCTTCTACCACTCTTGTGATAAATGCACGCTCTTTTTTATCCAGATACTGATATTTATCAAGAACATTTTTCAACGCAATATGACTGTATTCACCGTCTCTTGTAATAAGAAGAAGAGTCTCTAACACTAACTCTCTCGCATTTAATGATGATGACATCCTACATCCTCCCGATGACTAATCTCTTCTGTTACTTGTGAGAAGAAGAATACGAAGAAGCTGCAAAATGGCAGAAGCTGCACCTGCAACATAAGTAAGGGCAGCTGCGCTTAATACCTTCCTTGTACTTCTCACTTCATCCTCGTAGAGCATCCCTGAGCTTCCAAGTATTTTAAGAGCTCTTCTCGAAGCATTAAACTCAACAGGAAGAGTAATGATCTGAAACAGCACAGCAAAAGAGAATCCCAGAATTCCAAGATTCAAAAGCAGTGATGACATATTGCTGTTCATTATTAATCCAAGAATAATAAGCGGCCATGCAATCGTACTTCCAAAATTGGCGATTGGCACAAATGCACTTCGAAGTGTAAGAGGCGCATAACTTGTCGCATGCTGAATCGCATGTCCGCACTCATGTGCCGCAACACCCAGCGCGGCAACAGAAGAAGAATTATAGGTTGCGTCCGAAAGGCGAAGTATTTTGTTTTTCGGATCATAATGATCCGTCAGATTACCTGAGACATGCTCAACCCTGACATCTCTTATGCCAGCATTATATAAAATTCTCTCAGCCGCTTCTCTCCCTGTTATTCCGGAATGATTCCTCACTCTTGAATAACGGTTAAATGTTGAATTCATCTTTGCAGAAGCTATCATACAGATGATAACGCCTATCACTACTAATAAATATGTTGGATCAAACCCAAAATACATTGGATAATACATTCAAATTCCTCCTTTATTTCAGAACTGTTCCTTCCAAAAGTTGATACCCTCTTAAAAATGCTGCCGCATCCATCTTTTTCTTTCCTGGAATCTGAAGCTCTGTCACTTTTAAAAGACCATCCCCGGTCTGTACATAAAAGCCATCTTTTTCTACTTTTGTAATCGTTCCCGGCTTCTCTGTATGAGGTGAATCAGGATATACATCTGCTCCCCAGATTTTCATCACCTTTCCCTCCCAGTCAGTATACGCACTAGGCCAGGAATTTAATCCCCGAATCAGTCTTTCGATGGAGACAGCAGATTCATCCCAGTTAATATTCCCAAGATTTTTATCCAACATTCTTGCATATGCAGTAGGACTTTCCCCTTGTTTTTCAGGGACAATACTTCCTTCAGTCAGCCGCTTTAATGTTTCAACACAAAGGCTTGCACCAGCTGTTGCCAGCTTATCGTGGAGAGACTCCCCCGTTTCCTTCTCATCCAGAACAATTTCTGTCTTAAGAAGCATATCCCCTGTATCCAGTCCTTCATCCATCTGCATAGTTGTCACACCAGACACCTTTTCTCCATTGATCACTGCCCACTGAATCGGAGCAGCCCCGCGATATTTCGGCAAAAGAGACGCATGTACATTAATACATCCATAGGGTGTCATCTCAAGGATCTCTTTTGGTAAAATCTGTCCAAATGCAATAACCACCATTACATCTGCTTTATATTTTCTAAGCTCTTCAATACACTCTGGTGTTCTCACCCGCTTAGGCTGAAACACAGGAATATCATGCGCAAGCGCAGCTTCCTTTACCGGCGTAAACTGCATCTTTCCGCCTCTTCCTTTGGGCTTATCAGGCTGAGTCACACAAAGCACAATCTCATGCCCCGCTTTCACCAGAGCCTCCAGAGTTCCCACGGAAAAATCCGGAGTTCCCATAAATATCACTTTCATCTTCTATTCCTCCATTGGCTCAGTATCATGAATACCACCTTCTGCAAGCTCCACATACAGCTTTCCATCCAAATGATCAATTTCATGACAGAACGCTCTTGCGAGAAGTCCTTCTCCTTCCAGTACTACCTCTTCCATATCTTCAGTCAGAGTTTTTACTTTTACATAATTTGGTCTTGTCACGACACCGGATTTTCCCGGTACACTAAGGCATCCCTCTTCTCCGGTTTGCTCTCCGGATGTCTCAATAATCTCAGGATTGATCAGAACAATCGGTCCTTCTCCCACATCAATAACCACAATTCTCTTTAAAATACCGACCTGCGGAGCCGCAAGTCCCACACCCATTGCCTCATACATTGTATCCAGCATGTCATTAATCAGTATTTTTGTACGAAGTGTCATCTTTGTCACTTCCTTACATGGTTTTGTGAGTACATCATCCCCTATCTCACGAATTGTTCTTATTGCCATAACTATCTTCTCCTTTTAATCTGTCATACTTATTTATTACAAATACAATCAAAATGCTCCTGAAGGATTAAAATCAAATTGAACTCTGATTGTATTAAACCCTTTATTTATCTCAATATACTGCTCAAGATAATTCTTCACCTCAATAAGAGGCTGTTTTTCCTCACATTTTAAATATAACACTTTACGATACTCATCATTTACTTTTCCCACCGATGGGCTTGCGGGACCAATAATATTAAGCTGTTTTTCTTTATCCGCTCTCAGCGCAAACTCTTTCAAATAGTCTGCTGCAATCTTCAAATGGTTTTCATCCTTTCCAGTCATTAATACTGCAAGCAAATGGTTCACAGGCGGATATCCCATCAGATTACGGTATGAAATTTCCTCTTCATAAAATCCTTCGTAATCCTGATTTTCTGCCATCCGGATACTATAATGTTCCGGGCTGTATGTCTGAATCACAACTTCTCCGGCATTCTTCCCTCTTCCAGCTCTTCCCGCCGCCTGCGTAAGCAACTGAAAAGTACGTTCCCCCGCACAATAATCATCCGCATAAAGCGATAGATCTGCCGCCAGTACACCTACCAGTGTCACATTGGGAAAATCATGACCTTTTACAATCATTTGTGTCCCTATTAAGATATCAGCCTCCTCGTTTGAAAATGCTGACAGGATTTTTTCATGACCATCCTTTTTACGGGTGGTATCCATATCCATACGCAGTACTCTGGCATCCGGGAACTCTTTCTTCACAAGTTCCTCAATCTGCTGGGTGCCAGCCCTGAAACCTCCGACATATCCCGAACCGCAGACCGGACACTGCTTCAAAGCTGATGTCTCATATCCACAATAGTGGCACACCAGCTTTCCTCCTCTGTGCGATGACAACGAAACATCACAGTGTGGACATTTTACTACATATCCGCATGAACGGCAAGAAACGAATCCTGCATATCCCCGCCTATTTAAAAAAAGCATAATCTGCTGTCCGTTTTCGAGCCGTTTTGCCATCATGTCCTTCAGCCTGTCACTGAAAATCGAACGATTCCCATGTTTTAATTCTTCCCGCATATCTACAGTATATACCACAGGGAGCTTCTGGCTGGTCGCACGCTTTTTTAGTTCCAAAAGTATATAATTCCCTTTTTTACACTGATAAAAAGCTTCCAGAGAGGGAGTCGCAGATCCTAGCACCACGCTGGCATTCTCCATCTTTGCTCTGGCAATTGCAGTTTCTCTTGCATGGTATCTCGGTGTCTGCTCGCTTTTATATGTGCCCTCATGCTCTTCATCTATGATAATAAGCCCTAAATTTGAAAACGGTGTGAACAACGCAGATCTCGGGCCAATCATAACATCAGCTTCTCCGCGCTTTACACGCTCCATCTGATCAAATCTTTCCCCCGATGACAGCCGGGAATTCAAAATTGATACCCGCTCTCCGAATCTTCCATAAAACCGAAGTACCGTCTGATAAGTAAGTGCAATTTCAGGAATAAGCACAATCGCCTGTTTTCCCTCTCTGAGCACACAGTCTATCATTTCCATATATACTTCTGTTTTACCGCTTCCTGTCACCCCGTAAAGAAGATATGTCTTTCTCTCTCCATTATAATAATCATTTTTAAATGTATCTATTGCCCGCCCTTGCTCCTCATTAAACTGAACCGGCATTTCTTTACGTTCCACATAATGGATAGGATTTCTGAAATTTTCTTCTGACTCCAACGCAAGCACACCCTGCTGTTCAAGTGCACGGATAACCGACAATGAAACATTCAGTTTTTTTGTGACCAGTTCATATTCCTGCTGAGGCTGTTCAATCAGCCCTTCAAGAAGACGGGCGCGTGCTTTCTGATTTTTTTTCTGATAGACTGCAAGTTTCTCCTTTGCTTCTTCTTCGCTTAACAAAAGGCGCACTTTCCGCTTTACCCGGATCTGTTCCGTTCTTTTTACGGGAAGAACTGTTTTTAACGCCTGAATCATAGTCCCCCCGTAATTTTCCTTCATCCACGCAGCCAACGCCACAAGCTTTGCAGATGCCGCCATACTCTTCTGCGCCTTTCTCTGCACTGTCTTTATTTTTTCCGGTGCATAATCTGTTTTTTCGGAAAAACCGACCACATACCCTGCGGTCTCTTTATTTCCTTTTCCAAAAGGTACGATCACCTCTGTTCCAATAGAAAGCTCCCCCTCTAATTCAGAGGGGATGTAATATTGAAATACTTTATCCAGTTTTTCATGAGTAATATCAATAATTATATTCGCGTACATATTTTGCCTGATTCCATAATTACCGCAAGCCATCCGGAATGCAGTACACTATTTTTCTGCTGCGATTTCTTCCAGCGATTCCTGAATAAGAACCCGGTCATCCATATCATATTTGACACCTTTGATTTCCTGATAAGTCTCATGCCCTTTGCCGGCAACAACAATAACATCTCCGGGCTGTCCATGTTTGATCGCATATTTAATAGCTTCTTTTCTATCACAGATATCAATATATTTTCCATCCGTTTTCTTAATTCCTGTAATAATATCATTCATAATATCCTGTGGCTCTTCGAAACGTGGATTATCTGATGTAATAATTGTAAAATCTGCCAGTTTTCCAGACACTTCACCCATTTCATATCTTCTTGTTTTAGAACGGTTTCCGCCGCATCCGAATACTGAAACAATACGCCCCGGCTCGTAATCTCTCAGTGTATTTAAGAGACTTTCAAGCGCCATGGCATTATGAGCATAGTCAATCATCAGAGTAAATTCATCTGATACTTTCACCATCTCAATTCTTCCTCTCACTTTTGCAACTTTAAGTGCTGCTTTGATATTTTCCACCGGAACATTAAAATGTCTGCACACTGCAATTGCAGTCAGAGAATTGTATACACTGAAATCTCCCGGAATATCAATCTCCACATCAAAATTCATAAGTCCTGTCACCTGATATTTTACACCCAGATAACCTGGTTTTGAAACATGCTGGATATTCTCCGCACGAAGATCAGCTTTCTCAGAAAGGCCAAAGGTTTCCACCTTACAAGTTGCTCCTTCAAATACATCTTCGAACCATTTGTCATCGACATTTGCAATTCCTATCTTACATTGTTTGAACAAAAGCCCTTTACAACGTTTGTAATCATCAAAATCTTTATGTTCATTCGGTCCGATATGATCCTCGCCCAGATTCGTAAAAATACCAATCTCAAATGGTATGCCCGCCGTTCTGTGAAGCATAAGCCCCTGAGAGGAAACCTCCATTACTACACTGTCACATCCGGCTTCGACCATCTGCGCAAAATAACTCTGTATCGTGTAAGACTCCGGCGTTGTATTATTAGCCGGAATGGTTTTATCTCCTATAATTGCTTCAATTGTTCCGATAAGCCCGACTTTATGTCCCACTCCTTCAAGAATGGATTTTACCATGTAAGTAGTGGTTGTCTTACCCTTTGTCCCAGTAATCCCAATAACTTTAAGCTTATCTGCCGGATAATCAAAATAAGCTGCTGACATAAGCGCTAGCGCATAGCGGGTATCTTCTACTTTAATAACAGTAAGTCCCTTCGGTGCATCTACATTTTTTTCAACGATTACAGCCGAAGCTCCTTTTTTTGCCACATCCTCTATATATGCATGTCCATCAGACACTGCACCACTGATACATACAAATGCGCTTCCTTCACTTACTTTTCGGGAATCATTTATAAGTTCCGTAATCTCAATAATATCTGTCCCTTGAATAACTTCATATTGTAAACGCTCCAGTAATCGGGTTAACTTCATAAATCATGCCTCCAAAATTATATTTATCATATGATTATATCACACAATAACAAATTTGTCGTTACACAGTCAAATTTTTATCTTTTCCAATTATTGTCTCGTCATCCTGCATAAAATGTGCTATATTAGATGATAGAGTAAAAGCGGGGCCTGATATTTTAATATGTATATAACTTACCACCGCAAAAGAAAAGGGGAATGAAACTATGAAAGCATATGAAAGACTTTTAAAGTACGTTGCCGTACGCACACCAAGTGATGAAAACAGCGAGACTGTTCCATCTTCTCAGTGCCAATTTGATCTTGCCAGAATTCTTGAGGCGGAGATGAAAGAACTGGGACTGAAAGATGTACATCTTGACGAGCAGTGCTATCTGTATGGAAATTTACCTGCAACAGAGGGTCTGGAAGATAAACCGGCTATCGGATTTATCGCACACATGGATACAGTATCAGATTTCTGTGACCACGATATTGTACCTGTAGTGACAGAAAACTATGACGGTGAAGCAATGGAAATTGGAAAGAGTGGTCTGATCTTAAGTCCGGAAACATTTCCACATTTAAAAGATTTAAAAGGACGCACATTGATCACAAGCGACGGAACGACTGTTCTCGGTGCCGATGACAAAGCTGGCATTGCAGAGATCCTTACTATGATTGAACGCGTTCAGGCTGAGAATATCCCTCACGGCAAATTGTGTGTTGCATTTACACCTGACGAAGAAATCGGAACCGGTGCTTCTCACTTCAACATAGAAGAATTCGGTGCAGATTATGCATATACACTGGACGGTGCCACAGAAGGCGAGATTCAGTACGAGAACTTCAATGCATGCAAAGCACGTTTTGACATCAAAGGATTCAATGTTCATCCGGGTACTTCCAAAGACACTATGATCAATGCATCTTTAGTTGCAATGGAAATCAATAATATGCTTCCGGGCTGTGAGACACCTCGCGGAACAGAAGATTACGAAGGATTCTATCATCTGATGAGTATGTCCGGCGAATGCGCATCCGCACAGCTCAATTATATCGTACGTGACCACGACAAGAACCTCTTTGAAGCCCGCAAGAATACACTTCGCCTGATTGAAAAAGATCTCAATGAGAAGTGGGGCGAAGGCACTGTGACTCTTACAATTACTGACCAGTACAGGAACATGAATGAGATTATCGCTGACTGTATGCATCTGATCGACAATGCAAAAGCTGCCTGTGTCACTGCAGATGTAACACCACTCGTTATCCCGATCCGCGGAGGTACAGATGGATGTCAGTTAAGTTTCAAAGGACTTCCGTGTCCAAATCTCGGAACCGGCGGACACGCATACCATGGTCCTTACGAGCACATCACAGTAGAAGGTATGGATAAAAGCGTAAACGTTATTATGGAAGTAGTGAAATTGTACGCAAAATAATTATAATTTAAATTCATATAGCTTATTTACACAGACAAATCCCGTGACGATAATTAAATGCCACGGGATTTTACTTTACTTATGTTATTCTTCTTTAAAATACATCTTCTTTAAACCCTTCTCCAAGGACTTCATTTGACTCCATAATAACCGTAAATGATTTCGGATCAACCTGGTGCGCAAGCTTTTTAATCGTATACATCTGTTTATTATTGCATGCACACATAACAACTGCTTTCTCCTTTTTGGAATAACTGCCAATACCCTGAAGAATTGTTGAGCCTCTTCCTGAATATTCATCAATACGCCTTGCAACTTCGTCTCCCTTTTCAGTAACGATCAAAGTAAGCTTACCTTCATCTATTCCGTACATAATCTTATCCATCACAATTGCCATAAGATACGTTACAATCACACCATAAATAAAACCATCTACATCTTTAAATACTAACAGGCTTCCGGCAATGATCGTCACCATATCGAGAATAAATGAAATAATTCCCAATGACATATGCGGTTTTACTTTTTTAATCGACATTGTTATAAAATCCTGACCTCCGGTTGAAGAATTTCTCATAAAGATCAACGCGTAACCAATGCCGCAAAGTATGCCCATGCAAAGCGCCGCAAGAAGCCTGCTCCCATTGTAAACCGGAAATAAAGGTGCTACATAATCAATAAAAACAGAAGAAATAATCATTGTCTTTACAGAACGAAAGAAAAATTCTTTTCCAAGAAATTTATAACAAAAAATAGATACAGGTATATTTAATAAAATCGTTCCCACACCAATCGGAATGCCGATCAGATGGTACATAATAATCGCGATTCCTGAAAAACCCGCTACCGGGAAGTTCGCATTCAAAGCAAAATTATATATTCCAACAGCAATAATGATACTTGCAACAACATCAACCACAAGATCGATCAACAGCTCTTTCCAGTTTACCTTTTTCATTTTCTACATCCTCCTTATCTGAAAAGTAAAGATTTCCAATCCACTCAAACAACACACGTAAATTTTCTTTCTATGCTTCACGCAGAGCAAAAAAACAGTCGCAAACTATATAATATAATTCGCAACTGCTCTTCTGAAGATAGTATATCCACAGAATTCCTTTTTGTCAAGGTCTCCTTATTGTTTTGTTTGCAGCAGGCATCATCGCTTTCCTGAATTATCTTTCTCTCTGACTTGCCTTATCTCTTTTTCGATTTCCTCCAAAGACATGTCTTTAAGAAAAACAGCCTGTTCTTTCAAAATCTCAAGCGCTTCCTGCCTCCCACAACTATTCGACTGCAATGTCGCATCAAACGGAAGACCTCTTGCAACAACACTTTTTTTCAAGAACATCCTAATTGCTGTTGGCAGATCAAGTCCCAATTGCTCATATATATCTGTCACTTCTTTTTTCAATTGATCATCCACACGAATCTGAATCAAACTCGAATTCGACATGACAGTCCCCCCTGCTGCAATCTCATCGCTGTATATGAATTAAATACATCCCTCATATTTATTATATGCTTACACATATATTTATGTCAATAATGTATTTATAAATAATATTTTTTAATACATATGTATGATATCCGTAATAATGATAAAAAGGAGCAACACCTTCGTTGCTCCTTTAATCCGTACCTTTTTTGACGATACCTTCCCCATATTTTTTTCTTACTTTTTCCAATGCATCATTAAGCTTCTTTTTCTTAGCTCTTTTTTCCGCATCTTCAATAACCTCCGCATCAAACAGGCTAAGCTGTTCCGGTGCATCTTCCTCAACAAGCTTGGAGCTTCGTATTCCTAGAAGCCTGATTGGCTGACCGTTCCACAGTTCGCGAAACAATTCTACCGCCGTTTCATACAGCTCTTGCTTTTGATTTACAGGCCTTATCATTTGCTTCTGATGAGATACATTTTCAAAATTGTAATATTTAATTTCAACACTCAGCATTCCTGCCTTTTGTCCTGCTTTTTTCAGTCTTTTGCTCACGCTCTCCGACAGTCTCATCAGCACCTGTTTCGCTTCTTCCTCAGTTTCTGCATCTTTCGGCAGGGTAGTCGAATTGCCTATTCCTTTTGCCTCAGCAGGTTCCGGCTCCACATCCGAAGTACCAATCCCGTTGGCAAATTCCCACAGCTTTCTGCCATGGCTTTTCAAATGCAACTCCAAAATCTCCGGCGGTGTCTGTGCAAGATCACCAATCGTATGTATCTCCAATTTTTTCAGTGTTTCCACACTGGAATGTCCTGCCATATAAAGTTCTCCAATCGGTAATGGCCACATTTTAACCTGAATTTCCTCAGGAAATAACGTATGGACTTTATCCGGCTTTTCAAAATCCGACGCCATCTTTGCCAGAAGTTTATTACTGGAAATACCGATATTAACAGTAAAGCCGAATTTCTCTCTTACTCTGTTTTTAATTTCTAATGCTCCTTCCACCGGCGAAGAATAACGTTTTACAGTCTCAGTGAAATCCATATAACATTCATCCACGCTTACCTGCTCAATCTTATCTGTATAAGTATGAAGAAAATCCATCAGCTTCTTGCTGTAACAGCTATACATTTTGTGATCCGGGGATTCCATAACAAGATTTGGACATTTAGATATGGCATTCACCACAGGTTCCCCCGTATGAATGCCATATTTTTTTGCAGGAATTGACTTCGCGAGCACCACTCCATGTCGGGATTTTTTATCTCCTCCGATTATAGATGGGATCTTGCGAAGGTCAATTTCTGAACCCTTTTTCAATTGTTCCACTGCTGTCCAGCTAAGATAAGCAGAATTTACATCAATGTGAAATATTACAGGCATCTTTTGCAACTCCTTATACTGCCTCTGCCACAGCGGATGCGGTCAGCCTGCCATCCTTCACATCAATCAGGATTGTATCTTCTGCGCCAACATTACCCTGCAGCATAAGCTTCGCCGCAAGAGTTTCCACATGTTTCTGCAGATAACGTTTCAGCGGTCTTGCACCATAAGTCGGATCATAACCGCCTTCTACAATATAATTCTTAGCAGAATCTGTTAAAGCAATCTGAATCTCTCTATCCGCCAGACGTCGGTTGACATCTTTTACAAGTAATTCAATAATGTCATAAATATTTTCCTTCGTCAACGGTTTAAACAGAATAGTCTCATCAAGACGATTCAGAAATTCAGGTCTGAAATGATTACGCAAATCTGCCATAACTGCCTGTTCAGCCGCTTCACTGATATTACCCTGAGCATCTATTCCATCAAGTAGATAAGACGATCCGATATTCGATGTCATAATCAGTATCGTATTCTTAAAATCTACTGTTCTTCCCTGGGAATCTGTGATACGTCCGTCATCTAATACTTGAAGGAGTACGTTAAATACATCAGGATGTGCTTTTTCCACTTCGTCAAACAGAACAACCGAATATGGTTTTCTTCTGACTGCTTCTGTAAGCTGACCGCCTTCATCATATCCGACATATCCCGGAGGCGCTCCAATCAATCTGGATACTGAGTACTTCTCCATATACTCGCTCATATCAATACGAACCATGTTGTTTTCATCGTCGAAAAGCTGATCAGCCAATGCCTTGGCCAGTTCAGTCTTGCCAACTCCTGTAGGTCCCAAAAACAGAAATGAACCGATCGGCTTCGTAGGATCTTTAATTCCGGCCTTTGAACGGATGATTGCCTCTGTGACAAGTTCTACTCCTTCATTCTGCCCAATCACGCGCTTATGAAGTTCATCTGCCAGATGAAGTGTCTTACTTCTCTCGCTTTCATTCAGCTTTGCTACAGGAATTCCTGTCCACCGGGATACTATCTTTCCGATCTCTTCATCTGTGACACTCTCATGCACCAGTGACAAGTCTTCGTCCTTTACTTTTGCTTCTTCTGCTTCTAACTGCTTCTGCAATTCTGGAAGTTTACCATACTGCAGTTCTGCTGCCTTATTGAGATCATAGTCATGCTGCGCCTTCTCGATGTCCTTATTCACCTTTTCAATCTCCTCACGGAGCTTCTGAACACGCTCAATTCCTATTTTTTCATTGTCCCACTGAGCCTTCTTATTTGCAAATTCTTCTCTGTGCTCTGCCAGTTCCTGCTGCAAATGCTCCAGGCGCTCTTTGCTCAGCCGGTCATCTTCTTTCTTGAGTGCCGCCTCTTCTATCTCCATCTGCATAATCTTACGTCTGAGTTCATCAAGTTCTGCCGGCATAGAATCAAGCTCTGTCTTAATTAAGGCACAAGCTTCATCTACAAGATCTATCGCTTTATCCGGAAGAAAACGATCTGAAATATACCGACCTGACAGCGTCGCAGCGGCAACCAGCGCACTATCAGTAATCTTCACACCATGGAACACTTCATAGCGCTCTTTCAGTCCACGCAGAATAGAAATGGCATCCTCCACTGTAGGCTCATCTACCATTACCGGCTGGAAACGGCGTTCCAATGCCGCATCTTTTTCAATATACTGCCTGTATTCGTCTAATGTTGTTGCACCGATACAGTGAAGCTCACCTCTCGCCAGCATCGGTTTTAACATGTTACCGGCATCCATGGCACCGTCTGTTTTTCCGGCACCGACAATCGTATGAAGTTCATCGATAAAAAGAATAATTCTTCCATCGCTTTTCTTTACTTCTTCAAGGACTGCTTTCAGACGTTCCTCAAATTCGCCACGGTATTTTGCTCCCGCTACCAGAGCGCCCATATCCAAAGAAAAAATAGTTTTCTCTTTCAATCCTTCAGGCACATCACCTTTTACAATTCTTTGCGCAAGTCCTTCTACAACCGCTGTTTTACCAACACCCGGCTCACCGATCAGCACCGGATTATTCTTAGTTTTCCTCGAAAGTATACGAATGACATTCCTGATTTCAGCATCACGTCCGATGACCGGATCCAGCTTCTGATCCCTGGCACGTTCCACAAGATCAATCCCGTATTTATTCAATGTGTCATAAGTGTCTTCCGGGTTATCACTTGTAACTCTCTGATTTCCTCTTACTGTAGAAAGCGCCTGTAAGAATCCTTCTCTGCTGATACCGAATTCCCGGAAAATATTTTTCATTTCTCTATTAGCATATTTCATAACAGACAGGAAAAGATGCTCTACTGATACATATTCATCACCCATCTGCTTCGCCTCATCTTCGGCGTATACCAATGCATTATTCAAATGCTGACCAACATGCTGCTGACCACCCTGCACCTTTACAAGCTTTCTCAAAGCTTCTTCCACACGGTTAATCACTGCATTTCCATCAAGTCCCATCTTCTGCATCAGTTTTAAGATAAGACTGTCATCCTGTGTAAGCAGAGCATATACCAGATGTTCCTGCTCTATTTCCTGATTACCATAGTCCATAGCGATTTTTTCACACTGTTGAACCGCCTGCAATGATTTTTGCGTAAATTTATTAATATTCATAACAATGCCTCCTCTCGACATGCTATTCAAACATTTATATTTGTTCTAGTGTTTCTATAACACTAACCATAATATATCACTGCTTATTAGCACTGTCAAGAGTTGAGTGCTAATTATTTTAAGCAAATGTAATTACTGTGCCTGTTTTTCCTTCCAACGCATCACTTGCTTTATCAAGACTTGTTATGATTGCTCTTTTATTCGGATATGTACGTGCAAATTTCATAGCCGCTTCCACTTTAGGGAGCATACTGCCCGCTGCAAATTGCTCTTCTTCTATATACTGTACCGCTTCCTTCAGATTCATATGATCTAAATCTTTCTGATTTTCTTTTCCCCAGTTAATGGCTACTTTTTCTACCCCTGTCAGAATCATAAGAACGTCTGCATCTACCTGCTCTGCCAGTAACTCTGCAGCAAAATCTTTATCGATAACTGCCGGAACTCCTTCCATAGTTCCGTCCATTTTTTCAACAACAGGAATTCCACCGCCACCACAGGAAATTACAATAGAAGAATCCCATAAATTTTTGATTGCATCAATCTCTACGATTCTTTTCGGAATTGGTGAAGCAACAACTCTTCTCCACCCTCTTCCGGCATCCTCTTTCATCGTATATCCTTTTTCTTTTTCTAATCTGTGCGCCTCTTCTTCACTATAAAAAGGTCCGATTGGTTTTGAAGGATTTGAAAATCCAGGATCTTTTTCGTCAACTACCATCTGTGTTACAACTGTCAATACCGGACAGTTAATATTACGGGTACTCAGTGCATATTTTAACCCTTGCTGAATATGATATCCGATATATCCCTGGCTCATGGCTCCACACACATCAAAAGGCATCGCCGGTGTTACCTCATGAGCTGTCTCCGACGCAAGTAGAATACGCCCGATCTGCGGTCCGTTTCCATGCACAATCGCAACTTCGTATCCCTGACTGCTAATATCAGCAATTTTTTCACATGTGCTCTTTACAACTCTCAATTGTCCTTCTGCTGTCGGAGCACTGCCTTTTGCCTGAAGTGCATTACCTCCTAACGCAATTACAATTTTTTCCATAATATCTTACCTCTCTTTTCTATTTCTACAGGCTATTATTTCCCTGTCTTTTTCCTTTTGATTTCAATTAAATATATTTAATTTGCATCCTTTTATACTTCTTGCATCTGTATTCTAAATAATCTATAATTTGTATTTAGAAACGATCGGAGGGCAAATTGATGTCAAAACTTATACCAATTCAAAGCATATATTGTTCAAACGAAGATGAATCAAGATTATGTGATTTCGATATAGAAGTCGTATCCTCTCCTACCACACCTCTGATACATCCTATGTCCAGATTGTGGCTGATCAACGAAGGGGAAGGTACCCTTTTACTGAATGACAAAGAATATACTCTGAAAAAGGGAACTCTCGTATCGGTACTTCCATGGCAGATCACAGATATTGTAAAAGTAAAATCCTCACTTCAGTTTTTTGTTATTGCTTATTATTTTGATAATATTAACGAAATCATCAAAGCTTATCATAATCCAAACAGTATACAATCTATGTTCAAAACGCCTGTTATCTCTTTTGATACACAGAACTATGAACAGATACAGCATTTATTTCTTCAGATAAAAGATGAAATACATACACAATCACAGCTCAATACAGCTGCTGACTCTGACTTTGCTTTGGAAGCACGTGGTCTGAGTAATCTCTATATTACAAACAAACTGCTGGAAATCCTTATTTTGTTTATTCGTGCCAGCCGCACTATGCCAAAATCCTCTCCTTCTATAGAGGCCAGTGAGATATTCCAGTTTTTATATACTCATTTAAACGAAAAGATTACTCTTTCTATGCTGTCACAAAAGTTTTATATGAGCGAATCGGCAATCAGTTCTTATATTAAGAAAAAAACCGGATTATCCTTTTTTGACCTGTTAAATGAAATGAGAGTTGGCAAAACAATCAATTATCTGCTGTATACTGATTTTACGTTAGAAGAGCTTGCCGAAATATTAGGATTTGTTGACAGCGCTCACATCAGCAAGGTCTTTCTGGCGCGAATCGGAATGAAAGCTAATGATTTCAGAAAAACATATCAGTCTATCGGTGATAAATGCAATATCAAGGACCGTCAGGTTTATTACGCAATCGTCTCTTATATATACAGACACTATGCAGAGGATCTTCATCCCAAAACCATCAGTGAGCGTTTTGGCATTTCACCAAAAGAACTGAATCGCATATTACTTTTCCAAGTAGAAATGAATTTTAACGATTTTCTGAACTACATTCGGATTAATCGGGCTTCTGAACTTCTTTTGGAAACAGATAAGAGTATCCTTACAATTGCACTTGAAGTTGGTTACAATACAGACAAGACTCTGTCACGCAATTTTCTTCGTTTCCGTTCAATGACACCCGGAAATTTCCGACGTTCTGTTGAATTACAGAAAAAAAATATCTAACAGCAGCAATTTTTACATTGCTGCTGTATATTTTTAATTATTTTTTATTTCATAACTCCCAGGCCTTTGGCAACAAGTGTAATAAAATCCTGCACATTTGTTACCATTGTCGTAGCACTTAAGCTTCCTCTGTCGAGAAGCTTATTTACCACAAATTCATCTGCATCTACCGTATACAGATATACCGGACGTACAGTGCCGTCTTCTAACACCCTGAAGGATGGAGTCATATTACCTGTCGCAATTGTATGAAGCATTGTCGCAAGACAAATAACCGTTGTACACTTGCGCACCCGGCTTCTCATTGTATCAGCCGCTTCATAAACATTTCCGATTACTTCCGGAAGCGGACCGTCATCACGAATAGAACCTGCTAAAACGATCGGTACATTATTCCTTACACAACTGCAGATAATACCGTCGTCCAGATTATAATCCTTGATAAACTGTGGGATAGAGCCACTTCTTCTCACTTTGTTACATACATCAAGATGATTATAATGTCCATTTGGCTGTGATTTTTGTGTATAAATATCCTGGCCAAGTGCTGTATGGAGAAGTGCTCCTTCAAGATCATGTGTCGCAAGCGCATTTCCAGCCATAAGTCCATCTGCATATCCGGCATCAATCAGCGCACTCATTGCTGCTCTTGCATCTGCGTCAAATGCAAATGCAGGACCCATTACCCAAAGAATATTTCCATGCTCTCTTTCGTATTTTAAAAGTTCAAATAATCTGTCATAATCGCGGGCATATGATGTCTCGCGGCTTCTTCCCTGGCGGAACACAAACTGGTCTTCCAGCGCAGAATCATCACCTTCGAATCCGTGACAATGCATATATATTCCGTCTTCACCTTTTTCAGTTCTTCCTAATATTACTTTGTCACCTTTTTTGATATTTCTTGCCTCAACTACTGCGAGATGACCGTCATCACAAAGTACGACGCAGGAATCCATACGGCTTTCTTCTGCCAGCTTCCATTCACCGTCAATCTTAAAATATTCCGGATACATGGATGTGCTGTGATAATTATCAGGTACTACACCGTCTTTTTCTGCTTCCTCATACTGTGCATCCGGAGCACTTGCAAGAGGTTCTGCTGTAAAATCCGGATGATGATATTTTGGCATTTCAAATGACATAATCTTTCTCCTTTCAAACTGTTTTAGCGAAGTGTTGCATAAACAACTGCTTTGATCGTATGCATACGGTTTTCTGCCTCATCAAATACTACAGACTGCTTTGACTCAAAGACTTCATTTGTAACTTCCATTTCATCAATACCGAACTTCTCTGCAATCTGTGCACCGATTGTTGTATTTGTATCATGGAATGACGGAAGACAATGCATAAAGATTGCTGTATCCTTTGCATGATTCATTACATCTGCATTAACCTGATATTTCTTAAGTAAATTGATTCTTGTCTCCCATACTTCATCAGGCTCGCCCATAGATACCCAGATATCTGTATAGATTACATCTGCATCCTTTGCGCCTTCTTCAACGTCTTCTGTCAAACGAACTGTACATCCGTTTTCAGCCGCAATTTCTCTTGCTGTTTCAACGAGAGAAGCCTCTGGGAAAAGTTCTTTTGGCGCACAAGCTGTAAAGTTAAGACCCATCTTTGCACATGCGATCATAAGAGAATTGCCCATGTTATTTCTCGCATCACCCATGTAAGTGAAGTTCAGTCCTTTTAATCTTCCGAAGTTTTCTTCAATTGTCAAAAGGTCTGCCAGCATTTGTGTCGGGTGGAACTGGTCTGTAAGTCCATTCCATACAGGAACACCTGCATACTCTGCCAGTTCTTCCACTAATTCCTGACTGTAACCTCTGTATTCGATTCCATCATACATTCTTCCCAGTACTCTTGCCGTATCTGCAATACTTTCTTTTTTACCCATCTGGCTGCTGCCCGGATCAAGATATGTCACACCCATTCCGAGATCCATCGCTGCCACTTCAAAAGAACAGCGTGTTCTTGTAGATGTCTTTTCAAACAGAAGTACAATATTCTTTCCTTCCAGATATTTATGCGGTACTCCTGCTCTCTTCATATCTTTAAAATTCTTCGCCAGATCAAGAAGATAACGAATCTCCTTTGATGAATAATCCAGAAGTTTTAAATAATTTCTTCCCCTGATATTAGTTGCCATTTCTTTCATTCTCCTTTTCTTTAATATATAAACACCTTTACATCATTATCTGAATCAAGGCATCATAATCGGTTCTCTTACAAGCGGCATACTCATACACCGCGGACCGCCTCTTCCTCGTGAAAGTTCCGAACTTGCCGTTTCCAGAACTTCTATTCCGTTCTCTCTCAAAATCTGATTTGTTACATAGTTCCTGTCATAAACAATTACTTTTCCCGGTTCGATACATAATGTATTTGATCCATCATTCCACTGTTCACGCTCTGACGCTATCATGTCTTTACCACCACACTGAATCAGTGTTACCTTATCCAGTTGCAAATGAGATGCAAGGACTTCTTCTAAGGAAGAATGCATTTCTCTTACTTCTAAGCTGTCTTTTTTATCACCTTTTTTGATTTCAAAGATCCGCAATGTTCCTAAAATCCCAGGATGGATTGTAAATTTATCATAGTCGACCTGCGTACAGACTGTATCCAGATGCATGAACGCCCTGATTGAAGGAATATCCAGAGCCAGAATCGTCTCAATCTCTGTATTCTCATCCGAAAAGATATTTTTAGCTAAAAGCTCGATTGCTTCCGGTGTTGTGCGCTGGGAAATACCGATTGCCAGTATCTTATTATTCAGATTCAGGATATCGCCACCCTCAATAGCATAAGGGAATTCCCTCTTATAATAGAAAGGTGTATGTCCAGCAAAATCCGGATGATTCTCCAGTACGTATTTTCCAAAAATTGTTTCTCTTCTTCTTGTTCTGGAATACATGCAGTTTAAACTTACACCATTTCCGATGCAGGCAAATGGATCTCTTGTAAAATACAGATTCGGGATAGGATCGAGGATAAACTGGCTGTCTGTCCGGATCATATCTACAAGAGGATGATCTGTAGTAACTTTGAGTTCCCCTGCTCTTACTCCAGACATTAATTTAAGGACCAGATCCTTTGTATCCGGGATCTCATTAAGATAGGAAAACAGATACTCTTTAATTCGCTCGTCAACTACATTCCCTTCTTCTATAAACTGTTTAATAAATTGTTCTTTAAGCTTCTGGTCAGTCTTTAAGACATCTGCTGCCAGATCTTCCAGATAAACAACCTCTACTCCCTGATTTCTCATGATTTCCGCAAAACAATCATGTTCATTCTGTGCTGCTTTCAGATAAGGGATGTCATCAAAAAGCAGTCTTTCCAAATCACCTGGCACAAGATGTTCTAATTCTTTATCCGGTCTGTGGAGCATAACTTGTTTTAACTTTCCTATTTCACTTTTTACTTGAATTGCCATATCTTTCCTCCTTTACTCTATTTTTATAATAATTCAGACTCGGCACTTTCTCAAGTGCCTTATTTTGAATAAATTCATTCAATAAATAGTTTTGTTCAGGTACGTCTTTCATTAATAAAATTATATTATTTTGACAAAATTTCTTTCGGACAATCAAAATTAAAAAACAAGTATTTTAATAGGTTCTTTTTTTCAGAATAAACAAGAATAATTCAGCATTTTATTTCACTTCCCACTCTTATTCTTTCCTGAAAAACAATGTTAAAATACAAAAAAAAATGCGCAAAAAGTCCGAACGCAAAAAACAACCTGTGCTGTTTATAAATATGAAATAGCACAGGTTGTTTACTATGATCTCAGGTTAATGATGTAGTTTATTTTAATACATATCCGGTGACGGCTGTGCTGCCACGGTCTCTTCCTTTATATCTGCCACAGCGGCTTCTGTCGTAAGAAGCGTTGAAGCCACACTGACTGCATTATTAAGTGCATGTTTTGTAACTTTTACCGGATCAATGATTCCTTCCTTCAGCATATTTACATAAGTTTCATGAACTGCATCAAATCCGATTCCTTCTTCACTTTCTTTTACCTTATTTACAATTACAGGCCCATTCAATCCTGCATTATCCGCAATCGCATACAGAGGCGCCTCCAGTGCTTTTGCCACAATCTCCGCACCAGTCTTTTCATCACCTGCTAATGTAGCCGCAAGTTCATTTACTTTTTTCTGGGCATGGATATATGCAGAGCCGCCACCACTTATAATTCCTTCAGACACTGCGGCCTTTGTAGCATTCATTGCATCTTCCATACGATATTTTGCTTCCTTCATTTCAGTTTCTGTTGCTGCTCCTACGCGAATTACTGCAACTCCACCACCTAATTTTGCAATACGGTCCATCAGTTTATCTTTATCAAAATCAGAAGTTGTATCAGCCATCTGTCTCTTCAGGCTCTCGATCCGTGCTCCGACATCTGCTTTATTGCCTGCTCCATCTACAATTGTTGTATTCTCTTTTGTCACTTTCACAGACTTTGCACGTCCAAGCATATCCATTGTCGTATCTTTCAGCTGAAGTCCCAGATCTTCCAGAATTACCTGTCCTCCGGTCAGTGCAGCAATATCCTGAAGCATATCCTTACGATTGTCCCCATATCCAGTAGCTTTCACAGCAACGACTTTCAAAGTACCTCTCAACCTATTTACGATCAAAGTTGTAAGCGCTTCTCCCTCCACATCATCTGCAATGATCAGAAGCTCTTTCCCTTCTCTCATTACATTTTCCAAAATCGGAATAATATCCTGAATGTTGGAAATTTTCTTGTCTGTCAGAAGAATATATGGATTTTCCATATTGGCAACCATCTTCTCTTTGTCATCGCACATATATCCGGAAAGATAGCCATTATCAAACTGCATTCCCTCTACCACATCGATTTCTGTCTGCATTGTTTTTGCTTCTTCAATTGTAATGACTCCATTTTCTCCAACCTTTTCCATTGCATCAGCAATCATATTGCCAACTTCTTCATTTCCTGCCGAAATCGCAGCCACTTTAGCAATGTGCTCTTTTCCTGTTACCGGACAGCTCATTTCTTCCAGAACCGCAATTGCTGCATCTGAAGCCTTCTTCATTCCTTTTCTGAGAACGATCGGATTTGCTCCGGCTGCAATATTTTTCATTCCTTCATTTACAAGTGCCTGCGCAAGAACAGTTGCTGTCGTAGTTCCATCTCCTGCAATATCATTCGTTTTTGTAGCAACTTCTTTTACCAACTGTGCTCCCATATTTTCATAGCGATCTTCCAGTTCAATCTCCTTAGCAATTGTGACACCATCATTCGTGATCAAAGGTGTTCCGTAAGATCTGTCCAAAACCACATTTCTGCCTTTCGGTCCAAGTGTGACTTTCACAACATCTGCAAGCTTATCTACTCCTGCCTCCATTTTCTTTCTTGCATCAACATCAAAAGTAATATCTTTTGCCATAATATATTCCTTCTTTCTATCTATCACCAAAAATATTTATTTAACAATCGCAATAATATCATTGTAGTCTACAATAACATACTCTTCATCATCCACTTTGATTTCTGTACCTGCGTACTGAGAACAGATAACTTTATCACCTTCTTTTATCTGCATCTCTTTACTGTCAGCTTCTTTTCCAGGTCCAACTGCAATTACAATCGCTGTCTGTGGTTTTTCTTTGGCACTGTCTGGCAGGATAATCCCAGATTGTGTCTTCTCTTCTGCTTCCTGATATTGTAATACAACTCTGTCTCCTAATGGTTTTAACCTCATATAAATAACCTGCCTTTCTTCGTTGTTAGCACTCGTCTTTGTTGAGTGCTCTCATGCGTTTAAAAAATATATTACCCCTCTGGAAGTAATTATTTTAATTTTAAACTATTTATTTTTAAAACATTATAGCACGCACTTTCCCATTGTCAACAGAGTTTATACTTTTTTTATTATATTAATTTTTCTATATTATTCTTTATTTTCAGTGATACTTCTCGGAAAACTCTTAGTTCTTCATCAGAAATTCCCGCCAGAATCTGCTGATTCATTTCTTCTCTTCTCTTTGCCATTTCAGCCACAATTTCCTGTGCAGAATCCTGAACAATATAATGGATATATCTTCTGTCATTCTTGTCCGGAACCGCAATAATATATCTTCTTCTGCACAGGCTATCTACAGCCTGAGAAATATGACCTCTGTTCATCATTAACTGTGAATGAATATCAGAAGATGTATTGTGATCGCCACATCGGGATAAAAAATAGAGGATCTCCAATTCCGCTTTTTTCATATCATATTTCTGACGCAATTCAATGCTTTGTTCATCCATTAATTTTTTAAATTTTCCTCCCTGCAAAATGGTTTCCACCTGCTTATCCATACCATCACCTGCTTATTGTTATTTACATTTTTCATTTACAAGAATATTATCACAATATAAAAAATACGTCACGTCTTTTAAAACTATTAACCACTCTT
>JBJFCD010000254.1:0-1745 GCA_051888795.1 Lachnospiraceae bacterium | reverse complement strand
GAATCGACAGAATGTGTATGCTTCTTACAAACAGCGCAGCAATCAGAGACGTATTACTCTTCCCGACCATGAAAACCATGGGTGCTGCCAAGAATGAGGCTAACAACGCAGCACAGGCAACTCCGGCAGCAAAAGAAGCACCGGTCGAGGTGGAGAAGATTGATTTCTCTAACGTAAAAATCGAGCCATTATTTGAGGAAGCTGTTGACTTTGATACATTCAGCAAATCTGATTTCCGTGCCGTAAAAGTAAAAGACTGTGTGGCAGTTCCGAAGAGCAAGAAACTTCTGCAGTTTACTTTGGATGATGGAACAGGTGAAGATCGCACAATCTTAAGCGGAATTCATGAGTATTACGAACCGGAAGAACTGGTAGGAAAAACATGTATCGCTATCGTAAACCTGCCACCGAGAAAGATGATGGGCATCGATTCCTGCGGTATGCTGATCTCAGCAGTACATGAGGAAGACGGAAAAGAAGGATTGAATCTGCTCATGGTAGATAACAAGATCCCGGCAGGAGCAAAGCTTTATTAGGATAAAGATTAGCAGGGAAAGGTTTGTTGGGATAACAATTTGTTAGGATAAAGATTTTCTGGAATGCATTAGAATTTGAATAAAAAGAGAAGAAAAGCTGTGAAGCAAAGTTTGAAAAGACATTGTTTCACAGCTTTTTTTGGGGGCATTTGTTTTTGGGAAATTGAGGATGACAATTAAGTGGGGTAGTTATACAACAGATTATGAATTATTGAAAGGTGTCTGCCAGATAAGGCGGGGTGGTTATACACCGGATTAAGGATATTGGCAAGGTGTCTGCTGGAAAATCGATTATGGTTATACACTTTGAGAAGAAACAAGTTAGGGAGTCTACCCGGAAGATGGTTTAGGTCATACACTAAGAAAAGAAGCAAGTCGGGGAGTCTACCCGGAAGTTGTTTTGTGGTATACACTTTGAGGAGAAGCAAGTTGAGGAGTCTACCTTGATGTCTTAAAAGGTCATACACCCAGACGAAATATAGCTGAATAGGTCTGCAAGGCACGAAGAAATAGTAGGACACTACATAAGAAAAGAGGAAGAAGAGTCTGATTTTCCGGGAAGAGATGAAAAAGTGGGGGCAAAAAAGAAAGAAAACCTCGCTATGGTAGAAATATGATATTGTTGATATAATCTGAATATGAAATGATTTGACGTGGAGGAATAATAGATGGTAAAACCGATAATGAAAGATGTGTTCTTTCTGGGACAAAAGTCAGAACCTGCTACAAAGGCAGACCTGCAGGTGGGAAAAGATCTACAGGACACCTTACAGGCAAATCGTGCCGGTTGTGTAGGCATGGCCGCAAATATGATCGGTGTGAAAAAGAGAGTAATCATTGTAAATATGGGATTCGTAGATGTTGTGATGTTTAATCCGGTTCTGCTGAGCAAGGATACTCCATATGAAACAGAGGAAGGATGTCTGTCGCTTACCGGTGTGAGGAAAACAACTCGATATGAAAATATCGAAGTAGAATATTATGATATGAACTGGAAAAAGCAGCGACAGAAGCTCAGCGGATGGCCGGCACAGATCTGTCAGCATGAGCTAGATCATCTGGAAGGAATTTTGATTTAAAGAATTTTGTAATTACTGGAGTGACTGCTTATGGCATCGAAACGAACTGATGAATTATACAAGGTTTTACTGGACAGAGGATATCCCAAAGAGTTTTGTGCAGAAATTGCCTATAAAAATATGAACACAG
>JBJFCD010000253.1:0-1745 GCA_051888795.1 Lachnospiraceae bacterium | reverse complement strand
TCCACTTCATAGCCAAAGGAGACATTATTAAAATCGATATGTATATGACTCATAATTATTTCCCTCTATTTCTTTATCACCACAAAGATTCCTATCCAAACAAGCAGATATAACACATCTTTTTTCCGCACTTTTCTTTTCAAAGTATAACAGAATTCGTCATGATATCCTCGCAATGTCATGCTTTCATACAACGCAGATGCACGGTCCATGCTTCGAAGCAAAAGACCTCCTGCTAAAGATCCCCATGATTTTATATGTATACCTTTTTGCCCCGGCGCCCGGAGAGAATAGGCATCCATAATTCTTCCTACTTCTGTCAAAAGAAGAGAAATATATCGATACGTCAACAGAATCTGCGTTACGATCATTGATGGAACATGCAGGATGCGAAGGGCATAACAAATTCCCTCTATTTTCGTAGATGCAATTAGCAGATAAGACGCAAATACACACATGATACCTTTTATTATCAACGTACACATTGAGATCATACCTGTTGTAATAACGATACCCTTCACATTCGCCACGGGCTGCCTGTCAAAAAACGGATTCAAAATCCCCACAAAACATACCAATGGAAGTACAAGCTTAAGTCTCCGGATACTGTCTGTAAAGGACACCTCCCCCACAATAAATAATACCACCGGATAAACTGACATTAAGAATATCTTATCAATCTGATATTTGGGAAATGAAACCGTCATTGCAATGTACACAATTGTCACCAGCAGTTTCACAAGAGGATGCAATTGATTCAGCCATGTATCCCTTGCCGCAATTTCATCCATCCGATATATTTCTCTTACCGCTCCGCCTACTTTACTCACTGGCTTAAATCCTTCCTGTTTCTTTTTTCAGAATTTCTGCGAAAAAAATTAAAAGCATAACAAGCGCCCACACATAGGACTATAACTGCTGCCGAACCCATTATACCCGAAAAAGAAATACCTGCCTCTGAATCAGATTCCTTAAAAGCATAATCCGGTAATATTGCTGTCTTTTCCTGCACTTTCGAAATGCTATCATATATACTTCCTTCCGCTTCAACTTCCGTAGAACCTGTCAAACGTTCTATAGACCACTCAAGTCCGTCCGGATTCGAAGATGCGATCAGTGACAATCCACCACCGATAAACAGGACACAAATCCCCAGAATTGCCAGTGTCTTTTTCAGACTAAATCTATTCGCACTCTCTGCCGACTCGCTGCATTCCAATAGTTCCGGTCTGCTCTCATATACAAAGAGCAGCACCGCTGTTGTAATCAATCCTTCCACAAATCCAATTGCCAGATGAATCGGCTGCATTGTTCCTACAAACACACCAAACGGAAGTGAAGAAATTCCCGATAAAAGCGTTTCCACAGTAACAGAAAATGCTCCAAGCTGCAATGTCAGTATACATCCAAGAATCGAACCTGCCGCAATTCTCTTTTTGGACATTCCTTTTTTCATCAGTGGTTTCCAGATCAAAAAATATCCGACAAAGCACCCGTAGAATGCCATATTCCATATATTACATCCGAGAGCAAGAATTCCTCCGTCTGCAAACATCAGGCACTGAATCGCTAAAATCCCAATCATTGCAAGAAATGCCGCATGTGGTCCCAAAAGAGCCGTCAGCATCATTCCCCCGCATAAATGTCCGCTGGAACCAGTCCCCGGAATCGTAAAATTAATCATCTGAGTCGCAAACACAAAAGCTCCCATCACTCCCATAACCGGTATTTTTCTCGGATTGTTT
>JBJFCD010000252.1:0-1754 GCA_051888795.1 Lachnospiraceae bacterium | reverse complement strand
AACTCTGTTAGCAGTGTCAACAGAGCCGTTTGTAAGTGGTTATATTGCAAGTAATGTGGATTAACCAGTCCTACCGCTATGGTTCCTTCGGGGAGCTCACCTTTGGTGCACCCCGGTATGAGAACGAGTATACCTACAACGTGGTAAGTGCAGATTTCCTGACGGAGGACAGCTACCTAGGGAACATCACACAGCCATTTACTTTCTAAATTATGACAAAAACGGATATGTTTGTCATTCTATGGATGTATTGCTGGAAGTATTTTGGGCATGGGAGAAGCCGGAATTGTTAGAGGATAGACAGCGTTGCATTAAAAAATTTTTTGAAAAGTAATTTTCGGAATTGGAAGTAATAAATAGTAGTTGACATAGTAGGACTGGGGGACATTCCATAGGCTTTTACAGCTATGGGATGTCTCCAATTTTTCATGTAACAAAAAATTGTATAATTCCTGCTTTTTTTAGGCTGATTTAAAGCTCAAATGGCTCAAAAACATACAAAAATATGGTCAAAGTGACAGTTTTACAAGAGGCCCTTGAATTCCACCAATACGGATGATAGCATGTAGGTGAGAGCGGACTATCCCAAAGGATTGCCCAAGAGGTAGACAGAGCAAGAATGCATGAGGAATGGAGGCTGGAGTATATGACTTTATTTATGCGAGATCAGGAAAATATTGATAAGGGCCGTGCAGAAGGCCGTGCAGAAGGTCGGGCAGAAGGGCGCGCGGATGCAATAGAAAAATTGCTTACAAAAGGAAAATCCCCGAAAGAAATCCATGAGCTTATGGACTATCCGATGGAAGAAATTGAAAGAGTAGAGAAGCGATTTTTGGTTACAGCAGAATAATGCAATAATAGAATCCCACATCAACTCGCAGAACGCGAAGAATGATGTGGGATTTTTCTTTACCATTCTGGGCAACCGCACAGTCATGACGAAGGCGAATTGGGACGGAATCATTGCGGAATGGCATAAATACGAGTACAATGGAATGCAGTTGCAACATCGGATTAGAGATGAGTATTTCAAGTTCAAGAAAGTTGGGAAAAATATGACTAAATGGTTTGATAAAATAATGTGTGTGCTTCTGAGTGCAATATTTATTTTGTGTGGATGTTCAAAGGGAGCAGAAGATTTTTCAGATCATCATATATCAAATTTTGAAAATGCAGATGTAGTCGAGAATGATGGAACAAATGCGATAATAGACGCAACAGGAATAAGTGGGGAAACCGTGCAGGATATTGAAGATGATAGCATTCGGGATTTTGTAGAGGAATCTGTAAGAAAACAGGAGGAATTGTGTTCTGCTGCAGAAGGAATATGGATTTTTGTAGATTTTTTTCCGCTTCTTACTGGAGCGCCCTCAAGAGATTCGGCGGAGGATTATCTAAACAAAGAAATTAGTTTTTCATTTTCAGATGGAAATGAATTATTTTTAGAGTTCAATAATAAGAAGTATCAGTTGGTTCGTGTTCGACCGCTTGCAAAACGTTATTTGATGGGACTTAAATATTCGGGAAATGAAGAACAAATAATTTTAGATGGATACACATGTGAATTACTTTTTGAAAGTAATGATGATAGTTTAGTAATATATATTAATGAAAAAGGTAAATTGTTTTTGAGAATACGCGATAGTGTAGCAGACCATGCATGCTTTGTTTTGGAAAAAAATATAGGGGATAAAATGGTAGAGATGAATCTTGCTTATTTTCAAAATAAAGCAGAGTATTTGATAGATGAGTGC
>JBJFCD010000251.1:0-1758 GCA_051888795.1 Lachnospiraceae bacterium | reverse complement strand
AAGATGCCGGAATAGATTATGAAAGAGTTGTTTTATCTCCGGCTTCTCATGCAGGCTATTATCCCGGTGCAAAAGTCATGACCATGAAGGTTGTGTATGAAAAGAGTACTTTAAAAATCCTTGGAGCACAGATTGTGGGTTACGATGGTGTCGATAAGCGATTGGATGTAATTGCAACAGCAATTAGTGCCGGTATGAAAGCAACAGAGCTTAAGGATTTGGATTTGGCATATGCTCCGCCTTATTCCTCTGCAAAAGACCCGGTAAATATGGCTGGATTTATGATTGAGAATATTGAAAGCGGAATTGTAAAACAGTTCCACTATGATGAATTGGACAAGCTACCAAGAGATGGAAGTGTGACACTTCTTGATACAAGAACGCAAGGTGAATATGCAAGAGGTCATGTGGACGGATTTATCAATATTCCTGTAGATGATTTAAGAGAAAACATTGATAAGCTTGATAAGTCAAAACCAGTGTATGTGATGTGTCAAAGCGGATTAAGAAGCTATATATCCTGTAGAATTTTAGCCGGGGAAGGATTTGATTGTTACAATTTCTCAGGAGGATATCGTTTCTATGAGAATGTCATGAGGGAAACAAATTTGATAGAATCATCACTTCCTTGTGGAATGGATAAGGAGTAGGACATGATGAAAAAAATACTGATTCTATGCATGACTTTTATCTGTATCCTCTCGGGATGTGGAAATACTGATTCTGTACAAAACACGGAACAAAAGACAGGTTATAAACAGGTTTCCATGGAAGAAGGACTTGAGCTTATGAAAGCAGATTCAGACTATATTCTTTTGGATGTCAGAAGAACAGATGAGTTTGAGGAAGGACACATTCCCGGAGCAATCAATATTCCGAATGAATCCATTGGAACAGAAGAGATAGCCGAACTTCCGGATAAGAATCAGACAATCTATGTATATTGTCGAAGTGGAAACAGAAGTAAGCAGGCTTCACAGAAGCTTGTGGACTTAGGGTATACAGATGTTATTGAATTTGGAGGCATAATTGACTATTCCGGAGAAATAGAGAAGGGTAGACAATAGCTTTTCATAATAAAACAAAAGGAGGTATTTTCTATGAAGTATGTTTGTCAGATTTGTGGCTATGTCTACGATGATGCCAAAGAAAAAGTCCCATTTGCAGAATTGCCGGATGATTGGAAATGCCCACTATGTGGTGCGGCAAAATCAGATTTTAAACCGGAAGCAAATGGTGACGAAAAGAAAGTGGTTACAGCCATAGAGCCTATGGAAGCGGATTTAGAGAAGCTTTCAGCAGGACAACTGGCAGCACTTTGTTCCAATCTTGCCAGAGGCTGTGAGAAACAGTACAAGCAGGAAGAAGCGGATTTATTTAAGCAGTTAGCAGATTATTTTACTGCAGTTGTACCGGCGGTAAATGATGCATCAGTTGAAAAACTTGCCAAGGAACTTCAGACAGATGCAGACAACTACGCAGCTGTAAGAGCTACCGCTGATGCAAATGCAGACAGGGGTGCAGCAAGAGTATGTGTATGGGGTGAAAAGGTTACACGAATGCTTTCATCGTTAGTGAACCGCTATTTGAATGAAGGTGAAGCGATGTTAAAAGATACCAATGTCTGGGTATGTACAACATGTGGATTCGTTTACATAGGTGATACACCTCCGGAACTTTGTCCGGTGTGTAAGGTACCGGATTGGAAATTTGAGAAAATAGAAGGGAGAGCATAATCATGGATGAAAAAGTAGCTGT
>JBJFCD010000250.1:0-7760 GCA_051888795.1 Lachnospiraceae bacterium | reverse complement strand
GAGTAAAATGCTCGCATTTACTTTATACCTAACACCCTCAGATTAGGCGCTTACGAAAAAGCGGCGTTTTTTGCCGCTTTAGTTGTTCTGATTCCTGTTTACGGTATCCTTGTAAAATGGACTTAAATTAATAAACAGTTTCTTCATATCATCTGTATCTTCACAGTTTGTAAAGATGTATTCCAGCAGTTCCTCCTGTCTTGCCTGTCCGAGTGTAAGTCTATATAGCGAAAGGATTTTGATAAGACGTTCATAGGCATTTATATCTCTGCTGAAAGGATACATTGGTACAATCCTCTCAATACGTACCATGTCGTCCCTTTCCTTTAATCCCCAATAAGGAATTAAATCTGAACAGCCTTCTGTTTTTTCAACCCGTCTGGCTTCCTCAAACATATCCTCCCAGATATCATCTTTGAATTGAATATTGCCATATCTTTGAGCAATATTCTGTCTAATCGCGAGACATTCAAATCTATTGATTCTGCCTTCTCTCTGTTCAAGATCAATAGGATTTGACGGCAGATTCCAGTGAACGATTCTTCTGCAGTAATTATGAAAATCAAGGCCTTCCTGTCCTATGGATGTTGAAGCGAGTACGAAAGGTCTGAAAGGGGAATTAAAGGAATTCCTGACTTTCTTTTTTCTTTCGGTATCAGATTCCTTGTGATCACCTTTTGTAAACGCTACTGCAAAGTGAGATCGAAGACCGACTCTTGAATCCTTAGCAGCTCCGTTCATTCTCTTTTTGAATGAGTCAAAAGTATCAATTTCATAAATAGTAGTTCTGAAATCCATAGAATCTGCGATTGTTCTATGAAGGTTTTCTACAAGATTATCGTTCTTATCCAGTCCATTTACCAGAAGATGCGCATACTCGTCAAACATTGCCTGAAGGTTTCCATGCTTGCAATATGTAAGAACGTTTTGCCAGTGTGCGTCATCTGATTTTTTGCCGCATGCCACTTCTATTGTTGCAGTTGCCTCAACTGTATTCATTCGATTGATAAACAGCCTTGCAATCTGGCTTGGAAAAAAGCTTTCAAAGGAATACCTGCCGGTCGCATATCTTTCATATGTTCTTTTCACACATACAGCAGGCGAAGCAATAGCAATATCAGTTAGGACGTCTAATAAATCGTCCGGTCTTTTACCCAATGTTATATTTCGGCCATACGACATTTCCGAATACAAAGCGCGCAAAGTCTCAATATGCTTTTTAAAGCCCTTCTGTTTCTTTGTTTTTTCGTCATCATCATAGGATAACAGAGGCTCGTCATTGTTGAGCCATTGGGTTACATATCCGGCACCATCCATAAATAGCGGAGCCATATAGTACCATCGTCTATCAGGCTGGCCGCTTGTCGGGGAAGGAAACTTATCTAGCTTTTCCGATATCTTCGTCTTGATTTCTTTTTCAATTGCATTTAGTGTCATTCCACGATTCAGACAATCAATCGGGTCATAACACTTTGACAGAAACTGTGAAGGATACATCAGGCAAAACAGCATCATTCCGCCTGGCGTTCCATTACTCACAGAAAATGTCAATCTGGCTGATGGGTACCTTTTTTCTCCTCTGGTAAAGTAATGTGCGTCTCTATCTTCGCTTGCCCTTGCAAGCTTTCCCACGGTTTTCCTCTCCGCTTCATAAGATACCATGCTTGCAATCATTCGAGGAACCATTTCCCATGATGAAAATACCAGTGTCTTTGAGAAGTTCTTGGCATTTCTGAATACACCTTGTGGAGCATAGTAGCTTTTTGCAGGTGGCACCCATAACAATAACTCAGCATTTTCCTTAAAAACATGGTTCATTACATGTTCAAGCCTTGCGTTATTGCTTGAAAGCTTGTCATATCGGTCAATATTTCTCTTTGACAGCCAAAAGGTATCACGTTTGATTTTTGATATTTCTTCCGGATGGTTTTTAAAGTACTTCTCAACATAACGCTTAAGCTGATAGTCTCTCATAAACGACATCAGATACGGCGTGGATTTTATGTAATCTACAGGAACATTAAAAGGTGCTCCGATATCGTCAAGCAGCTTCTGAGCCTGAAGATAAGATTTAATATCCTGTTCCATGACGTGAATAGGCTGCCTTATATCGTTATCATCGATTATGTCTGCACTTTCACTTGCAGAAATTCTCTCAGTGCGGCACACGCAATTATACATTGCTTCTTCTGCAGCGTTCTTTGCCTGAATTACTGTGGTATTTCCTTCAGTAAGCTCCTTTAGTTTAATTGAGTAGTTCGACCATACTTCTTTGAATCTTTTATCAGCTTCCGGAGTAACATTAAGAAAACGCATTACATTAAGAAATTCCTCAAAATGCTCATCTGCATCTGTTTCATCAATTTCCTCCAGAGTCGAATACATTTTATAAGGAGTAGCGGATAAAAGCAGCATCCTGACCTTATCTGAGTTAAAAAACTTTCCCGCAAGCAAGCCTGTCTCTGATTCGGGTTCTGCACTTATGAGGTATTTGAATCTCTGGAATTCATCCATTATTACCAGATCCGGTTCAAGCTTATCAAGGCTTATTTTTGCAAACAGCAGACGAAGTTTGCCAATCATATAATTACTGCCAACACGCTTAAGGCCGTTTTTCTCTATTGTGCGGCACATCGCAAGAAGCCCTGACTTATATGAACACCCTTCTTCCATTTCTGTTTCAAGTTCCTGTTTAAGTTTCTCAAGCATGTATTTTATGTACCTGCCGTCAGATGCTTTATCTACTTCTTGTACTTGCTCCTCATATAGATTCTTCGCCCACGAACTCCATGCGCTGCTCGCTGTATCTTCCATGGCCACCTCAAGAGCTTCCTGATGGTTTTTCATTACAGGTAATCTTCTCAATAGCGCATACATAAGTGCACGTTCACTGACAGTTCCCGCACCTGATGTCATTCGGAAAGAAGTCTCCGGCGTCAATGGAATCAACTGAATAAAGCTATTCTTGATTTCAGGATCATTTTCCTGTCTGAAAATATTCAAATGCTGCATTGATAATCTGGAATAGCTGACACTTTCCTTTCGTACAGCTTTACTGATTCTCAGTTTATTTAAGTTCTGATCTGCGATAGCAGAATTCGAGCAAATATATACAACCTTTACAAGGTCATCTCCTTCTTCTTTACGCATATTGGCAAACTTCGCAACCACTCCTCTTGCTACAAGCGTCTTACCTAAACCAACTTCGTCAGATACAAGCACTCTCATTTGTCCGATGCGGTAAAGCTCATCTATTCTGCATGCTGTGGCTTGCTGAAAATCTTTAAGCCCTGACATTACAGACTTTTCAAGGTCATCCAATTGATTTGCCAAGGATGTCATCAAAGCTTCACCGCCTTTCTGAATGTGTTGTATAACTCTTCAAAATACTCTGGAATTACACCATCATTTGAAACAGCTTTTATAAGATAATCAATTTCTTTAAATCTTTCCGGAGCAGTTGCAGCTGTCTGAAGCATTTTTTCATACAGCCCCGGAATCTGAATATTCTTCTTTGCATGTACCGTTTTCCCCGCTTCTTCTCCAGTATCATCCGATTCCAGAGCGCTTAGTACAAAGCTGTCTCCCAGCAAGAATGCTATGTATCTATAAAAGCAGGCCTTGTCGCTAACAACGCTTGATACTATCTCTTTTTCTCTATCCTCCGGCAGTCCCTCTGTAGGAATCATTATAACACGCTGCACAGTTCTCTGCCCATCATCAACAGAAATCACATAGAACTCTGACAGCTGAGTCACGGTTAGTTTACTGAACCGCATATCCTCAGTTAACTTCTCAGTTTTGTTTGATAACAGTGGAGTAACTGTAACCTTATATGGACAATCAAACTCACCAAAATGAACAAGGATATCATAAAACTCTTCATTTTGTTTTATCACAGCTGATGGATTTAATCGGTTAATATTCTTAATTATTCCATCCAGAAGATTCTTCTGCTCTTCTTCCTCAGGTCCACAGTCTTTTACTGTAACCTGCTGAAACGGATTGCTTATATCTCCCTCATCCTTGCCAAATATGGAGTCTTTAAGTTTACCGATGTTCAAATACCGATTCTTGCTTTTCAAACGAATCATGAATTCAATATTTCCATAAACAGCATTGTGCGAAGCATTCAAAGATCCCAGGTAAAGATCTGAATCCGAATTTTTCCTGAGCATATACACCTTTGCATGAACATCCTGTTTCTTATATTGCTGCTCGTTTTCAGAAATGGCCATTTCTCCGTCAACAACTGCATCTTTCATGACATATACAGAAAAATTGCTGCAGTCATCAGGCTTTAATCTTTCTAAAGACATAGCTCTGGTAATTAGTATCGATTCGGTATTCTTGATATATTGATTTCTGTCATTAAAATATCTGATAACATCCTTGCTCAGGAATGGTGACATAATGAAGATTTCGTGCATTCCTTCAGCTTCACCTGTCGAATCAATATTCTGAAACAGCGGATAATCGGTAATTGAATGATATCCGCCGTCCTGTTTTTTTACACCGGTTGGAATAAAATCGTAATCATAGAATTCTCTGCTGCCGGTATCAAATTGAACATATTGAAGTTCCTTAATGATTGACTTTATCCTCCTGGCCTTTTCTTTTCCCGCAGCTCCAGATCCCAGATTGCTTATGAGAAATGACAGGAAATCTGCAACCGGGCTATTTTTATCTGTCCTTGAGCCGTTTTTCTTTCCATCCATATAGAAAGCTACATCCCAGCTCCTGTCAAACGTAAGGTTACGGCTTAAAACAACAACTCTATACAGTGGCTCATTTTCGGAATCAATATATCGGATCAGCCAGAACTTCGGATGGAATGATGGGTATGCTGATAAACGCTTATTCTTTACGGTATTAACCTGAAACACCATTTTTTCCAACAGGATATATAGCGCAGTAACCTTATTTGGCATGTGAATCTGCCCGCCTTCACAAAACAGTGCTACCTTATCACCTGTGCTTCTCAAGGCTTCAAGTAAACAGATAGGGTTTTTCATCAGGTCACTATCCGTCTCTTCAGATAGTCCAAGCGCAATGCATGCACCAACAAGGGCATCAAGATCAAGCGAGTAGGTTGTCCCCACGGCAAAATCCAGTTTATATCCGTCAGGTGGTGCCAGCAGCTGTCCGTAATCGAGACGGTCATTGTTTGGATTAAGCATCTGCTGCCACCTCACTTTCAAATATATCTCGGATTATAACTTTTGCATTACTGAATCTATAATCCAGCGCGCCACCTCCAAGCCACACATCTGAATCAAATTCCCCCGGATGTGATGTCTTTGCTCTGCTTTGTCCTTTCAGGTTTATTTCTCTGTTCTTAATGCACTTTATTAAGCTTTCCATATCTCCTGAAACCATATATTCCTTTGCCTGGTTAAGAAACTTCAGAAGCATAGGATTATTATATACCTTCAAACGGTTCATAATATATTCCACATCGACTGCTCCTGCAATTTCTTCAAAATCAGGTTTCAGTCGCTCTAATTCCTGGTTGGCTTCCTCATTAAGGCCATCAGATACTATCACATTATAGACAACTCTGATCGCATAAATAAAATCCGAGAATTCTAAAGCCAGATAATAGTCTTCCTGTATTGATTCCGGGAACCTGTCCATTATGCCAGAGAGCATATGATATTCATCCATCTCCAGTACTTCTCTAAGATTATTCTTAAGAATGAATGTCATCATACTATCAGGATGAGTTCTGATAATCTGCTTCTTTAAAAATGCACCTTCCTCAGGTGTAAGATCCATTTGTAATGAGGAAAACCACTCTTTTTTGTAAGTGGGTATATTCCAGAACTGATACTTTCTAATATCACCTGCTCCTGCATCGTCACGATCACCTTCGTCTGCATCATCGCGCCTGTTGCCAAGTTTTTTTAAAGTATCCTTCTGATTCTTAAGAGCGCACATAGCTCTAATATATTCACTCAACGAAATATTTCCGCCTGCAAAAATACCGTACTGCCTTAAGCCGGCCCAATAGATATCCGCAGGTGTTCTTTTAACCCAATTCCCTGAAGCCAGAGAGCGTTTCCCAACGACTCCTGCTTCATCATAATTGTTTGACAGAAACTGTTCAGCGCACTTGCGCTCCATAGCATCAAGTGAAATCATCAGTCTTGTCGGACTGTCTTCCTCACTCTTTTCTAAATCCTTGCATGCATAAGGCACAACAAAGAAATATTTTGCTCTGGTCTGGATTGTTGAAGTCCCCGGGAAAAAGAGATTTGAAAAACCATCACGGATAGGAGCTATCCCAAGCTCATCCAATGTGCCTCTTTCAGTAAGCATATCCAGCACAGTAAGTACTTTGCTGCGTTCTGTTTTAGAAAAATCTATCCAGCCTAAAGGCATAACATCTACCTCCACATTATCGTAATCAAGGTCTATCGTCCTGCTATGAATGTCAACTAGAAAGTGAACCCTCCTTAGAGTTAGACCTTTTTAGACTTGCCTGGGGTAAATTAGTATTTTAACTTAGTCCAAGCTGCTCTAAATTTTTTCACTGGGGATCCGGATATTAAAGGCACCCGGTTATTGTGCGCTTACGTTTTTTAATCAGTCGGATTCAGGTAAATCAGGTGTTACGGCCTTTTAGATTACATACTCTTCGTACTGTATGCCATTTGCATTAAGTGCATGTTCCATAGCCTCTGTTCCGCCCTGCCTGCACAGCTCGCAAAACTTCTCAATCCCGACTCCCAGATACAGTTTAAACGTATCCTCTTTCGTTAATCTGTAATGCTTTTCGCTGTTGTAATCCTCTCCATATACTTCCGATATCAGTTCCAGACATCCTTGTTTCAGCTTTCCATAAAGCCCTCTGCTGTTCTCGCTATATATTGTAAAACTCTGGTCCTGTACCTCAGCCTGGAATCTCCAGTAGTCCTCAAGATGCTCTGCATCGCTCTTTGAAACCTGCTTAGCACTTTCAGGAATTGCTTCTGCTTCCCTCCACTGCATATCATCACGCCTGAGCACATATTTCTCACTGCCTGACTGCTGGTATATCGCAGTATCTTCAACCACATAATAGTCCACGAAGAGATGCTTGAAGAGCGAATTGAGTTCCCAGTAATCATCCCGCGTAGCCTCGATATACTGCAGTTCCTCGAAAGCATCTATTTTTGCGCTGTAGTACCATGCGATATCTGCTCTGGACGCATTGAACCTCTCCCACAATTCGTCGCCGGCAGCCCGGTAGTCATACACCATGCTTCTCAGGTTCGATATGGAATCAGCCATGACAATCTGCTTCACTTCAAAGCCCGACGCTCTCATTCGCTCCAGGTCTTCTTCCTTCCTGATTTTCCATGGTCTCTTCTGGCCTTTCTCCTGTTTCTTCTCCGTGTGTGCCTGCACCAGAGACAGCACATGTTCCCCGAAGCGTGCTCTTATCTCGGCCGGATCCGCATCAGTATCCTCAAGCACGTCGTGCAAAACACCCGCTATCGCTACCTCTATGCTGCAGTGTTCTCCCGTGAGTATCTGCAGAACCTCCATTGGATGAATTATGTACGCAATGTCAGTGCCTTTTCTTTTTTGCGTTCTATGCTTCTCCTCAGCAAAACGAATCGCCTCATGAAGTTTCAGCGGCAGGTCCTGCCTGTCCATGTCTGCATAATTGATGTCAGACGAAACAGGAGTGCTGTATATGTCCAGCAAAGGATCATCAAAATCGTATTCGACGTTATCGAAAATCAGCGGGCATCCGCCATCGCGCTCTGCTT
>JBJFCD010000249.1:0-1769 GCA_051888795.1 Lachnospiraceae bacterium | reverse complement strand
GGGGCTGTAAAATAAGTCCCTAATCAAGAAACGCCAGTTCCGGCAAATGCCGGTTCTGGCGTTTCTTCGTATATTACATCAAAAATTTCGATAAATGAGAAGGGTTTCATTAAAAATAAGTGCACTTAATAAAGACTATGTGGATAACACATTATCTTTAAGCTGCTAACTGGAAGCGCTGTTTCTTATTGTGATACTTATACAGATTAAAACCACAAGAAATCAGTGTAAGCTCCAAAATAACATTTTTCTCGCCTCTTCGAAATAGCCTTTTGTAAGATCTATCCCATTTCAGAATGCCGAATGCACCTTCTGCTTGAATACTTCGGTTCATTCTCAGAAGTGCTCCGTGTACGGATTCAAGATTTGAAATTACCTCCTGATGAATCGAGGTCAACTCTTGATTCATACGGATTGTCCTGTTGCCTGATGTCTTCGGACAACATTCTTTTTTATATGGACATCCTTCACATGATTCACATTCATAGATTTCTTCTGTTCTACCATATTTATTCTTATACACATGACGATTGTATTTGAAAATGAATTTCCTTCCGTTTGGGCATATGAGATTTCCTGCTTCGTCCTGTTTAAAATTCACTGCACGGTATGGGTTTTTGCGATACTTTTTATCTGTCGTTTCCTTTTTGAACATAGTAAATTTCATATATTTTTCCATTCCATGCTCTTCGCAATAAAGATAATTATTGTAGGAACCATATCCTGCATCTGCAACTGGATACTTTGGATAATGCCCATAAGTTTTATGAAATTTTTCCATCAATGGAACAAAGCATTCCATATCAGATGCGTATGGTTTTACGTCAACTACCGCAATATATTCATCACAGATAGCTGCCTGAAGATTATATGCTGGAAGCAACTGATCATTTCCCATGTAATCTCGTTTTAATCTCATAAAAGTAGCATCATGATCTGTTTTAGAATAACTATTTCGTTCATCTCCACATATTTCTATATGACGTGCATAAGTTTTCAATCGTTCAAGATATCCCTGTAATTCTTGATATTGTTTTTGTTGAATGCTTTTTCTGTGACCACAACCGGAAACAAACGCGGATTCATTCAGATTTGTTCCCGTTTTGTACATTTCCAGCAGTTCAGAAACATAATCGATTGCATACTCCTCGCGCTTTTCAAGCTTCACACCTAAATATCCAAGAACCTCTTTGTTCATAGCATCAATCAGAAGCGATATCTTGTTAAAAACCTTTTCTCGATTCTTAGTACAGGATTTTTTCCATACCCAGGTATAGCGATTTGCATTCGCCTCTATTTTAGTACCATCGATATAGGTATGTTCCAAGTCAACATGCTCTCTTTCGAAAATGTATGTATTTACATCCATGAATATTTGTTCTATAGAATTCGTCAGTTCATTTCGGATGATATTTCCGAAGGTGGCAAAAGAAGGAGCCTTCATACCATCAAGAAGATACATGTATCGAATATCATTTCTACAGAGTTTTTCAATTTCTCGCAGAGAACAGATACCATGTTCCATAAATGCAAAGAGTATTACTTTGAGGAGTTTCTGTTCATCACATCTTGGGCGACCTGTTTTGTATCCTTTCTCTACAAAATATTTTGATAGGTCGATGTGATTCATAACTTCACAGAAAGTATATACCGGATCAGAGATATCAATTAATTTTTCTATTTCCAATGGTAATTTCAGCTGACGAATGGTATAATTACCATTGGTATTTTTGTTTAGTAGCATAAATTAATTATACCAAAAAATCGCT
>JBJFCD010000248.1:0-7790 GCA_051888795.1 Lachnospiraceae bacterium | reverse complement strand
AATGTGTGGACGATATTATGTGGATGATGATACAGCCAGAGAAATAGAAAAAGTGGTCCGGGAGGTGGATGAGAAACTGAGAAGAGAGCGCAGGGGTGATATTTATCCCTCTCAGTCTGCAACTGTGATCACCGGAAGGAAACCACATCTTTTGGCAGAAGAAATGTCATGGGGCTTTCCGCAATATCAGAAAAAAGGGCTGTTGATCAATGCAAGAGCAGAAACAGCTTTGGAAAGAAAGTCGTTCCGGGATAGTGTGATGCACAGACGCTGTATCATTCCAGCAAAGCAGTTTTATGAATGGGATTCGGATAAGAATAAAGTTACTTTCCTGAGAGAAAATCAGCCGGTCTTATTCATGGCGGGATTTTACAATCGCTTTCAGGATGAAGACCATTTCATTATCTTAACTACCCAGGCAAATGAATCGGTCAGTCCGGTGCATCATCGGATGCCATTGATACTGGATAGATCCGAATTGGAAGATTGGGTATATGAAGACACGTTTTTGGAATACGCACTGCATAAAAAGCCACCACAGTTGATACGAAGGCAGGACTATAAACAACAGAGTTTATTTTTAACGTAAAAGGAGCCGTCTGAATTTAATCAGGCGGCTCGGTGTTATTTTATGAAATTTTTGGTTAAGCACACAGAAGTTCCTTACGATTCCGAGAATAAAAGTAAGCATGGTCTGAAAGAATCTATCTCTTTAGCTATGAGCTTTATCGTATAATTGTTGGATTTCAGGAGGAAGTTTGTCTGGTATCATCTCGGTGATTTTGTCCTCGTTTCCATCAGCTATTGCCTTTTCGTAATACCAGCATTTGAACTTTAGCATGGCAAGTGTTTTTTCAAGAGCATTTATCTCTTCTTCAACGGCTGCTTTGCGGAATTCAAACAGTTCTTTTCTGTCTGCATAGGTTGAACTCCCCTCCGATACCCATTTAAAAAACTGCTTTATATCCTTAATTTCCAGCCCGGATTTTTTCAGGCATTCGATAACTCGGATTGCTTCAAGTTCTGTATCGCTGAATTGTCTGATATTGCCCTTGCGTTCCAGATTAGGAAAAAGTCCTTCTTTGTCGTAGTATCTTAATGTTGAAATGGGGAGATTAAACATCTCTGCTACTTGTCCTATTGTGTACATAGATATATCCTTTCAAAATTCGATAAATAAGTATTGACCTGAAGTTAGGTTTAGGTATTACAATGAAATCATTATAAGTGATTTTGCTTTTGATTGCAAGAAAACAATAGAAAACTGGAGGTGTTATTTATTAATAAGTATGTTATTACTCTCGTAGCGGATATGTATATACCAAAGAATGCAGATGCTAAATTACCTGCAATTGCGGTTTGTGGACCATTTGGAGCTGTAAAGGAGCAGTGTTCCAGTCTCTATGCGCAGACAATGGCCGAGCAGAGATATCTTACAATTGCCTTTGATCCATCTTTTACAGGGGAAAGCGGCGGAATGCCAAGATATATGGCATCGCCGGATATCAATACGGAAGATTTTATGGCTGCAGTGGACTTCCTTTCTGTACAGGATTATATGGATGCTTACCACTGCCGGTTCCTGAGGATGTGCCTTTTTACGTAAAGGATTACAGTGAGTATTATAAAGGAAGATGTTATCATGCAAGAAGTCTTAATTCCAATGATGGATGGAACAGCATCGGTTGCCAGTCTTTCATGAATCAGCCTATCTTAAAATACAGTAACGAAATAAGAAGCTGTTGGTAATTCCTGAAGCGGTCCATACCGATCTTTATGATAATTTGAAGGTAATTCCTTTTGATAAAATGGACGACTTTTTCAAGCAAAATATGTAACGGAAAGGAAATGAGATATGAAAAAGAAATTAGTAGCATATTTTAGTGCAAGCGGAGTGACAAAAAAAGTAGCGGAAAGAATAGCGAAAATAGCAAATGCCGATTTATTTGAAATAAAACCAACTGTACGTTATACAGATGCTGACCTTAATTGGATGGATAAGAAATCCAGAAGTTCTGTTGAGATGAATGACACAATGTCAAGACCAGAAATAGCATTCAAGGTGGACAATATGTCACAATACGAGACAGTCATCATAGGATTTCCAATATGGTGGTATACGGCTCCAACCATCATTAAAACCTTTTTGGAATCTTATGATTTTTCCGGCAAGAAAATTGCAATATTTGCCACATCTGGAGGAAGTGGAATCGAAAAAAGTATATCAGACCTTCAGTCGGCTTATCCTGAATTGAACATTGTTACAGGAAAAAGATATAGCGATGCTACAGAGGATGATGTAAAAGAGTGGATTGAAAGTCTAAAATAAGAAAAGGAGGATGACGAAGATGTCAAAAATAGTACAGACAGCAGGAAAAGAGGCTATTTAAATGAAGCCGGGAGATGCTATTAATATTCCTGCTGACGTTAAGCACTGGCATGGTGCAGCACCAGACAGTTGGTTTAGTCATCTTGCAATCGAAGTACCCGGAGTGGAAGGAACGAATGAATGGTTAGAACCGGTGAATGATGATGTATATGGTAAATTAAAATGAACAGATGATGATTTCCTTTGCGAATAGTTTGTTAAACTCAGTTAGACTATATTGATTTAATATATCTATGCAAACTGATAAAGGAAATATTATAATGACAGGGAGGGACTTCGATCCCTCCCTGAAATGCCTGTATGCAAGATACGATTTATTTTAAATGGAGGAAAATGAGAAGATGAAGAAAGTGAAATGGGGTGCCACCGGTCAGATGGTACCGGCTATTGCAGTCGGATGTATGAGAATGAACAGTGTTCCGGTGGAGCAGGTGGCAGAGCTAATCGATACGGCTTTGGAAGAAGGAGTAAATTTTTTCGATCATGCAGATATTTATGGCGGCGGTGAGTGTGAAAAGGTATTTGCCAAAGCATTGAAAATGAGTGGGGTAAAGAGGGAAGATGTATTTATTCAGTCGAAGTGCGGGATCGTTCCGGGAGTCATGTATGATTTTTCCAAAGAACACATTATTAAATCGGTAGAGGACTCATTAAAAAGGCTGGATACAGACTATCTGGATGCGTTGTTACTTCACAGACCAGATGCGCTTTGTGAGCCTGAGGAAGTAGCGGAGGCATTTGAACTGCTGGAGAGCTCGGGGAAAGTACGCTATTTCGGCGTGTCAAACCATACTCCCATGCAGATAGAATTACTGAAGAAATGTGTGAAACAGCCGATAACTGCGAATCAGATGCAGTTTGGAGCTGCACACACTTTAATGATCCGCAGCGGAATGGAGGCAAATATGCTGACAGATGGAGCTGTAGACAGAGATGGAGGGGTTCTGGATTACTGCCGCGTACACGATATTACGCTTCAGGCCTGGTCGCCATTCCAGTATGGCATGTTTGAAGGAGTATTTCTGAATAGTGAAAAGTATCAGAAATTGAATGATGAGATTGCTAAGATTGCCGAAAACTATGGTGTGTCATCTACAACAATCGCTGTGGCATGGATATTACGGCATCCGGCTGGAATGCAGGTACTGTCCGGAACAATGCAGACATCCCGGCTTCGGGATATCTGCCGCGCGGCGGATATCTGCCTTACACGGGAAGAATGGTATAAAATTTATCTGGCAGCAGGCAATAATCCATTGTAAAAACAGGCGGCAAAACCGCCTGCTCCTGACATGCGTTTTAGTAGCTGTTATATATAAACAAAGGGCGAAAAGCTGATATCTCAAGCCTTTCGCCCATCATTATCATAGAAGAATCTTGTTTACAGACTTTTCATAGTCTCAAAAATTGCAACAGCCCCTTGTTTTTATCAGGTTAGTATAGTCAATTAGTTGTTTTTACATTTCAAAGAGCCTTTGTCACAACGGTTTCCCCAGGAGTCGATAAGTATATTGTCTCTATATACACAGATAATTTCACAGTTGTTCGGACATTTCCCACAGTTGATTTCCTGGGTCCTGAATATCATCTCCCCTACAGAGAAGTCGAATTTCCTGCGTTCGTTACTTTTTCCAGCAAGAATAGCAATACCGAAAGCTCCCATTAAATGCCCATTCTCATCAACAAGGATATCGCATCCAAGAGCCTTTTTAAAGGCTTCTACAACTCCTTCATTTTTGCTGACGCCGCCTTGGAAAACCACAGGGGATACGATCTTCTTTCCTTTTCCTACATTGTTCAGATAATTATCTGCAACAGCCTTGCATAATCCTGCAATAATATCTTCTTTTGTGTGTCCCATCTGAATTTTATGTACCAGGTCTGATTCTGCGAATACGGTGCACCTGGCGGCAATCTGCGCTGGATGTTTAGAGGAAAGTGCGATTTTACCGAATTTTTCCACATCTACTCCGAGACGCTTTGACTGGCTGGAAAGAAATGCACCTGTGCCAGCGGCACAGAGTGTATTCATGGCATAATCTACGGCTACTCCATTTTCCACCAGAATAATTTTAGAATCTTGCCCTCCGATTTCGAGAATCGTGCGGACATCCGGGTGAAGGGTAGTAGTGCCGACAGCATGAGCTGTGATTTCATTTTTAATGATTGTGGCATTCACCATGTCTCCTACCAGTTTTCTGGCACTACCGGTAGTTCCTGTCGCTATAATCTGATAATTATCTTTGTCGAATTGCTCTTCCAGAAGATGAAGGAGTTTTTTTGTAGCACCAATTGGGTTGCCTTCTGTCCAGATGTATGCGCTGGATAGAATCTGATATTCTTTATCAATAATGACTCCTTTTGTAGAAATAGATCCTATATCAATACCAAGATATGCTTCTTTCATAATTAAACAGCCTTCTTTCTCATATGAATCATGTCGTAAAATGCTTCTAACCGGGTGTCCAGTCCTGTATCACTGGTTTGAGAATCATAGGTCAGATATAATATGGGGATCTTATAATCGAAACTGATATTCTGCAGCACGGGCATAATATCTATTTCAGGTGTACATCCTGCGGATTTTGCGTGAATAATCCCATCAAACCCAAGAGAAGCATAGTGTTTTGCGCACCAGATATTTGCCGTGGAGGTAGGACCCATTTCATAGGTACAGTAGTCACTAATCTCTATGCGTAAATTTTTTCCATGATAGCGAAGATTACGGTTAGTTACACTCATCCACCGATGTACCTCTATTCCCATATCTGCAAGTTTTTGCTCTAAATTCAGATTAGAAAATGCATCTACAGCCGTAAAATATTCTCCAATGACTCCCACACGAAGTGGAGTGTCTGGTTTGTTTAGAGGAATGGCAGAGAATTCTTTTCGGGCTGTTTTATAGGCGTCTTCAATATCATGCAGAGTGTCTGCGGTTTCCATAGATATCAGGAATTTCTTCCATGCAGATTTATAGTTTCCATGATGGATTTCAAACCCACAGTTTTTATAGTATTCAGATTCGATTTCGTCCAGATAGGACATCATTTTTAATGTTTCGGCTGCAACTCGTGCCATTTTGGTCGCAGAGGATTTGGGACCTATCCTCCTAAGCGCTTTTAGATAATCTTTTGGATTCCCGGTAGAGTATTCTGATAGATTGATATAATCAAATGTATATCCCAAATCACGTAGAATTTTTTCCTGAAGTTCTCCATAATATCCAAGCCGACAGAGTCCGAGTGTCATAATTAGTGTATCAGCACCTGCTTCAAGAGCATCAATCATGCTTCCCAGAGTACTTTTAAAAGGAGTGCAGACAGAATCTGGACTGTAGTGGGAACCGATGTCCAGAGTTCTGTTTGTCATTGGAGGCTGCATGATATATTCTGCGTCCAGTGCTTTTTCTACAAAATATTTGATGCAGAGATTATAGTGGCTGAATATGGGAAAGGCTACTTTTTTCTTGTTCTGATTCATTATAGTATTCCTTTCTTAAACTTTAGTATATCAACAAAACTTTCTAACCGGGTTTCAATACCTGCTGTCCCATTTTGAGCATCCAGTATGAGTGTAAGTATAGGCAGTTCCTGAAAATTGCGGGAAATAATTTCATTTACCATAGAATCTGGTCCGCAGGGAAAAGCGCTGACCAGTATGATTCCATCAACTTTGTTTCTGTGCATTTGAATGCTGCCGACAATCTCCCGGTTTAATTCCCATTTCAAAGTAGGTGATATTTTCAAGGATTGTTTCAACGCTTCGTTTCGGTCTGTGATGTCTGCACGAATCGGAACGACATCAAGTTCTGTCAGATAGTCTAAGATTGGTCTGCCGAAAAAGGCATCTTCCAGAAGATAGCTGTGTCCGGCAAGTGAGATTTTCAAACCGTCTGACTGATAGAGATGCTCCTGAGATTTTAGCTTGAATTTCCATAAAAGGTCGTCTTCTTTTTTCGCCTTTTTATATGCCTCTTTTACAGCTTTCTGCGGGAACCCCAGTTCCTGTCCCATGGACAGGAAAGCCTTTTCTTCTGTTATCTTTTTGGAAACGTCAATATTATAGCTGAGGAATCTTTGACCTGTGTTTCGGAAGGTGCTGCAGGTCAGATCATACAGCGATTCAAATCGGGTACACATATTTCTCAGCCTGCCCCAGTTACTGATTCTGGGGATCAGAATGTAATCGCAAGTTCCAATAAGGGATTGTACATGACCTGAAAATATCTTGGCGGACAGACAGGATTCATCTATTGTTTTTTCTGTGCCGAGACGCAGAATTTCTTTATTTGTTGGTTCGCTAACGATTACTTTGGCGCCGAGAGCGGTAAAAAAATATTTCCACAGATTTCCATAGCGACTGTACAGCAAAGCATTTGGCAAACCAATTACAGATGGGTGCTGTACAGAGTTTTCTTTTATTGTTTTCATGGTCTATCACCTCATTTTATAAATGCGCCTTTTGATATGGGAATTATAGCTGTCTCGAAATAAAAAGAAAATAGTCATTTAGCTGGGCTGTGCCCAAAATCAATGTATTTTTAGGCAATCGAGGTGGAAATGTCTGAAATTTGGATATATGGACTATATTTGCCTATAGCGGAGATGAGAGTCGGTTAATAAAATAGAGACATCAAACAAAAAGAGAGGTGAATACATTGAAAAAACTTCGTATGGCAAGAGACGGATATATTTTAATATCATTCATTTTTTACATAAGCGGAATCATCTATATGATTTTATCTTCTGTATCTCCAATGATGGTATGCATCTGTAGTGGGATTATTTTGATCGCTTATGGAATCGTTAAAATTATAGGGTATTGTTCTGAAGATCTGTATAATCTGGCTTTCCAGCACGATCTTGCATGTGGAGTGTTTCTGATAGTAATAGGAATGATTACTCTTGGGTGCAACTTGCGTATTCGATCCTACCTGACACCAGCACTGGGGCTTCTGATTCTGTTGGATGCAGTTTTGAAAATCCAGACAGCTAAGGACGCAAAAGTATTTGGATTGAGGGCATGGAACGAGATTCTGACATTTTCTATTATAGCAGGAATTTTCGGCGTTCTTATTATTATAAAACCGTTTCAAGGAATAAGGATTACACATATCATCAATGGCTGTGGGCTTCTGGCAGAGGGAATCATGAATCACCTGACGGTAAAAGAAACAGTCAAAATAACGAATAAAAGTGTTCAGTCATATGAAAATGAGAATGATGCCAATGAGTAATAAATGTACGAAATAAGGAGGAAATTATCATGGATGTATCAACAACAATCAAAAAATTTGGTCTGGAGCAGGCGTTTAACTATCTGTATAAGGATCCGGAAAAGAATCTTCTTAAGCTGATGGATTGGGCAGACAAATATGCAGGGGAAGAATTTGTACCACAAC
>JBJFCD010000247.1:0-31991 GCA_051888795.1 Lachnospiraceae bacterium | reverse complement strand
AATGGACACAGGAACAATGTGATAATAGATGCTGTTGCACACTGTGCTGTTGCCATTGGAACAAACTGTTCCATTGTCGGGTCAGCCTCAGCAACTGCTGCAGGAGTCATAGCAGAGTTCAGAGCTGTTGTACCGATTGCAGCACCCATTGCGTTTCTCTCTTTCTTCGGAAGAAGAAGGTTGATAACGAAGAAGAATAATACTGCTGTTGCTGCGGAGATAAGACCAAGTACAATACCGGAAGCACCTGCTGTCAGGATTGTCTTAACGTCTGTCTTAGCACCGATAGAGATTGTCATGAAGAATGTAACGATTGGCTGAGCATTCTTACATGCATCACGGAATCCTTTGTCAAGGTTACCCCAGATAAATCCGATTAACAGTGGTACTAATACTGCAACAAGAGACATGATCGGGATATTTGCAAGTCCTGTAGCACCAAGGGCGATCAGTGTAAAGAACGGTCCATCATTCAAAGACAGAATGGAAATAGCTCCTGTATCTGTTGCGTTACCAAACTGTGATGAAAGTGAAATGTAAAGGGAACCGTTGGAGTTTGTGATTGCAGCGATAAGTACGAACGGTGCGATTCCAAGGAATCCAGCAGGCCCGCAGATTTTTCCTACAACAAGTCCTAAAATTACACCAAGAATAAATTTTGTACCTGTCATGATTACACCTTTGTAAAGAGGCATACCAACCTGTTTGATGTCGATCATGGAACCACATACAATCAGGAAGAATCCCATCATACAAGCATTTCCTTCATAGAATAATGCTGTTACATATCCACCGATCTGGAAAACCTGTGGCACAAATGTTGCAAGTACTACTGCGATTACAAGTGGTACAATTACAAGTCCACCTGGCATTGCCTTCAATCTGTTCAGAAGGTCAAGGTCTTTACGTTCTTTTTTTACTTCGTTTTCACTCATTTTTGTTTCTCCTCTCTCTTTTCCTCTCCTTTTGTTGAATTTATTTTTACGTGCTCCGCACATAAATTCACATTTTTTCGGGGGAAGGATGCCTTGCGGCATCCCATGCACAAATGTATGTATCAGATTATCTTGCAGATTCTCTGAAAAGGCGAGTTACAATATCACAGGCTGTGTTATCATTTCCTGTCAAACCACCTTTTCCTACAACCGGAAGACCATCATAACTTCCTACCAGTCTTCCCACATCGGTCTGAGGGATAACATAGTCCATAACTTCCAGACATTCTACACCAAGCTGATAACATACATTTACCATTGTATCTCCGCCTGTTGTGTAAAGACCTGCGATCTTTTCTCTTCCTACTTTTTCAAGCACCTGTGAAATGATTGCTCCAAGTCCTGCATTAATTCTGTTTGCGCTCATTCCACCTGCGTAATGTCTCTTATTATCCTCTTCACTGAGGTTCAAAAGCTCTCCATGTAAAGCAGTCTCAAACAGGATTGCTCTTGGCTGATTATCAGAAGTCAGAAGTTCAACAGCTTTGTCTACAGCTTTTTTCACTTCTGCAACTGCTGTATCTCCACCTTCAATGAGCGGAATAGGCTCAACGGATACTCTCACATGTCTCGGATCCTCGCAAAGTACAGCCATCTGCTTCTTTGTTACCGGTGTAGCGCTTCCTGCTGCGATGAGAACTGTCTTTCCTGTCTCATCTGCTTCCGGTGGAAGATTTGGCTCTTCTGCTTTGATCAGATCTCTGTAGAATGCAAGTTTGGATGTAAACGGACCTGGGTCAACTGCAACAACATTCCATTTTAAGGAAATACATGCCTTTGCAATCTTCTCTACGTCTTCCAGTGTGATACCATCTACAACGATGACTCCACATCCTCTTTCCCTCTCAGCGCTAAGGGCTTCTCTAATTGCTTCTTCTCCGGCAAGTACTTTATCCAGAGTTACAAGACCTACCTGTCTTCTTGTTTGTCCTGCCAGAAGTCTTGGAATATAGTTTTCCTTTACAGGAGTTCTGACATCCTGCGCAACCGGTGTGTTGATCAGTGCAACACCATCGATTACGGAATATCCTCCAACCAGAATTCTTCTGGACTGTGGCATTGCTGGAACGACAACAGCAATTGCATCTTCCCCTACCTGGTCAAGCATAGCGTCTACTTCCACACCTACGCCTCCGCGAAGAGTGGTATCAATTCTTTTGGAGAAATATTTTACACCCATGTTCTTAAGTGCGATAGTTGCTGATTTTACTTTATCATAAGCTTCGTTTGCAGGAAGGGGTCTTGAGTTACTGCTGATAAGTATTGCATCAAGCTCATTCACTCCTTCTGCTCTCTGCGCAGCTTCTTCATTAAAATATACGGCTGTTCTTGCCTTTGATCTTGCAAGGAGAACGCCCGTCGTTGTTGCACCTGTCAAATCATCTGCTACTGCTCCGATTAATGGCATTTTTCGTACCTCTCTTTCTAAAGATCTGTTTCTTAGGCTTCTCTTTCGTGCTGTTTTGCTGCATACTCAGCAACAACCTTGGTAGATTCAATCAAGCTTACGCAGCCTGCGATTCCTTTTCCTGCAATGTCAAATGCTGTTCCGTGGTCAACAGAACTTCTGATAAATGGAAGTCCGAATGTAAGTGTTACAGATTTTTCAAAATCAAGTGTCTTGCAAGCGATGTGTCCCTGGTCGTGATACAGAGAAAGGATTGCATCAAACTTACCGGATTTACCAATGTTAAATACAGAGTCTGCCGGGCAAGGACCTACTGCATTGATTCCCATTGCTTTTGCAGCCTCAACTGCCGGTCCGATATCTGTAAGCTCTTCTGTTCCGAATAATCCGTTATCTCCGTTATGTGGGTTAAGTCCTGCAACCGCGATCAATGGATTTTCAATTCCTACTTTACGAAGTTCTTTATCAATATTGATTACGTTTTCAAGAACTACTTCTTTTGTTGCATAGTGGCAAGCATCTACCAGTGACATATGACGGCTTACAAAGAATACTCTGAGTTTATGACATGAGAACATTGTGAGCGCATATGGTGAATTTGTCTGGTGCTGATAAATCTCTGTATGTCCAGGCTCTTTTACTCCCACCAGCTTGATTGCTCCTTTGTGGATCGGGGATGTAGATACTGCATCAACTTTCTTTGCCATACCAAGCTCGATTGATTTCATAACCCAGTCAATTGCCATCTGTCCTGCAAGTTTCTGCTCTTTTCCCCACTCGATAGAATCTGTATCGTAATCACCTGTCTCAAGAATATCTACCGTTCCGAACTCATATTTTGCTTCAGAAGGATCTGTGATAAGATTGTACTTTAATTCTTTTCCAAGAACCTTTGCTGCTCTTTCCATAATTGCTTTGCTTCCGATTACGAATGGTCTGCAGCATTCATGAATCTCCTCGGATAACATTGTTCCTACAACAATCTCAGGTCCGATTCCTGCAGGATCTCCCATTGTAATGGCTGTTACTGGTCTGAATTTCTCGCTCATAATTTCTCTTCCTTTCTTTTCTCTTTTATTAATCTTTCGATATCGAAAGTTTTATGTTTTGTTTCTCTTTCTTTTATGGTTACATTTTACTACCATTCCCTTATGTTTTGCAATACCCTTTTGTATTTTCAGTACATTTATATACCTTTAAAGTTACTTTTTTGTTCGATATGCACTAATTTTTCGCTTATTTTTTTCGTTTACTTTCGTTTTTTCGTTTTGTTATTATTTTGACATCTTTTGATTGCCTTTTCTTTCGTTATAAGGTATACTAAAAATAACATTTCATTTATTCAATCAAGGAGGTCATTATGAAAAAGAAACTATATTTCGGCAGCAACTTTAAAATGTATAAAAACATACAGGCTACAGAAGAATATTTGCAGGCGATCACTGCTGCCACAAAAGATATCGACCGTAATGAGATTCAGTTTTTCTTTATTCCGTCATATACCTCTCTGGAAAGCGCAAGCAAATCAAGTGTACGGAATTCTTTTATGTTAGGTGCGCAGAACATGTGCTGGGAAGACGAAGGACAATTTACCGGAGAAATATCCCCCCTTATGTTAAAAGAACTTGGACTTGATCTGGTTATGATCGGTCATTCCGAAAGAAGACATGGATTCGGCGAATCTGACTACACAGAAAACAAAAAGGTATTAAAAGCTCTGGAATCTGGCTTTACTACTCTTCTCTGTGTCGGAGAAACTGCACAGGAGAAAGAATTCGGCATCAGCGCTGAAGTTCTTCGCACCCAGTTAAAAGTAGGTCTTCACGGTGTGACAAAAGATCAGATCGACAGAGTATGGATTGCATATGAACCAGTATGGTCTATCGGCGTAAACGGGACACCAGCTCCTGTTGATTATGCGGAAGAGATGCACAAAGTGATCAAAGACTGCCTTTGCGAAATGTTCGGCGAAGAGGGACGTAAGATTCCTGCTCTTTACGGCGGAAGCGTAAACCCGGATAACTCAAACGCTCTGATCGTACAGCCGGATATCGATGGACTCTTTACGACACGTACCGCATTCCAGGTAGAGAAGTTTACAAAACTGATCAAAGATGCAATCGCTGCATGTGAAAATAAATAATCTTTTTTCGCATGCACCATGAATTTTTGAAAATATATTTCTTCAGAAAAAAGATTGGGACCCGAAGGATTTCTTCAGGTCCCAATCTTTTTATGAATGGTATCAACTATTATTATCTGGCATTATCGTACTCTACAAAGCGATCAACTTTTGGCTGAGATCCGCATCCCGGTACAAACTCATTTGTAAGGAATTCTGTCACGAACATCTCTCTTTCTTTGCTTCCTGTTGTAAATGCACCCATACAGATAATATTTGCATCATTACTGAGACGTGCTCTCTGTGCGGAATAAACGTCAGAAACAAGTGCTGCATATGCACCTTTTACTTTATTCGCAGCAATGGAAACACCGATTCCTGTTCCACAGACAAGAATACCGCGATCGTATTTTTTAGCTGCTACAGCCTCTGCAACTTCAATTGCAACATTTGCGTAGATTGGATCTTCGCTTCCGAAGTCTTTTACTTCTCCGTAACCTTTTTCCTCAATAAATTTAATAAGTGCTTCTTTTTCCTTCTGTGCATTTGGATCACATCCGATTGCAATTTTCATTTCCATATCCTCCTATGAATCCCCTGTTAATATTTTCTATAACTTATATTATCATTTCGATTTAGTTTTGTCTACTTTCGATTGCTTTCGTTTTGCACTTTTTAAAATTTTCTTTTGGAAACTCTATTCATTTTCGATTGCCATGATCATATCAACTCTTGTCTGATGTCTTCCACCCATAAATTCTGCATTGAGCCACTCATCAATGATCATCTTTGCCATCTCGATGCCGACCACACGCGCTCCAAATGCAAGAACATTTGTATTGTTGTGCTGTCTTGAGAGCTTCGCTGAATATGGCTCTGAACAAACAACTGCTCTTACACCCTTCACTTTATTAGCTGCTAAAGATATTCCGACACCTGTTCCACAGATCAATATTCCAAGATCCACTTCTCCCGACACAACTGCTTTTCCTACTTTTTCCCCATATACCGGATAATGGCAGCTTTCCGTTGTATCCGTTCCATAGTTTACCACTTCATATCCTTTTTCCTGAAGATATGCCACAACCTCATTTTTCATATCAACAGCTGCATGGTCATTTCCAATTCCGATTTTCATAATATATGCCCTGCCTTTCATATGCCTCTTTCAAATTTATTCTTTTTATATTATAATGTGTTGGTAATTAATTCGCAATACAGGAATAGGAAAAGGAGTTTATTCGTATGATAAGATATATTGCAAGCGACCTGGATGGTACACTTTTACTAGACGGTGCACAGTCTTTAAACCCTGAATTCTTTGATCTTATTTTAAAGCTAAAAGCAAAAGGAGTTCATTTTATTATTGCCAGCGGACGTCCATACCCAAATTTACGTAATGTTTTCGCCCCTGTGAAGGATGATATTTCTTATGCCGCTGAAAATGGTTCTCTCTGTGTTCATGACGGGCAGGTTATCTCCCGCGGACTCATTGACCGGGATCTCGGACTCCGTATCATCAAAGCTTCCAGAGAAATCCCGGGTTGCAATTGTATGGTTTCCTGTGAAGATCATTTATATACCGATTCTAAAAATCAGTATTTCCTGAATCATATTAAAAACGTTCTTAAATTTGACACTGTTATTGTTGACGATATGTGCGAAATCAAAGATCCTTTTATAAAGCTTGCTGTCTGTGATTTTGACGGTACACATGAAACAGAACCTTTCTTCCGAAAAATGTTCCAGTCAGAGATAAAAGTAGTAACTTCCGGGAATTTATGGGTAGATTTTATCGCTCCTAATGCTAATAAAGGAACTGCTGTCAGGGATATCGTAGAACATCTGGGATTATCCAGAGAAGAAGGGGTTGCTTTTGGCGACCAGTATAATGATATAGAAATGCTTGAGTACGCCGGAACCGGGTTTTATATGGCAAACAGCGCTCCCGGCGTAGAAAAATATGCAGAAAGAATGACAGATTCCGTAGAAAAAATCATGCGGAAGATATTAGAAACAGGGGAAATCTAAAGCCACTGCGCAGCGCCCATAACTCCGACTGCCTTTGCACCACACTCATTGGCAAACTGCGCACATTCCCTCAGTGATTTTCCTTCAGATAATGCACAGATAAATCCAGCCGCAAAGCTGTCACCGGCACCTGTTGTATCAATGCAACAGGTGTTTTCTTTTGCCGGAACTACATAGCTTTCATATTCATTCATCACAAGGCATCCTCTTTTACCGCATTTGATGATTACATTTTTTACGCCTGCTTTGATAAAGCTCTTTGCCGCATTTTCTGCATCACTCTGACCGGTAATAAGACACGCCTCTTCTTCATTCGGCATCAGATAATCAATATAGGAAAATGCTTCCCTCATCTCTTCTAAAGTTTCACCGTATTTACATTTAGTCATATCCGCACATACCGTAATCCCCTGCCTTTTGGCCTGAGCAAAAATCTGAACTAACTCACCTGATCCTATATTCGGGAAAACGAAAATACTGGCAAAACACAGGATTTTTGCATCATCTTCAAATGGCATACGAATATTTTCAAGTCGCAGACTTCGAAGGCTCCCGTTTGGATTTGTAAGGAAACATCGCTCACCGTTTTCATCTACAAGTACTACATTAATACCTGTAGGAATCTCCCCGTGGATCTGCCTATCCTCTATCATAATATGGTTTTTGCTACATTGATCCCGGATCAGTTTTCCCGCATCATCGTCTCCAAAGACAGCCTCCAGACGTACATTCTTTCCCATCTTCGAGAGAATCAACGCTTCATTCAGGGCATCTGCTCCTGTAGTCATACAAATATCGTCCATCGGACAACTTCCCGTCTTAAATACTTTTTCACTGACCGGTCTGGCAATCACATCTATGATTGCCGCACCGATAATTATAATCTCTGCCATACATTTTCCCCTGTATTTTTATGATGCTTTATTTTGTCGTATCTTTTCTATTCAGTATAATACAGGTCTGTTTTCATCCGCAACAGGAAACTTCTTGCCTGATTCTTTTATCCCGTGTATCTTAATGCCTCAATCGGTTTCATCTTTGCCGCCTTATTTGCAGGATAAATTCCAAATATAACTCCAATCAGCAGCGAAAACGCCACCGCCAGCCAGACAACCCCCAGTGATAATTGGAAGATAGTTCCATTATTTGCAACAATTGTAATAATCCGAAGTACAATCCACGACATCAAAACTCCCATCACGCATCCCATCAGACTCAGCATTAATGCTTCTATCAGGAACTGCATCATGATAGCACTCCGCCCAGCTCCGATTGCTTTTCGTATTCCGATTTCTCTTGTCCTCTCTGTCACAGACACAAGCATAATATTCATTATTCCGATTCCGCCGACCAGAAGAGAAATCGCAGCAATACCACCAAGCATCAGTGCCAGTGTGTTATTTACATTTTGCATAGCCTCCATTACTGTTGACTGATTGATAATTGTAAATGCATCTTCATCCTGAGATAATCTGTTCATCATTTCCTCTGTCAATACATTTTCTGCCTCATCAAGAGTTTCTTCACTCGATGCAGATGCGCAAAATGACGTAATACTTGATGATACATCCTCTGATATACGGATGAGTGACGTATACGGAATATATGCCTCATACGTCTCTGTCGTCGCAGTATCACTGTCTTTTGCAGCAAGAACACCTACAATCTGGAAATCCACTCCATTAATACTGATTGTCTCACCAACAATATCCATTCGCCCAAGAACCTGTTTTGCGAGACCTGCATTTACTACTGCTGCACTTGTATGATTGTCAATATCTGATCTTTTTAAGAACCTTCCTGAATACAGTTCCTGTTGTTTTATCGTAAAATATGCTCCTGTTGTACCGTAAATATTTGCTGTTTCCTCTGAATAAGCACCGGATACGGTAGTACTACTCTGTGTCAGAGGCGCAACATCTTCGATCTCTTCTTTATCTGCAAGAGCCATTACATCCGCTAATTTCATCGGATTTTCTTTATCATCTCTTATGTTCACAGTAAGCAGGCTGCTTCCCATACCGGAAATCTGATCATTTACCGATTCTGTTGTTGTATTTACAAGAGAAACAAGTACTACTAATGACATTACACCGATAATGATACCAAGCATTGTAAGAAAAGAGCGCATTTTATTGGAGACAATTGCCTTCCATGCCATTTTTACCGATTGCTTAATCATTTTCTGCCCTCCTGATGTGTTCTATCTGTCCATCCAATATGCGGATACTCCGCTCTGCCTGTTTTGCAATCAAATCATCGTGAGTGATCAGAACGATTGTATTTCCCTGAGCATGCAGAGCATGGAACAATTCCATAATCTCCTTTCCCGTTGCTGAATCCAGATTCCCCGTCGGCTCATCAGCAAGAATCAACGACGGTTCTGTAGCAATCGCTCTGGCAATTGCAACCCTTTGCTGTTGTCCTCCCGAAAGTTCATTTGGTTTATGGGATGCCCTTTCCGTCAGCTGGACTTTTTTCAGAGCCTCTTTCACTCGTTCTTTTCGTTCCGCACCTGATATTTTCTGATAAATAAGCGGAAGCTCCACATTTTCTGCTGCCGTCATATTTCCAATAAGGTTAAAATTCTGGAAAACAAATCCTATTTTTTTATTACGAACTCTTGCAAGCTCATTTTCAGAATAGTCTTCTATCGACTGCCCATCAAGAAAGTACTGTCCTTCATCTGCCGTATCAAGGCATCCGATAATATTCATAATCGTAGATTTCCCGCTTCCCGAAGGCCCGACAATACTGACGAATTCTCCCTCCCGAATATGAAGACTTGCCTGATTCAGTGCATAGACTTTTTCATCTCCCACCTGATATACTTTTGATACATTCTTCAATACAATCATTATTAGGCCCCCTCATCAGGATTCATCTCCGCTTTTTTGTCCACTCTGTCTGTTACCTCCGCCGGCAGGCTTACCTTCACCTGAAGGCATGGTTCCTTTCTGGAAGTCTCCACCAGGCATACCACTTCCATGTCCACCCATCCAGTTTGCCTCGTTTTCTGAGCTTCCTGTCTTCAGATAATAAACCGTATCTCCTTCTTCAAGTCCGCTTGTAATCTCCACCTGACTTTCATTCGATAATCCGATCTCCACTTCCACTTCTCCGGATAAATTTCCGTCAGAATCTTTCTCTGTATAAACAAAACTGTGATTTCCTCTTTCCTGAAGTGCATTAACCGGAATCCACAATGCATTTTCCACCTCTTCCACACAGATAGTCGCTGAAGCACTCATTCCAAGAAGCATATTTTCAGTCTTCTCCATTACAATCTTTACCGGATATTTCACACTACTTGAAGAAGTTGAAGCAACAGATGATACATCTGTAATCTCTCCTTCAAATTGTTCATCTTCCAATGCATCAAGCGTAATCGTTGCACTCTGTCCTTCTTTTACAGAAATGATATCCATCTCATCGACATTAATTGATATGGCAACCTTATCCTCGCTTGCAACAGAAAATGCAGCAGTCTCATAAATACTGTAATCTGATGAAGATGAGCCACTTGCAGAAGTTCCCTGACTGCTTCCCGACGATGAGCTTCCCCCGCCACCTGCAGACGCATTTGCAGAAACACTTCCACCGGAGGTTTTGGCAGCTGATTTAGCCGAACTGTCTGCTACATTATTTTGAGATGTATTATTGGTACTTTGAGAACCACTCTCCGAAGACTGTTTACTGTCGGAATTTCCAGACGCATTTGTCCCGGAAACTTTTGCTGTCTTTGCAAACTGAGCTTTAATCTTCAGAATACTGTCTCCATTATCGCCTTCGAGTACTTCACTTGTGACATCGGCACCCTTAATCTCAGGCATAATATTTTTCGAAAATACATATCCTTCTTTTGCTGTCAGCTTTATTGTCGCAATATATACCGTATCTTCAAGAAATGTATCAGTCGCACAGTTCCATGAAATTGTTCCTGTAAAATATTCAGATTCTCCTATCTCTGTCTGCGGTTTATTACCTGCTACCGGTGCCACAATATCTATACTGCACTCCTTGATGGTCGTTGCAGCTGTGCCTGCATCAGAATCACTTTCTGTAGAATCCGTGTTCAAAAACAGAAGATTACTTTCTTTTTTTTCTTCTGTTCCCACGGATACCTTTGCAAGCACTTCATCAGCCGTCTCCTCTGTCAATGAATCTGCCGATGCTGAAATATTACTGCTATCACTTCCCTGACCGGTACTTCCGGTACTTCCTGTACTCTCTGAAGTCCGTTCAACCTCTGTGTCCGCTGACACATAAACTCCGCATATTGTCCCTGCACCGGAAGCTGTAATTACTTTTTTATCTAATAATTTTTCCAGTTTATCCTGTGCCTCTTTCAAATCCTCTAATTGCCCGTTCAGAACTTTTGATTTCAGATTTTCTGTTGTTCCACTTACACTTGCATCACTGGAAAGGTCATCAATCTCATCTTCTATGCTATCTATATTTTCATTAACTTCCAAAAGCTTTTCTGCAACTGACGCCTCATTTACAGTAGCCAGTTTTTGTCCTTTTGATACTTTTTCTCCATTTTCAACAAGCACCTTCTCAATCTTAATACCGACCGGTATTACAACATCTGTTGTCTGTGCACTTTCCAATGTTCCGGTGCCGACAACCGTTGTGCTGATATTCCCCGTCCGTACTTCTGCTGTCTGAACCGCCGTCTTGTCCTGTGCATTTTCCGAATTTTTCCCATAAATGACTATTCCGGCCACAAGAATTATGATAAGCACTCCAATAATGCCCGCACCAATTTTGAGTGCTTTTTTCTTTTTCAAATGCTTAAGCTTTTCTCCCACTGTTTTCCCTCCTGTTACATAAAAACTGTATGCTCATATAGTATTTTCGCTATGCAGTATATCTATATAACATTAAAATTAACTTAATTCATCCCTAACACAACTGTGAAAACAATGTGAACTTTTTAAATAAAAATCCTCGGGAATACAACCACACTATTCCCGAGGATCTTTTAGTTTTTATTTTTATACTACCCTTGTCGTCCACTTTGTACAGTCCCAGACATCTGTTGCTAGTCCTTCGTAAAACTCCGGCTCATGGCATACCATCAGAATGCTGCCTTTATATTCCGTAAGTACACGCTTTAATTCTTCCTTTGCGTCAACGTCCAGATGGTTCGTCGGCTCATCTAGCACAAGAATATTTGATGGTCGGTTGATGAGCTTACAAAGTCGGACTTTCGCCTGCTCTCCACCGGAAAGCACTTTCACTTTGCTCTCAATATGTGTAGTCGTAAGTCCGCATTTTGCTAATGCAGAACGCACCTCATACTGTGTAAATCCAGGGAATTCTTTCCAGATTTCCTCAAGACAGGTTGTCTCAATATCTGGCGGCATCTCCTGCTCAAAGTATCCAATCTCCAGATAATCTCCCTGTTCCACCGAACCCGAAAGCGGCTTAATTAGTCCAAGAATGCTTTTTAATAATGTCGTCTTTCCAATTCCGTTAGCTCCCGTCAGAACAATCTTACTGTTTCTCTCCATAGACAGATTAAGCGGTGCAGACAACGGTTCATCATAGCCAATCACCAGATTCTCTGTCGTAAAAATGTATCTTCCCGGCGTTCTTGCCATCTGAAAGTGAAACTGAGGCTTTGGTTTTTCTGCCGCGAGCTCAATCATCTCCATATTATCCAGCTTTTTCTGCCGGGACATTGCCATGTTTCTCGTTGCCACACGAGCCTTATTTCTCGCCACAAAATCCTTAAGTTCCGCAATTTCTTTCTGCTGACGGTTGTACGCCGCCTCAAGCTGCGCCTTTTTCATGGCATACACTTCCTGGAACTTATCATAATCCCCTACATACCGCGTAAGTTTCAAGTTATCCATGTGATAAATAAGGTTAATCACACTGTTCAAAAACGGAATATCATGAGAAATGAGAATAAATGCATTTTCATACTCCTGCAGATATCGTTTCAGCCATGTAATATGCTCCACGTCAAGATAATTGGTAGGCTCGTCCAGAAGAAGGATGTCAGGCTTTTCCAAAAGAAGCTTTCCAAGCAGAACCTTTGTCCTCTGACCTCCTGACAGATCCGTCACATCTTTCTCGAGCCCAAGTTCCAAAAGTCCCAGTGCTCTTGCAACCTCTTCCACTTTTGAATCTATCAGATAAAAATCCCGGTTCATCAGAATATCCTGAATGACCGCAAGCTCCTCCATATAGTCTTCCAGTTCTTTTTCGTCTGCATCTCCCATCTTATCGCAGATTTCATTCATTCTTTCTTCCATCTCAAACAGAGAATCAAAAGCACTTCGAAGAACCGAGCCAATAGTCATCCCTTTCGTTAAAACAGCATGTTGGTCCAAATAACCAACATGCACGTGCTTTGCCCACTCAATTTTTCCCTCATCCGGTTTTAGTTTGCCGGTAATAATATTCATAAAGGTCGATTTTCCCTCGCCGTTTGCCCCTACCAGACCGATGTGCTCTCCTTTTAGAAGACGAAAAGACACATCCTCAAAAATCGCCCTGTTTCCAAATCCATGTGATAAGTGTTCTACATTCAGAATACTCATAAAACCTCCCAATTTAATATCACTAATCTTTGCCTTTCAGTTATTTTTGCGGCTTTGACCTACATAGATAACCGACATAATAAGAAATAGCATCCCCGACCAAAGTAGATGCTATGACTTAAACACTCATTAAATTTACTGAGGGCATCAGATCTTGCATCTGAATTCCTTTCTCGATTAGATTATACAATGGGAGACTTGAAAATTCAAGTCTCCTTTTTTCACAATAAACATAATTGCTTTCATTATCGCTCTATTTCTATCCCTTCCGCCTCGCACCTTTCCAACCAGGGATACACAACATAATTCACTGCCATTTTATCTGCAATCTTTACTCCCTCCATTGGATAATACACATCACCCAACTCACTCTGGTCGCAGATATATCCTCTGGAAAGCATCTCTTCCTTTTCCTCATCGGTAAAACTTACCAATATCTCCTTATACGGAGGTGCACATCAACTTGTAAACTCTTCCACAGATATAACAATATTTTTCATACCAATCTTTATCATATAAGTTTTCATCGCTTCATTCAATTCTACCATGCTATTTAACTCCTAAACAACCATAATAAGGGTTCCGGCTCCTATGAGCACACATCCGATCAAAGATTTTACCGTGAACTCTTCATGTAAAAATACAAAGGCCAGTATCAAAGTTATCACAACACTTAGCTTATCCACGGGAACAACCTTCGAAGCTTGCCCCACCTGCAGAGCTTTATAATAACAAAGCCACGATGCCCCCGTTGCCAAGCCGGAAAGAATCAAAAAAATCCAGTTTTTCTTATTCAACTCTGTAATTCCTGTCTGGGCATGGGTCAGAAATACCATTCCCCACGACATAAATACTACTACAACCGTTCTGATTGCTGTTGCGAGATTGGAATTGATACCATCAATACCAATTTTAGCTAATATAGATGTAAGCGCTGCAAACACAGCAGATGATAACGCAAACACAAACCACATATATGTACCCTCCGAATCATTTTATCCTAATGACCATTATACTACCTACGATTACATAAGGGAATCTTTTCCATTCACTTTTAGATATTCAAAACCGAAAAGCTATCTGTACAGCTTCGATTAAGCGCACCTCGAAATTTGGCTTTATTATCTCTACTTTACTATTTTGTACAAAAAATCTGTAGTTCTGAAAAAATCTGTTATTGCAGTTGTATTGATACGCTGATATAATCTTTGCATGGGTGCTACCAAGAAACGGTAGGCGGTTAGTCCTTCAGCGGAGGGACTGTGACCCTCCGATTACATAGAAATTCCCAGAGCCTTCTGGTGGAAATCTCTCGAAAGGAGGGCTAAGCCATATGAGTATTGTTGACCTCATTGCAGTCATAAGCTACGGCTTAACCTGCTTTGGAATAGGATATACCTTTGGTAAGGATATTAACAAGACACAAAAATAGCCGCCCCGGTCTGCTAAACTAGGCGACAATTTTTGCCAAACTATTTATCGGACTAACCGTCTATCGGTAGCACTCTTTTGTATATTCATATTACCACCTAAGTTATGCTATGTCAAAGTATTTTTCACGCTTGAAAGCTACCATTAGAACACCCCAAAACTTACAAACATATCTGCCATGAGCCATACAACCTCGCAGCACAGCTTCTCAGTCGCGGGCTTCGCCCTATACAGCTACGATTAAGCGCACCTCGAAATTTGCTTCGCAAATTCCTCAGTCGCGGGCATTCGCTAAATGCCCGCGTGCACTATAAAAACAGCCGTATTCATGCAAGCATGATACGGCTGTTTATTACGTGCTTTATGCGCTTAGCTCATTACCATCGCGAACATTATTCGATGATTGTAGCAACTGTACCAGAACCTACTGTACGTCCACCTTCACGACATCAGACTGATGTATTATTACATTCAAATGGTGATTTTTTGTGTGATTCGTGTGAAAAAATCTGGATTTTCCGCTGTATCCGTATGGTTTTTGAAGATTTTGTTATCATGGTGTTATCAACAGTATTTCATCACCCATCTACATATTTGTATTTATTATATCTGAAAATGGTTTCAGTTGTTGAGCATACATCGCACTAAACGATGCCAACATTGCTCTTAATTGCTTAGTTGCATTTTGTGTAGCTTCCTTACTTTTTAGACCACTTGATATTGCCGGTTCAAGCGTAGTATGCAATGGCATCAAAACATCTAATATTGCCTTCCATTCTTCAACTAACTTATCAAAATTTCCATTATCCTTAAATACTAACTTCCAAGAATCTAATATTTTCTTTCCAAGTAAGTTTTCCATACAAGTACTTACTGCTGATATCAACAACATTTTAGAACCACGCTTACTCAAAAAATTGAATTCGTCATTTTCTATATCCGTTCTCTGTTCTTTTTTATTTTTTAAATTAAGTTTAAATTCATCAATAGCTCGACCTAACGAATATACAAAAATAATATGCTCTGCCGTCAGTTGATCTGAAAAAATATTTGTGTATTCTTTATCCTCATCCCATATCAATTTCTTTGAATTATAAGCAGTTACACAATCCCCATGAAAAGCTAGTAAAGTTTGTGCAACCAAATATGGATCAAATACTTCTTTGTTTCTAACCCTTGTACTATCTCTTCTTCCACCGCTGTAATATAATTGTGGATATTTTTCAAATTCTTTTCTAAGTCTTACTTGTTGCTTATCATTACTTCTTAAATCAGATGGCAAAATTTCGTTTTGTTTATTGTTATTATTAATAATTTCCTCTATAATTTTAGGATCACTGCACACAATAAAGCGTATCGGCACAAGGAAATCTTCTTTTAAACTTTCAACAGCTCCAATAGCTCCTGTTGATTGTGCTCCATTAATAATAGTTATTCCATGTACTTTTGTTATATTATCATCCTCTATTTCGTAATCATTCACTAATGCTGTTAATCCATTGTTATATGCCCAAAAGTTTTCTGGTTGTTCTTGTACTGTGTCCATAATGCCTAAATTAATCTTATTTTTTCTTTTTCCCGCTCCTAAATAATTTCTTGGATTCCCAGAAAAAAGATCATCTTTGTACATCAAATAAAGTTTTCGTATCCAACTACCTTTTACTGCTGTTACACAAGATTTCCACTTTCCCCCCTTGACTTCAAATGCTTTTCCGTTTCCTTCCACATCAATCATTTCTTCGATTGTAATTCTTTTACTAGAGCTATTGTACCAACGTTCAATCGTATTATTTCCAACTTCTAATGCTACTATTTTGACAGAATTATCTCCAGCCAAATCGTTTACTAATTTTTGTGCTGCAATCTGGACAGTGTTTAATTCCTCCTGAACTTCTGGATTATTTTTTTCATTCATATTATGAACATACCAAAAATAAATTGTGTTAATATCGCCTTCCTTAATCGCTTCTTGCAGCTCACTAACTGAATCTTTTATTCTATCTGGTATATCATTTATATCTCTCGTAAAAATCCATGATGCTGCCACATTTAAATCACTTGCTTTATTTACTTTGGCTAAGTCTGTTTCCATCGGATTTTTCTTCATATAAGCTTGAGCTACAACTGCAAATCCCGAATCTCTATCAATATAAATCAAATCACACTTCTTATCATCACTTCCATCCGTCAACGCTTCCGAAGCAACTGATATTATATCTTCAATGTCATAGCGCAATTGCAATGCATACAATAGCAATGAATTATCTCCATATAAATTCACCAAATCAGTTCGTCCTTTATAATTGCTTACATAATTATACATCATCTACTCCTTATCTTATGCACAGTTATACTTTTTATACTTTTATTTACAATATCTTTGCACACCCATCACTAAATACTTTAGGAAAGCACAATGACATTATTTCATTTTGAAAAGCGACCACATACGCACGTATTACACCTTCGCCATATCTTTCATGCAATACACTTTTTCCATCTGCATACAAACTAATTTCATCCGGAATCCCCATTAAATATGGAATTTTTTTATCTTTCACTTTTGCTTCAGGAAAATATACATCCATTGCAACTACTCGCCCTTCACCATATATTAAATGACATATATTTGCCCCTGGTGGCACTATCGGCACTTTCTTATTTTTGCTTACTAATAGTCCTTTTTCCATTCTTTTTATTTTTTCATCAATTGCAGTACCTATATATGCTTTCCATCCCGGTGCGTTCAAAATATCCCTTCTGGTTTCACACAACAAAATCAACTCACGTAATTTTTCCGGGTTAGCGTTACCTGTTCTAAACATAGCTATAAAATAATCTCTATACTGGGCTAAAGTCAATGGAACAATATCTAATCTCTGCTTTACATCTCCCCGTGCATACCAAATTCCATGCCTAAATGTTTCTGCTGTATTCGTATCTATTTTTACTGCAATAAACATTCCATATACTGGCTTATCGTATTTCAGAACTGCATTTGATACATGTCTTCTTACAGGTTCTCCCTCCATTGCTTCCTGGCGCGATGACGTAGACATCGTAACTTCTGTTAAAATTGTAAAATCATTAAATTCACAATACAGATCACCTTTTCCACCACCAGCTGCAGATACCGGGAGAAAATCTGAATCAAGTTTAAAACCTCTTACCTCATAAGGTTTATTGATCATATGGTCAATGGCTAAAGATGCTCTCCATAAAATCCATTCCAAATATGCCGGAGTTTCGTCTTTTGGCACTTCAATAACATTGTCATCATCGTATGTTCGCTTTCCACCACCTTTGATCAACAGTTCCATATAATCGGCTATTTCTTGCCATTGATTACACTGCTCTTTTGCATATTGAATTTCATCTGTTTGGGATAAGATATTTTCCAAACGCCGTCTGGCAATATTGATTTCTGTTGCGGTGTTCAACGGCAGATCAGAAATATCAAACATAATTTGTCTGCTCTTCATCTGCTTCATCAAGTCATTCAGTAAAGCTCTAGCCGTATCCACATTATCCGTTGGTAATTCTGCACCTTCGCATAATCTCTTATATTGAAGCATTATTGATTCTTCATTCGATGTTGATTTAGCTAATTTTTCAGCCAGAATATGCTTAGCCGGAGCAATGACCATTCCTCTTCCTTTTCGTTGTAACACCCCTGAAATACGTAAGTACCGCATGTTCATATCACAATAATCAAGAAAATTATCTGCTTTCTTATCATAGTATTTTCCACGTTCTGCAACTTCTTTCCTGTCAAAATTGCGCTTTGACGGTGCTTGTTTTCTACGAGTACGCAAATCCAAAATATTGTCCACAATCTCTCCAGTTGAATAACTCGGATTTGTCGTATGCCCCCATAATGCAAACTCTATTCTGGTAATCTCTGAACTTCCTGTTCGCTTCTCTAACTCCAGCATAATTGCCAATATCCATCTCAATGGAGAAAAATAAGAATTACCATCTGGCATGGCAAATTGTTCAACACTTAATGCCCTTAAATAACATTCTTGCACTGCCGGATACGTATCCGCCTTTAAAAAAGTTCGTCCGAATGGTGTTATGTCATCCAAGTTTCCCAGTTCATCTTGATCTCCATCCTTCTTCTTTACTTGTGGATAGATGAAGCCATTTTTTGAAAACATCAAACGCCATTTCCGAGCATGACTACCGGATGTATCTTTTCCGGCTTCATTTTGAATGATTCCCTGGTCATTAAGAAAATTCATAAAACCAATTTCATTCTCTTTTCCACGAAGTTTTCCCACATACGGTGAATTTGCAAACGCTTTAAAGCCTTCCTGTATTCTATTGGGATTCCGTAATCCGGTATTTCCTACTAACCAAATATCTATTTTTTCTTCCATACGTCTTCTCCGTTAAACCCAACAAACAAATATTCCTGTACCTTATTTCGATTTGTCTTAGCATGCTTTTGATTTCCAAAAGAATATGTATAATCTATTGGCACCACTTCTACATGTTCTTTATACTTAGACATAAGCGCAACCATTTCATCTTGTGTTGGTTGACTATTTGAGGAATAAGATACAATCAAAATACTATTCGAAAACTTTTTAAACAGCTTATCGAATGCATCTGCAGCACCTTTCCTAGTTGAGAATGGTGTAGGATATGACTTAAATTTCTTTGTTATCGTATTTTCTTGTATTTCTACACCTTTCCAGTCTCGTGCCAGTCCTTCAACAAAATGGTATCTACGAACATATTCATTATCTGACAGTGGAGAATAATACGGTGGATCGATATATACTAAATCTGGATGTTTAATTTTTACTTCCATTGCATCTCCATGTTTAGATTTATTTTCGCACCCATTATCAAAAATTGCATTATTGATACTCTCCACTGCTTCCAGGAATTGTTGCTCTAAAGATTTCTGCAAATCTTTTCTTCCATCATTATATCGATCTCCGGTATATGTAAAAATTCCTCTTGGTCTTTTCTTTGTGCAGGCTCTAATCAGTGCTGTCATTGCAATCGCTTTCTTATATTGATCTCTAATACTAGCGATATTGGTTCGTAGAATATCTATTAGTTTATTCTCTTCATCTTTATAATATAATCCTTGAAACGTCTCTTCTACAAAATGATCAGACTCCTTTTTTTCAATCAGTAATTTTTTTGCTTCATCCAACGGCAATACAACATTATTGTTTTCCACCATTGCTTTGGTAAAAGTTGCCGACATTGCCATATAATCATTGCTAATTACCGTTTTCCCTTGAGCCTTAAACATATAACCAACAATTCCAGAACCTGAGAACAGATCCACTACCGTATCAAAATTGAATTGTGAAGCGACAGCCCAAATTTGAGGCAATAATTTACTTTTAGAACCCATATATCTAGTTGCTGGATATTTCATTACCTGTTCAGGCAAAGGTTTTGGAACTATTTTTAACATAGTTTTCTGTTTTGGTGGAATATCTACTATAATATCTTCGCCTTTTCTTTTACTTCCATTACAAGAAATATACCTTTTTGTTTGAATAACCTTAATCTTATAATCTGCATATAACTCATGAACCAATGGATGATTGGAATTTGTCAATATTACATGGCACCCTAACTCCTGTAATCTTTTGACTTCTTTCGCTAATTCTACATGATCTTCTTCATAAAATTGTTCTTTCGTATATCTCTTAAAATCTGAATATTCTGAAATTGGCAAATACGGAGGATCTAAAAAGATAAAATCTCCTGGTTCTGCATATTCTTTCAATACCGAAAGATAATCTCCACATGTTATATTCGCTTTTTTCAACACGTCTGAAGCAGCACGTAAAGCCTCTTCGTCACAAAAATTCGGTGCTTTATATTTGCCAAATGGAACATTAAACTGTCCTTTTTTATTTACACGATACAAACCATTAAAACATGTTTTATTCAAATAAATAGTTCTTGCTGCAGCTTCTTCCTTTCTTAACTTAACCCAATCTAATGAACGTACTTCATAAAAATCTTCTTTGGTATTTTTATATTTTTTCAAGTATGAAATAACATCCTCTACATTATCAGCAATTTGTCGATACATATTGATCAGTTCTGGATTACTATCTGCAATTATTGCTTTATCCGGACTTAATGCAAAAAACAATGCACCGCCACCAACAAATGGCTCAATATACTTTCCATATTTTTGAGGAATTTTGGGCATGATATCACCTAACATCTGAGTTTTTCCACCAGCCCATTTCAAGATAGGCTTTGCCTGTATCTGTTTTTCTTTCTTTAAAACTTGTTCCATCACGCCTTTTCCCCTTCAATCTCTATTATTTCCATGATATCACTAATATCACATTTTAAAGCAGTGCAAATTTTCACCAGCACATCTGTGGTAACATTTTCGTTTTTTCCAAGTTTCGCCACTGAAGCATGACTAATACCTGCAGCCACACATAAATCTTTCTTTTTCATATCTCTATCGATAAGTAATTTCCACAATTTTTTATAACTAACCGCCATATTTTAACCTCTAAACCACTTTCCTAAAATATTGCTATGTCGTTATTCTATCATTCAATTTCAGCAGTATCAACATTTATTTCAGCGATCGCAGACTTTTGTGTGAACACTCGTTCTTAGTTGAATAGAAAAATGCTCCAAAATACTTCAAATGGATTTATTATCATCTGCTTTTTCCAATATAAAAATATACTCATGTACCAACATTAAGAATGTTCTCTCTCTTCCCTCCCAATAGTCAGTTGAGCGACAATTATGCTGTTCTTTTATAACAATTTCCTTAAGTTTAAATCCCGCATCAACAAATTTCTGCATGGAATTCATTCCTAACGGCAACACATAACCTTTTCTTCGTATGTCTCCGATCATAAAAGCACATATTCCTTGCTTCTTTAATACTCTATATGCTTCTCTTGCGACTTGCTCCAACGCCTTCAAAAATTTCTCATATTTTAAGTGTGAAATATCTCCCGGAATTTCTTTACTGTATCGTATAATATTTGCGTATGGTGGATGCGTACAGATAAGGTCTATGCTTTCATCTTTTATAAACGATAATTCAGTTGCATTTCCTTGCTTTGTGAAAATTTTTGAACTTTCTTGACAAGCAAAATTAAGATTTGTGTTAGATAGCTTGACAGCTTCAGAATTTATATCAACACCGATAGCATTTCTTCCTAATAGTTTTGCTTCTATCAATGTTGTACCACTACCTAAGAATTGATCTAGTATCCAATCGTTTTTCTTTGAATAACGTAAAATAAGGTTTCTAGGAATATATGGAGACCAATTTCCTCTATATTTCCCCGAATGCGTAGCCCAACTTCCTCTTTCCGGAAAGGACCATACTGTTGTATCTTCTAATTTAAATCTTTCTGGCGCTTCTCTTATAAGAATCTCCCCTTTCTTTTTTTGCTTATTATACTTCTACCATATTAATTTGTCCATAAAAAACTCCATTCGAATATTAAATAACAATAAATATTCGAACAGAGATTTCTTATTTTTACAAATATATAATTTCTTTCGATGCAATTTCTTCCGCACAAGCTTTGATATTGTTCATCAATCCGACCCATTTCATCTGATCCTGCATTTTCAGCATCTCCGTCACTCCCTGTTTTTCCTCCATCTGCTTCATCACCGTTTCCACCTGCTCTCTGGCTTCCTGATCAACTTGATTCAAGTGTGCTATCAACTCCCCAGTCATCACTAAATACTGGTACCTTGCCGGTCTATGCTCTTTCAAAAAAACGTTTCCGCAGCATTCCATATTTTCCATATATCGGTTCTTCCTCATTCGCTGCCAGATCCGGCAAGTAATAATCTCCATGCAGGGTGTAGCTTAATCCATTACTTTCATCATAAATGTGCTTTTTCATCATCTTATCTCTCCATTCCTCTGTTCTTTGTTTTATTTTTCTTACGCTGTTGGTTCTCCATCTCACTTTTTCGGGCACCCCAAGCCAATCTTTCGTGAATACTGCCTTTTGGCATTTGCTCCATTTGTCGCTTCTCTTCTAATACCTTTTGCTCCTGTATATCCTGTTGTACCACATCCTCCACAACATTTACTCCAAGAACACGCAGTACCCGGTCATATCTGTCGGAAACATCCTGCAAGTGTTCCTTTTCATCATATAACTGTTGTTTCTCTTTACGTACTGTATCTAAATCCCGTTGTACTCGGCCATATGCCAGTTTTGTTTCCTGATATTTTCGTTTCCATTTTTCAGCCTCTTTAGTAAGTTCTTTGACCTGTGCAGCCATTGCAGCAATTTTATTTTTCATCTGGGTAAACAACGGTTTTATTTTTTTATCCCGGTAAGTTACTGCACGTTCCAACGCACCTGCTTCTGGCAGATATTCTTTAATTGTTCCGTACTCTTTTATCTCCTTAATGACATGATCCATAACAGGCTGCAGCTGCTCTCTGCGTTCTTCCAGACTGTGCAGTTCTTTTTCAGATTTCTCCGCACGCTTTTCTGCTGCTTCTTTATCCTTAACAGCCTGCTCCTTATCATCTTTTAAAACCTGGATATCCGCCCTTGCCTCCGCAATCTGTGCGATCAGTCCTTCATTCTCTACAGTAAGATATTCCTTTTCTTGTTCCAGTGCCTGTACTTCCTTTTTTCGTTCCTTCTTTTTAAAATTATAGACATCCAGATGTTCTTCATGGGTTCCTTTTTGCTCCCATTCAATTCCATGTTGTATGGCAATCTCCGCTAGTACTTCTTTTTCGCGGTTTATCCACTGGTTTAGCTCAGTATCGTGCTTGTTCCCTCCTTGAAATCCCAGACTTTTTAATGCCTGCTTCAGGGAAACCCTTGTATCCATTCCTTTCCCTTTCCAACCGGTCACATAAGGGACAAAATCAATATGCAGATGTGGAGTGGCTTCGTCCTGATGCAGATAACAGCTAAATACATGAAGTGTCGGATTGCGTTTTTCAAAATCCTTTACATACTCATCCAACACCTTTACTGCAAGCTCCCCCTCCGGTGTTCCGACAGCCATATCTTCACAATTTCCAATCTGGAAAATCACTTCATGGAACAACTTTTCCTGTTTTCCCTGACGGATCTTTTCATAATAGTTTGTAATCTGACGCTCCTTTCTTTTTCCTACATTGTATCGTTCCACAGAATCATCGAACAGCTCTTTGTAGACCTCTTTCAGATTTTCATTCTGGTAACAAATGTTCAAGTGTCCCCTGTTTGGATCAACATTTTCTGCTATAAAATCTCGTCTGTTATGAGCCAGGGAACCAGCTCCGATCATTCCACTGATGGTTCGTTTCATCGTCATGCTTCTCACCTCGCCTTCTAAAAGCAGTGCCAGATATGGCACATAATTTGTATTTACGCCAGTCATTGCGCTTAAAAGAAATCTTCGCCGGATACGGCGGTTTTGTTACTTTTGTCAAAAGTAACGCAATAGCACTTTCGACAGCCATACCGTCCATCAAAAGTACCCTTGCGCCCTGCCAGGGGCTATTCCTCCCGCTGGTCGGATTGCTTCTGCGTTACTCGTCTGATTGATCTATTCCGGTATTCTCGCCTGGATATATTCCAGATCTCCACAGTACGATGTCCCTACCAGATACCATTCCCTTGCCAGATTCATTTCCATTCTGGTCTGCACCCACTGATTATCAATCAGTACTTCCAGACATTCCCCACAGTGAAATCCTGTATCAATCCATAAATCCGATGATAATAAACCCTATCTGTCATTGCTGCTGTTATAGCCTAATCTTCCTTCTCTCATTGTCATATGATCCTTTCCATTATCCTGCTGAAAGGATGCCCAGATTCGGGGCTCCCTTTCACACCCAATAGCTCATCAATAGACGGTCGGGCAATCCACAACCTCTCGTCTGCACCTTACCGACTTTCTCCTTGTCTGCTACATACAGGTGCGTGACACGCTCCTGTTACAAAGTAATCAACAAGAATCTCTACCATCGAAAGCTTTTCGGTATTCCCTTTCTTTCTAGGTATTCCTGCCGGGACTCTTCTCTTTCTTCTTCTGTTGATGCTGTTTTATATTTGCTGTATAATTCCCGATCCACCATTGCATTCAGTTTCTTTTCCAATCCTTTCCGGATCCTGTCTTCACCTTCATAATTCTCCATCAGAAAATATTGCAAAAGCTGAAAAAACAACTCATATGGAATCTGTACGTTTCTGTTTTTCATCTGATCTCCTTTCAAGGTGGCAAGATGCCCTTTTCTTAAGATATGGTCACCTTGCCATCTTCCTTTTCTACTCTGACAACATCCAATACCACTGATTTCCATGTTTTACGGAATCTATTTCCAGTTCCATTTTGGCATTTCTCAGTGTTTTCTTTTTTATTCCCCGTTTCTCTGCTTCTTCTTCAATCTTCTTTTGCGGTAAGCATCCGTCAGCCAGTCTTTCAAACAGAAATTCTTTTGCTTTTCGGCTTTTCTGTCCTTTCCCATCTCCATTAAGCAGTTCATCGGCACTAATATCGTACTCGCCAATCCACTCAAATCCGTTGTCTTTGTCCAGACGGAATGCGATAGCTTTCCCCTCCGGTGCTAGGGAACTCTTTGTATGGCACACAACTCTTACCTCTGGTTCATCCTTAATGCGTCCGACAATCAAGACGCTTCTTGCAGCTGCCTGGAAGTCAATAGAACCAAGGCCCCGGTAGGAAGATTTTCCGTTGCTGTTCTTGTTCATGTGTCCAATCAGGATAATCGCACAATGGTATTTCTCTGCCAGGACTGCAATACGCTTCATCAATGGACGGATTTCGTTTGCCCGGTGCATATCCACCTCTGCCCCCAGGAAACCCTGAATTGGGTCAAGTACAACCATTTTGGCTTTTGTCTGCACGATTGCTTCTTCCAGTCGGACATCTGCCATCGTCAGTGGCTGCTCACTATCATCAATGACCATGACCTTTGTACAGTCTGCACCTGCTGCAAGTAATCTTGGTTTTATCATATCCCCAAGTCCGTCCTCTGCAGTCTGATAGATTACATTTACAGGTGTTTCCGAATGATATGATGATGCATTATTTTTAATATTTTCTTTATCAATCACACCATCTTCATTATCACCATCTGTTCTTTTATCTTTCGTTGGATCAGCAGGAAGAATTGATTCTCCTCTGGTCAGTTTCGCAATGATCTGAAGTACCATTGTCGTCTTTCCTTCTCCTGGATCTCCTTGAATAATTGTTACTTTCCCATAGGGAATAAAGGGATAGAGCAACCATTCGATCTGTTCCACTTCTACCGTTTCCATGTTGATGAGTTTCAGTTCCGGTTCCAGTCTTTTCTGTACTAATTTATTTTCAAGTTTTTGCATATGTTTCACCTCCTGCCCCTCCGAGCAAGTCTCTGACGAACAAATATTCGGGAATTGTTGTGTCATCCAATTCGTGATATACTGAATCTGCCAAGATGGTATATCAGTGAATCTGATTATCAGAGAACTTGCTCAGATATTTTGTCTGGGCTTTTTCTTTTTGTCTGTCAGTAGTCATGGTTCCACTCCTTATACGAACCTCCTTGTTGGAATAATGATAATTTCGAATTTGCTTCCATCCTCTAATTCAAGAAGAATCACATAATCCGAATCCCGATCCGGTAAAATGGAACTTATTTTCAACTTCTTACTGTAATTGATCGTATCAAATATTTTTCTGACTACTTTCTTTGTCTTCATTTGCTTTTTCCTCCATATCTAACGTTTAGTGTCCAACATCTCAGCTACTTTTTTCTGCTGTGACGGATACAGGTGACCATAAGTATTTAATGTCATCTGAATGTCTTTATGCCCCAGCCTTTCCTTAATAATCAGCGGTTCTACTCCCTGATAAATCAGATATGCCACATGACTGTGCCGGATATCATGCACTCTAATCGGCTTCACACCTGTCTTTGCTTCATATTTCTTAAGTCTTTTCTGCAGTGTTCTTGCCACAATCGGAAACAATCGCTGATCTTTCGGGAAGCCATAATGTTTCTTAGCATACTCCTGTACCTCTTCCTTAAGGAAATTAGGAATATCAATGGTACGGACTGAATTTTCTGTTTTTGGAGTATCAATCACATCTCTTTTCTTAATCCGGTTATAAGTCTTATTGATATGCAGGAGATTTCCGCTCATATCAAAATCCGAAAGACTCAAAGCCAGAAGTTCTCCTTCCCTGATTCCTGTCCAAAACAGAATTTCAAATATCAAATAATCCTCACTTCTCGGTTCAATACCGGCGATAAATCTGTCATATTCTTCTTTTGTCCAAAATTCCAGTTTATCCGCATCCGATTTCCCCATCTTTTTTACTTTCTTACATGGATTTTCTTTCAGATTGTAAATTTTCTGTGCATGATTGAACAAAGCATTCAACTGGTTCTGAATCATACGCTCATAAGTTTTACTGTAACCTTTTTCCTGAATGGTGTTCTGCCATTGAATAACATCTGCCGGCGTGATCTCATTCATTTTTCTTGTCCCAAAATACGGAACAATATGCTTGTTCATCATGTGCTGCTTATTACGGATTGAATTTTCTTTCAATTCGTTCTTCTTATCTGCAAAATAAACTTCAATAAAGCTGTTCATCTCCATTTTCATATCCGCCGCACTCTTTCTTATGAATTCCTTTTCATAATTCAATGCTTCTTTCTTTGTCTTGAACCCTCTTTTCAGCTTTTGCGTTTTCTTTCCTGTCCAGTCAATATAACGGAAACTCACATACCAGGTTCCCTGTGTTTTGTCCTTGTAAGCTGACATTCTAAAACCTCCTTCAAACTGCTCTCTGAGAGCATCCATAAAATTTCGTTTCCCAGTAGGGACGTGGAATTTTTCCACGAACTGCCACATATCCTTCCTTTACCAGTTCATCGTTGAGCTGTTTCAGAATGGAATATGCCTTACTGCGTTTCACACCCAGTTCTTCCATGACATCATCAACTGTCATCATATAATTAGTTCTCATATCCTCCTCCTTTTCAGTCACTTTTGTGACTTTGTCAATAACCTTTTGCGAATTTAATTTTTATATTCCAAATCATTTTTTCCGGACATTCCAAAATCAATATCTTCCGCATCATTCACTTTTGTGATAGAATAGAAACACAAATATAATTAAGGAGGCAGCCATAATGGTAGGTAAAAAAATCCGGGCATACCGGGAATTCAGAGGATACAGTCAGATACAGTTAGCCGAGCTGTCCGGCATTAATGTAGGTACAATAAGAAAATATGAGCTGGGAATCCGGAATCCAAAACCGGATCAGTTAGAAAAAATTGCAACTGCGCTGGGATTAAATGTAAGCGTCTTTCTAGATTTTAATATTGAGACAGTTGGAGATGTACTTTCCCTTCTGTTTGCAATTGATGAATCTGTAGATCTTTCTCTTTCTGAGACCTCAGATAAAAAAATTGCAATGTCTTTTGATAATCCTACAATGCAGGACTTTTTTAAGAAATGGTGTCAATTTAAAAATGTCTATGAAAAGGAAAAATCTGAAATACTTGCTATTAAAGATGAAGATAAGAGACAGGAAGAACTGGATAAACTGAATGCCACTCAGGAAGAATGGAAATTACGTGCTATGGGAACCACGATAGGCTGCCATACCGTTATCAAAAAGGGAACGGAAGGTAACGCCATTAAGACATATGATCTGACCTAATTTTATGCAAAAGAAAAAGAGCCCATTTGAGCTCTGAGTTTTTGGTGGTCTGGGGGGAGTCTGCTTATTTATCAAATCGTGCAACCATTACACTTCACCATCGCATACTCCCAGACCAAATGATAATATGTATTCTGTTTTCATCGAATCAAGTCCTTTCTTACAAATGCTTTTGATTACATCATAAATCAATCCAGAAACTAAGCAATTCGACAATGCTCCCAATATTAATTCGATGGTGTTTGGAATCGAACCAAATCCTATTACTAACTTTGTTATACTGATAGTATAACACCAATTCCAAATTTGTCAATATTTTTTAATTTTGTTATCATTCCGTTATCACAGACGGTTGTCAGGATACTCTCCCGGCAACCGTTTTTCTTTACTGTTCGTTATTCTTTTCCACTTTATTTTAAATTACCAGACAACAGAAAAACCCCAGAAACACAAGGTTTCTGGGGTATCTTACGTTTGGACATGAGTTATCTTGCGATAACAAATCTATTTTCAGATTGTATTATTCAATGATTGTAGCAACTGTACCAGAACCTACTGTACGTCCACCTTCACGGATAGCGAAACGAAGACCCTGCTCCATTGCTACTGGGTGAATAAGTTCTGCTGTCATTTCTACGTTATCACCAGGCATACACATTTCTACACCTTCTGGAAGGTTGCAAACACCTGTTACGTCTGTTGTTCTGAAGTAGAACTGTGGACGATAGTTGTTGAAGAATGGAGTATGACGTCCACCTTCATCTTTTGTCAGAACGTAAACCTGAGCTGTGAATTTTGTATGACATGTTACTGAACCTGGTTTAACCAGACACTGTCCTCTTTCGATCTCTGTTCTCTGAACACCACGAAGAAGAGCACCGATGTTGTCACCAGCCTGAGCCTCATCAAGAAGCTTACGGAACATCTCAACACCTGTTACAACTGTTTTCTTCTTCTCTTCGTGAATACCAACGATTTCTACTTCATCGTTTACGTGAAGAGTACCACGCTCTACTCTACCTGTAGCAACTGTTCCACGTCCTGTGATAGAGAATACGTCCTCTACAGGCATAAGGAATGGCTGATCTGTAGCACGCTGTGGATCTGGAATATAGGAATCTACTGTATCCATAAGTTCCATGATCTTGTCGCCCCACTCGCTTGCCGGATCTTCAAGAGCTTTAAGAGCTGATCCCTGGATGATTGGGCATCCTTCGAATTCATACTCTTCAAGAACTTCTGTGATTTCCATTTCTACTAATTCAAGAAGCTCTTCGTCATCTACCATATCACATTTGTTCATGAATACTACGATGTAAGGTACACCTACCTGACGGGACAGAAGGATGTGCTCTTTTGTCTGAGCCATAACACCATCTGTTGCAGCAACTACAAGGATAGCGCCGTCCATCTGAGCAGCACCAGTGATCATGTTCTTAACGTAGTCAGCATGTCCTGGGCAGTCAACGTGTGCATAGTGACGTTTCTCTGTCTCATACTCAACGTGAGCTGTAGAAATTGTGATTCCACGCTCTCTCTCTTCTGGAGCTTTATCGATGTTATCGAATGCTACAGCTGCGTTTCCAGCAACTCTTTCAGAAAGTACTTTTGTGATAGCTGCTGTAAGAGTTGTTTTACCATGGTCAACGTGGCCAATGGTACCAATATTACAATGTGGTTTAGTTCTTTCAAATTTAGCTTTTGCCATTTTGAATATCCTCCTTAATAAGCGCCTTTATGGCATATTTTAATATTAACGTTTGCTCGGCTAAGATTGATTATATTTCAAATCATACAGTTTTTCAAGCCTTTTCTTATTTTATTAGCTATTTAATTAGCTGTTTTTGTTAGATAATACTTTTTCCTGTACAGACTTCGGAACTGGCTCATATTTCTCGAAGAACATTGAGTAGTTACCACGTCCCTGTGTTCTGGAACGAAGATCTGTAGAGTATCCGAACATCTCGGAAAGCGGTACATAACCACGAACGATCTTTCCACCGCCTAAGTCATCCATACCTTCAATACGTCCACGACGGGAGTTGATATCACCAATAACATCACCCATGTACTCTTCCGGCATAGTAACCTCTACCTTCATGATTGGCTCGCAAAGTACCGGAGCTGCTTTCTTCATAGCATCCTTGAATGCTAAGGATCCGGCAATGTGGAATGCCATTTCTGAAGAGTCGACTTCATGGTAAGAACCATCGTATACATTTGCTTTTACACCAACAACCGGGAATCCGCCAAGGATACCGGACTGCATAGCTTCTTCGATACCTTCTCCAACCTTCGGAATATATTCCTTCGGAATTGCTCCACCAACAACAGTAGACTCGAATTTGAATGTCTCCTCACCGTTGATGTCCATTGGCTCAAATTTAACTTTACAGTGTCCGTACTGTCCACGACCACCGGACTGTTTTGCATACTTACTGTCAACGTCAACAGCTTTTGTAATTGCTTCTTTGTAAGCAACCTGAGGTGCACCTACGTTAGCCTCTACCTTAAACTCACGAAGAAGTCTGTCTACGATAATCTCAAGGTGAAGCTCACCCATTCCGGCGATGATTGTCTGACCTGTTTCCTGATCAGTATGGGCACGGAATGTCGGGTCCTCTTCTGCAAGTTTTGCAAGAGATTCACCAAGTTTACCCTGAGAAGCTTTTGTCTTAGGCTCAATAGCGAGCTCAATAACAGGCTCTGGGAATTCCATGGATTCCAGAATAACCGGATGCTGTTCATCACAAAGTGTATCACCTGTTGTTGTGAACTTAAATCCAATTGCTGCTGCGATATCACCTGAATATACTTTATCAAGCTCTGCTCTCTTGTTAGCGTGCATCTGAAGGATACGTCCAACACGCTCTTTTTTACCCTTTGTTGCATTCAGTACATAAGAACCAGAGTTCATTGTACCTGAATATACTCTGAAGTATGCAAGTTTTCCAACAAACGGGTCTGTCATAATCTTGAATGCAAGAGCTGAGAACGGCTCTTCATCAGAAGAATGTCTGACAACATCGTTACCATCTGCGTCAACACCTGCGATAGCCGGGATATCTGTAGGAGCCGGCATATATTCAAGAATTGCATCCAGAAGCTTCTGAACACCTTTGTTTCTGTATGCAGATCCACAGCATACAGGAACTGCTCTACACTCACATGTAGCTGTTCTGAGTGCTGCTTTCAGCTCATCATTGGACGGAATCTCTCCTTCCAGATACATGAGCGTAAGGTCATCATCTAACTCACAGATCTTTTCGATCAGTTCGTCGTGATAAAGCTCTGCATCATCAGCCATATCTTCCGGAATATCAACGATAGAAATGTCATCACCCTTATCATCATTATAGATGTAAGCTTTCATTTCCATCAGGTCGATGATTCCCTTGAAATCATCTTCTTTACCGATTGGCAGCTGAAGAACAATTGCGTTCTTTCCAAGTCTTGTCTTAATCTGCTCAACGGCATTGTAGAAATCTGCACCAAGGATATCCATCTTGTTGATGAATGCCATTCTTGGTACGTTGTATGTGTCTGCCTGGCGCCATACGTTTTCTGACTGTGGTTCAACACCACCCTTTGCACAGAATACACCTACAGCTCCATCCAGTACACGAAGTGAACGCTCAACCTCTACAGTAAAGTCAACGTGTCCCGGAGTATCAATGATATTGATACGGTGCTCTAAAGCACCCGGTTTTGGCTTACAATTTTCTTCCAGTGTCCAGTGACATGTTGTAGCTGCAGAAGTAAT
>JBJFCD010000246.1:0-1776 GCA_051888795.1 Lachnospiraceae bacterium | reverse complement strand
GATTGCGTAAATTTACTTGCGGAAATAGAAGGTTAGAGTTCACCATAGATGCTCTGATAAGTAAATCAGGCTTTAAATTGTTGACTACATCATACACCTTTCGTTTCCATATGACAAGTTTGCCTGTAAAGGCACACTTGTGCTTAGTCCTCTTGTCTGCCTTTTAAGCTGCGGGGATAGAGATGTCAAGGGCTTGCCTTATAAAGGTGCTTTGCATCCTTGACATCTCTATTCCCTCAGCTTTGCTTATAATCAAGAGGACTAAGCATTATCATTCGTTTTCAACGCTTTATAGACCACTGATCCGCTGATTAAACCATAGCTTCTTTTTGATTTGCATCGGCATGCTTCCCTGTATTGCTGCCATGTATTTTCCCAGTTCACTATGTCGATTCTTTTCAGATCTTAACACCTCCGGAACGGAACAATAAGGAATTTCATATCCCACCACTGATTTTAGCTCCTGTCTCTGATACCGTACTAATTTAAGCATATCCCCTCCATTGTAATGATAAGCACGTAATCTTCCCATCTGCCCAGCTCCTTTTTTACTCCAGCCCATTGGTCTGGAACTCATCCTGGCTGACAACACATGACTTACATGACCTTCTGCACTACATCCTGGAAGTTTTATCCTTTTACTTAATCGAATTTTACAGGGCATCCAATTGTTTAAAATGTAATCCCTGCCTTTTTCCAGGCTTTCTGCTTTCTTTTTGTCATCTTCCTTTAAATATGTTTTGATGTAATCAACGTATTCATTAAAATCTTTTTTGGTTTTATTTCTGATGATTTTTCTGAGTTCTGTCATGGCATCCCCTCTGCTATCCATCAGATGGCTGGTTATCTTGATCAGATATTTCTGCATGTGAAATTCGTCCATAGTTACAACGACTCCTGCCATCCCCTTTTTTCCTTCTTCTATCCAGGTCCCACCATCACCATTGATATAGATTTTCTCTATCTGTCCTACATCGTAAAAACCATCTATGTATGCATAGATTCTTTTCCAGAAATCCTGATTATCTTCGCTTGCACTGTCAGAGCAAAAGATGTGTGGATTGATCAGTTTATGACGCTTGCTTCCAGGGCCTTCTTCTTCAATTCCCTCGTACACATAAGCCAGTTTCTCTATCATACTGTTGTTTTTTCGACCCTTTTCATCCTTGATCAGGTCACCTTTTTTATTTCTATACTGCAGGGAAATATGATCTTCATCTGCATCAATAAAAAGTGTTTTTAAGCATTTCTTTTCTTTCTGCGATTCATCCTCTGGCGGAAACCGCAAAGCATGAATTTTATTCATTACCGTCTGTTTGCTTACCTCATCAAGGATACTGGTTTCTTCGCCACCCCGACGATAAGATGTCTGGACAGCTTCTTCAAGAAGTCTTGCTTCCGCATCCTCCGTCATTCTTTCATGAGATTCCATTCCCATTATTCGATCAAGTAAATACGATCTTGTACCATCTTTCTTGTTCTTAAACATAGTTTTTGAATATGTTACACTTCCTAAAGAAGTAATAAGTTGTTTTGTTTCATGCCTGTCTACAACCCAAGAACGCTTTCGCACTTCACTTTCGTTTAACATTTCATCAAGATACTCCAACGTTTCCTCAATCATTCGAATTCCAGTTTTATGGAGTTCTTCCGTAATCTTCATAACATAAGAAGCAATGTCGGAAGGATTCCGTAAAAAATCATCTTCTAATTTTTCAAAAACATCTACACTTTTCTCATTGAAATACTGTATACTTTTAACCATAGAGAACACCT
>JBJFCD010000245.1:0-1779 GCA_051888795.1 Lachnospiraceae bacterium | reverse complement strand
AGGGAACATCAGGACAAAATCAATGTTTCGGATTTTGTCTGCTACAAGAAGAAAGACGAAGGAAAGGAGTAGTTGGATGTACGGATTAAGCTCAGATTTCCAAAAGCGAGATGTGGCAATCTATGCTCGTGTTTCAACCGAACATGAAGCACAGCTATCTGCTTTGGAAAATCAAATAGATTGGTATAAGCCTATTTTGGCAGCAAGACCGGATTGGACTTTGACGGCTCAATATATAGATGAAGGTATTACTGGTACATCGGCTGAAAAGCGTCCGCAGTTCATGAAAATGATCGATGATGCTCGGCAAAAGAAGTTTAATATGATTATCACTCGTGAAGTGTCTCGTTTTGCAAGAAATACTGTGGATACGCTCCAGTATACCCGATTGCTGAAGGAATATGGTGTTGAGGTGTTCTTTATCAACGACAACATCAAGACCTTTGATGGTGATGGCGAACTTCGCTTAACGATAATGGCAACATTGGCTCAAGATGAAAGTCGCAAAACCTCTATCCGAGTAAAAGCAGGTCAGGAAACATCTATGAAAAACGGGGTGTTTTATGGTACGGGCAATATTCTTGGATATGATCGCAAAGGTAAGGAAATGGTTATCAACGAAGAACAAGCCAAGACCGTAAGAATGATTTATGATATGTATTTAAGTGGAATGGGTGTTACTGCTATTCAGTACGAATTAGAGAAAGCAGGGAGATTGACAGCCACCGGAAAGACAAAGTGGCACGCCTCCTATCTTTCTCATATGCTTAAGAACTCATTTTACTGTGGCATTATCACATACCACAAGGAGTATACGCCTGATTACTTAAAGCAGAAAAAAATCAAAAACTATGGGGATATAGAATACTTAACCGTAAAAGGTACACATACCCCTATCGTTACCGAAGAAGAATTTAATCAGGTTCAGAAAATAATGAATACGAAAAGTCGCAAGATGAAGAACCTGAATAAAGGTAAGCACACAGTCGGATACAAACCTCATACAACCGCCTATGGCAGACTTATGATATGTCAGTGCGGCAAGAAGTTCAATCAAAGGTTTCACACTCGTGACGGTCGTACAGACGGTGTTGATTATCAATGTTATACTTCCGTAAATCGAGGGAGTATCCGAGAACGAGAAAAACGAGGTCTTTCGGTAGAAGGTCATTGTGATTCACCGTTTATTCAAGGATGGAAACTTGAAATGATGGCGGAAAAAATATTCGATAGGTATATCGACAATGCCGATGCGGTTATGGATTTGTCCTATTCTATGCTTGAAAAGCATATTGCAGACCAAGAGGACACACCTGACTATACCGAAGAAATCAAACGCAAAGAAAGTGAAATAGAACGACTTTCAAAGAAAAGAGTAAACCTTATTGAGATGAGAGCCGAAGGAGATATTGATAAGGAGTTATTCAGAGAACGCAAGCAGGAAATTGAAAATCGAATTGCCATACTCACAGAAGAAATAAAAACCCTTCAGCCTGATGAAACAAAGCAAAGTCCGCAAGACTATATGCAGAAATTGCAAGAGTTGAGAGAACGGCTAAAGGAGTACACGGGGTTTGAATATTCTGTAATTCCCGAAAGCATTGTGGAAGCCTTCATTGATAAGATTTGGGTATCCAAAGACGAGTTCAGATGGTATTTGCGAAGCGGGAATGGATCTTCCGGCGAGTTTGACATTGATGACCACATTAAAATTGCTTCGTTTACGCTAACAATAGATGATGCAAAAAAGTATCTATATAGCTTTTCTACTCGCAGAAG
>JBJFCD010000244.1:0-1784 GCA_051888795.1 Lachnospiraceae bacterium | reverse complement strand
AGGGAATTTTTGAATACATTTGATGAGAATTCTAATGTGAGAAAGATTTGAATTGCTCAAGGGACGATATTTTGCCGCACGTTTTCTTTTTCCATGGAGTAAGATTTGGAAAAATGCTTGCGAATCGGGAATAATCATGTTATTCTTTACATAAGATAAAGGTGTAGTGGACTACATCTATTGGGCTGGTCGAAAGACCCGGGTCCACCAACTGGCGGGTAAGACACCCGCCGTTTTTTATATGTGGAGGATTATGAAAGAACTAAGTATATTTGTAGACGAATCAGGTGATTTGGGCGGGTATGATTTTCATGCACCATATTATATAATTTCCATGGTATTGCATGATCAAGAATATAAAATGAGCCAAGAACTAGAAGTTTTGGAAACGAGTTTAAGTAATTTAGGGTGGTCAAATCATTGTGTACATGCAGGACCGGTAATAAGATCAGAAGAAGATTATAAAAATTGTATTTTAAAAGATAGGCAAAAGATTTTAATGAGAATGATGTCTTTCGTAAGACGTGTGGATATAAGGTTTAAATCAATATATATTGAAAAGAAACAGGTGGAAGATTCTGTAGAAGCGACGGGGAAATTAAGTAAGCAGTTAGCTACATTTATTCGTGACAATTTGGAATTCTTTTGCTCATATGATGTCATTAAAGTGTATTACGATAATGGACAGGTTGAAGTGACACGAATTTTATCATCTGTGTTTAATTCTTTATTGGAAAATGTCGAGTTTAGAAAGGTATTGCCGGCAGATTATCGATTATTTCAAGTCGCAGATTTGATCTGTACACTAAAATTGACAGAGCTGAAAGCAGCGGCACATGCGCTTTCAAAATCCGAAAAGTTCTTTTTTGGAGATGAAAGAATTCTAAAGAAAAATTATATTAAGCCGCTATCAAGAAAAGAAATGAAATAACTGACAAAATCAATCGGGGAGTTAGAATAACTCCCTCATCTTCTCAACTCTTCGTAGGTACGGAAAACCATATCCGGTCTGATCTCCAGAGATCCGCTTTAACTTATGAAACAGATTTTATTATGCCAGACGAATACGTTCGAGAGTTTCTAAAGCTGTTGCCATTTGGTTTGGTAACAGTTTTTTTCTGCAATTCTATTCTTTATAGCAAACTTGTTGACAAGGAAACAAAAGTGACATATATTATACTTGTTTCCGAGGAATCAAACGCGGAGGGTAAAATGAACTCAGTATTATTAGGATTGTTTGCAAAGTATATGGAAAAGCAGGAGATCTTGTCAAAACTGACGGAATCAGAGGAACTTCATGGGTATAACTATTCAGAAATACATACGATTGCTGCAATAGGAGATATGGAATTTCCGAATGTCACCGGAATCTCACAGGCAATGCATATGACCAGGGGAGCTATCAGTAAGATTACGAAACGGCTTAAGCAGAATGGATTGATTGAATCTTATATGGCAGAAGGAAATAATCAAAAAATTTTCTTTAAGCTGACGAATAAAGGGCTACAGTTATACAAAGAACATGAGAAAAGGCATAATCTGTGGCTGGAACGCGATAATGCATTTTTGCAAAGGTACAGTAAGAATGAACTTGATGAAATACAGCGGTTCATGCTGGATTTTAACAACTATCTGGAAGATAAAATTATAGAATTAGGAGAAAAAAAGGATGTTGATTGATATTACTTTAAGAATCACTCCAAAGATGGTAACAGATGCACAGGGAAATGAAAAGAAAGCACTGGTAGGTCATCTTGGAACACATTTTGATGTTATGAACAAAG
>JBJFCD010000243.1:0-32230 GCA_051888795.1 Lachnospiraceae bacterium | reverse complement strand
GATTATGGCAATTGAAACATTTAAAAACCGAATATCCCTGTTATGAAATGAAGCCGCTACACTGCGGCTTCTTCTCTATCATAAAATTCACTGGACAACACAAGATTCATCAACCGGATATATGGCTTCATCGGCTTATTCTTATGTGGTTTAATATACACTTTCGTCTTATCCGGAGACACTCCTATTAATCCCAGATTAAATGTACATATCGTATCTTTATGTTTTTCCATAATATTCTCTGCGACATCCATCGGGAATACCATATAGCTATAATCAACAAACTCTTTATTCTGCCTTGCCTGAAACAGAGCTTTACTGTAATCTGTCAATTTTGCTTCATATCCTGAAATTACAACTTTCGGGAAAACAAAGTCAATATTCCGCCGGAATTTATTTTCCTCTCTTACTATCAGGTGCTCTTTTATCAATTCGGAAAGCGCTCTATTAAAAGTGGACTCACTAAGTCCCAATCCTTCAAACAACGTTTTCTTTGTCAGTAATTTTTTATTGTTTAATCTCATGAAAATTTTTGCGCAAGATGGTTTGCTTAAAACCTGACATTGCTGTTTTGAAAAGGGAAGCGACATATTGTTGATCTCCACCAGGTCAATATTACCCCAACGTATTTTCATTTCACGGATCAGCAGTGTCTGATGTTTTGATGAATATTGCTCTGCGAACATATCGACAAGATCTTTTTCATAACGAAATATCTTATTCACAAAACTCCTCCTCCACAACTATCATATCGTAATAAAATATCAAATCATCGCAAATATATGATTTTACTTACTATAAAGTACATAATACCATGTAGTTTCCTTTTCTCCTTCAATGAATCTTGACATCTGTTTTCGAAATTCTTCTTCCAGGTTTTTTTCCCAATCCCCATTTGTCAAAATATCCAACTCTTCTCGATAGAATTTCTTTATACTTGCATCAAAAATATCATTACCGTAGTGCATCTGCTCAATATTTCCGATTCTATTACAACTGCTGCCTCCGCGCCCACTCCTACGTGATTGTTTCAATATAATATCGTCGATTTTTTCATAGACAGGTGCATATTTCCTATCATGTGGATTTCCACCCACTATAACAATGACCCCTTCTTTTCTAAGAAAAAATGTAGCTTTTTCCAATTGTAATGTAAATCTTTCCAAAACACTCATGTTTGTAAGAAAGTTACTATAAATAACCAAGTCAAAACGCTTTTTGGTATACTCATCATATGTTTCACGATATGTATAGCGTCCATTTTCCCAAATAGAATTTACTCGTTCTACTTTTCCTGTAAAATCCAACTGGCCAGCGTCATAATACGTGCCATGATGAAATGGTACATAAATCCTATCTCTATACGCCATCAGCCATTCTGTCATATGATGTAAAAAATCACGAAATCCCTGTGACTGTTCTACATAATCCATAGAAACTGATGCTATCGAAGTCTTACCTTGCTTTTCTTCCTCATATTTCTGAAACAAGGCAATCATATCTGAAACAGCATATAGTGAAGGTCCCGGTCCGGTTCCAACATCCATGATTCTTATATTCTTTTTTATTGGAAATATACCCTTGCGGAACATTTCCAATAAAATCAATTGAAATCTGTGATATCTATCTAAAAAATGCAAAATAACATATGCTTCCGGCACCCCTTCTTCGTCATAAGAAATCTCATCACATTTTCCTACGACCGTCCCAAAATTTTTGCAAATATTTTCCGCCTTTTTCCGGTCGCACCTCATTCTTTGTTCCAAATATTTCTTTAAGCATACTTCCATGTCGCAATAATTCTTATATAAATAATCATTGTATTCTATCCAACTAATAAACTCTTCATACATCTCAATAAATCCGTCCTTTACTCCGAATACGGCTCTTTCTCTTCCTCTGTTTTCTCATAATTGTAAACTAATTTCAGGAACAACTTCCGGTCATTTAATGCTTCTTTTAACACCCCCGCCTTCGCCAGTCCGGTAAAAATTGCGGCTGCCTTTGCCTGACAATTAATCGATCTTTGAGGGTTAAATTCAATATCAGTAAAACAATCGTATTCCTGGATCTTTTCAGATAAATCATTGTTCAAGAACAACGTATTTATATAAAGCCAGTTATAAAAATAATCTTTAGGCTCCAAAGGATAAATGGAATTAAAATAATGAAATGCTTTTAATTTCCCACTATTACGAATTCGCGGATCCTTTTTGGCTTCTTTTGAGGATTTGTTCAATAAATCCGTATAAGGTCCTCCATTTTCAAATACTTTGCTGCTCTGAAAAGCACTCTCAACCGAGAATGCCCGTTCATTCGTATGAATCATCAAATTAAATGCGCTTAATTTTACACCAAGATCATTATTACTTTTCGTGGATATTTCAAGAATTTTTCTTTGTGGATATTTTTCGAGAAAATTATTATGCAGACTTAAGATAGATTTTTGTTTTTGTGTCACAGAAAAGCCTGAAAAATACTGAAAATCAATATTTTCAACTGTCACAAACGGAGCAGTTGTCAATGTGCAATATACGGGTCTTACCGCCATAATTACCTCCAAAACTCATAGTCATGCCGTCCATTAAAATATGTATAATCATATCCTGTCTCTATATCTGTATTTTCAAATAAACCCGCGTATTGATTATACACAATTGGATTTTTAAAAACACAAAAATCTATACACGAAACAGGAAGATCATCAAGCACTAAAACCTCAGCCTGCGGATCTGTTGTCTCCCAACTATTTAACTCCATCTCCGCTCGAGAGATTCCATTCATCGGATCCTGAAACATACTGAGAAAAGCCGAATAGGTCATCCTGTCTTCCAAAGGAATAAAACGGCACCTGTTGCTTGCCGCATTCGTCTGGTGAAAAGCACAGTCATACTTCATCGCTTTTCTTGCATTTATCAAAAGCACACACCAATCCCTGTTCGGATATTTCAGAGTCATTAGATAAAACATTCTGTAGTTAGGGAAGGAAATTGAAAAGGAAACGGAATCCTCCACGCCATCTATACGTTCCTCATCATTGTACGAATACTCTATCTCATCCCAATCCAATGATGCACGCGTAAGTAAACCATACTCTAATATACTTGGTATATTATCAACATCAGTAAAATGTGCAAAATGCGTAATTTGTCGCTTACGCATTTCCCGCAAAATTTTCTCCTTGTCACTCATAAGATCAATCCAGTCTAATAAATAAATCCCCTTTACTTATTAAACACTTAACAATAAAAAAAGTGACGCAATTCGAGAAAAAATTTGGTGGGAATGCTCTATTTAACTCTGCTTTTGGAATTGATATGTCCGTACTTTCTTCAGGTCTCATAACTACATCCTGTGACAATATTTTCCTTTCAAACGGCACACCTCGCAGTTTGGATTTTCCGTGCAGATCATGGCATTATCATCAGAACAGAAAAGCCAAAGAATCGCGTCAATTTCACTTGATAGATAGCCAGTTTCTTTTGAAATGTTGTCTATAATCTCAATTGCTTCAAGTTCCCCGGCTCTTTCAGACGCAGAATAGCCAAGTCGGTTCTTTCCCAGAATTCTTCGAATATGAGTATCAGGCTTGGCTGCGTCAATGCCTACATTCCGCAAATACTCCATAGCCAATGCAAAACCTAATGTATGTAATTTATATTTTAAACTGTTCGCAAGCAAATCCGCAATCTCAGCAGGCGTACCACTAGTAACAAACGCATCAAGCGTGCCGAATTCCTTTTCTATCCGTTCAAATGTGTGAATATTGCCGTGTAAGGCATTCATCTGCTTTTTAATACTCCGGTTTCCACACCTGATAAGCTGAACCTGCTCAATAAAATAATCCGGGGAAACAGCGAGAATTGGGTTGCTACTCCATTAAAGAGCTACCTTGAATTAATTAAATGTGAAAGCTGGCAACTATCAACTATTGTCATGCATAAATCGAGCAATTTTAACTTCTGCAAATATCTTCTAAAGATTGGCATAAGCAGCTTCTGCACCCAAATGCGAAATAGAGAAAAAGGATATACAATCATTTTCTCTCTCATACTCACAGCAAAACTTGATTGATAAAATTCCATCTATTATCTAAAAATCCTTATCAAGTTCCATTTCAACACTGTTCAAACACATCCTCCATTCTCTTATACGCAAATCCATCCCCATAAGGAACATTACATATATATCCTTTTTTCAATTCCTCTTTTGTTGTTCACACAATTCTCTGAGTATCTTATCACCAGTATCAATATCCATTACTTTTCTCGCAAAGAAACTCTTATCATTGCGCATGATTGGTATATCACTCTCGTTCAACTCCCTTGGCCCTCCACTGGTTGATCCTTTCCATATCATAAAGCGATAACAATCACTGACAATGCGATTCGCATACGGAGAATATCTTGCCAATGTAGCAAAAAAAACCTCGTCCGAACAAACTCCATGCTCAAAGAAATGCAGATATTCTTCATGCTCTGCCAAATATTTTTTCATCCAGCCTGCCAAATCCCCAGTAATGGAGAACCATGAAGAGCCTCCATAAAATTGAGAAACAGGAAGCTTTTTTCGCATCAAAAATTTCGTTCGCATCACAAACTCCCGATACGCAACTCGCAATATTCTATGCATCTTTTTTGCGGGACGCTGAATTAGCCATTGCGGATACCAGACCTGATACCGATCCTGCCCTTGCCATGCCCATGTACTTCGCCCCGGTAACTCATTTGATTCTATATATTCATCAGTGCAATCCTTCAGTTCCTCCCATATATAATCTGGCGATTTGATTGGAACATCATTTCCGCTGATTAAATGTATGTAATGGTACTTGGACGTATCTATCATATTTAGAATGGAAAGTGTCGCCTGTACCTGAGAAAATTGTCCCCATCTAACATCTATTCGTTCACTAAACTTTACATTCTTCTGCTGTCTGATCTGTGGTAAAATATCGGATTTTTTATCCACATGAATAAAAAAATCGAATTTATCTTCTGGGAAACTTTCAATTATACGATTGACTAATTTTGGATTAGCATGACATTGAATACAAATAGCCTGTCTCTGTCTATAAATATTATCGTTTGTTCTCATTCCTTTTTTACCTCTACTATAATATAAATATGGTTAATGTAAATGCCGCTGAGTTAATACACACTGCACGGCGCTACACCGGACTGGCGTCTCTGCCGCACCGTAATATTCAAGCACTCATTTTTGTAAGAAAGTTACTATAAATAACCAAGTCAAAACACTTTTCTGTATACTCGTCATATGTTTCCTGTTATACGATGTGAAAATTCACGAAATCCTGTGACTGTCCAACATAATCCATGGAAATCGATGCCATCAAAGTCTTACCTTGCTTTTCTTCCTCATATTTCTGAAACAAAAGATCATATCTGAAACATCATATAGTGAAGACCCCGGTCCGGTTCCAACATCTATGATTCTAATATTCTTTTTTATTGGAAATATATCTTTACGGAACATTTCCAATAAAATTAATTGAAATCTGTAATATCTATCTAAAAAATGCAAAATAACATATGCTTCTAACAGTCCCATAATTCTTCTGTAATTATTTGTATTAGTTGGTTGAGTTTTGCAATCGAAATGATTTAAAGTCATACTTTTCACTAGCATTTATTTTATTTATAAGTAGCTCTACCAACACAGTAATATATAGCGGAAATAAATGAGATGAATATTTTGGCGTTACTTCAATTAATAAAAGAATTATTGTTACTCCCATAATAAACATTTTCATATAGATTATATAAGCCAAATCATTTTGCGCTAATTTAGTATCTGTAGACACAACTAACATAAGACCTGACAATAACAGACTAATCAGTGAAAACACTCTAATAAATACTGAATGAATTATACCTCCATGCCATTCCAAAAAATAATCATTTATCTTATTACCATATCCATAGCCAATCGGATTGAATTCACTCCATGCCACTTTCATTTTATTTGTTAAATGGCATACAAATTTCCAAGGATGACAGATAAAATCATGATATCGTTCTCTTACTAAATTTATTTGATACTCTTTAGATTTTTCTATATCACTAATATCTTGGTAATGCTCAAATTTTTTCAGATCCTCTTCATTCCATCGACCACATTCTTCATAATTTGCACCTACAAAAAAACTCCACATTTTTTTAACACGCTTTTCATCAGTAATTTCTTCTTCGTCATTAAAACTAATAGTACTGTTTTTCAAATATGATCTATACTCTATAAAAGCAAAATAACTACCAAAAAAACAAGTTACAACAATCAATAAAATTCCAATTTGTTTCCTCTTTTTTTCATTATTTTTGAATACATTTAATAATTTTATAATACAATATGCACACATGCCAATAACTGCAAACTCATTAATGCTTGCTGTGTATCCCATCACAATTGCCGCTCCTATGAAAGCAATCATTTTCAAACCTTTTTATTAATTGAAGGAATTATTTTGAACAAAATCCATATAGATACAATGTGAAGAAATACAAAAACATTTTCATGCACCAACAATAATACTTGTATTATACCTGAAGGCAAAGTATTCCATAAAACAACTGTAAAGAAAGCTCTATTTTTCCCTTTATAAAAATTTATACAATCAAATAGCAATAATGAAGCAATTGTAAACAATATATTGTTCAAAAAATTCATCCAAAGAATATTATCTATACCTATTATTTGGGCATATGGGACAAAAAATCTAGCAAACATCATAGTATACGAATAGCGCGAAGCATAATGAACATGCTCCGTAATAACACCATTTTGGACTAATTGTTGAATAAAGCTCCAGTACACTTTACAATCAGGATGCTTTGATGAATCAATTTGAAATAAAACTAAAAGAATTGTTTTTATACCTAAAGAGATAAACACTATGCTAAAAATCATTTGCTTTACTGTCATTTTCATAATAACAGTATATATATACGTATAACAATTTATAAAATATCTTTTAGTTATGAGATACACAACTATCAATACAAATAATACAGCAAGCACTTTAAACAATACATTTCCAGGTAATAAATTTGAAAAATTTATTACTCTTGCAATCAAAATCCAAAAACTAAACAAAAAAAAGAAGACGTTAATGATTTTTCTGAAAATATTTTCTGTATTTCTCATAAATAATTCCTCCGAATCCTTTTAGGCCACCACTCCCTCACTCCAAGCTCTTCCTGTTTATCTTTTTTTCATAATTGTAAACTAATTTTAAAAACAAGGCTGTTATCTAATATTGCTACAATTCTGTGTAATAGATTCTCCTCTAGTTCTATATATAATATTCTCTCGTAATAAATAAATGCGCCATTTGTAGCATAAACTGCATAAATGGAATTTCATACAATATTCCCAAAATCATTGAACTCTTCGGAAAATTGTATATTGTTCTCGTTAATAATAGCGAATACTCCGGATACGTTTCCATCATCTGTCCGGTGATATAGAAATCTCTTTTTAAATTCAAGTTTGTGTATACCGAATTATAATATCTACGAAAATATTTGTAACGACTACTACGCACCGCAGATGCGGCTAGAAAGACCTTGACTAATATTCCCATAGAAATGAACATGTAATCAAGCACAAAAAAAGGCGATTTCCGAGTACCGGAACTCCGATTTTCAAATTACCGGATTCGCGATTTCGAACCTCAAGAATATTCATAGCTGGTCTTCTTATACAGAACACGCCATTAAAAATATCTTTTTCTACACAAGTACTTAAGAGTGGATTTAATCTACTTGGCACCTGTTTTATAATTGTAACTAGGAGACGCAAACGTTTTATTCTACTAAAAGAATAGCAGTTATGTAAATCCTCAACCACAAATACCCTACATTCCTCTCATTTTTTTGAGATAATTACCTCTACATTTATAACGCTATCAGCTTAGAAGGTATTTCTCATAAACACCGGACAAAAACTACATCTTCAAGACTGGACTGCGCGTTTTACTGTTCAAAAAGCAAGCGAACTTACCGTTCGTCAATGATGTGAGCGGAACAACTATTCCATCACTCACAACTACTGGAAACAAATCCTCAAAGAGGAGATTGCCGACCAGTTGCTCCCTGACATAGTCCCAATGTCTTTGCCAGAAGCACTCCCAACCTGCTCTGACAGCTCGATTCCCATCTACATAAATCTAACGAATCGCACGATTCGCGCAAATTGCTCTACTGTTAAACTGAAGATCAATAACATTGTCATCGAAGGTGGCATCGATACTCCAGAAGATTTTCTATGTCGACTTATTAAGGCAGTGCGTTATGCTTAAGGTTGCTGATCCGGGCTATTTCTCCGGCATTTACATCGTCTGTGGATTACATATATCTTCGCTATGGAATCAATTCACTTGCTTCCATCATCGAACGCAAGTATCATACAGAACTGTTCATTCCCAATACCCTGTTTCTTTTCTGCGGTAGGTCCGCATCCAAAATCAAAGGTTTACTCTGGGAAGGCGACGGGTTCCTGCTACTCTACACGCGGGTAGAATGCGGCCATTCTTCCTGACTAAGGGACTCTGATGAGCTCCGTGTTATGTCACCATATCATTTAAGAAACCATTCTATAAACTCACGTACCGCCCCTCTTCCGCCATCATTACTACAAACATAACTAACTTCAGCCTTAGCTTCACTCGTTGCATCATTAGGACATCCTGTAACGCCACAATACTTTATACATTCCAAATCATTAAGATCATCCCCTATATATGCAATTTCTTTTGGGGAAATCTCATATTTTTCAGCTACAATCTTTAACTGACTAAGTTTATCCGAAATACCTTGATACAATTCAGTTATTTTCAATTCTCTTGCTCTCTCCATTACAATGTCTGAACTCCGACCTGTAATAATAACTGGTATAATTTCCTCCTTTGGAAGAATTTGTGCAATCGCATAACCATCACGGACATCAAACGACTTCATCACTTCACCTTGTACACCAATATAGATTCGGCCATCTGTAAGTGTCCCGTCTACATCCATAACTAATAGTTTTACTTTTTGATCTTTCATTATTTATCCTCATAAAGTGACTCTGTGAGAAATATTACAGGAATTTCATTACGTAAATTTCTTACATAATTTCGAAAATATGTATTTCTCTTCTCGGCCTGTTCTGCTGTTACTGGATGCCCCATTGCCTTATCATAATAATTCTTATTCAAATTTACATGGAAGCCATCGAAACCTACCAAGGTCAGTTTCGCCACACCACAATATTTTAAAAGATTCATCACTAAAATACCAGATGAGTCCTGAACTTCTCCATCTACCACAACCCATTTCTGATAGTCGATCACAAATACATTATTTCTCTTTTCTTCACAAATACTAGAAGTAGTGATAACGCTTCTTTTTGCATAAACTGCTGCCGTATATGCATCATATCGAGTGGCAAAAACATAATCCGTTTCAAACTTGTCCCAGATATTCAAAGAAATGCTCACCGTATTTTCTTTAAACATCTCCTCTTGTATTACTTCTTCTGCCTGAAGAATACTCTTTCCGGGAGCAATCAACAAAACATTCTTTCCTTTGAATGCATCAGAAAGCTGTCTGATTACATCCGCATCATTTGCTTTTCTTCTGGCATTGTATTCAAGATATAATTTTTCTGCATATTCCTTATCAAAAGATATCTTCTTATCTTCTCTAATCATTCCCAACAATTCTGCAACCTGATTAATTGGTAACATATGTTTATTATAAAAATGTCCTGCATAACTCGGTGTACAATGATTAATTGAAGAGAGATAATATTCAATAGAATACCCCCAATAAAATTCAGCACGAATCTGATTAATCACTTCATCTATTACTGTCAATAACGGCTCTGTCCGATATTTTTTCCCATAAAATAGATTCAAATGCTCCAAAAGTAACTCTGTATTCAGGTTGCCTGCACCTTTTCCCATTCCCATAATAGAACAATCAAGCATAAGGTCTCGATTTGTTGGAAATTGCAATAAAGAAACAGCATTGGAATATGACATCTGTAAATTATTATGACTATGAAACCCTAATGGCATTGAGGGAAGCAAATTGTGATCTACCAGGTTCATAATTCGGTTCATATCATTCGGTCTCATTTCTCCAAAACTGTCCACAATATAAAATCCACTTGCATCAGGTAATACACAGTTAACAGTGTCAATCAAGTCAATCAATTCTGCATCACTATACCGAAGTGTAATCATTGGCTGTACAAAAAATCGATAACCTTTTTCAATAATTTTTCTCCCAACACCTATTACATTATGCCGATCCTTTTTATGAAATGCTACACGAATCCCATCTATTCCTCGGCCATCACACGGTTGAAGCTGTTCTACATCAAACTTTCCATAATCCATCATAGCAACATATAATATGCCAGGTTTCTTATGCTTTAAAAAATACTCGGGTATTACCTGTTCATTACAATACTGTGTCCGTCCTTGCTCACTTCCTTTGTTTTGGTCAATATATCCCAACTCTATGCACTCAACACCGGAATTTTCCAAAGCTTTCAAAATCTTATCCATGTATTGCTGACCGAAATTGAAATTATTAACACAACCACCATCTCGAAGTGTCACATCTAAAACTTTCAAAGAATTCATATAGCATCCTCCATAACAACAACAATCTATATTGTTAGATCCAATAACGCTTTCGCCAATTCAAAATCTTCCGGATTATTGATATCCACAGCCTCTTTAAACGAAACTTCTTTTACAAATGGTTTCATCCCTATACGTCGATGATATTTTTCAAATACTTCTTTCGTAAATACATAAACACCCGAAGTCTCTCGATAAATAGGATTAAGATCCTGACTTCTTGGCACATTCTCTGCATCAAAATTAAGTGGTTCTCCATTTTCCCACAGAAAATCCTGAATTTTAACAGCACAAAAAGCAGAATCATACTTACCAGACTGAACCGCTTCTATACACTGCTGCATTGTTTCTACCGTTATAAAAGGAGCCGTCGCATGCGCATAAACATAGATATCCGCATCAATAACTGACATAAAACTATCAAAAATTTGTGAAAAATTTGATGTGGGCATATCTAAATCAGCGGGTCTTTTTAAGAAAGTAACATTCTCAAGTAAATATGGACATATTGTTTCATCGCTACAATATACATAGATATCATCCAACATTTTTGTGTTCTGAAGAGAAAATAATTCGTGTTGTAATAGGGGTTTTCCTCCTAATGATTTTGTATTTTTCCCCGGTAATCGCTCATTATTCAATTTTATTGGCATAATTGCAACAATTTTCATAACTATCTCCCTGAAATATTTTTTATCTTATATATGAATCCCATAATAACCTTTTTTTCGTCTTCATTTAAAGAGAATTTCCAAATTAATATAATATATAAAATTATGTAAACTACTATCCCTCCTAAAAATGCAGAAATCGCATAGAAGTTTATAACTTTCCCTACAATCAAAAAAATCACGCACAATAAAAGAGGTATCCATTCAATGCTAAGAATATTTTTCCAAAAACGGGGAATATTCAATCCTACTTTTTTCCAATAGTACCAATTCATCAAAAATCCTTGTCCAACAATATTTGCAAGACCTGTCATTACAGCAGCCCCTATAATTCCTGACGAATGTACCAATACATACGTTCCCACTACATTTAAAATAGCTATAAATAAATATGTTAATGATCTAAAACGATGCATATTTTTGGCCTGAGTTATACTATTTGCAACACTTTGCACTAATGGGATACAAGATGGAATCATCATAACTATTGCAATCCAGTAAGCATCTGCATAGTCATTCCCTACATAAAAATTTATAAATGGCCGACCAAACGCAACAAAACCAGAACAAACAAGAGTGATAACAAAACATTGATACCGCCCCACTGATATTACATAATCTGTAAGTTCTTCACTACTTGCTCCAGCAAATACCATTTTATTAGCTTTTGGAATAAACAGACCAGAAACCGCCTGCGCTAAACTAAATACAATATTATTAAACGTTGCCCCTACATTATATATTGCTACACCTACCGTTGCCAGACTTGGAATAGCTCCTATTATCATAGTATCAGTAGAATTGTATAATTGACTAACAATATTAGCAACAAATATCCAAAAAGAAAAAGTCAGAAGTTCCTTTAATAAGCTAAGAGGCAAATTGTTATATCTTGGGCGAATCTCGAGCGAATATCTTACATATATGATATACATAATGCGTACTAAGATATTTAGTACCAATGATGCTAAAACCATACCTAAAGAAGAATATCCTAAATACAGTACGATTAGATTTGCTATTGGTGTAACAATTGTTGTAATAACATTGATTCCCTGCAAAAACATAAATCGTTCATGACTTGAAACAACTGCATTATATGCCGATGCAGAAAATCCAACTGCTGTATTAACAACAAGAATTGCGACTAAAACCTTCATCTCGCTCAATTCACCCGTTGTTAATGAACCAGAATATATTATTCCTAAATTACAAGTTACAATACCTCCAACTAAAAGTGTTACTACTGCTATAACTTGAAAAATAATATGGAACATTCCCAGCATATTTTCTTCCGCTTCTTTACCACCTTCAGAATTTGCTTTAATTAGATACCTAGTTACAGCTCCCCCCATTCCAAAAGCAAGCAATGACATATAACTGGAAATGCTACTCGCCAGTTTATATAATCCATACTGATTTTGTCCCAATAAGGATAACATGATCGGGGTATAAAAAAGTGGAATAAGGTTCCCTATCACAACATTAATATAACTTAATACAATACCCGCTTTAAGTTGACTTTTTTCTCGCTTCATTCCCTTACTCTCTCACTTAACAATATCATCAAAGGACACTCTATTAAACACTTCTAGCTTTCCTCCCCTGGTTGCATTATAAATTCTTGTTCTCCCTGTAGCCTCACAATAACCTTTCGCACCCAAGTAAGCTCTTGTATTTTGCCCCATATTATGAACAGCAACATGCTTTATATCATCGTCATAACCCTCACAAAAATAATCTCTTGCATTAGGATCAGTGACCACATTCCCATCCATATCAATTGTAACTTGGTAGTTATGATCAACACCTAATAGATATATTTTTTCAAACCCCATATATGCAGCAATTTCCATACACGCAAAAGTCACCGTTCCTCTATTTACAACTTCTTTTGCAATATTAGGCGAAAATCCCCATTCATTTACCGTTTCAGCTTTGTAATTTATATGGAAATATGTTGCCCCCGGAACGCTGACTTCATGATACCATTTCAATTCTATCGGAATAAATTTTGCGAGTGCAGGGATTGCACGGATTTCTTCCTGCTTTTCACGTATTATCAGTGGATCCTCACAAACATAATATGTTGGTCGCCATTCTGTTTTCGGGAAAATATTGTATATACGATTCGTTCCAAATGTAACAATATTATTTTTATGTAATTTCTCCAGATCTGTTACACTCAAACTAGGTCCATTACCCAAAATAAAACAAATTTGTCCTTTATACTTATCCTTATATTTTGCTAATTTTCGTCCACCTATGCTCCATTCATATCTAGGAGCAATAAAATTCTGGTAATGTGCCTGAACGGATAATATCGGATGTATCACTTCTCATTCCCTCTCTTTCTTATCTGTAGAATCCTATGCAACATAGCAGCACAACTAATTATAGGAACTGGTGCCCCTATATATTCCGCTATTTTTCGAATTTCTAAATGATGACAATGATCACAGTAATATGTATAATACATTTTTAACTTTTTACTTACTGAATAATTCATAAACTTTGCCATTTCTCTCAGCCATAAACCATGCCCCTGAGGTCGATTAATAAATCGTTTATTACCAGAAGCCGTTAGACCATCTGGCTGATATTCATAGACCCATATTATATCATCATAAATTCTAACTAAATATCCATCGTGAGCCATTCTATTCCAAGTAACCGCAGGTGTAATAAAATTCTCTCCATCAAATTCTGGATACTTATATTTCTTTTGAATTTCAGTATAAAATACCCATGCCCGTTCCCCATCTATCGGCTGATTGCAATACTGAGGATAGCGTTCCAATAAACTTGCATCTCGATATTCCTCTGGCCATGGTGTATTTGGTGTTTCAGTTTCACTTGTTCCCAAATTTCCTACCACACCACAAAATCTTCCATCTTTAGGAAGCTCTTTTTCCCATCTTGCTACTTTCTCTAACGCATCATCTGTCAGATAATCATCACTATCAACATTAAAAAACAATCGTCCTTCTGCTCTATCAACACCATAATTGATAGCCCTACACTTTCCACCATTCTCCTTTTTATAATAATGAATGGGAAAAGCATTATTCTCTAACTGCCAACTTTGAATTAGAGAATACGTATCATCAGTAGAACCATCATCGACAATGAGCCATTCAAAATCATGATATGACTGCCGCTGAAGCGATCTATAGAGCTGTTCTATTATATACGCTCGATTATACGTTGGTGTAAATACAGTAATATTATATTTATATTTTGGTGACAAAATATTTGAATCCATAGTTACCTCTTCTATTTTTACAATCTCCAACTACATATACCATATTTTTGGGCTTCTTCTTTAGAAAACACACCCTTAACATCAATAAGTATCTTTTTTCCATTCGCTTTATTTCCAAAAAGCTCATTAAGATCGGATATAGACATATTTTCAAATTCATTGTGAACAACAGCCAAAATAACACAATCTGCATCGTGTATATCCGTCAACGCAGTCAGTTCAACGTTATACTCTTTTTTCGCATCTGTTTCACTCGCCCAAGGATCTACAACTAGAGGATGTATACCATATTCTTCCAATCGCAAAATAATATCTTCAACTTTTGAATTTCTAGTATCCGGACAATTTTCTTTAAATGTCAGGCCTAAAACTACAACTTTAGATGTTTTAGGAGTTTTTTCCGCCAAAATCAGTTGCTTAATTGCAGCATCAGCGACAAATGCACCCATTCCGTCATTAACCTTTCTACCAGCCGCGATAATTTGACTGTGGTAGCCAAGCTTTTCAGCCTCGTAAACAAAATAATATGGATCAACACCAATACAATGACCTCCGACTAATCCAGGACGAAAACCTAGCGCATTCCATTTCGTATTCATTCCATCAACAACTTCATTAGTGTCAATTCCCATTCGATCAAAAACCATTGCCAATTCATTCATAAATGCAATATTAATATCCCGTTGACTATTCTCTACCACTTTAATAGCTTCAGCAGTTTTTATTGTCGAAACTGGATATGTACCAACTTCAATTACTAAATCGTAAATGTTTTTTATTTCTTTCAAAGCCTCTCCATCAATACCTGATACAATCTTTGTTATATTTTCTAATCTATGAACCTTATCTCCCGGATTAATACGCTCAGGTGAATACCCCACCTTAAAATCTTCTCCACATTTTAAGCCAGATTCTTTCTCCAAAATAGGAATGCAAATATCTTCTGTGACACCCGGATAAACTGTAGACTCGTACACAACAATAGCACCTTTAGTCAAATTACGTCCAACAATTTCACTTGCTCCAACAACGGGGGCTAAATCAGGAGTTTTATCTTGATTTACGGGCGTTGGGACAGCTACAATAATAAACTTCGCTTGCTGCAGCATTTCGGAATCTGAAGTAAATTCTACAGATGTTTCTTTAATTGCCTCATCTCCCACCTCATGCGTAGGATCAATACCAGATTGATACAAATCTATTTTGGTTTTATTAGAGTCAAAGCCAATAACATCTACTTTTCTAGCAAAAGAAACAGCAATTGGCATACCTACATATCCTAAACCAACCAATGCAAGTTTTTCTTTTTTTTCTATTAATCTTTTATACAATGACATAAAACTGCCTCCTTGCTTTTATCAAAATCCAATATTTAGAATATTTCGAACTCTACAAGTAAAAGTTAATGAAAATCTTGTTAACCATCCCCATAATTTATGTTTTAATGGCAAAAGTTTAATTTCTCCCTTTGCTAAAGGGTATTTTTCTATAGAATTCTCAAGTATCTTTAAAGCCAGATTTCTCTCTTGAATAGGTAAATATTTAATCGACATTTGTCCAAAATATAAGCACGAAAGCCATAAATTCTGGTGAGCTTCAAAATAAAGACTAGGAAACTTTTCATCTATATATTCTAATTTACTCATTTTTGCCTCAATCGCTTGTAATCTGTTTAAAGAAAAAGAAGCATGCATAACTGAATTTTCCTGTTGCCGATATGCATAAAGACAATCATTAAGGTGAATTAATTTCTTTGCCCTTCCAATTACTTTATATGTCCAAAATTCATCATCAATTAATTTCCCCTCAGGAAACCAAACTCCTTCAATGACATTTCTACGATATATCTTGTTCCAAATCACTTGTTTAAAAAAATGATCATGTATATTCTCTCGCATAGCCTCTTCGGCTGTGAACTTTCTACTACCACCTAATATCTTAAAGTTCATTTCTTTTGATCCCAAAATCTCATAATCACATTCTACAATATCAACATCTGACTCGAATGCGTAGATCATTCTTTCATACATTTGTAAAGATAAGAAATCATCGCTGTCCACAAAGGAAACATAATCCCCCTTAGAAGCCGCAATGCCTATATTGCGCGCTTTACCTGCACCACCATTTTGAACATGAATGGCTCTAACTCTTGAATCCTTTTTAACCCACTCATCACATATCTTTCCACACTTATCCGGTGAACCATCGTCTACAAGAATAACTTCTAAATTCCGATAAGTCTGATTCAAAATTGATTGAATACAACAGTTCAAATACTTTTCAGTTTTAAACACAGGCACAATTATACTAAGCAAATTCATAATGCTACCTCAATCAAGAATCCTTATATATCTTGTCGTATCCTTTAATTTTCCCATAAACCTCATGTATCTTTCGATACATCCAAGGCATACATGCTGCACAAAAAGACAATGTCTTAAACTGTTTACTAAGATTCTTTTCACTAATAATTGTTGTTAACTGTTTCCGAAGTTCAATCTTAGCCTTTTTGCGGTTAGGCTCTATTAATTGGGGATTATCCCTTGCTTCCATGGTATAAATTCCAATTAATTGCCGTATATATCTACTATAAACAATCGGATAAAGTTCTTCATTATCACCTATCTCGTTCAAAAGAATTTTTGAAACTCTAATAGGGTCCAAAAGCCTGCTTTCCGTAATATTAGAACTCGAAGAATAATCTTTATTTACTAAATAGTGATAGGGACAAATATCTTCATAAATCGAAAGATTTGCTTCACGAAACAAAAAATAATTCATCAACAAATCTTCATTCATCTTAATATTTGTATCCATTAATTTTTCTCTCATCATACGCTGAAATAATTTTCTATGAAACAACTTGTTCCATAGACCCGGCTCAATAAATAAACCCTCTAATAAATCTCTGAGACCGGTTATTCTATCTTGTTTCACCATACGCTTTGTATCATAATAATAAACAACACGGTTAGAAAAAACCATTTGATACCCACAATGAGAAATATCCGCATTAAAATCTAAAGCATTCTTCAAAAGAGTTTCATACATCTCAGGCTCAATATAATCATCACCATCTACAAACCCAATATAATCTCCTGTTGCTACATCCACTCCAGCCAATCGTGCTGATGTAACACCTCCATTTTCCTTATGTATAATATGTATCCGATTATCAGATTCCGCATAGGCTTCTGCTATAGATAAAGTATTATCTATAGAACCATCATCTACAATAATAATCTCAAGGTTAGACCACGTTTGACTAACTACACTATCAATACACTTAGAAATCTGATTACAAACATTATATACCGGAATCACAATACTGATTTTTATATTCATTCTCATTAATCTATATATCCTATCTTTCTTTCTAGTTCCTTTTTCTGTTTCATCCTTTTTTCCATAGATACATGTAAACGCAATGTATATTCCTCGCCGTAACAAGGTGCAACATTCATTCGTTTTTTTTCTTTTTCAAGATATTCTTCTAACGAACAAATAACTCGTGCAGGCGACCCCACCGCAACAGAATTATCAGGTATATCATGTGTAACAGTCGAATTAGCCCCAATTATCACATTGGAGCCAATCTTTACCCCCGGAAGGACTACTGACTCTGCACCAATAAAAACATTGTTTCCAATAATAACCCTACCTATTTTGGTATAACCCAAAAACAACTTTGTACTTGCATCATGGCACAAAATATGAACACGCGGAGCCATGGTAACATTATCACCAATTTCTATCAACCAACAATGCCCCGGATCAAGAATAACCCCATTTAGTCTTTTAAAATTTATTCCAACAGTCATTCCCATAGAAATAAGTTTCTCTGTTGTATATTCACCTCTTAAACGATAAACAAACTCTTTTAAAAAATTCATCTTTCCTCACACTAAACACATAATTCTTTTTAAATTTATTGTTTTTCATATTTTTGAGTAATTTGATATATTATAATCTCCACCATTTGCCTCATTAAACCACTTAACAAAATCAAAATATCTTTCATATTCTCTACTACCATCAAAGTAACTTTTTCTTGCTAGAATATTCCCCACTTCTTCTTCAGTACTATATTTAGGAATATGCAAAGCATAGGGAATATCTTTATATTTTTTTGCCGTAAAAACAACTAATCCACGTATACTAAGTTTACCTAAAGATCTAATTTCATTTTCTAAAATCCCATCTCGTTCCTCACAAAATACAAACAAATTATCTTTGTTTATCCTTTTAGAACGTTCTTTCCATTTTATTTCAGCATCCTTTTCCGACAGATAGTGTGTAAAAACAATAAAAACATCTCCTAACATTGCACATGGACAAGAATATTTGTCACTTTTAAAAAATACCAACTCTTTAGAAAGATATTCGTCTAAGTTTAAAACAAACTTAACAAAGTCCGATTGTGTCATCATCAAATTTATGGTAGGCGACTTAAACTGAAGTCCTAAGTCATGAAAAAGAATCCCCCCCAAACAGTTTGGTGTTAAAAAAGTTATATCCCGATTTCTAAGTTCCGACTGCATTTTCGATCTGCGATGTCTTGCTAAGGGGTTATATTGTTCAACTTTATTTTTTAATTCACCAATTTCCATATTATCTAATCAACCCTTCCAATTTATCTTCAACCGCTTTTACAGTTTCAGTTGTACTAAATAATTTCCCTCTCATCTCTGCTTGATATCGATAATGGGCTAATAATTCTGGGTTATCCAGAAATTGTTTAATTCCTATAAAAAGAGCTTCTTCATCATTTTCTGTAACTATGCCATATTCATTTTGCTCTCCTAACATCTCCTTCATTCCAGAAACCTCAACAGTACAAACCGGTGTCCCTATAATTAAAGATTCTGTCGTTGCAGTAGAAAATCCTTCTGCAAAACTTGAACAAACAAACAAATCACATTTTTTCACATATTTATAAGGATTTGTCTGATATCCTAGAAGAGTTACCGAACCACCAAGTTTATTTTTTTTGATATAATCCTCTATTTCTTGTTGTAAAGGACCAGTCCCTAAAACATAAAGATGAATAGCATACTTTTCATCGCACAAACGCTTTATAATTTTTAACAAACGCATATATCCTTTGGACTTTTTTAATGTACCTACGGTAACCAAACGAACCTTTCCATCATCCACCAATTCTGGAGCCTCATCATCAGCAGCATCTAAAATCTTTTCAGATTCCACAGTATTATAAAGAACACAGCAAGGTTTCTGGTAATCCAGAATTTGGCAAAAGTCATCTTTTACATATTGAGATACGCAGACCACTTGATCAAAACGATTATAACACTCTCTAACTTCCTTTTTAGACCGAAATGAACTTGACAATTTATCCAACGTGTGTTGTTCTACATGAATCCAAGAAACCAACTTAGTGTTTTCCTGAATACAGCCGCTAACCACTCTGGCAGCCGGTCCCTCCAAATAAGAAATCTCTATATCATAGTGTTCTCTCACACATATTCTATGTAATTGCTGAGGCGATAATAATTTCATCAACTTACTGTTTCCAGATACTTCTTTTGGCCAAATTGCCCGAAAATGAATATCCGGCTTCAAAAACTGTTCGTTAACACCGCCACCAAATAATACCGTAACAGATATATCAAATTTACTACGATCCATATTATTAACCAAGTTTACAAGGACTTTCTCTGCCCCACCTTGCCCCAAGTCATGAATCAAAAATAATACTTTTTTCATTTTATCTCACTATTTTTCCTAGTTCTCTGTGTCATTTTCCAGACATGAAGTTTTTTATAAATTCCCATTGGAATAAAATAAGTTAATATTTGAAAATATGCCTTTTTAAAACAAGCAACTCCATGAAGATCCATTCTTTTAAATGCAGCACTCAATGTCTTAGCTGTATTTATCCTATTTCTTAAATCACGACGATAAACTGCATTTTCATCTTCTAATATAACATACAACTCATCCGGCAAGTTATACCCTTGAAAACCTGCAACAAAAAATCGTGACCACAAATCTAAATCTTCACATCTCTCAACATTGGGATCCAGCGAATAACCCTGCAATGCATCATAAACTCGTTTGTATGTCATAATTGTTGCATGTGAAAAGCAATTACAATGTAACATATCCTCAGGCACCGGTACTACTGGCTGAACAATTGTTGTTAAAATCTCATTGCCCGTAGAAACTTGAATACCCGTTCCAACCAAATCGAATTCCGGATGTTCTTTCAAAAAAGCCACTTGTTTCTCGAAACGATCCGGCATAGACCAGTCATCTGCATCCATTCTGGCAACCAATTCAGTATCCACATATTCCAAACAATGATTCAAAGAATATGGCAATTTTCGATTTTCTTCATTTTGAATAATGATAAATTTGTCAGGATATTGTAATTGATAGCCCCTCAATATGCTCAAAGTATTATCTTTTGATCCATCGTCACAACAAATCATAACCCAATTTGTATATGTTTGCGCTAAAATAGAATCTATTGCCTTTTTTAAGGTTCGGGAACAGTTATAACATGCCATAATAACAGATATTTTATCAGTCATCTTTACCATCCCCCTTCACTTCGACGAGTTCTGAGTGAAGCAATTTATTCCCGAATTGATAACAAACACGAGCTGATGTTTCACTTTCTATTGAAAATCCTATCTCTTTTAGAGTATTTCTAAGAAGAATATTTTTTTTAGTTATAGAAATTGCAAATTTCCCACTTTGACATTTTTCATATTTTAATAAAAATGCAAATAATGCACTTTCCACATACTTTCTTGCCACTCGACAACTCATCGCAAATTCTGTAAATATAATTTGTTTTTCGTTCACTCGATACTGTCCAAATCCTACAATCCCATATTCACCAAAATCATCCCAGCATGAAAATGCAAAACTTTTATGTTCAGGACGTTGTAACACCTCCGCAAATTCTTCTTTGCTGTACTTTTTCCCAGACATATTCAATTGATTCGTTCGTATAATCAATTCATAGCAACGCAAAATTTCTGTTTCTGTTTCAGGTTTAAAGATTTTAATTTGCAGATGACATTTTTTCAGGAAAGCAATCGTATCTGCATTTCCATTATTTTTCAATTGATTTCTTTTTTCTTCCGCCTGATACATAGCACGGCGATTCTTACTTTCCTCTGTCACCATCACAGTAACTTCTGGCTTTTCTAATAATTGTGGTACTTCTGTAGCATCGAAAACACGTATTTGAGGCCACACACTTTTCACCTGCTCTCGCTCAAAACTAGAATCATCTATTAAAGCAAGCGTATCTATTCCTATATTCAAACACTTTGCAATTTGTTCCATAGAACTACTTTTTGCATTCCAATGGATTTGCGGATAAAGAAAATACTCAGCAATTCCTAAGTCCTCTACAACAGGCCATGCTACTTCCATATCATTCTTACTGGCAATAGATTGAATGATACCACGGCGATCCAATTCCTGAATGGTTTCCAGTACGCCTGTTTTTAGATTCAATGTTTTCGGATCATCCGTTTCAATCAATGTTCCATCCCAAACCGTATTATCCAAATCCCAAACAACGCATTTTACTTTGTCTGCCGGTTTCTCTGCAGTAACTGCTTTTCCGCAAACAAAATCACACCAAAAAAGATCTAGCTCTGCTTCCATGTCATTTTCCGGATATACCTTCACCAAATGATTGGCCGTCCAACACTCCAGCGAAAGCTGCTCTCGGTTCAGTACATATAAATTTTCTCCCGGAATAATAGCCAAAGCGGTTTTATACACTGGTGTGTGGTCATCATAAATTTCGATAATAAGATTATACCTCTCTTCATTATAACTAAACCCATGAAAAACAAATGCATCAGGAATATTTTCTGTGGTTTCCATTGCCCTTAATTTTCTCCGACGGAGGTACTCTTCTGTGCGGATAATTTCCCAACGGATTTTTGTCGGCAATTTGCTATCTGCTACAGTTTTCAGGCGATTTCCCAATTTCTGATTTTTTTCATACAGCTTCTGATATGAATCCAGTGAAACCATGGCTGGAAAAATAATGGTCATCATATTTGCCCATTTACGAAATTTAATATGTACACCCTGTCCACAACACGCCTTGTCACTCTGAAAAGTCCAAAATCCATTTTCAAATCTTTTACACCGTCCATCACTTCTTGCCACGTAGTGCAAGCAATTTTGATAACAGAGTGGAGCAGAGCATTCCAGACAGTGTTCTTCCCACATTGTTGGACGGATAGCTGTGATTTCAAAATGATTTCGTATATGATCCACACAGGTATTTTGTCTGTATTCTTGTTTTTGATTCGCATAATAAAATTGATACATACCCTCACCTACTAAGGATTTCTTCCGCAGCTTCTCCCATATTCAAGCTACGCATCCCATATTTTTCTTTCAGCTCATCATAATAGCACAATATTTTTTCCAACTGTTTCAAATGATAGCCTGTCATGACACCAATATTATGAGGATGCCACCATAAATGAAAGGTCAATCCGTTCCTTGCCGCATGAAGCATTTGCTTCTTGATTCGACGAATTTTTGTTTTTTCTAAAAATGCCAGTGGCTTAAAAAAGGGCTTGTACATCCGAGAACCTACCAGATTGACAATTCCATTTTCATTATTTGGCACATAACCGCCTGCTCCAGTCATCGGAAAATATACATCAAGCAAACGAAGCACCCTCATAAGAGGACGAAAAGATACTTTTTCATGAATCCAGTCATTTTCTTCATCACGGTAGGCTGTAAAGCCAAGCGTTCTTAACACTTCGATATATTTTTCTGAACACTGATTCCTGGGTAACACAACAGAAGTTAAATGGTACCCATTTGCTTTAGCAATGTTTTGCGCTGCTTCCATATCTGCTTTAAACTGTTCTGTAGTCTGTCCTGCTTCTCGGCAGTAATAGTGCGAAAATGTATGGCTGCCAATTTCCTGACCGTCGCACTGAGCAATTTTTTCAATTATAGACGGAGCATAAAAACATGGAGCTGTATGCTCATCTTCACCAATATGTGCAAAACAATTATAAGTTGACAACTTCATATTCGTATAACTCGGGCGTAAATTGTCAAGCGGAAAATAACGCTTAACTTCTTCAAAAGAATGTGCAAATTGAAATCCTACTGTAGCCCATGTTGCATGAATGTCATGTTTATGAAATAAATCTAATAATTTAGGAATGGCTTCTCTTCCACCCAACACATGATCCTGATATTCTTCCAGGGTACTGCAGTCTTGCATTCCCCAAAATAATTCAAAATCTAACGAAACTATTAATGTTGCTTGCATTTAAACATCCTCCATTAACATTACAACAACCCCCATGAAAAATGCATTTGATAGTAAAAAAAGGCTATATAACCAACTATCATAATCCCAGAAACTATTTGTGATGATTTGGGGGTGAAAAAATTTTCGATTTCCCATGGCAACAAAAGAAGTAACGAATAAATAGAAGCATATTCTATCATTCTTCCCAAAAAAATACCTGACGTAACCATAGAAATCAAAGCAATACCACAAGCTAAAACAGAAAAATTCGTAGCAATATGTACAATTGGATTTTCTTCGTATTTTATATATTTATATCCAACAATAGACAGGAGCATAGGAATCGAATATATAAACACACGAATAGGATTCGTCCCATCATCTTCCCATTCCTGCCAATCAGTTACCATTCCCGAATATTGAGTTGAAGATAGCGCTGAATCCAATATATCCGTAAATCGATCCACAAAAAATAGCGCTAATATACAAGCTAATATACATAAAATCGTTTTTTTATTCCAAGCTTTTCCTTGTACAATAAAAATTATCGGGATCATAAATAAAGCAGACTCATGAAAAGTTGCCGCAATTAAAATAATCATTATCATTGAAATATATTTTTTTTCTACAAGGAAATCTGTTGCGGCAAAAATCAATGTTATTGCCAAAAATTGACGTATACCATTGTACATCCATCCCATATATTCTGTTGATGCTATAAATAAAAATATACTCATCCAATAATTACAAGAATATTTCCTGCATACATATACAATGCATCCGAGCTGAATACTTGCTATTATCAGGAAAAATAGAATATCTGAATTTCCAATAATACATTTAATTAATACCGAAAACACAGAAAATCCTTTATCTTTTGTAATAGTATTAAGATATTCTGATAACTGATTAATTCGATCAGGTGCTTCAAAAAAAGAATCTCTATAAGCAGACGTATCACCAAAACCATCTGTTCTCCAAGCAGCCCAAATAATATATGGTAGTACCAAGAGAATTGCAGGAAAAACTCTCCATCGTTCTTCTTGTTTTCCCAACACTATTTCTCGTTGCTTCGGAAATAAAGTTGCAAAAAAGGCTCCCGCAATAAATACCCATATCAACAACCACCAGTAATTCGTTAATGTCATTCTCGTAATCCTTCCTGTCGTCTTACTTCACAATCTCAAGATAAGTCTTTCTCACGACTTTCTGTTTATCAAATATCTTCTCCACATGCAGTCGACCTTTTTGTCCCATTTCGGCACGTTCTTCCTGCGATAGTTCCATGAATTCTTCCATTTTTCTGAGCAGGTCTTCTTTGTCTTTCATCTGACATAGAAGTCCACTTTCCTTCTCTTCCACTGCTTCTCTGCAGCCTGGAATATCGCTTGTAATGATTGGTCTTCCGGTTGCTGCTGCCTCCAGAAGTACATTTGACATTCCCTCATGATAGCTCGAAAGCACGACACAGTCTGCTGCCTCATAGTAAGGTCTCGGCTCTTCCTGGAATCCGTGGAATATCGCGATTCCTTTCTGGACAAGTTCTTCTACCTGCTCTTTATACTCATCTTCAAAGAAGCCGACCAAATTGAGCACCATTTTATCTCCATATTTTTCATAAAGCTTCGAAACAGCGTAAAATAGCTCATCCATTCCTTTTTCTTTCATGATCCTTCCAAGATATAGAAAATGTGTCTTATCATTTTCCGGGTATGGTTTATATGGGTAATACTCAAGATTTACTCCTGCTCCCGGAAGCAAGGTCTGCTGCCTCTTTGGTGTGATCTTCTTCTGCCTAAAAAGCTCTGCATTTCCTTCATTTTCAAAAAATACTGTCTTTGCTTTTTTTAAAGCCATCTTATACATAAAAGTTACGGCCTGGGCAAGCCCTGGTTTCTGGAAAGCTGTGCCCAGCCCCTGCACATTGACACAGTACGGAATCTTTAACATCCGGCAGGCAAATCCAGCGTAAATATTCGGTTTTATAGAATAAGTAAGCACCATGTTCGGTTTTTCTTCTTTTAAGATTCTTACATATGTATGGAATAATTTAAGGTCTGTCGCCGGATTGATTCCTCTCCGGTCAACCGGTGTCTCGATCATCTCACATCCAAGCTCTTTAAAATCATTCTCATGCCCGACAAATGGTGTGCTGATCACTACTGTATATTTTTTCATAAGTTCCTGTATTAGTTCTCTGCGGAACCGCCAGAGCATATAGGAATGGTTTGTGATCACCAGAACCTTTTTCTTTCCTGACATTTTTGTCTTTGCTGTCGTTGTTCTTGTTTTTTTAATTTCTGCAACCTGCGCTTTTCTTCTTCCGCGTCTTCTCTTGATCTCGCCTGTTCCACCTTCTACAACTCCGTCGCTTTTGAACACTGCGATGATTGTCCCGAAGAAACATCTGATGTCAATAATCAGTCCCACATGTCTTAGATAATAAGCATCAAGCTTTGCCTTTTCTTCGATTTCCAGTTCATCTCTTCCGTGGATCTGCGCCCATCCGGTAAGCCCCGGCTTTAACTGATGTACACCGTACTTTTCTCTCTCTGCGATCAGGTCATCCTGATTGTAAAGCGCCGGTCTGCTTCCGATGACAAGCATATCTCCGCGCAGGATATTAATAAGCTGTGGCAGCTCATCTAAGGAAGTCTTTCTTAAAAACTTTCCCACTTTTGTAATGTACTGTTCCGGGTTTTCCAGAAGATGTGTCGGCACATCGTGGGGTGTATCAAGCTTCATACTACGAAACTTGTATAGATCAAACAGTTCCTTATCTATCCCCACTCTTTTCTGACTGAAAAAAATCGGTGCCATAAGTCCATCTTCCAGTTTTATGGCGAGGATGATAATGAAAAATACCGGAGAGAGGACGATCAATCCGATACCTGCCAGAATCACATCCAGCCTGGATTTGAAACGAATATATTTCTTTTGATATTTATTTATTTCATAATAGCATTTTTCCATGTTTTCTTTACTCTTTTTCCCTGTTCTTCTTCCATAACATTATAACAACCATTTTTTTCAATGTAAATGGATGTCTTTTCTATAACAATATGCATGCTTTTCTATGACTATCATGCAGAAAAGACCTTCGTCAACACGAAGGCCTCTGTTCTATTCTTTCTTTTTTGGATGATACGTAGGCACGATGCTCTCTACGATCATTCTCATATCATCTGTCTCGCGTTTTGCAGCCTCTTCAAGAGTCTGAAGTGCCAGATGCAGTTTCTCTTCATCTACATCAATCGGGTGTCCGACATGGATCAGTTTATTCGGTGTATCTGTCATTCCTTCTTCGTCCATCAGAAGCTCTTCGTATAACTTCTCTCCCGGGCGAAGTCCGGTAAATTCGATCTCGATGTCTTTTCCCAATACGAGTCCCGACAGGCGAATCATATTTTTCGCAAGATCCAGTATCTTTACAGGCTCTCCCATATCCAGCACAAAGATCTCTCCGCCTTTTGCATAGGCACCTGCCTGAAGTACCAGTGATACTGCCTCCGGAATGGTCATAAAATAGCGGATAATATCCGGATGTGTAACTGTAACAGGTCCTCCCTTGGCAATCTGCTGCTTAAACAGTGGGATAACGCTTCCATTACTTCCCAGAACATTACCAAAACGCACTGCTACAAATTCGGTCTCCGACTGCTTATTAAATGTCTGGATGATCATCTCACAGATTCTCTTGGATGCCCCCATGATATTCGTCGGATTAACAGCCTTATCTGTTGAAATCTGTACAAATTTTTTTACGCCCCATTTATCCGCCATCTGTACGACTTTGTATGTACCGAGCACATTATTTTTAATAGCCTCATTCGGGCTGTCTTCCATGAGCGGCACATGTTTATGCGCTGCTGCATGATAGACGATTTCCGGTCTGTACTTTTCAAAAATATCATCCATGCGGTTCTCATCTCTGATAGAACCGATCAGGACATTAAGGTTCAGCTCCGGATGATTATGGAGAAGCTCCTGCTGAATCGCATAAGCATTATTTTCATAAATATCAAAGATGATCAACTGTTTTGGATTATGTTCAGCAATCTGACGGCAAAGCTCACTACCGATGGAGCCTCCTCCTCCGGTGACCATGATGACTTTATCAGATACATAACCCATAATCTCATCTAAGTTTACCTGTATCTCTTCTCGTCCAAGCAAGTCTTCCACACTTACCGGACGGAGTTTGCTTACATTTACCTCACCGTTAATCAACTGATAGACTCCCGGAAGGATCTTAAGCTCACATTCCGTCTCCTTACAGATATCCAGAATCTGGCGAAGCTGCTCCGCAGACGCAGAAGGAATACAGATAATGATCTGCTGTATATTATATTTGCTGGCATATTTCTTAATGCTGTTACGGTCTCCTACTATCTTGACACCGAGAATATATTTTCCCCTTTTAAGCGGGTCATCATCAATCACACAGCGGACTGTCTTGTGAAGATATTTGCTGTTCTGCATCTCTACAAGAAGTGTCCTCCCCGCCTCTCCTGCACCGATCATCATCACGTTCCGGTCTTTCTTCCACGGCACGCTCCGATGCTGCTTTTTCAGTCTTACCAGACGGTAGGAAAATCGTGTTCCACACACGAATATCCCAAGGTAGATCGTAGTCAGAAGATAATAACTTCTTGGCAGAAATCCTCCGCCGATGATGATAATCCCAAGCTGCAATACACCGGACACAATACATGCCCAGACGATACTGTAAACTTCTTCAAGCCCCGCATACTCCCACAGACTTGTATATATTTTAAATAAGGAAAAAACTATCAGGGTGGAACCAACGAAAAGTGGAGAAAATTGTATTAACTCTTCTAGAAACTCTTTAGGAATATTATATATTATAAATTCGAATCTTGTTGCTAAAGCAAAAAACGAGGCAAGCACTATACATATGATATCTAACAAGATTAAAAAGATTCTTCGTATCAAGAGCTGATAATTGAATTCTTTCGTTCTCATTTGTACGCTCCCAAAGTGACAATTTTTGATTTTTCGCGTTTCGCTTATACATTATAACAGACTTCTTAGGTTTATCAAAGGGATTATTCCCCTTTTCTTAATACAAATTATGACAAAAATCTTGCCGTTTTTGTGCATTATTCTGGAATCCAATCTTTTTTGAATCCTTTTTCTGGTGAACTTCGTTCTTGTAATTATAGACTATTTTGTTAAAATGATTCTGTCCAGAAAGTAAATATTAAATTTTCTTAAAATTTTTATAAAAAAAGGAGGGTTTGATATGGGATTAGCACTATGTATTCCTTTTGCGGGAATCCTGTTATCCATTGCGATTTTTCCGCTGGTGAAGCCGCAGTGGTGGGAATCTCATCAGCCAATTGTAGTGACTGTCTGGTCATTGCTTTTTATTATTCCGTTTGCTGTTTCATACGGTGCACAGGAAGCGCTTGAAACGGTACTGGAGTGTGTGATTGGGGATTATCTTACCTTTATTGTTCTTTTATTTGGTTTGTTTTGTGTAGCAGGTAACATTACTATGGAAGGTGATTTAGCCGGTTCTCCGCGGGTAAATATCATTCTCTTGACGATTGGGACGCTCCTTTCCAGCGTAATCGGAACGACTGGTTCCAGTATGCTGATGGTCCGTCCGGTGATCAAGATGAATTCCTGGCGAAGAAGGCGAAAACACATCATGGTATTTTTTATTTTCCTGGTGTCAAATATTGGGGGATGCCTGACACCGATCGGTGATCCGCCGCTTTTAATGGGATTTACAAGAGGCGTTCCATTTTTCTGGAGTCTCCACCTGTTCCCAATACTTCTATTTAATATGGTAGTTTTGCTGTTTATTTTTTACTGGATTGACAGACGGGCTTACTGCAAAGACATTGCCAGAGGACGTATGCCGGATATCAGCAAACCGGGTACAAAGATTTCTATTAAAGGGCTTCATAATCTGATTTTTATCGCAATGATCGTGGCTGCCGTTATCTTAAGTGGCGTTTTACCAGAGCTTCCTGCATTTAAGGATGCCGAAGGCGCTGTCCGCGGCATTCACATTTTCGGAGAAGTGACTCTTACCTACCCGGCTATTATAGAAATGGTGATTATATTAATTGCGGCATTTTTATCCTTTAAGACAACCGGCCCGGAGATTCGTAAGAAAAACCACTTTACCTGGGGACCGATCAAGGAAGTTGCTGTTCTCTTCATCGGTATCTTTATTACAATGCAGCCGGCTCTTATGATACTGAAAAATGCCGGCGGAAGCCTCGGGCTCACAGAGCCATTCGAGATGTTCTGGTCAACAGGCATGCTCTCAAGCTTCCTTGACAACACGCCGACTTACTTAGTATTTCTCACAACAGCCGGTGCGATGGATTTTACAAAAGGGCTTGTAACGACACTCGGTACCGTACCTGTACAGATGCTTACCGCCATCTCCTGCGGTGCCGTATTTATGGGAGCGAACTCTTATATAGGAAATGCTCCGAACTTTATGGTCAAATCCATTTCCGATGAAAATGGTATCCACATGCCTTCTTTCTTCGGATATGTCCTGTGGTCACTCTGTATTCTTGTTCCTGTATTTTTACTGGATACACTTGTATTTTTCAGATAAAGGAGGGGAAAATCGATGGAAAATAATAAAAAAGAGCTGCGTAATCTTGCAGAGCGTATCTATGATCTGGATACAAAAGTATATGAAAGCCTCGGTTCTTCTCTGGGACGTGTATTCACGCAGAGTAGGGAGAAATCTATCCGCGAGCTTGAGGAAGAGCTTCGCTTCAGAAATCAGGGACATATCATCCGAAGCGACCTCGCCCTGATCAGTAATATGGCACGTACGATCCGCGATAAGGAAGTCCGCAGAAATCTCATGATCGAGTACGACCACATTTTAAAAGAAGTCACAGAACTTCCAACCAGCTTCGCAGAAGGCGATGTCTTGAATCAGAAGCGTGTGGAACTCAACACCGTTGCGATGAAAGACCGTTTCTCCGAAAATGACCACACCATCATCTGTATCGGAAGAACCTTCGGAAGCGGCGGAAGCGAAATCGGATTTACCTTAGCCGACAAGCTTAAAATCAACTATTATGATGCCGAAATCTTCAGCGAAGTGCTCCGCCGTCTGGACGCAGAAAAAGACAATGTCGCAGACAGAGGCGGTTTCCCATACATTCTCGACAGAGAAAACAAAGATCGGTACGTCGGTACAAAACCGGCATTCGGTGATGTCCCAAAAGTCACACTCTCCCAGAAACTTCACGACTTCGGACGTTACCACGGCCTCCCGAAAAAAGATGCCGTCTTCTTCAACCAGAGCCAGCTCCTCTGCGACATGGCAAAACAGGAAGACTTCGTAATCATGGGGCGTTGCGCAGACGTCATTCTCGCCAACAACAACATCCCACATATCAGCATCTTTATCACCGCACCATTCGAACAGCGCTTGCAGCGCGTTATGCAGGTCAACGAGTCCTGGGACAAAAAGATCGCACGCGCCATGTTAAAGAAGCTCGACCGCAAGCACAAAAGCTACTTCAAGTTCTACACCGGACTCGAGTGGGGCGAAGCCATCAACTACGACATGTGCATCAACAGCGCAAGCTACGGAATCAACGGCTCCGTCGATATGATCATGCGAATGATGAATGAGTAAGGGAGTAAGGAAGTAAGAAAGAGCGTAAGAGTGTAAGCAAGTGAAGGTAGACGATTTGTTGGGGACTTTGGGGTTCCAGGAGCTTTAGTGGCTCCTTGGGAGCTCTAGGAGCTTTTTTGGGGCTTCTTCAGGGGCTTTAGTGGCTCTTTGGAAGCTTCTCGGCAGACACCCTGGCTTGCTTTCGCTTTGGTGTATGACTTCTTCGGGGCATCCGGTAGACTCCTTGGCTTGCTTTTCTCTTTGGTGTATGATTTCTTTGCGGCTTTCGGTAGACTCCTTGGCTTGCTTTTCTTTTTGGTGTATGACTTCTTCGGGGCTCACGGCAGACTTCTTGGCTTGTTTTCTTTTTGGTGTATGATTTGTTACCGGCTTTTGGTAGACTCCTTGGCTTGTTTTCCGCTTTGGTGTATCACTTCTTACCGGCTTACGGTAGACTCCTTAGCTTGTTTTCCCGCTAGTGTATAACTTCTTACCGGCTCACGGCAGACTCCTCAACTTGCTTTTCTTTTTGGTGTATGACTTCTTCGCGGCTTCCGGTAGACTCCTTGACTTGTTTTCCCGCTAGTGTATAACTTCTTACCGGCTCACGGCAGACTCCTCAACTTGCTTTTCTTTTTGGTGTATGACTTCTTCGCGGCTTCCGGCAGACTCCTTCACTTGCTTTTTCTTTTTGTGTATGACTTCTTCGGGGCTTCCGGTAGAC
>JBJFCD010000242.1:0-7864 GCA_051888795.1 Lachnospiraceae bacterium | reverse complement strand
TAAAATAAATTTGTTCTTTTTGATTGAGAGTTTTAGAAGGAGGGAAAACATGTTAGATAAGATTTTTAAACTGTCCGAGAATGGTACAGATGTAAAAACGGAAATACTTGCAGGAATTACTACATTTATGACAATGGCTTATATTCTTGCTGTTAATCCGAGCATACTTGCCGCAACGGGAATGGATCAGGGAGCAGTATTTACTGCAACTGCACTTGCATCATTAATCGGTACATTATTTATGGCGATTTTTGCAAATTATCCATTTGCACTTGCACCAGGTATGGGACTGAATGCATATTTTGCATATACAGTTGTCCTTGGCATGGGTTATAAATGGGAGGTGGCTCTTACCGCGGTATTCATAGAAGGTATTATTTTTATCATTTTGTCTTTGACAAATGTAAGAGAAGCTATCTTCAATGCAATTCCTATGAACCTTAAGTCTGCGGTCAGTGTAGGTATTGGTCTTTTTATTGCATTTATCGGTCTTCAGAATGCAAATATTGTAATTAGCGGAGCCACACTGGTTGAACTGTTCTCCATTGACGGATATAATCAGGTAAATGGTGTGGAGGCATCATTCAGTGATGCAGGTATTACGGTACTTCTTGCTGTTATAGGTGTGCTTATCACCGCGATACTTGTAATTAAGAATGTAAAAGGAAATATTCTCTGGGGTATTTTGATTACATGGGTACTGGGAATCATCTGTCAGATTTCAGGAATCTATGTTCCGAATGCGGAACTTGGATTTTATAGTCTGCTTCCTGATTTCAGTTCAGGACTTTCGATTCCAAGTATTGCACCGGTATTTGCAAAGCTTGATTTTTCCGGTATTTTTTCCGCAAACTTTATTGTTGTTATTTTTGCATTCCTTTTTGTAGATATGTTTGACACAATTGGAACTTTGATTGGTGTTTCCACAAAGGCGGACATGCTTGATGAGAATGGAAGACTTCCGAATATTCGTGGAGCACTGCTTGCCGATGCAGTTGCAACAACAGCAGGAGCAGTTTTGGGTACAACGACAACTACTACATTTGTCGAAAGTGCTTCCGGTGTATCTGAAGGAGGAAGAACGGGACTTACATCTGTAACAACGGCGATTTTATTTGGATTATCTTTGTTCCTGTCTCCGATATTCCTTGCAATTCCTTCATTTGCAACGGCACCTGCTCTGATTGTGGTCGGTTTCTTTATGTTGTCAAATGTTGTAAATATTGATTTTCAGGATGTTTCTGAGGCACTTCCATGCTATATCTGTATTGTTGCTATGCCATTTTTCTATAGTATTTCAGAAGGTATTGCAATGGGAGTTATCTCTTATGTAGTAGTTAATATTATTACAGGGAAAGCTAAGGAAAAGAAGATTAGTTTACTTATGTATGTACTGGCAATCCTGTTTGTTTTAAAATATCTGTTTTTGTAAAAACCAGGACATGATAGCAAAAGGGGTATATCAAAAGTGATATGCCCCTTTCCACATATGAAGGTGATGTCAGAAGGAGGACTTATGGGAAAAGATTATATGGAAATCGATGTTGTAAAACAGATATCGAAGGCAAAAGAAGTGGGCTGGATAAATCCAGAAAAGATTCCATGGAAAGATGCAGAAAAAAAGCTTGAAATGACAATTGAAGATATAAATGATGCTCAGGAAAGACTTGAAAGATTTGCCCCGTTTATTATGAAATGTTTCCCTGAAACAATAGATACGAAAGGAATCATTGAATCTGCGTTGACACCAATTCCAAAGATGCAGGAATATCTTGAGGAGACATATAATGTGAAAATAGGGGGAAGGCTCTTGCTTAAACAGGATAGTCATCTGGCAGTGGCAGGTTCTGTAAAAGCAAGAGGCGGGATTTATGAAGTGTTGAAACATACAGAAGATCTGGCGCTGGATGCTGGTCTGATTACATTAGAAGATGATTATTCCCGTCTGGCAGATGAAGAGTGCAGAAAATTTTTTGAAAAATATACGATTCAGGTTGGCTCTACAGGTAATCTGGGATTAAGTATAGGTATTACAAGCGCTGCCATAGGATATCAGGTGATCGTTCATATGTCGGCAGACGCAAAACAATGGAAAAAAGATATGCTTAAAAGCCATGGGGTTAAAGTTATAGAATATGAATCAGATTACAGCGAAGCCGTGAAACAGGGAAGAAAAGAATCTGATGATAATCCCAGAAGTTATTTTGTAGATGATGAAAATTCCAAAAATCTTTTTTTAGGATACGCAGTGGCAGCAAGACGTCTGAAAGCGCAGATGGATGAACAGGGAATCTGTGTTGATGAGGAGCATCCTTTGTTTGTGTACATTCCGTGTGGTGTTGGTGGGGCACCGGGCGGTGTAACATTCGGTTTAAAAGAAATATGGGGAGATTATGTACATGTGTTTTTTGTAGAGCCTACGCAGGCTCCATGTATGATCCTCGGAATGGCAACAGGGCTTCACAATGAGATCTGTGTACAGGATGTGGGACTTACGGGGCTTACACATGCAGACGGACTTGCGGTTGGAAGACCTTCCGGGTTTGTCGGAAAGGTGATGGAACCATTGCTCTCCGGGGAATTTACAGTGGAAGATAAATGGCTGTATGAATATATGAGAGCATTGTGGGATACCGAGAAGATTTTTATTGAACCGAGTTCCTGTGCGGCTTTTGAAGGTCCACTCAAGTTATCAGAATATACGGAAACTAAAAAGTATCTGGAAAAAGAGAATCTGTCTGATAAGATAGAATCTGCAGTTCATGTTGTATGGGCAACAGGAGGAAGTCTTGTGCCGGAAGAAATAAGGCAGGAATATAAAAATACATTTTTATAAGAGGATGAAAGATTAAGTTTATGAATTTGTTAACGATGGAACATATTACAAAAGCGTATACGGACAGAGTTCTTCTTGATGATGTTGGGTTCAGCATTAACGAAAATGAAAAAATAGGTGTTATTGGTATCAATGGTATGGGAAAGTCTACACTTCTCAAAATAGCTGCCGGAGTGGAAGAAAGTGACTCTGGAAAAATCAGCATGGGAAATCAGATCAAGGTTTGCTATCTTCCACAGACTCCGATTTTCAAAAAAGAAGCAACGGTGCTTGAGGCGGCAATTGAAAATAATATAGATGAACTGAATCAATGGACGATTGAGGCAGAGGCAAAATCAATGTTAAATCAATTGGGCTTCAAAGATTATGATGAATCAGTAACACATATGTCAGGGGGACAGAAAAAGAGGATAGCATTGGTAAATGCTTTACTTACTTCTTCTGATATTCTTATTCTTGATGAACCAACCAATCATTTAGACAATGAAATGTCAGGATGGCTTGAGGAATATTTGATCTCATTCCGTGGGGCAATTCTTATGGTAACGCATGACAGATACTTCCTTGATCGTGTAGCTAATAGGATTGTTGAAGTTGATAGAGGGAAATTATATAGCTATCCTGGGAGTTATTCGGAATTTGTCAGATTAAAAGAAGAACGCCAGAATATGGAGCTTGCGACAGAAAGAAAGAGGAAAAGTCTTCTTAGAACAGAGCTTGAATGGCTAAGCCGAGGTGCAAGAGCCAGAAGTACAAAACAGAAAGCACATATTGACCGAATCAAAGCGATGCAGGATATTGAAGATATCCAGGCAGAGAAAAAGGTGGAACTGGATTCGGTTGCATCAAGAATGGGAAAAAAGACAATTGAACTTATGGGCATTACAAAGTCTTATGATGAAAGATGCCTGATAAATGATTACAATTATATATTTCTGAAAAATGACAGGATAGGTATTATCGGTCCTAACGGTTGTGGAAAAAGCACACTTTTGAAAATTATCTGTGGGATAGTTAAGCCTGATTCAGGATATGTAGAGACGGGACAGACAATCAGGACAGGTTATTTTTCCCAGGAAAATGAATATATGGATGAATCTATGAAAGTTATAGATTATGTTAAGGAAGTGGGAGAGTATATTACTACTTCTGATGGGAAAATTACCGCATCACAAATGCTTGAAAAATTTTTGTTTGACGGAGCTATGCAATGGTCAAAGATTGAAAAACTGTCCGGAGGAGAAAAAAGAAGGCTATATCTTTTGCGTGTGCTAATGAGTTCGCCTAATGTACTGATTCTCGATGAGCCAACAAATGATCTGGATATTCAGACATTGACAATATTGGAGGACTATCTGGATGGTTTTGATGGAATTATTATCATAGTATCTCATGACAGATATTTTCTTGATCGAACTGTAAGGAGGATATTTGCTTTTGAAGAGGGAGGTGTGGTTCGCCAGTTTGAAGGAGGATATTCAGACTATCTTTTGAAAAAAGAAATAGAATCTTTGATTGAAAAAGAGAATACCGGAAATATAATTTCCGGGAAAAATATTAATCCGAAAAATAGTTCAAAAGACAGTTTAGATGCTTCGATGAAATCTGATTCAAAAAGCACATGGAAAAATCGAGAAAAAAAGCTGAAATTCACATTTAAAGAGCAAAAAGAATTTGAGACAATTGATGATGATATCGCTTTGCTGGAGGATACAATCGAAAAGATTAACAGTGATATGGCGGCAAATGCAACAAATTCGGTAAAATTGGGAGAACTTTTAAAAAAGAAAGAAGAAACAGAAAAGGAACTGGAAGAAAAAATGGAACGGTGGGTGTATCTTAATGACTTAAATGAGCGCATTGAGAATACAAAGTAGAGGCAGAAAGTAACATGCCAAAGGAGGTAATATTATGTGGACAAGAGAACAGTTAAAATATAACGCAAAAACGAATTTTAAAAGAAACTACTGGCCGTGTGTGGGAGTAGGTTTTATTGTTATGCTTATATCATCCGGTGGTGCGACAAGCGGAGTGAGAAATGGTGTTGATTATATACAACAGTCAGATGGAACGGTATCATCAGGAAGCAGTTTCTGGGGGATTCATTCAGGAATAGTTATGGCATTGGCGGCAGTAGGTGTAACGCTTAGCATTCTTGGAGTATTATTTTCGATTTTTGTCGGTAATGTGCTGCGTATAGGAGCAAACAGATTTTTTATTCAGAACCGTTCTGATCTTCCAGCTGTCGGAACAGTATTGGATGGCTTTCGTTCCGGTCATTATGGAAATCTGGTAGTTACGATGTTTCTTAAAGATCTTTTTACTATGTTATGGTCTATGCTGCTTATTGTCCCAGGTATTATTAAAGGGCTGGAGTATCTAATGATACCATATATTTTAGCAGAGAATCCGGGAATGGACAGAAGAGAAGCTTTCGCAATCAGTAAAAGGATGATGGATGGTGAAAAATGGGATGCTTTTGTGCTGCAACTGTCATTTATCGGATGGTATTTTGTCTCAGGTATTACATGCGGACTTGCGGGAATTTTTTATGTAACACCATATGTTGAGGCAACGATGGCAGAACTTTATGCATATAATAAGGGAAAAGCATATCAGGAAGGCTATATTCGATAAGAACATTATTGAGGTGTTTTACCAGTAAACAAGTATATTATTCAAAAAAAATTTGAAAAATACCTTACGTTTGAAAAAATTGCGTGATATAATTAACTATTGAAAGGGATTGTGTCGGCAAAAGAGAACTTCATAGATGTTATCCAGATGAGAGCTGGCGTGCGGTCTATAAGCGAAAATAATGCTTGGATTGTACGCTTTTTCTGTTTTGTAGTTATATCCGGCAACATCCTTTTTCAGAAATGCAGATATTGTCAGGTGGGATGTAACAAAAGTCAGAGAATGAACAGGAGGTAAATATGTTCAAAATTGGAGATCAGGTGGCACATTATAAGGAGGGTGTCTGCGAAGTAACAAATATTGGAAGGCTTGACATGAGATGTTCTGACAGAAAAAAAGAATATTATACGTTGCGGCCATTATATGATGAGGGTGGAACACTCTACGTGCCGGTAGGCAGTGAAGAAAAGCAGTTACGTAAAATAATGTCAAATGATGAAGCAAGTAAATTGATTGAAGACATGCCTAATATTGAAATATTAAATGTTGGTGATGAAAAGCGGCGGGAAAGTATATATCGGGATGCATTATTTCAAAATCAATGCAGATTATGGGTGTCGTTGATAAAAACTTCTTATTTTAGAAAGAGAGAACGCATTTCTGAAGGAAAGAAGGTAATTAATGTAGATGACAGATATTTAAATTGTGCAGAACGCTTTTTATATGGAGAATTGGCAATTGCACTTGGAATATCTAAGGAAAAGGTTCAAAAATATATAACAGATCAAATTCAGACTCATACAGAAAAGGGATAAAGACCCCTTTTCTTTTTTTACAGGAAATATTTTATTGGGACAAATGTATTGTACTATGTTATAATTCGATACATGGTAACAGAAGAGAAGAAAATATTTAGACAATTCGACAAAAAGGAGACAGATGAAAAAATCAGCATTATTTTTTGACATTGATGGAACACTTACAAATAACCATACAGGAATTATTCAGAGAAGTGCATTAGAAGCTATTTTAAAAGCAAAAGAAAATGGACACCTTGTATTTATTAATACCGGAAGGACTATTTGCAGTATTCAGCATGAGATAAAAAAATTTGAATTTGATGGATTTTTATGTGGATGTGGTACGTATCTTTTATTTCAGGACGAAGTACTTCTACATTATTATGTGAATATGAAAAGAAGCAAGGAGATTGTTGAAAAAATGTCCATTTGTAAAATAGATGCGGTTTTGGAAGCAACAGAGGATCTTTATTTTACAGCTGTGTCTTCACGCTTTAATGGAATTGAGCGCATGCGTGATAGATACGGAAAGATGGGTTTGGGACACAAAATAGTTTCGAAAGAAACCGTAGAGATGTTTGATAAGCTTTTTATCTTTACTGATTCATATAGTGATGTGAAGAACTTTTTTGATGATATTGGAAGAGATATGGATATTATAGACAGAGAGCGTGGACGTTATGAAATTGTTCCTAAAGGATTTTCAAAAGCGACTGCGATTGATTTTATACGGCAGAAGTTTGCAATGGACATGGATCAGATTTATGTATTTGGTGACAGTGCAAATGACCTTCCTATGTTTGAATATGCAGTTCATACGATTGCAGTAGGTGAACATTCGGAATCTTTAGATCCATATACAGAATTTGTGACAAAAAATGTAGAGGAAGATGGTATTGAATTCGCGATAAAAAAATATGGATTGATTTAGAATGAGAGATATAAACAGGGACAGAGAGAAATTGATCACTCCTGTCCCTGTGGCTGTTTTAAAGTACTATACGTTTACTCTGATCTCTGTTGATTTTTAGCTTGTTTTGAAAATTCTGTGTTTACAAGTTTTTCATAAGGCGCCCGTTGGGTAAGTTCTCCTGATTCCTCAAGTATATCCTGAAGCAGTTCAAAACTTTCTTTTTCAAATATAAGATTGTCTTTCCAGGTATCCTGATCATAGTAGCGTGTCACGATTGTGGTAATTGTACTAAGATCAGTTTCCTTAAATTGAGGGGCTATTACAGATGCAATCTCCTGAGGGGTATGTGTCTGTACATAGTTCATACCTTTTTGTAAGGCATTTGTGAATCCCTGAATGACTTCAGGATTTTTTTCTATATAGCTCTGCTTTGCGGAAAATGCAGTGTATGGAACATAACCGCTATCGACACCAAGAGACGCAACAACGTACCCGTTGCCTTCTTTTTCGAGGGAAGTTGCGGATGGTTCGAATTCAACGCTGAAGTCACCCTGACCACCGGAAAATGCGGCAGCAGTAGATCCAAAATCGATACTCTGATCAATATTTAGATCTTTTTGGGGATCAATACCATTTTTCTTAAGAATATATTCAAATACCATCTCAGGCATGCCACCT
>JBJFCD010000241.1:0-1802 GCA_051888795.1 Lachnospiraceae bacterium | reverse complement strand
CGAGATGCTCGTTTGGATCAGATTCAATAAAAAAGAATCTAATCTGAACGGGCTTTTTTGTTTGGATTACAGGAAAAGGAGGAGTTGAATGGCAGAAAAAGAAGCAGCCACTCAGTTTGATGATGAACAGATAATTGAAATTGAGATTGAAAGGCTCAGATCTTTTAAAGATCATCCATTCAAGGTTGAAGATGATAAGGATATGCATCTTCTGAAAGACAGCATAAAGAAATATGGTGTTTTAAATCCGCTGATTGTCAGACCTGTACCAGATGGTGTATATGAAATCATTTCAGGTCACAGAAGAAAATATGCGGCACAGCAGCTTGGATATCGGAAAGTGCCTGTGATTATCCGGGTTATGAATGATGAAGAAGCCATTATAAAAATGGTGGATTCTAATCTTCAAAGGGAACGGATCAGTTACAGTGAGAAAGCTTTTGCTTACAAAATGAAGAATGATGCTATGAAAAGGACTGCAGGAAGACCCCGTAGCCAAATCGACCACAATTTAAAAGGTAAAAGAACAGTGGAAATCATAGCAGAAGAAACAGGTGAAAGTCCAAAGCAAGTGCAAAGATATATTACTCTTACGAACCTGATCCCGGAGCTTTTACAACAATTAGATGATGATCTTATTTCCTTCAATCCGGCAGTTGAACTGGCAGCATTAAAGGAAAAAGAACAAAAACAGTTGATCGAAGCTATGGATTATGCTCAGTCAGTGCCCTCTCTTTCTCAGGCACAGCGAATAAAAAAATTGAGTAAAGATGGAAAGCTGACTTTAGAAAAGATGCAGGAAATTCTTAGTGAAATAAAAAAAGGAGAAATAACCAGAGTCACATTTACAAATGAACAGCTTCACAGATACTTTCCCAACAACTATACACCGGAAATGATGAAGCGTGAAATCGTAGCAATCTTAAAAATATGGATGGAACAATACTGGGATAAATAAGAAACGGAGGAATGAAGAATGTGTAAAGTAATCGCTGTTACAAATCAGAAAGGCGGAGTCGGAAAGACCACGACAACCGTAAATTTAGGGATTGGTCTCGCAAAAGAAGGGAAAAAAGTGCTGTTGATTGATGCAGATCCGCAGGGAAGTCTGACTGCCAGTCTTGGATATGTGGAACCGGATGATATTGGTATTACTCTGGCAACCATCATGCTGGCGGTAATTAATGAGGAAGAAATACAACCGGATGACGGAATTCTTCATCATGAGGAAAATGTAGATCTGTTACCGGCAAACATTGAACTATCAGCTTTGGAAGTGACACTGGGAAATGTAATGAGCAGAGAAATGATCATGAAGGACTATATCGAAATGATGAGAGAACGATACGATTATATTCTGATCGATTGTATGCCCAGCCTGGGAATGATGACGATCAATGCATTGGTTGCTTCGGATGCGGTTCTGATTCCGGTACAGGCAGCATATCTGCCGGTGAAAGGTCTCCAACAGCTGATCAAAACAATTTCCATGGTAAAGAAGAGACTGAACCGGAAATTGAAGATCATGGGAATTCTTCTGACTATGGTAGATTTCAGAACAAATTACGCAAAAGATATTTCAACCATGCTCCACGTTACCTACGGTTCAAAGATCACGATTTTTGAAAATGTAATACCGTTATCGGTAAAAGCGGCAGAAACAAGTGCAGAAGGAATCAGCATTTATGCCCACTGCCCTAAAAGTAAAGTATCCAATGCTTATAAGAATCTGACACAGGAGGTTTTAGAAAATGAAAAATAGAAGCGGCGAGAAAATCAAATTAACAAGCATCGACGAATTA
>JBJFCD010000240.1:0-32633 GCA_051888795.1 Lachnospiraceae bacterium | reverse complement strand
TTATGCTTTAATACATATGAGATATAATAGGGAACAGTATTCCTCAAAGATTTATAAAAATAAAAATATGTAAAGAGGGAAATTAAGGTATGCAGGAGGAGGACTATGAAAATATTTCGTAAATCTATTTGTGTCTTGTTTTGTATCATATTGACTGTACACTTATTAGAAATAGAAGTTATGGCGGAAGACATCTGTGTTGTAGAGGATGCTGACAACAGTACAGAAGAAGAGAAAAAAGAAGAGGTACATTCGGGAAAAAATGAGGATTCTATAGAAATCTCAGAGAACACAGAATATTCAAATGAGAATTCGGAAGAGGATAAAGATGTTAATTCTGATGAGGATATTGAAGATGGCGAAAAATCCGATACTGTAAATGATTCTAAGTCTGTATTACTTGACATAGAGAGTGTTTATATCTCGGAATTAAAGGCGACGGAGGAAAATAAAGACATTGTTAAACTGAACTGGAAAGTAGAAGATCCTGAAAAAAGTATTACGGGTTTTGAGATAGCCTTGTATACAGATGAGCTTCTCGTAAATCAGGTGGAAGGTTTTGAACAGACGATTGAAAGAGAACAGATCACTAATGATTATGCTGAAGCAATAGTTAATGGTTTGAGTAGTGGTGTGTTGTATTATATCAAAGTGACTCCTTACAGTATTGATGAAAATGGAATAAAATTTGAAAAAAAATATGAAGTTGTAAAAATTTTGATATTGGATACGTCTGTACTTAAAGCTTCAGTTGCAGAAGGAACAGTAAATTTAAGCTGGTCAAATGTAGATGGGGCAGAGTATTATGATGTTTATCAAGTAAATGGAACAAACAGAATACTTCTGGGAACAGTTGTAAAAAAGACGACATTTACACATAAAGTAACAAAAAATAATGTAACATACAGTTATGTTGTTTCTGCCAGAGCAGAGAGTGCAAAGTCAGAGGATTCTAATGTAATAAGTGCGAAACCGAGGACGGATAAGCCAGGAAAAGTAAGCAGTTTTTCGGGAATAGATGGTGAGAAGAGGGCTGTTTTAACCTGGTCAAAGGTTACAAAAGCAACATCATATTATGTGTATCGATATAATTCATCAAAAAAGAAGTGGGAATTAATTAAAAATGTTACAGGAACAACATATACAGATAAAAATTTAAAGACGAAAAAAACATATAAATATCGTATTAAAGCAGTAAGAACAGTTCTGGGAGATTCCGTTGCAGGCGACGCAACATCTACTTTATCTGTAAGTATAAAGAGTACACCTGGTACAAAAGTATGTCCGATGAATTATAAAGCAATAATAAAGTCAAAGGCGCCATGTTTTACAGCTAAAAACAGTACAAAACGGGTGAAATACTTAAATCCGGGTACGAAAGTTACAACGATAGATTATGGGAATGGTCGTTATCTTGCTAAACTATCCAATGGGAAGACTTACTGGGTTTCAAAAGACAGACTGAGATTTACAGCCAGTATATGGACGACGAAAGATTATTCTACTGTTACTAAAACAAATTTTGTAAACAGTAAAGGATATAAGAGTCCAACAAAATATCTGATCTGGATAAGCCAGTATACACAGAGAGTAATCATCTATCAAGGTTCAAAAGGTAAATGGAAAGTGATCCGTTCCTGCCGATGCGCAACAGGAACATACCTTCATATGACACCAAAAGGAGTACATAAGATTACTTATAAGGAAAAAGGATGGTTTTATAAGACAACATATGAGAAACCTATTGTACATTTTAAAGATGCCAATTCTTTCCATTCCAGAATTAAGAATTATAAAGGAGGCTATGCTGATGCAACAATAGGTAGACCGAAATCTAAAGGATGCGTCAGATTGTATGATGAAGATATTAATTTCATTTATAAGAAATGTCCGATAGGGACTACAGTAGTTTCATATTAATGTCAAATGGGTACAGGGGTATTGCTAATTTGGGACGTAGTAAAATGCAATTTTACTACGTCCCAAATTTAATGTTTACATATGCTTTTTTAATTCTGAAACTTTCTTTTTAGCAATAATTGATAAGTAGATTAACCGGTTGGCAGGAGTAGGGATTCCATGTTTTTCTCCGAGGCGTATTACGGTTCCGGCATATTCCTCAATTTCAATTGGGCGCCCGGCTTCTACGTCCTGGAGCATGGACATTTTTTTGTGGGCAGGATAGCCTACAAGGAATTCTATAATTTCATCTCTGTCCTGTTCGGTTAAATTTACATTTTCGGCTTTTGCAAGTGCAAGAATCTCATCCATACATAAGCGTATGATTTCTACAATTTCATCAACCTGTTCAAAATAGCCGCATTCCACTCCTATTTCGACGGCAGCCTGACCGCCTCCGGTATTTAACATCCATTTTCTCCACTGAATTCTTTTCATATCTTCATATATGTTGGCGTTGATTCCGGCGTCTGCGAGGCAGTCATGGATTTCCTGTACTTCAGGTGCAACTGGATTATTGAAAGCATATCCAAGCTGTACTTCTCCGGGAGTAATAAAGTATACTTTATGACCGGTTCGGTGCGCGTCTGTGCGGATCATTACACCATACAGGATGCGGTTGTCAGGAAAACATTCTTTTAGTCTGTCTGTAGCAGTAATTCCGTTTAAAAGAGGAAGAATTATAGTTTCGTTTTGAATTAAAGGTCGGATATCTTTGATGACAGATTCTAAACTGTAACTTTTTACTGCAATAATCAGCAGATCAAGTTTGACATTCTGTGTGACGTCTGAATATATCTGCGGATGAAATGTATGGTCATTAATACATAATCCGTTCTTTTTTAAACGTTCTGCCCGTTCATTAGTTGCAAGCAAATAGAAATTATCCCCATATGCCGGATAAAGATAGGAAATCAATACACTTCCTACAGAGCCGGCACCAATGATACCAATGTTTTTTATCATATTTTATCCCCTTTAAATTAATCTTTTATTTCACATGCAAAACAGCGCATTTTTCCGTTTTTGTCAGGAGGAATGACTTCCATCCAGTCAAAGTGAAGAGTAAATTCATCCTGAAACAGCTCTGCCATTTTTTTCTGGAAGAAAGCTTCAATCTCTTCTTTTGTATGTGCATCGTTATTAGGATCTTTTACAAGCTGGATCCGCATATCATGATAAGATTCCTGAATAAAACGGAATTGTGCAATTCCTACAATGCCATTTGGAATCTTCATCAGGTAAAGAGCAGATGTCTCAGGTGAATTTTCATGTTTCACAAGATCGTTGACACGACCTTGAATGGATTTGATATATCGAACACCATCCAAAGTTACAGAGGTTGCTCTGTCCCCGATTTCATAATTAATAAACGGAAAATCTTTTTTAAATAAAGTTGTTACGATTACCCTTCCGTCATCGGCAAGATGATTGTCATCGTCATAGATATTTACAACGTGAGTATCACTGTTGATATAATAAAGTTCTTCGCCCGGAAGCTGTACAACACAACTTCCTGTTTCAGAGCTTCCGTAAGCGTCAAAAAGACCGTCGCCAAATGCTTCGGTAAGAATCTTTCTGGTCATATCATCGACCATTTCACTTACTGGAGTGTAAAGTTTAGGCTTATAGATTTCCAGATTATGACGTTTTGCATAGAGAGCCATGCGGACAAGGCAGTTTCTTCTGAAACAGAGAACATCCGGTTTATATTCATTCAGTTCGTTGATGATATCTCTGATACCGTCTCCGACACAATTATCTTCAGACACAACTTTACGGCGCATAAGACCAAATTTCTGAATGATAGAATCCCCTTTTTTGGGATCAATTTTTTTATGGCTGGTTACAAAAGAAAAAAGTTTTCCACGGAGCGGATGGTAACCGGCATACATCAGTACGCGGATCCAGTTGGCATCTACGCAGGCAGATTCTCTTTGTGTCTGGATAAATTTTAACGGGACACCGGAAGAACCGCTGGTAGAAAGGATTGTCCAGCGATCATGCATTTCAGGATGGTTTTCGTATTCTTCCTGCATCCAGAGGCGTAAGTCAGCTCTTGTCGTAATTGGAAATTTTGCTAAATCTTCTGCAGTGTGAAAATCGTCCGGAGTCAAATGATTCTCATCAAATCTTTTGCGGTAGAAGGGAATTTTATAAGCACATTTCATCAATTCATGAACTTTTTTTCCCTGACGTTTTCGAATGAATTTACGATCTGTCGGAATTTTTTTGTCAAGTTTCATAAGATAATAGAATGTCATTACATTCTTTAGTTTTTTTTCAATTACAAATGCCATGTCATTTTCTCCTTTGGTATTATCTGATTCATTAAGGCATGATACATTTTATCATAATTATACAAGAAACTCAAGGTTTCATCAGGTGCTATAAGAGTGCTATAAGAGTATAATAAGAGTGGGATAATTGTCTGCATAGAACGAAATATCATTTTTTCAGAAGAAGTTGCAGGATTCTTGCAGAAGAATACATTTTGTGAGATAATGTAAAACAAGTGTAAAAAAATGACAGGAGTAATACATGCAGAATAATAAATTAAACAGCCTTGCTTTAAAGGCAGGAATTTTTTATGTAGTCGGACAGTTGTTTATAAGAGGAATTACTTTTCTTACAACACCAATTTATACGCGCTTATTGTCAACAGCGCAGTATGGGGAGATCAGAGTATATGAGTCCTGGCTTCTGATTATGGTGCCAATTATGTCGCTTTGTCTCTGGCGCAGTGTAGACCGTGCAAAATATGATATGGGTGAAAACTATAATGCATATGTTTCCAGCGTTCAGACCCTTTCCTATTTCTCGATATTTGGATTTTTTATTTTATGCATGATCTTCAGAGGACCCGTTCAAAAATTCTGGGGCATGTCGGATGTAATGTTTTTTATGGCATTTCTCTATGTGTTTGGATATACAAGTATTTTGTTTATGCAGCGCCGAGAGAAGCAGATGATGAGGTATAAGGCAAGTATTTTCATCACAACTGTGACGATTGTACCGGCGACGATTCTTTCGATTCTTCTAATATATTGGGGAAGAACACATGGATATTTTGAAAAGCTGGTAGAGCTTCGAGTTTGGGGATTTTATGTGCCGCAGGTAGTCGGAGGCATTATAGTTGCAATTCTTCTCTGGAAACAGGGGAAAAAATTTATTCAGATCGAATACTGGAAATATGCGTTAAAATATAGTCTGCCTTTGATTCCAGAGGCTCTTTCTATTCAGATTATGAATCAGGCAGATAAAATTATGATTCAGTTTCTGGTTGGATACGAGTACACAGGAATATTTGCATTAGGTACAACAATTTCATTTATCATATGGATTGTTGAGGATTCTGTATGGAATGCATTTTTGCCCTGGATGTATGAAAAAATTGAGAGGCATGAGGAAGGGGATATTGAAAAACCATGGAGTGTCCTGATGCATGGATTTGGGATTATGTCGTGGTTCTTAGTTGCGCTGGCACCAGAGATTGTGGCAGTGCTTGGGTCAAAAGAGTACCGGATGGCAGTGTTCTTAATAGCACCGATGGTGACAGGGACACTTTTAAGATTTTACAGTTATATATATACAGCAATCCAGAACTATTACAAAAAGACCGCTTATGTTGCCGCAGGAACAATCGTGACAATGGTGATAAATGTGATCCTGAATTATGTTTGTATTATAAAGTTTGGATATATGGCTGCTGCGTATACGACTGCTGTCAGCTATTTTATCCTTTTAGTACTTCAGGGTTATCTGGAAAAGAAAGTGGCAGGAAGAAGAGTCATTTCGTTGAGGAAAAGTGCTGTGGTTTCAATTATGTATTTCATGCTGAATGTGGTTACAATGATATTATTTAATGTTCCGTGGTATCTTCGCTACGGAGTGATTGCTGTTGTGACAGTCTTTGCCATAAAGTGGATTCTTCCGCAGTTTTTGAGAGTAGTAAAAGATTTTAAGAAAAAATAAAAAAATCCCGATGTTATGCACAATGTCTTAGATTAATGACATTGATGTCACACATCGGGGTTTTTTTATGAAATATGAATTTCAATATTATCCAATGCTCTGTGAAGAGTTTCTACTGCACTATCTAAAGTGTCGCCTTTGGTGATTACATGACCGATACGGTGAGGACCCACATGAAATTTATGTACTGGATCACCGGGTTTATAATCAAATTGTATATCCACGATATTATCATCTTTTGAATTATGGTTTGTCTGAGAGAGGATAGTACCGTCTTTATCACTCATCAGTAACATGCTTGCGTTTGGAACAGCGCAGGTATCACATTCGAAAGAAATGTCTTCTCCGAGAGCAGAACGCAGGATCTTTTCGTAATAATCAAAGCCGTAATATATAGATACAAGTTCTGCAAGACATGTCGCACCGGAACGTCCGCCAATCTCCAATACATAAGTCTGATTATCTTTCAGAATAAAATCTGCGTTGATCGCACAGTTATCAAGATCCATTGCATGAATTGCAGCAGTAAGCTGCTCTTTTGCGTCCTGAATAACACGAGGATTAAGTTCATAAGGAGCAAAATGCCCGATTGGTACTCCTGTATCACCGTGAAATACGTAATCACCATGAGGGAGGATAAACTTTACTTCCCCGCGGTATACAAAAGCCTGGGCTCCAAATTCTTCTCCTTCAATAAATTCTTCTACGATATAATAGTCAGATCTTGTGTTTTCTCTGACATTTTTTATCGCATTATCAAAACCGTCTTCAGAATCAACTCTAACAATTCCGCGGCTGCCGGAGGAATCTACAGATTTAAAAATTAATGGGAATGAGAGATTGGATACACGTGCTTCAACATCAGCTGCGTCCAACGGAATCTCACGGAATTTAGCTGTTCTCACACCATGCTCTTCGTATTTTGTTTTCATCAGCAATTTATTTGCCGCTATTTTTGCAGCATCAAAAGAGAGACCTGAAAGCCCCATCTCATCACAAACTTTACCGATTGTAATAACTGCTACATCAGTGCCGGCGGTAACAATTCCGTCTATTTGTTCTTTTCTTGCAATTTCAAGTACTTTTTCATAGTCAGTAGTATTTTCGTAATAAATTTTATCTGCCAGATCAAATCCGGGATAATTACCGGGAATACTGACAACAATAGTATAAATTCCCAGTTTTTTAGCTGTTCGGATTAGTGGTACCTGATAGATGCCGGCTCCTAAGATCATTATTTTTTTCATACAAATCCTCCTTTTTTTAGTCTGAAATATCATTATCTGAAGAGAGATCTTTTTTAGAAGAAGGGCTCTCTTTAGGAGTGTTGGGATCTTCAGAAGAATATATTTTGCGTACTACAAATTGTGGATAACGGCTCATGCCTAAAAACATTCTTCCGAGATATTCACCGATCAATCCGAGAAAGAGCAGATTGATTCCGGAAAAAAAGCAGATTGCAACCATCATGGAAGGCCAGCCGATTGCCATAGATGGAACAAAAAGCTTACGGATAAATATAAAAGCAGCACCTACAAGCCCAACAATTGAGAAAAAATAGCCAACGTATGTTGCGAGCCGGAGAGGGACAATGGAATATCCCATAATATTGGACCACAACGATACCAGTTTTTTGAAGGTATAGTTTGAGGTTCCAACCTCACGCTCAAAATGTTTTACAGGAACGCTGCTGATATTGCGTGTAGTCCTGAGAAAAAGTCCCTGCAGATGGGTATACTGGCTTTTATATTGAATTACATAGTCACGCACAAATTTTTTAATGATCCAGAAACTTGAGGTTTTCATATCCTTTGGTTTCCCGATGAGGATCCTTACAGACAGGTAATTAATATAGCTGCCGAAATTGCGAAACAGGCTATGTTTCTTTTGAGGATAGTATCCATAGACGATATCAAATCCTTTATCAAATTCTTCAAATAGAACCGGAAGCTGTGAAGGGTGAGTCTGCATATCGTCATCCATTGCGATGAGAGTATCTCCCGAAGCATAGTTAAGCCCTGCCATGACGGCATTATGCTGACCGGAATTTTTTGCAAGCTCTATTATTTTTACACAGGAATAATCATTGGCGAGGTTTTCCAGTTCTTTTACTGTATTTCCGCCGTCAGGAGAAAAATCGTCTACGAGTACAAACTCGTAGGGAGTTCTCCCGATGCGGTCCATTTCCTGCATTGTGAGTTCAACAACTTTACGTATTGTCTTTGAAGAATTGTAACATGGTATAATGATTGAATATAACATTTCCTTTTAAAGCTCCTGTATCTTATTGATAGAATTCTTTAACCTTACTGCATATATAGCGAATATCATCAGAACTGAGCTTATAGTACATTGGCAGTCTCAGCAGACGTTCACTTTCTCTGGTAGTATAGACATCTTCGCCGTGGAATCTTCCGTATTTCTTCCCTGCAGGTGCAGTATGCAGAGGAATATAATGAAAGACAGATAAAATGCCATTTTCCTTTAAATATTGAATAAGAGCAGTACGTTCTTCCAGATTCTTTGCTTTTATGTAGAACATATGAGCATTATGTTTGCACTGCTTTGGAATGGTAGGGAGAGTAATTTTCCCACAATCTGCCAGAGGAGAAAGAAGCTCATAGTATAAATTCCAGGAAGCCATACGGTCATCATAAATCTTTTGTGCTTCTTCAAGCTGGGCGTACAGATAAGCTGCGTTTAACTCACTTGGAAGATAGGAAGAACCAGCTTCAACCCATGTGTATTTATCGACTTCTCCCCGGAAAAACTTACTGCGGTTTGTTCCTTTTTCGCGAATAATTTCAGCCTTTTCAATCATTTCCTTATCACGAATCAAAAGACAGCCGCCTTCTCCCATGCTATAGTTTTTTGTCTCGTGAAAGCTGTAACAGCCAAAATCACCGATGGTGCCAAGTGGCTGCCCCTTGTATTCTGACATTACCCCCTGAGCGGCATCTTCAATTACTTTTAGATGATATTTGTCTGCAAGTTCCATTATTTTATCCATTTCGCATGATACGCCCGCATAATGAACAGGAACAATCGCTTTTGTTCTGTCAGTAATTGCGTCTTCAATCAGATCTTCGTTAATATTTAAAGTGTCTGGACGAATGTCTACAAATACAGCAGTAGCACCGCGGAGAACAAAAGCGTCTGCAGTGGACACAAAAGTATAAGATGGCATGATGACTTCATCCCCTGGACGGATATCACACAGGAGTGCTGCCATCTCTGTAGCATGTGTACAAGAAGTAGTGAGAAGTGCTTTGGAGGTTTGTGTGTGTGATTCAATCCATTCGTTACATTTTTTTGTGAAAGAGCCATCACCACATATTTTATGGTTATTGATAGCCTGAGCAATGTATTCACTTTCTTTCCCAGTATATGGTGGTATATTAAATTTAATCATTGTCGTTTCTCCTAAATTGTTGTTTATTTACTCATTTTAATACGCTTGCGACGGATAATCAAGGCTATGATAAAAATAACGATTCCTATTGCAGACAGACAAAGGGAAGCGCTGATGCCAGGTCGCTCAAACTGGAGACGGATTTCATGTTCACCCGGTTCCAGGGAGAGACCCATATACATCAGGTTTGTTTTCTGAATGTCAACTTCTTTACCATCTACATAAGCTGTCCAGCCTTTTTGATACGGAATGCTTAGAACCAGCATTTTTTCTTTTGTCAGAGAAATGTTGCCAGTAATTACATTGGATTCAATCTTTACGTCTTCAAGTTTGTTTTCTGTCAGATTTTCAATGTAAGAAGAGTAATTTCCCATTGGCTGACAGTATACTTTAAAAGAATCACAAGTGAAAGAACCTTTGGTCTTAAAAGTAATCGTGCAGCTATTTGCAGCATCTTTTCGATATCCTAAATTAAATAAATAGGATTCCTGTCCAGTATTATAGGTATGATTTATGGAGCGAAAATCAAAAGAACGCTTATAATTACCACAGACAAAATCCATAGAGACAACATTTGCGCCATTCCCCTTTTTGGGGTTACAGTATCCGTCAAAAATCAGATACGTTTCAGAATCCTCAAGTCCATCAAAAGACAAGGTGAGAGTAGCTCCTTCTTCTAATACATCAATACTTCCATCTTTGATTTTTAATCCGGAGGCTTCATAATCTTTTATTTGAACTTCTGTAGCAGTCAGGGAAGGTGATGTGTTTTCTGAGATTCCTGATTTTTGTGTATCTTCTGTAACTGCGGATTGGAGCATTATTTCCTGTTTTTGGGCTGCATTATATTGTTTCAGGTCTTCTTCACTGATGACAGAATCATAAGTATATCCAAGTGGAAGAGCGTAATTATTTTTATATATGTTGATTGTTTTTCCGCCTTCCTCAACGGTGTCTGTCTTTTCATAGCCATATGGAAGACGCGGTGTTTCTTTCTTAGTCAAAGCATAGTATTTTACGCATGCAAGAGCATTCATAAGCGTACGGTTGTCAAAACCTCCAAGCTGTACCAGATTCCATGCAGTATTGCCAAGTTCACAGTTATAGTCCATTACGGTACCGCTGATCGTACTGGAGAATGTTGCAATGCTGTTATAGTTTAAAACAAGAGAAGAGCAAAGGTTCTTTCTTGGTATTTCTGCGGTTGATACGCGATAAAAGCTGTCATCCGGATAATCGGCAAGTACTTTCATTGGAGTATCGGTTATCTCATCCAACACATGTGATGTTTTTGCAAAAGAATCTTTTGATGTATTGTTTCCGCCCAGATACTGATAATAGGCGTTCAGTGTCAGTGCGCCGCAGCATAGTATTACCAGAGTTATTCTGGCAGTGTGGATGTTTATTAAATGTATCTCATGATTCATACACAGTATAAGTACATAGGTGCCAAGCAGGATTGCAAGGGAACAGAGTGTATATTCTGTGCGGTAGTCACGGTTCATAAGTATAATGATCATATATGGCAGCAATGACACCAGAAGTATTTTTAATTCCCGCCTGGTTAACGTGCGAAGCTCCGGTATTGCAAACACAGTAATATAAGAGACTAATAAAGCAAAAATATAGCACCATCGGTTTGTAATTGTACTGAATCCGCCAAGTACATATGCGGCAATCGGAAAAATACAAAAAGCAGCGCCGACTGCAAACAGAAATTTCAATAATTTTTTGTCCTTCTTCATAAATAAAATAACTATTGCTATATATGAAAGCGGGACAAAACCTAGTTTTAGCCACAGACCCGGAGAACCTGGTGAGGAAATAAAATAGGTAAAGCATTTTACAAGCCATGAGTTATTATAGAAGAAATAAGACATGGCGGTCATTTGAGAACTTCCGCTGCGTCCGGAACTTACATATGACGAGAAGGAGGTGAACAGTGAAATGTTTCCGATAACGACACCAAGAAGGTAAGCACCGGCAAAAGTACAGGTGGTTGTAAAGAAATATTTCCAGTTTTTCTTTGTTTTGTCCTTCGTGAAAATAAAGCGAGCAACATAGTATATGCCCATAGCTATTGTACTCATGTAGATAAAGTAATAGTTAGCAGGCAGTGCAAGGGCAACAAAAACAGTACACAGATACCAACGTTTTTTTCGGAAAACTTCTTCCGTTGCAAGAATCAGGAGCGGAAGGAAAATCATTGGTCCTATAAAATGCGCATGAAGTACTCCTGCATAAATGGCAAATCCACAGAAAGTGTATATCATGCTTCCAATCAGGCTTTCAAAATATCCTCTTTTATAATATAGAAAAAATACAGATGCTGAAAGTCCTGCGAGGAGGAAACGCAAAACAGTTACAATATTATAGGCTAATTCTACATTTGATGAGTCGAACAGGGCAAAAAGCCAGTAAACCGGTTCATAACTCAGCGGAACGCTGTTGCCCAGTCCTGCACGGAATGTATAAGATGGAAAATTCAAATTTCCATTAAAAAGATGAGAAATACATTCTTGAATATAATTTGTAAAATAATGGATTCTCGGAATATATTGTGAAATAGCATCATGCATCCATGCAATACTGTTATCGTATTCAAAGAATGAAATGAACACGCAGACAGCCATTATACAAAACATGAACGTGTATACTGCGAAATACAGTGGCAAAGCGCTTTTTTTATTATCAAAAAAGTCACGGTACCATTTTTTGAATTTTTCGAATAGCAAATCAATGATTTTAATTACAAACTCTGCTAAATGATAGCAGAGAGGGCAGTATTGAACGAAAAGGTAAAACAGATAAACAGGCAGTACCGGTATGAGGACGCACGCAACTGGCTTCAGAAATGTAAAGAGAAGCATTCCTGAACATAATGAGAGTACTGCGCCTGAAAGAATCAGTTTTTTATCAAATTTTTTGGGAAAACCGGCAATCAGGATTCCGGCAATAAAATACCCGAAATAAGGAAGGAGAGGAATGCAGTCATAAGTCTCGCAACCTGTGAATACTCCAATTAATGGATATCCGAATATATTTTCAGGAAAGTAAACCATCAGGATCAGAAAAACAGAAAGAATCAGAAATAACCGCTTTCTGTGAAAGATTAAATCAATATGTTTTGCAAAAAGAAAGCAACAGAAAAACAAGACTGCTGTTGTAAAGAACATTTCGGAAGGAGTCGGAAGTTTTTCAAGGGTTAGCAGACGAACCAAGCTTCTGAAAGGTGTCTTGTGGTTTAAAAGAACCTGATTACACAGACCAAAAAACAGAAAGAGTCCACTGTATACACCAGCTTTTATCAACATAGCAGATGGATTCTTTCGATTATAATACGTATAAAGTCCGGCAAAAAATACCATAGCCGGGACATAAAATGTGCGCAGAAGCTGAAACAGAATGTGTTCCTTGCCCAGAACAACCTGTATGGCAGCACCTGCAAGTATAAAAAACAATATGAAAAGTTCCATACTGAATATAGATAATGTTTTTGCGTCGTTATATTTCTTATGCATCATGAATTCTCCTTATTGAGCTGTTTTTAATGAAATTTCTTTTATATTTTAACAAAAAAAAGGAAATCTGTATACCTATTCTGAAATATTGCAAAACGTATAGTAAAAACGCTTAGTATTGGTTTGACAAAAGAAGCCTGTATTAGTATAATAAATAGAAGTATGTTTTTGTAATACGAAAGAAGAAAAAAAGAATAAGGAGATGTTCGAATGAGGAAAAGACACGGTGTACTGGCGCTTTTTTTGGCAGGGTGTCTGATGGTGACGGCAGCACCAGCACAAACTGTGGCAGAAGCATCCGATGAAATGACGGCAGAAACATCTGAAGAAATGACGGAAGAAGTATCAGAGGAGATTGAAATTGATCCTCAGGATCCAGGAAGATTTCGTCTGACAGGAAAGGAAACAGGAGATGTGAGTTTTTCTGAGATCAGTACGCAGACAGTTTCTCCGGCTAAAAAGTATTCAGATTGTATTATACAGAAAGGTATTGATGTCTCTTATCATAATGGGACAATAGACTGGAAAAAAGTAAAAAAAGACGGAGTGGATTTCGCGATCATTCGTGTGGCTTACAGAGGATATGAAAATGGTCGGCTTGTAATGGATAGTAAAGCACTGGAAAATATGAAAAATGCCAATGCTGCAGGAGTACCGATTGGGGTTTACATTTTTTCACAGGCAATATCTTCAAAAGAGGCCGTGCAGGAAGCGGATTATATTGTAAGTAAGATTAAGAGTTATAAGATTGAACTTCCGGTTGTTTTGGATTTTGAATATGTAGCGGTCGGTGTCGGGAGATTGTATAAAGCCAAGCTGAGTAAAAGTGCGGCTACAAGCATTTGTACATCTTTCTGTAAGAGAGTGCAGGAACTGGGATATACACCGATGGTATATGCGAGTAAAAGTATGTACGAAGATGAAGTGTATGCTGCGGATGTGAGTCAGAAATATCCCGTATGGCTGGCACATTACACAAGTGGTACCACGAATTATTCCGGAGAATATGAGTACTGGCAGTACTCGTCATCCGGTACAGTTGACGGAATCAAAGATCATGCTGTTGATCTTAATTTCCGGTATGCGAATAGTCTCAGGATTACCGGAAAGACATCAAGCACTATTACCATGAAATGGGACGCATATGAGGATGCGGAAAGTTATGAAATCCGTCGTATGAATGCAAATGGTGCATATGAATATTATAAAGAAGTCACAGATACTACGTTTACAGATACTTCACTGAGTCCAGGAAAAAGTTATTCATATAAAATATATGCAAAGGACAAATGTATCGGATTCAATACAGGTATTACAGCTTTAAAAGCAACAGAGCTTCAGGGAAAAGGGACATCTTTTGATAAAGTAAAGCTTAACTGGTCAAAGGTGTCGGGAGCCTCTGCTTATTATTTACAACGATATAAATCGTCGGAAAAAACATATTCAACTGTGAAAAAAATTACGGGCGGTTCTACGATTTCTTTTATTGATGGCAATAAAAATGCCAGTACAACCTATCAGTACAGAATCAGACCTTACCGCGTTGTTTTTAATGGAAGAACATATGGAAGTTATTCTAATGAGATAAAGGTAAAAACAAAAAAAGCGGTAAAAGGGGCAACAAAGAGTAAGAATATCAATCTGAGAAAAAGTGCTTCTGTATCTTCGAAGAAACTCGGCACACTAAAGAAAAAAGGAACAAAAGTAACAGTTATCGGAAGTTATGGAAGCTGGTATCGTCTTTCGGTGAAGATAAACGGAAAGCTGAGAACCGGCTACATTAAAAAGAACAATATAAAGCTATATTAAAATAGGGAAAGAGGTACGATTGGAATGGCAAGACGTAGAAGGCGAAGAAGAAGGAGAGCAGGTAACTGGTTTACACGATTGAGTGTTGCAAAAAAAGTGGGCGTGTGTCTGGGAGGGATGCTCCTGACGCTTGCGGCTTCCGGGGTTGTATTTGCGGCATCTAAGCTCGGCAAACTTGATACTCAGAACATTGATGCTGAAGATATTGTTATAAATCAGGAAGTGGCGGATCAGGATCTGGGTACAGGATATCTTAATGTTGCGTTATTTGGTACTGATTCCCGTTCTGGGCAGCTCGACAAAGGAACCCGTACAGACTGTATCATAGTTGCGAGTCTTAATAAAGAAACAAAAGAAATTAAGATGGTTTCTGTATATCGTGATACTTTACTTGATATTGAGAATGGACAATTGCAGAAATGTAATGCGGCTTATGCTTTTGGCGGTCCTACACAGGCAATTAATATGCTGAATAAAAATCTGGATCTGGATATTCAGGAATTTGTTACAGTAGACTGGGGGGCAATCTCGAATGCTATTGATCTTCTTGGTGGTATTGAGATTGAGGTAAAAGAAGAAGAAGTAAAATATCTGAATAAATTTGTGGGTGAAACAGCAAAGGCTGCCGGTAAGAAAGCGCACAAAGTAAAAAAAGCCGGAGTACAGCATCTGGATGGCGTTCAGGCAACTACATATGCAAGAATCCGTTCAACGGCAGGCGGAGACTTTACACGTACAGAGCGTCAGAGGCTTGTAATTGAGAAGATTGTGGAACAGGTTCAGAAATCTGATCTTGCAACGCTTAATAAGATCATAGATGAAGTATTACCGACGATAAAAACAAGCTTTTCAGCGAAAGACATTCTATATTATGCTAAGAGCTTTAATAAGTATAAACTGGTTGATAATGCCGGTTTCCCATTTGATAAAACAACAGATACAATTGCAGGCCTGGGAAGTATTGTTATTCCGGTTACGCTTGAGTCAAATGTTGCACAGCTTCATGAGTTCTTGTTTGATAAAAAGGATTACAGTGTTTCCAGTACAGTTTCAAATCTGAGCGGAGCTATCGTAAGCAGAGTTGGACAGAGAACGGCGACAGATGAAGCTACTCTGAAACAGCAGACTTATAAACCTACGGCGGAAGATAAAGCTCAGGAGCAGCAGACATACAATACAGGAAGCAGTAATACAAATAATTCTTCAAGCGGAAATACAACGAATACTACAGATAAGAATACAGGCGGAAGCAGTTCGGGAGGTTCAGGTAGTTCAGGAGGCTCAGGCGGTTCAGGAGGCTCAGGCAGTTCGGGAGGTTCAGGCAGTTCAGGAGGCTCTGGTAGCACAGGAGGCTCAGAAGGCTCAAGCGGCGGAAGCAGTGAAAGCAGTGGCGGAAGTGGTGAAAGCAGCGGCGGAAGTGGTGAAAGCAGCGGCGGAAGCGGTGAAAGCAGCGGCGGAAGCGGTGAAAGCGGCGGAGGCAGTGAAGGCGAAGGAGCCGATGCAACTTCAGAATAGTCATAATATCGTACAGAATTAACAGATAAAGGCAGTATGTTATGGAAACATAAAGTAACTGCCTTTTTCTTTTTGGGATTGCAGGTTTACATTGAGAGGGATATTTGCTAAAATGAAATCCAAAAGCAAAGAATTTGCACGAAAGTGTATTTTATTTGCACTGAAATCTAAAGAGGTATATTGTGTGGTGTTCAGAATATATTTTTTTTAATTAATAAGGAGGTTTGAAACATGTGTGGAATTGTGGGTTATATTGGCGATCAGCAGGCTGCGCCTATTCTTTTGGATGGCTTATCAAAATTAGAGTACAGAGGTTATGATTCGGCTGGAATCGCTGTTTATGATGGCAGTGAAATTAAAGTGGTGAAATCAAAAGGAAGATTAAAAGTATTAAGTGAAATTACTCATGATGGAGAGATTATGCCGGGTACGCTCGGGATTGGTCATACAAGATGGGCGACACATGGGTCACCATCCAATATTAATGCACATCCTCATTTTAATGAAGATCATAGTATTGTAGTTGTACACAATGGAATTATTGAAAACTATTTGAAGCTTAAGAAAAAGCTCGAGAAGAAAGGGTATCAGTTTGTTTCTGAGACAGACACGGAGATCATTGCCCATCTTTTGGATTATTATTATGATGGGAATCCGCTACGTGCTGTGACAAAGATTATGCATCGAATGGAAGGTTCTTATGCGCTTGGAATTATTTTTAAAGATCACCCGGATGAACTTTATGCCGTCAGGAAAGATAGTCCTTTAATTGTAGGACATACAGAAGACGGAAATATTATTGCTTCTGATGTTCCGGCTGTGCTTCGTTATACAAGAGATGTATATTTTATTGAAAATGAAGAAATCGTACGTCTGAACAGGGAATCAATGGAATTCTTTACGGTAGATGAGGAACCAATCGAAAAGAAAGCTGTCAGAATAGAATGGGATGTCAATGCTGCTGAGAAAGGCGGCTATGAACATTTTATGCTGAAAGAAATGAATGAACAGCCCAAAGCAATTACAGATACATTTTCACCTAGAATTAAAGACGGACAGATTTCAATTGAAGAATTGAATATGTCGGAAGAAGAAATTAAAAAAATTGACAAGATTATGATTGTGGCATGTGGTTCTGCTTATCATACGGGGGTTACAAGTAAATATGTATTTGAGGGGCTTGCGAGAATCCCAGTGGAAGTTGATCTGGCATCGGAATTCAGGTATCGTAATCCGATTTTAAATGATGGAACACTTGTTGTTGTGATCAGTCAGTCCGGTGAAACAGCCGATACACTTGCAGCGTTACGAGAATCAAAAAAACAGGGAGCAAGAGTACTTGGAATTGTAAATGTTGTGGGAAGCTCTATTGCAAGAGAAGCAGATAATGTTATGTATACATGGGCCGGTCCGGAAATTGCCGTTGCTACTACAAAGGCATATTCAGCCCAGTTGATAGCGCTTTATCTGCTCGCTATAAAGTTTGCATATGTTCGGGGGGAGATAGATACGAAACAACAGGGAGATTTACTTGAGGATCTGAAAGCGTTGCCAACACAGGTAGAGATGCTTTTGAATAACAAAGAAAAGATTCAGCGTTTTGCAAATCGCTATCTTGCTGCAAAGGATGTATTTTTTATTGGAAGAGGAGTTGACTACGCTATTTCTCTGGAAGGTTCTCTGAAACTGAAAGAAATATCATATATTCACTCAGAAGCATATGCTGCAGGAGAATTAAAACACGGAACAATTTCTCTCATTGAAGAGGGCACACTTGTTGCGGCTGTTCTGACGCAGAAAGATCTATATAAAAAGATGATCAGTAATATGGTTGAAGTAAGGACTCGAGGGGCTTTCGTGCTTGCTGTTACAAATGAAGGGAATACCGAAGTTGAAAAAGCAGCGGATTATGTTATATATATCCCTGAAACTAATAAATATTTTACGAATTCGTTGGCAATCATTCCATTGCAGTTGTTCGGATATTATATTGCGGTCGGAAGGGGCTGTGATGTCGATAAGCCAAGAAATCTTGCAAAATCTGTCACTGTGGAATAGAAGTGTTGCACTTTTCGTCAGAATATAGTAATATATGATGGTATTGGGTAAGACTAATGCTTAGGAAACATGTTAAATGCATACCATTATGGTGTGCATTTTGCAGAATAAAAGAGAGGCTTACTGTATGGCGAGAAAAAAGGAACTGGCGGCAATACGAGCTGCAAAAGCCAGAAAAAAGCGAAGAAACAGGAAGAAAAAAAGGATAATTATCCTGACTTTGGAAGTAATTATATTGGTATTTTTGATGGGAACAGCTTTTGTAATGGCAAAATATGATAAGTTCCAACGGGTGAGTATCGACTCCAATGATATTGAGATTAATGATGGAGTTAAGCAGGAAGGGTATACGACAGTTGCATTGTTTGGTGGTGACTCTAGAGAAGGACAGCTGGAAAAAGGAACACATGCAGATACGATTATCATTGTTGCGATTGATAATGAAAGTAAAGAGATAAGAATGGCGTCTGTATATCGAGATACACTTTTGAGACAGGAAGATTATACTTATAAAAAGGCAAATAATGCTTATTTTGTAGGTGGACCAGCGGAAGCAATCAATATGTTGAACAGAAATCTGGATCTGGATATCGAAGATTATGTTACGGTAGATTTTAAAGCTATGTCTGATGTCGTTGATCTGATGGGCGGTATTGAGATACATGTAACAGATGCTGAAGCCGAGATGATGAATGAATACGTAGGAGAGACTGCCAAAGTGGCAAAGAAGAAGGCTCACAAGCTTTCAGAAGGCGGAACATATACGTTGGATGGTCCTCAGGCTGTGACATATTCAAGACTGAGAAAGCTAGAGGGTGGAGATTATAAACGTACAGAACGCCAGAGAATAGTAATTAAGCGATTATTCGAAAAGATAAAAACGACAGATCTTGCTACGGTTAATGAAATCATAGATACTGTGTTTCCGCAGATTTCGACCAGTTTTACTTTGAAGGAGATACTTGCACTTGCATCCGGAGTTACAAAATATAAACTTGCTGATAATGAAGGGTTCCCTTTTGAGAAAGCAGATGGGATTACATATCCCGGTGCAGGAGATGTGGTAGTAGCGCAGGGACTTGTTGAAAATGTTCAGGAACTTCATGAGTTTTTGTATCCAAAGGAAAAGACCTGGGAGATATCAGAAGAGGTTCAGGCAATTTCAAATGATATTTCCTATCTTACCGGAGTTGTTAGACCAGCTGAGCTTGATGAAGAGGATACAGATGAATCAGAAGAAGAAACAGGCAGTCCTGTTATTACCAGTACCACTGATGACAGTACGATGGGGGAAGAATCAGAGTGATAATTTTCAGTAATACCCGGCAGAAAGTATTTTGTCAAATGGAAGCAGATATGATAGAATAATGAAAAGAATGTTTGATTACAGTAGAAAGAGGATAAGAACATGAAAGTAATGAAAAAAATCAGTGCTGTATTATTGACGCTGTGTTTGGTGTTGCCATGTTTTTCTATGGTTGCAAGTGCAGCTGATGGAAAGATATCTTTTTCCGATCCGCAGACAAAGGTCGGTGATATGGTAGAAGTAAAGTGTGCAGTGCGTACTACAGGAGCTACTCTTGGTAATGTAGAAGTGAAGATTGCCTATGATAGCAGTGCTCTCAGTTTTCAGTCAGGAGACGGAGTAGAAAAAGACGGGGATGGCGCATTGACCTGCTCTGCCAGTGGAAATTCATCTGAGCAGATATTTATGATAAAATTTCAGGCTTTGGAAGAAGGAACCACGCAGATTACTATATCTGATTCCACGGTTGCTTCTGATTCAGGTGCAGAATTAACATTTGATTATGGTAATTCTACTGTGACAATTGGTGCAGGAGATCCTTCAAAAATAAAAAAATCTGATGATGAGACCGAGGCGACATCAGAGGATATGGAAGTTGAGGTAAATGGAGAGACTTATACCCTGACTGATAACTTTTCTGATGGAGATATCCCTAATGGATATCAGAGAACTCAGGTAGAGCTTGAAGGACAACAGCGTCAGATGGTTGCAAATGAAAACAGTGGTATTACATTGGCCTATCTGATTGGAAATAACATTGGTGATTTCTTTGTATACAATACTGATGATGCTACATTTTCACCTTATGAGGAACTGAGTATTTCTGATACAACTTCTATTGTTTTAATGAGTGATACTTCACAGGTAAATTTACCGGAAAGCTATATTGAGGCAGAGTATACGATCGATGAGAAGACGTTTCCGGTATGGCAGGATACTTCCGATGAGGAGTGTTATATACTTTATGCTGTGAACAGCAACAACGGCGAAAGCGGATATTATAAATATGATACATTAGAGAATACTTATCAGAGATTCAATCCGGAAATGGAAGCAGATGACGAAGAGGAACCAGGCGGTCTTCTGGGAAAAGTACAGAGATTTATTCAGGATAACATTCAGAAGATTGTACTTTTTGGAGGTCTTGGTGCAATCCTCATTCTTCTGATTATTATAATTCTTGGAATCAAACTGCACAATCGTAATGTGGAATTAGATGAGCTCTATGAAGAGTATGGCATTGATGAAGAAGAGGAAGTTCCGGAAAAAACAAAAGATAAAAAATCATCGAAATTCGGATTCGGTAAAAAGAAAGATGAATTTGATGATGAAGACTTTGACGAAGATGACTTTGATGATGAATTTGCAACAGAAAATATGGAATTTACAGAAGATATGGGCATCATTGAAGATGAATTCGCTACGGAAAATATGAGTCTTGATGAAGATGAATTCCCAACAGAAGACATGGGATATATTGAAGAGGACGAATTCCCGACAGATGATATGGGATATATCGGAGAGGATGAATTCCCGACAGATGACATAGGATATATCGGAGAGGATGATTTTGCGACAGCGCAGCTTGATTATGATGAAGGAGATCTTCTTGATGATGTAGATACAGATGAATTTGTTGTCTATGGTGGTGAGAGTCGTACAGAAGAGCTGACAATAGATGATCTTGATGAGCTTCTTGGAGATAAACAGAAGAAAGACGAAAAAAAGGATATGGATGAGACTTTCAAGATGGACTTTATTGATTTAGATTAATAGTAAGCCCCGGCATATAAGCCGGGGCTTAACTATTAAAATACGAGAGGAAGGTTGTAAGTATGGAAAAAGTATGCCCTGAGATTCATTATCGCAAGTTGTGTGATGGAATCATGATCACGTCCTGTTACGGAGATAATGGCAGCGTTTTTCTTCCGGATGAGATAGAAGGGGTTCCGGTTATAGCAATTGCACCCTATGCTTTTGCGAAAAGTGAAGAAAATACTGAAGATTATATATGGAAAAGCGAAGAATTACTTGACAGAAGTGAGAGAAGACGTTTGATGGCTGATGATCTTTTGGAAATACGTCTCCCTAAAAGGATAAAAGAAATCGGCAGATATGCATTTTATCGATGCAGAAATCTGGAAAAGATGACTCTTTCTGATGAAATAATGGAGATTGGAGGCGGTGCATTAAACGGATGCAGACTTAAAGAAGTGGAAATTCATTTTCACAATGGGGAGCGTTCGGCACTCAAATCTATTTTGGATGAAATCCGTTTTGCAATTCATGCAAGACTGTATTATGATAGAGAAGATAGTATAGTCGAGATTGCAGATATTCTTTTCCCTGAGCATTACGAAGAAGCAGTTGAGAATACTCCGGCAAGAATTCTATATACCAGTCATCATGGAGCAGGTGGATATTACAGACAGTGTTTTTTTGACAGGAAACTGGATTACAAAAAATATGATGAGACATTTTCAAGGGCACTTGCTGAGGAGTCAGAAGATACGGTTATAAAGTTATCCATGGGAAGACTTCTTTATCCGTTTCAGCTTTCTTTCCAGGCTAAAGAAGTGTACGAGAATTATATAAAAGAACACTTTAATAAAGCAGTGTATTTTTATATAAATGCGGAAGACTGGGAAGCTTTACGTTTTTTTACAAATCAAGGATACTGGACAAAGGAATCATTGGAGGAAGGAATTGACTGTGCGGCCAGATTAGGGAAAACAGAGATACTTAGTACACTGATGGATGAAAAACACAAATTTTTTCCCAAAAAGAAAAAAACTTTTGACTTATAAAGGAGCTGCTTTGAATGCCGGAAGAGAGAAATGATCTGACAATAAAAGAAAAACTGGATATGATTGGAAGGAGTATTCTTGTAAATGCAAGAAATGAACTGTATCTGAAGATGCGTTTTATGGATGTTGCACTTAGCAGTTATCATTTTGCAGCAGATGCAGGGATAGATACCATTGGAACAGATGGGTTATCTGTTTATTATAATCCACAGTATCTGGGAGGGCTTTTCAGAGAAGAACCTATACAGGTAAACCGGGTATATTTACATTTGGTGCTTCATGGAATTTTTCGACATATGATCCGAAAGAGAGGAAGAGAAGAAAGATATTATAATCTTGCCTGTGATATTGCAGTGGAATCAATGATTGACGGGATGAGACACGCATGCATTTTGAAAAGTCAGTCATGGCTCAGAAAAGAATGCTATAAAAGAATTGGAAAATGTATGAAAGTGTTTACTGCAGAAAAAATATATGGAGTATTATTGTCATGGAATCTGGATGAGAGTGAGATTACAAAGTTGGAAATGGAATTTGGGATAGACAGTCACCAATATTGGCCAAAGGATGATGACAAGAAAAAAACTCAGATTGAAAATAAATGGCAGGATGTCAGCGAACGGATGGAAACAGATATGGAGACATTCTCAAAAGAGGCATCTTCTCAGTCCGGAAATTTTATTGATCAGCTTAAAGTGGAGAACCGAGACAGGTTTGATTATAAGCAGTTTTTGCGTAAATTTTCTGTTTTGAAAGAGGAAATGATGATAGATGCAGATACCTTTGACTATGTATTTTACAGTTACGGACTCTGTCTGTATGGTAATATGCCGCTTATTGAACCTCAGGAATGGAAAGAGACGCAGAAAGTGGAGGAATTTGTAATTGTCATTGATACATCAATGTCGTGTTCCGGGGAACTTGTAAAAAAATTTTTGGAGCAGACTTATTCTGTACTCAGTGAGAATGAAAGTTTTTTCAGGAAAGTTAACATTCATATTATTCAATGTGATGACAGAGTGCAAGAAGATAAAAAGATCACGAATGAACAGGAACTTACTGAATATATGGAGCATCTTGATCTGATCGGAGAAGGAGGAACCGATTTCAGGCCAGCGTTCGAATATGTGGAAAAATTAAGAAGAGAGCATGCATTTTCCCATCTTCGGGGACTTCTTTATTTTACAGATGGAAAAGGAATTTATCCGCGGAAAATGCCGGATTTTGAAGCTGCATTTGTGTTTCTGAAAGAAGATTATGAAGACGTGGACGTACCTGCATGGGCGATAAAGCTGATTTTGGAGGAGGAAGATTTGTCATGAATATAAAGCGTGCAAAACAGGAGATTGTGGATTCGATAGAAGCATATTTGAAAAAAGATGAATTTGGAGAATATTTGATTCCCTCAATTCGCCAGAGACCGATTCTTCTCATGGGGCCACCCGGAATTGGGAAAACTCAGATCATGGAGCAGATTGCAAGAGAAAAAGGTATCGCCCTTGTCGCATACACAATTACGCATCATACGAGACAGAGTGCAATTGGACTTCCGTTTATCCGGGAAAAAGAATATAGAGGAAAAAAATATTCTGTCACTGAATATACAATGAGTGAGATTATATCATCTGTCTATGACAAAATGGAACAGACAGGGTTAAATGAAGGGATATTGTTTATCGATGAAATAAATTGTGTATCTGAAACTCTGGCTCCCACGATGTTGCAGTTTTTACAGTGTAAGACTTTCGGAAATCAGAAGGTGCCGGAAGGATGGATTATTGTAGCTGCAGGAAATCCTCCGGAATATAATAAGTCAGTAAGAGAATTTGATGTGGTTACGCTGGATCGTATGAAAAAGATTGATGTGGAAGCTGATTACGATGTGTGGAAAGAATATGCTTATCAGGTTGGGATCCATCCGGCAATTATGTCTTATCTTGACATGAAAAGAGAGCATTTTTACAGGATCGAGACAACTGTTGACGGGAAAATGTTCGTGACAGCCAGAGGATGGGAAGATTTGTCGCAGCTTCTTAATGTTTACGAAACACTTGGAAAGAAACCGGACAGAGAGGTTGTACATCAATACATTCAGCACTGGAAAATCGCAAAGGATTTTGCTGTCTATCTGGAACTGTATGAGAAATATAAAAAAGACTATGGACTGGAAAAGATATTAGAAGGCGGTTATGATAATACTATGCTGGAAAAACTCCGGTATGCTTCTTTCGATGAAAGGTTGAGCGTAGTGGGAATGCTGATAGGTAAACTTAGTGAGTTTTTCAAAAACTGTTATAAGGAAGACCGTTTTGTGACAATGCTTTATGATAAGGTAAAGCAGTATAAAGAAACAGGTAATCTGAAAAAGATATGCAAAGAAACAAGAGAGGATTATGAACGTCTGTACAAAGCGCAGCAGCTCACAAAAGAGCAGGATCGAATTTACAGGAGGGTGATGGATGCACTGGAACGGTATGAGTATCTTATCGCCAGAGATCATCTTGGAAAAGAAGCGGAGTTTTCTGCAATAAAGGAAGAGTTTAAAAGGGCGGTTGAAGAAAGAGAAGCAATTTTTGAAGAAACAGCCAGTGCACTTGATTTTGCTTTTGACTTTATGGAAGCAGCTTTTGGAGACAGTCAGGAAATGGTTTCTTTTGTGACAGAACTTAATACGAATTTTTACAGCATACAATACCTGAAAGAGAATGATTGTGATAAATATTACCGCTATAACAAAAGGCTTCTTTTTGATGAGCAGAGACAATCTATTCTGGAACAGATGGATGAGGTGGAATCTGAACTGAATACTGCAATGAAATAATTTTTAGTGGAGTGAGTGAATGAAAAAGGCCATTATATTAGTATCTGTATTATTTTTACTGTTTGGTTGTGCCTATGAGGAAAAAGAGCAAAAGGAAGAGAAAACAGAAACTTCTTCGGTATATCGGTTTGTAGATGTAAAAGGGAATTCCTATGAAGCGGAACTTTTAGAAGAGGTTCCTGAAAGTGAGTATGATGCTTCGAGACTGATTACCAAAGGGAGATATCAGTATTATACAGACGATGAAGGAAATATTACATCAAAAATCGGGGTGGATGTGTCCAGATATCAGGAAGAGGTTAACTGGGAAAAGGTTAAAAAATCAGGAATTGATTTCGCTATGATACGTCTGGGATACCGGGGATATGGAAAAGACGGACACCTTGTAGAAGATGAGTATTATAAGAGGAATATCGAAGGTGCAATTGCAGCAGGATTAGAGGTGGGGGTTTATTTTTTCTCCCAGGCTCTTTCTGAGAAAGAGGCAGTTGAGGAAGCTGAATTTGTATTAAAACGTGTAAGAGATTATAATCTTACATATCCTGTTGTTTTTGATACGGAAGAGATTCTGGAAGAATCAGCCAGGACAAAAAATCTAGAACGTGAACAATATACGAAAAACTGTATTGCTTTCTGTGATGCGATAAGGGAAAAGGGACATGAGGTAATGATCTATGCAAATATGAAATGGATGGCATTTACACTTGACCTTAGGGCACTTACAGAGTATGATTTTTGGTATGCTGACTATGAAAAGAATCCACAGTGTCCTTATGCATTCAAAATGTGGCAATATACTGAAAAGGGAAAAGTTCCCGGCATTGATGGAGGAGTAGATCTGAATATTTATTTCAGGTAAAGAAAATACAGATTTTGTGATATGGAGAAAAAGATATGGGATTAATTGAATTGTTTTTTATTGCGGTAGGTCTTTCCATGGATGCGTTTGCAGTTTCCATCTGTAAAGGACTTGCCATGAAAAAATGTACTGTAAAAAAGGCAGGAATTGTAGGACTGTATTTTGGTGGGTTTCAGGCGCTGATGCCAATCATAGGATATGTGTTGGGGGTTCAGTTTAAAAACATCATAACATCCGTTGATCACTGGATTGCGTTTATTCTTTTAAGCGTCATCGGAGCAAATATGATAAAAGAGGCAAGAGGAAAGGATGATATGGAAGGGGCAGATGAGTCTCTGGATTTTCATACTATGATTGGACTTGCGGTAGCTACGAGTATTGACGCTTTGGCGGTTGGCGTGACTTTTGCGTTTTTGCAGGTAGATATTGTCCCGGCAGTAAGTTTTATTGGTGTGATTACATTTACATTATCTGCTGCAGGTGTTAAAATAGGCAATGTATTCGGTACAAGATATAAATCGAAAGCGGAACTTGCAGGAGGGATTATCCTGGTACTTATGGGATGTAAGATTCTGGTTGAACATTTAGGATTAATATAGAGAGGTTAGAAGTATGAAGTGGAATCAGTATCGTTTAAAGACAACAACACAGGCAGAAGATATTGTGAGCAGTATGCTTGCGGATCTTGGAGTAGAGGGAGTGCAGATTGAAGACAGAGTGCCTTTGACAAAGTCAGATAAAGAGCAGATGTTTGTAGATATTGTGCCGGATATTCCGGAGGATGATGGTGTTGCTTATCTTACTTTTTATCTGGATCCGGAGGAAGACAACAAAGAGATTCTTCTTAACATCAGGCGAGAGCTGGAAGAGATGAGGGATTTCCTGGATATAGGGGAATGTACGATCGAAGAGTCTGAGACAGAAGATGTGGACTGGGTCAATAACTGGAAAAAATATTTTCATCAGTTTTACATTGATGATATTCTTGTGATCCCATCCTGGGAAAAAGTAAAAAAGGAAGATGAAGGAAAAATGGTGATCCACATTGACCCCGGAACAGCTTTCGGGACGGGAATGCATGAGACAACACAGCTTTGTATCCGGGCATTGAAAAAATATGTAACAGATGATTCAGTTGTTCTGGATGTGGGATGTGGAAGTGGAATCCTTGGTATGCTGGCGTTGAAATTTGGGGCAAAATATTCAGTAGGAACAGATCTTGATCCGTGCGCAATCAATGCAACTCATGAGAATATGGAGGAGAATGGCATTTCGAAAGACCAGTATGAGATTATGATCGGTAATATTATAGATAATAAAGAAGTACAGGATAAGGTAGGATACGAAAAGTATGATATTGTTCTTGCAAATATACTTGCAGATGTTTTAGTACCGCTGACACCTGTAGTTATTCATCAGATGAAGCCGGGAGCAATTTACATTACAAGTGGAATTATCGATAATAAAGAGGAAACAGTAGTGAGCGCTGTGAAAGCAGCAGGCCTTGAAGTACTTGAGGTAAATTATCAGGGAGAATGGGTGTCTGTTGTGGCAAGAAAAAATTAGAACATAGAGGAAAGATTGTTAAAGATTTGGAGTACAAAGATGCAGCATTTTTTTGTTCCACCTTCTCAGGTGGAAGATACAGAAATTGTGATTCTCGGTTCAGATGTCAATCATATGAAGAATGTATTGAGGATGAAACCGGGAGAAGAAGTGACAATCAGTGATGGAAACAATTGCCGTTATCTGTGCCGCATAAAATGTTATGAAGGAGAAACTCAAAAGGAAGCCAGGGTACTGCTTGATATTGTAGAAAGAGAGATATCCGACACAGAGCTTACATCAAAGCTTTATCTGTTTCAGGGGTTGCCGAAACAGGACAAGATGGAGCTTATTGTGCAAAAAGCAGTAGAGCTTGGCGTATATGAGATCATACCGGTAGCGACGAAACGGGCAGTTGTGAAACTGGATGAGAAAAAAGCGCGGAAAAAAACTGAGAGATGGCAGGAAATAGCAAAGAGTGCGTCGAAGCAGGCAGGACGTGGAATTATTCCGAGAATTACAGATGTCCTTTCGTGGAAAGAAGCGCTCAAGTATGCAGAGGGCCTTGACGTGATTTTAATTCCATATGAACTTGCTGAAGGCATGTCGGAGACAAAAAAAGTAATTGATTCCATCAAACCCGGACAGTCCGTTGGAATCTTTATCGGACCGGAGGGAGGATTTGAAAAAGAAGAGGTCGGGCAGGCTATGGAGAAAGGTGCCTTGCCAATTACTCTTGGGAAACGGATTCTGAGGACAGAAACTGCAGGAATTACAACATTATCCGTGTTGATGTTCCATCTGGAAGGGTAGTCACATATTCTATAAATAAGAAAAGAAAAACAGGAAGTGTATATATGAAAGAAGTATATTTGGATAATTCTGCAACAACTTGCGCTTACGAATGTGTCGGGGATATAGTACGCAAGGTGATGTGCGAAGATTATGGAAATCCTTCTTCTATGCATATGAAAGGTGTAGAAGCAGAGAAATATATAAAAGAAGCCAAAGAGACTTTGGCAAAAATATTGAAAGTACAGGAAAAAGAAGTGTTTTTTACTTCCGGCGGGACAGAGAGCGATAATCTGGCACTGATCGGAGCGGCCCGTGCGAATCGGCGTGCCGGAAATCATTTGATTACTTCGGCTATTGAACATCCGGCAATTATCAACACAATGCGTTATCTTGAGGAGGAAGGTTTCCGTGTGACGTTTCTTCCGGTGGATCGTTATGGCAGAATAAAACTCGATGCCCTGAAAGAAGCGTTATGTTCTGATACAATTCTTGTATCAATTATGTATGTAAATAATGAAGTTGGGTCTGTGCAGCCGATTCAGGAAGCGGCAAGTATTGTAAAGGCATATAATAAAAATATTCTGTTTCATGTAGATGCTGTTCAGGGATTTGGAAAATACCATATTTATCCGAAACGTCTGAAAGTAGACATGTGTTCAATAAGTGGGCATAAGATTCATGGACCAAAAGGAACCGGAGCGCTTTTTATTGACAGTAATGTTAAGATACGTCCGATTATCTTTGGCGGAGAGCAACAGAAAAATATCCGTTCAGGAACGGAAAATGTTCCTGGTATTGCGGGGCTTGCTCTTGCGGCAAAGACAATCTACGAAAATCTGGATGAAAAAGTAGCATATATGCGGAAACTTAAGACACACTTTATCGAAGGAGTTACCAAAATAGAGAATACGACTGTACACGGTCTGTATGATGAGACATCGGCTCCACATATTATCAGCGTAGGTTTTGCGGGAATCAGAAGCGAGGTGCTTCTTCATGCGCTGGAGGAGAAAGGAATTTGCGTTTCATCCGGCTCTGCATGTGCATCGAACCATCCTGAGATAAGCGGTGTTTTGAAGGGAATTGGAGCTAGTCAGGAATTTCTGGATGCGACTTTAAGATTTAGTATGTCAGAATTTACAACTCTGGAAGAAATTGATTATACATTGGATGCACTGAATGAGCTTGTCCCAATGTTGAGGAAATATACCAGACATTAATTGTATAGGAAAAGATGAGGGAGAAAAAAATGAGATTTCATACATTTTTGCTGAAATACGGAGAAATCGGAATAAAAGGAAAAAACAGATATCTATTTGAGGATGCGTTGGTGCGTCAGATCCGCTATGCTCTGAAAGATGTAGACGGAGAGTTTAAGGTATACAAAAATCAGGCCAGGATATATGTGGACTGTGAAGGAGATTATGATTATGAGGATACAGTAGAGCATCTGAAAAAGGTGTTTGGCCTTGTTGGGATCTGTCCGGTTGTGCGTTTAGAGGATAAAGGTTTTGATGAGTTGAAAAAAGATGTTGTGACTTATATGGATGAGATGTATCCTGACAAAAGCTTTACATTTAAAGTGGAATCAAGACGCTCCAAGAAGAGTTATCCTAAGAATTCCATGGAGATTAGCCGTGATCTTGGAGAGGCTGTTTTAGAGGCGTTTCCGGAGATTAAAGTTGACGTACACCATCCGGATGTCGTAGTAAACATTGAAGTGCGCGGTGAAATTTATGTGTATTCCCAGATTATCCCCGGTGCCGGAGGAATGCCGGTGGGAACTAACGGAAAAGCAATGCTTCTCTTATCGGGAGGAATTGACAGTCCGGTAGCCGGATATATGATCTCGAAAAGAGGAGTGGGAATTGAGGCGACCTATTTCCATGCGCCACCGTATACAAGTGAGCGAGCAAAGCAGAAAGTTGTGGATCTTGCAAAGAAAGTGGCAGAATATTCAGGTCCTGTTAAACTTCACGTGGTTAATTTTACGGATATTCAGCTCTACATTTATGATCAGTGTCCTCATGATGAATTAACCATCATTATGCGGCGCTATATGATGAGAATTGCAGAACATTTTGCAAAAGAGGATGGCTGCCTCGGCCTGATTACAGGAGAGAGTATTGGTCAGGTGGCAAGTCAGACGATGCAGAGCCTGGCAGCTACCAATGATGTGTGTACGCTGCCCGTATATCGTCCTGTGATCGGATTCGATAAACAGGATATTGTAGATATCGCACTGAAAATAGACACTTATGAGACATCGATTCAGCCTTTTGAAGACTGCTGTACGATATTCGTTGCGAAACATCCGGTGACAAAACCGAATATTGATGTTATCCGGAGATCTGAAGAAAGATTGAATGAAAAGATTGATGAACTTGTAAGGAAGGCAATTGACACAGTGGAGATTATTGAAGTAAAATAGCCGTAAATATCAAATAAAAATGAAAAGTCAGACCCTTTTGTGGGTCTGACTATTTTACAAAATAGTTTGTATTACAAATTATACAAGATATGGTTTTAAAACATTGAGAATGCTGTCAACATCTGATTCGTTAGCATGAATGTTCAGATCAATTGGTTTGGACAAATCTAAACTGAAAATACCCATGATAGATTTGGCATCAATTACATATCTTCCTGATACGAGATCAAAATCGTAATCGAATTTTGTAATGTCATTTACAAAAGATTTTACTTTATCAATAGAGTTTAAAGAAATCTGTACTGTTTTCATTGGACATATCCTCCTTGGCTGTTTAATGATTCCAATACCATATTATAGGGACAAGAAACAAAAGTCAAGGAACATATTTCCAAATATTTATGAAAAAAATTGTAAAAACTGCAACAAGTTGTATACCACAGTATTCACTTAGATTTACCGAACAGGATGAAGTATGGTATATGACAAAGTATGGTCAGCGAAAGGAATGTCAAAATGAAGAAAGTAGCACTTCATAATTTGGGATGCAAAGTAAATGCATATGAGACAGAAGCAATGCAGCAGCTTCTGGAAGAGAACGGGTATGAAATTGTCCCTTTTGAGGAGGGGGCAGATATCTATATTATCAATACATGTACCGTAACGAATATGGCAGACCGAAAATCAAGGCAGATGCTGCATCGCGCGAGAAAAATGAATCCGAATGCGATAGTAGTGGCAGCGGGATGTTATGTTCAGGCAGAAGAAGGACATGTGGATGACTGCATTGATATTATAGTAGGAAATAACCGAAAGAAAGACATTATTAATATTCTTAGAGAATATGAACAGAAAAATTCATCTTCGGATTATTACGATACCCGGCTGGATATCAATCATACCGGTGAATATGAAGAACTGAAACTGAGTCGTACAGCAGAGCATACTCGTGCCTATATAAAAGTTCAGGATGGATGTAATCAGTTCTGCTCTTATTGCATCATTCCATTTGCAAGAGGGCGTGTCAGAAGCAGAAGTATGGAGAGTGTTGTGGAGGAAGTAAAACAACTGGCATTAAACAATTATAAGGAAGTTGTGCTGACGGGTATCCATTTAAGTTCTTATGGGGTGGATTTTAAACAGGAAGATGCGAATCTTCTGAATTTGATCCTGAAAGTTCATGAGGTTGATGGGATTGAAAGAATCCGTCTTGGTTCTTTGGAGCCTAGAATTGTTACAGAAGAATTTGCGCAAACAATTTCATCTCTTCCCAAAATGTGTCCGCACTTTCATCTGTCCCTGCAGAGTGGATGTAATGCTACGCTGAAACGCATGAATCGGCGCTATACTGCAGAAGAATATTACGAAAAGTGTGAACTCCTCAGAAAGTATTTTGATAATCCGGCACTGACAACAGATGTGATTGTTGGATTTCCGGGAGAGACAGATGAAGAGTTTGAGGAGTCACGTGCATTTATAGACCGTGTTGATTTTTATGAGACACATGTCTTTAAATATTCTAAAAGAGAAGGAACAAAGGCAGCAGTGATGGAAAATCAAGTGCCGGAGGAAGTGAAGACAAAGAGAAGCAACGTTCTATTGGAACTTAGCAGAAAAAAACAGGCGGCATATGAGGATACACTTGTGGGGACTGTCAGAGAAGTACTGATTGAGGAAGAAATTATGAAAAATGGAGAAATATATCAAGTCGGACACACGAAAGAATATGTTAAAATTGGTCAGAAATTTGCCAAAAATGTAATCAATCAGCTTGTAAATGTAGAAATTGAGAGCCATTTGCAAATAATACGTTGAATTTT
>JBJFCD010000239.1:0-1834 GCA_051888795.1 Lachnospiraceae bacterium | reverse complement strand
CTGAATTTATCAATATTTTCAAACGAAAATGTCTGAATGTGATTGAACATAGCCTCTCTTAGATTTTTTGCAAATCCTGTAGAAGCTTTTGCACCGAACCGTCCGCCCATCATACCTCCAAACAGTCCGATAAACGCAACCACGATCATGACTCCGCCTACTTTATAAATATGCTGCATATCTCCTGCATTAACTCCATCATCAATGATTGAAGCCATCAGAAAAGGGATCACCATTTCCATTAAAACTTCCAGGATCATAAACAGCGGCGTTACAATGGAAGCCTTTTTATATTCTTTTACTTCACATAAGAGTCTCTTAAGCATCCTATCCCTCCTTTTCCATCACAATCTCTCTGATTTTTCAAATTCTCCATAATTTTATCAGATACGCAAAAAAATGTATCAAGTTCCTGATCATTAATGTTTTCTTCCAGAGATGTATCCATTTTTTTTATCATTTTCTCGATACTTTCACTGCCTTTTATTCCTTTTTCTGTTAAAATGACTTTCTTTAATCTCGCATCATGCTCAACAAATTCGCGCCTGATATACCCCTTTTTTTCTAAGATCTGAATTATATTTGTCACAGTAGATCTTCCTATTGAAAATGTTTTTTCAATATCTTTTTGAAATATGTCATGCTCTTTGTTCTCATAAAGATACTTCATGATCCAGCCATGCATCAAGGTAATTTCATCAATTCCTTCTTCCTTCACACACATTGTAAGATATCTTGAGATCATATGGTGAAGCTTATGTATTTCCTGACCAACTGTTCTCTTTTCCTGTAACACATCCACACCTCTTTTCTAACTGGAACAATATTGTTCACATTTGAATTGTTCAGAGCTGAACTATATTTTACTTCTGCTTTTTTTTAATGTCAACTCTTATCGATAACATTTTATTTTTTATTTATTTTTTTATTGTCATCTAGTTTTGAATACTATATAATGTTTACATTGAGGTGATTATATGACAATTGATGCAAAAGATATGCTGAAAAGCATACTCACAGATATTTCACAGATTACTTACATTGATCCGAGCGATATTCCAAATATTGATTTATATATGGACCAGGTCACTACATTTATGGAAGAGCATCTTCGTTCCAGCAAACGATATGAAGATGACAAAGTTCTGACTAAGACAATGATAAATAATTACGCCAAAAACAACCTTCTTCCTCCACCGGTGAAGAAAAAATACTCCAAAGAACACGTATTGGTAATGATTTTTATTTATTATTTCAAAAATATATTATCTATCAGAGATATTGAAGTTCTCCTTGGACCGATTACAGAAAAATATTTTGCCAGTCACTCAGATATAGATATGAATTTTATCTATAAAGAAGTTCTTGAACTTGAAAAGTCACGTATCGACACCGTTGCAAAAGATATAGCCAGATCATATGACGGAGCAACAAAATGTTTTTCAGATGTTCCCGAAGAAGATCAGGATTATCTTCAGCTTTTTGCATTTATATGCAATCTGTGCTTCGATGTCTATGTCAAAAAACTTCTAATGCAAAAATTAATTGATGAATTTGATTCCTCTTCAGGAAATGATAAAGAAAAAAAGAAAAAGAAATAGGACCACTCCTATTTCTTCTTTTTTTCTTTATGAAATTGTCCTGCTATATTATTCTGACTGTTCCTCTTCCTGACGATTAATTCTCTCAAACACCATGTCATAACCATCATTTCCATAATTTAAAGAACGATTCACACGACTGATCGTAGCTGTAGATGCCCCTGTCTTTTCTGCTATTTCAAGATAGGTCTTATGCTCTCTTAACATCTTTGCCACTTCAAATCTCTGGGACA
>JBJFCD010000238.1:0-1840 GCA_051888795.1 Lachnospiraceae bacterium | reverse complement strand
GATACTGGGGTCAAAAGGTCACCAAGAATAATTAAATAATTCATAATTATGTAAAGACATATGGTATAATCATCTTATTAAATAAAGGTGGTTATTCATATGTCTTTTAAGTTAAATGATGCGGATCAAATGTCATTGTTTGATAGTTTTTTTAATCTTACTCCACGCGAGCAGAAAGCACTGGAAAATTCCTGGGCTAAAGTTTTTGCTGAGGAAGTATTTCCTAAAATAGATGAGAAACCTTTTGCTGTTTTATACAGTGATAAAGCTTCCAGACCAAACACACCTGTAAATGTAATCATAGGTGCCTGCATCATCAAGGAGCTTTTTGACTATTCTGATGATGAACTTGTGGAAGGTCTCATGTTAGATCTCCGTATTCAGTACGCACTTCATACTACAAGTTTTGATGAGCAGCCTCTTAGTGATAAAACATTAAGTCGCTTTCGTCGCAGATGCTATGACTATGAGCAGACACATGGAGTTGATTTATATAAAAATGCTATCAAAAACTATAACAACGAAATTGCAAAAATGATGAAGCTTGATGGCAAGATTCGTCGCATGGATTCCATGATGATAAATTCAAACATGCGTATGTTGGCACGAAGTGAATTAATCTATTCCTGCATAGAACGATTGGTAAAATATATTTGCAAAAACAATCCGGAACTGATACCGGAATCACTGCAGCACTATGCACAGCCAAATGATTTCAATAAAGTTCTGTATCATGAAAGGAGTTCTACCTTACAAGAGCGTATGGAGCAATTCCTTGCCGATGCGGAAACTCTTTATGATATCACAAAAACAGGTTTTGAGGATGTAACTGAGTATGAACTTTTCATCCGTTGTTTTTCAGAACAGTCCATTATTGAACAAGGGAAACGTCGTTGGATTACAAAGGAGGATAATCTCGGTAACTCTACAATGCTATTAAATCCCACGGATCCTGAAGCCACATTTCGAAGGAAAGCAGGAAAAGAATATCAAGGTTATGTTGCAAATATAGAGGAGATAGTTGGCAAAAATGGATCCGTTGTGACTGATTATGCATATGAAACAAATATCCATTCAGACTCCCAGTTTATAAAAGAACATCTCGAAACACTGCCTAAGCAGGATATAAACACAAGCTTAATAGTGGATGGTGCTTATTACAGTGAAGAAGCCCAAAAGATGGCTTCAGAAAAAAACATTGAACTACTACCTACTGCATTGGCGACCAAAAAAGGCAGACGCGATGTTTCAGGCTTCATCATGGACGAAGGAAAAACAAAAGTAATAAAGTGCCCAGCAGGACATACACCTAGAAGTTGTTGTTACAAGCAAAGTAATGATGAGTTTAAAATCACCTTTGACCGAGAAGTATGTGCCAAATGTCCAAACAAAGATAAATGCCATGCAAAGATCTTCAAAAATGTTGCAAGGGTATTAATAACCAAAAAGAGCCTTGTCCGTATAGCATTGGAAGAAAAAATGTCCAGTGCAACATATGAGTTGTATCGCAGAATTAGAAATGGAGTTGAGACGATACCTTCTAACCTTCGAAGGAACTATCATCTGGAAAATCTTCCACGAGGAAAACAAAGAGGGAAATTTTTCTTTGGAAGTAAAATAGCGGCTCTTAATTTCCGAAAACTCTTTTGCTTTGAAAAAGGGTTGGGAAGTTATGCGCAAAATCCACTGTTAACATAGAAAAGGGCAAGGTAATCCACGCAAAATAGTGGGATAATCTTATTCCCTGCCCTTTTAAGATAAAAAATAAAGTAAATGAAAACGAAAAACTTGTTTAAGGAAAAAAGGGACGAATTTATACTAGGCTTTTGACCCCAGTATC
>JBJFCD010000237.1:0-1846 GCA_051888795.1 Lachnospiraceae bacterium | reverse complement strand
GCTTTTACAGTTATCTTTTTCTTAATCGATAATTTTGTGGTTTTAACCGCTTTCTTCTTTACTGTGATTGTAATTTTCACAGATTTTCCTGAAGAAGTTTTAATTGTCACTTTCGCCTTACCTGGTTTCTTCGCTGTTACCTTTCCGTTCTTATTTACCTGAACCACTTTTGAATTAGAAGAACTATAAGTCAACTGATCTGTAGAATTCAGCGGAGTCAGTAAGGTAGAAAGAGTAACCGATTTCCCTTTCTGTAAAGACAATTTTGTCCTCGCAACAGAAACCTTCTGAGCAGGGATACATCCTAGTTTCTCAATTCGTACTGTAGCCGTTCCTAAGTCTTTATAACCATCTGTTTCAATAATAAAATAATACGTTTTTCCTTTTTTTAATTCAATATATTTTTCATTGTTTGCATCATAACTCGGCCAAAGGCAAAGTTTTTTTTCTTCTTGACCTTTTTCATAAATGGATGGGAAAAGAGATATTTGTTCCCATTTAAATACATATTTTTCGTCTTCATCAGGCGTATATTGAAATACATCTAGTGAAGGATTTATTCCCACCTTGTATTTAACTCCATAGTTCATCTTTGTGATTGGCACACCTGAATTTGCAATGGATACTGTTTCTCTTGAAAATTCTGCATATACTGGCTCATTATTTCCATTTGTATTATTACAATCTACCCTAAATTTATAACTGCCTACCTTATCTATATTTTCATCAAAATTACTTTCAACAAAATACGATAGATAAAATCTATTACCATAAGTATCATTAACAGCATTGTTCAAATCTTTAATAACAACTTGCTGCGAAGCTGAAGCTTCTCCCTCATATGTAACTTCTATTGTTACACTTCCATCACATGTATTTACTCCCGATAATACCGGACAATACTTATTTATATTTATAATATTAATAGAAGCTGGTTTTTTTGCTATAGAATACGTTAATGTTCCGGCTTCTTCAGCAATAAATCTAATGTAATAAGTTACTCCTTTTGTCAGCGAAGCGGTATAGCTTTTATAATTATCTCCTACCGGATAAGTATCTGCTCCACTAACATTATCGATATAAGCAAAACATTCTTCTATTTCACCTGAAAAATTAAATAAATAAACTCCTGAACTTGCTGGTGTAAATTTATATAGATTCTCTCCTGTTTTATATTCATTACTATGTGAATCTAACAACTCAGTACATTCCAGGTCTGAAACATCCAACAATTTCTTCTGAAAATTAATTGGACATAACATGCTTTCCCCTTTTTTATAATATGCGGTAAAGCTATATGTACCACCTATTGTTGAAAACCATCCATCACTCTTTTCTGGATCACTTAAACTTATAGCAAATTCATTTCCGAATAAATCTATTTGCGTATTTTCATTTTGACATACACATATAGTCAGTTCATTCTTTGTATCATCACTATATGTTATCTCTAAACTTATATCATTATAAGAATATCCATTCTGCCCAAAAGGAGAGATGCTATCCGCACCTAAAACTTTTATTTCAGATGGAACTTTCCCATCCGAACTATCATTTGCCGTATTGGCAGATACTGGAACGCTGAGACAACCCAATCCAAGACATAAGGTTAACATCGCTGCGAGAACACTTCTCCAGACTTTTCTTGTGTTTTTACCCTTCAATTCCATACACATTCTCCTTTTTTTATTCTTGTGGTTTTCAGGTAATATATAGTTGTCTGCATCAGTCAAAGAAGGAACGTAAATCTCTTCTGATTACCGACCCAAAACAAATATATTGTAATTACTATATCACAATTTATTCATAATTTGAACAAAAAGTATAACTGAATTCCGCTGGAAGC
>JBJFCD010000236.1:17971-33526 GCA_051888795.1 Lachnospiraceae bacterium | reverse complement strand
GTTACGCTTTTTACAAACGAGAGTGGGTTCTGATTCAAATATGCAAATTCATTTAAGAACACAAATCTGAAAATGGATGACATAAATGGAAGATAAAAAGAAAAGGAACGATTAAATGAAAGTATCAGAAATTTTAAAGACAGATAAGGTTACGATATCCTGCGAGATGTTTCCACCAAAGATGGGAACACAGCTTGAAAATTATAAGGAAATTGCAGCTAAGATGGCAGCGCTGAAGCCGTCTTATCTCAGCTGTACCTATGGGGCAACCGGTGGAACCAGTGACTATACTGTAGAGATTGCCGACACAATTAACAAGTGCGGCGTGACAAGTGTTGCTCATCTTACCTGTGTTTCTTCTACAAAGGAAAAGGTCTCTTCTGTGATTGAAGAGTTGAAGGCTCACAATATTGAGAATGTATTGGCACTTCGGGGTGATATTCCGGTGGATGCAGATTTCCCGCTTCCGAATCAGTATCATCATGCCATTGAGCTGGTACAGGACATCAAAGCTGCCGGGGATTTCTGCATTGGAGGTGCATGTTATCCGGAGGGACATCCCGAGGCTCCAACCATTGAGGCAGATCTGGATTTCTTAAAGGAAAAGGTGGATGCAGGTGTAGATTATCTGACCACTCAGCTTTTTTATGATAACAACACCTATTACAGTTTCATGTACAAGGCTTTAAAGAAGGGAATCAATGTGCCTGTAGTTCCGGGAATCATGCCAATTACCCGTGCAACACAGATCAAGAAGGCCGGTGCGCTTTCCGGAAATATGATTCCGCAGAAGTTCATCCGCATTGTTGAAAGGTTCGGAGATGATCCGAACGCCATGAAGCAGGCGGGAATTGCATATGCAACGGATCAGATTATTGACCTTGTGGCAAACGGGGTGAATCATATACATATTTATTCCATGAACAAGCCGGATGTGCTTGCGGCTATTTTTCAGAATCTTTCAGATATTTATGTCAGGGAGTAAGGTTTTATGGCAAAGAGGGGATTGTCCGGACAACTGAATCTGTTCGACTTCTGGGGCGATACAAATCCGGAGGATAGTATTGTGGAGATGGTATCTTTGGTTCCGGAAGAACCGGAGGAGAGAGAAGAACCAAAGGTGGAGATGGTTTCCCTGATGCCGGAGGAGGAGCCAAAAGAGAGGGCTCCGGAGAGGGCAGAAGAAGTGCTGGAGATTGCGGAGGAGTCAGGACTTACAGAAGCGGTTCAGGAGATGCAGAAGAAAACAGTGCCTAAAGAGGAGTTCCCGGAGACACCGATAGAGTCGAGAATGGCAGAGAAACTTCAGGATATTCCGGAAACACAGGAGTTTCTAGAAGAGAATGAGCTTCCAAAAGAGAGTAATAATGAGCAGGCTCCGGTCATGCATAAAGAAAAAAAGGATAAGAACGGAAAGGTTCTTTCTGAAATTTCGTATTTGAATTACAACAAGGTATTTATTCGGAACAGCAAATATCAGCAGGGGAAGCTGTTTGAGTTTGAAAATTCAAAAGAGGCTGTAGATTTTTACATAACCGAAATGATGAAGCTTACAGGGGAAGATTCATGGGATCAGGAATAAAGATTAAGTATGATGCTCTCGTTCAGGACCTTCGAGTGGCAATGTTAAACGGTGATATCAAGGCAGGAGATAAGCTTCCGTCTGAAAATGAGCTGGCGAACAAGTACAGTATCAGCCGACAGACCGTGAGAAAAGCACTCCAGGTTCTCCATGACGAGGGCTATATTTATGCGGAGCATGGTCGGGGAACCTTTTGCTCCGGCATGGTGAAGGCAAGGAAAAATTCAAAAAATATAGCAGTTATTACGACCTATCTTTCCGATTACATTTTTCCAAGAGTCATCAATGGGATAGATGAGGTGATGACGGAAAAAGGGTATAGCATTATTTTAAAAAATACTAATAATTCCAGAAGCCGGGAGGCAAAATGCCTAGAGGAACTGCTTCAAAAGGATATAGAAGGTCTGATTATCGAGCCAAGCAAGAGCCAGATTCTATGCAGCCATTTGAATTTATATGAGATACTGGATCAGTACAAGATTCCATATGTATTCATTCAGGGATGCTATAGCAGCTTAGAGGATAAACCTCGCATTCTGATGGATGATCGAAAAGGAGGTTTTCTTGTAACGGAATATCTGATTAAGCAGGGACACAGGGATATTGTCGGCGTGTTCAAGGCAGATGATATTCAGGGGCAGGAGCGACATAAGGGATATATTCAGGCACTGCAGCAGGCAGGAATTGCATATGATCCGGATAAGGTCATCTGGTTCTACACAGAGGATCGAAAACGTCATCCGAAGGAGCAGATTGCCCAGATGGCAAAAAATCGTAAGAAGCTTTTTTTCGATGCTGTTGTAGCATATAACGATCAGGTTGCGGTTCAAATTATGGAGGGCTTAGAGCAGGAAGGCTTAACCTGCCCGACGGATGTTTCGGTGACAGGGTACGATAATTCATATCTTGCAGAAGCCTGCAAAGTACCGCTTACGACAGTGACACATCCGCAGGAACAGCTCGGAAGAATGGCGGCAGAGCTTTTGATGCGCTTTATCAATAATGAACAGGTAGAAAAGGAAGAAGCGCAGCTTCTGATTGAACCAAAGCTGGTAATCCGGGAATCCACAAGAGCACTTTAAAAATGGGATTAAAAGAATATGGAATCTTCTCGCTAGTTCTTTAAGGGAGTTTTCGTCTTGTTTTCCGGTATTCTCTTGGAGTCATGCCTACTTTTTGGCGAAAGGTGCTTGTCATGTTACCGGGATATTGAAAACCGGTTTCAAGTGCAATGTCGGTTATGGATTTATCTGTGCTAAGAAGAAGACTTTCCACATGCCGCAGGCGGATGCTGCAGAGGTATTCGGAGAAGGAATGTCCCATCTGCTCTTGAAACAATCTTGAAAAGTAGGAAACAGCATAACCGGAAACCTCTGCAACAGTTTCAATATGGAGGATTTGGGCATAATTTTTTTCCATATAAAAAATCGCTTCCAGGATCGGTGGGGATAAAGGTGTTTTTCGCATATTGGCTTCTTCATCGTGGAGGCTCTCCTCTAAAAGAAGGATGAGCAGTCTAAAAAGAAGACTTTGCAGAGTAATTTCCCGATAGGCAGACTCCTTCTGGCTGACCTCCAGCAAATCACAGAAAAGAGAATATACCTTTTGACGGGAGGCTTCCGTAAAATGCATGGAAAAGCGACTGAAAATTTGATCCAGAAACTGACTTCCCAGCTGATCGGTATAGGGTTTCATAAATTGAGGAGAAAATTTTATAAAAATACTTTCATAGTCAAGGTCTGAAGCCGGAACCGTCTGATGGTAGATATAGGGAGCCATCGCATTGACATATCCGGCGTGTATGGTATAGGTCATGGTCGGAGTGATAATGGTACGATCCCCCTGTATGAGATAGGAAAGAGAATAATGGTCCAAAGCTGCTTCAAGGGAAGGCATGGAGTAGCTTCCGGATCTTTTTTTGTGTGTAATTTGAAATAATGTTCCTTCCGGTAACGGTAATGCCATTTTAGGATGTCCTTTCTATTGAAGTTATTAGTCCAAGCTGCATGATTTATAATTGAATTATGATATTTACTGTATGTTTGGAAATCAGCACAGTAAAAAAGAATGTTCTGTATCGGATTTACTGTATGCTCGGAAAACAGTACAGTAAAAAGGGTTATTCTGTATCGGATTTACTGTATGTTTAGCAAGCCAGTACAGTAAAAAGTCTTGCTTCGCATCGGATTTACTGTATGTTTAGCAAGCCAGTACAGTAAAAAGTCTTGCTTCGCATCGGATTTACTGTATGTTTAGCAAGCCAGTACAGTAAAAAGGGTTACTCTGTATCAGATTTACTGTATGCTTGGAAACCAGTACAGTAAAAAGCCTTGCTTCGTATCAGATTTACTGTATGTTTAGCAAGCCAGTACAGTAAAAAGGGTTACTCTGTATCAGATTTACTGTATGCTTGGAAACCAGTACAGTAAAAAGGATTGCTTCGTATTGAATTCACTGTAGAACATCCCAGCAAAACCTACTTGCAGAGAAATTATAGGAAAAATGTCATGAAATCATAAATTTTCTGCAAAAAATTAAAATGTAGCATAAGAAAAATATGATTCTTTGAAATAATATATAACAGAACCAAGAAATATTTGCAAGGAGCAGAAAAGTGGCACAGTCGAAAAAAATAGATATGACAACCGGACCGATTATGAAGAATGTGCTTTTGTTCGCATTTCCGATTGTAATTGGGAATATCCTGCAACAGCTCTATACCACAGTAGATACACTTGTGGTTGGAAATTTCTGCGGAGATGAGTCACTTGCAGCTGTGGGAACCAGCTCTCAGCCGGTGGAGGTACTGCTTTGTATTTTTCTTGGAATAGGAACGGGAGTGTCCATTCTGATTTCGCAGTATATTGGAGCAAATGACAACGAAAAGGTTCGAAATACCGCGCAGACAGCAATTTTTTTTGTATATGTAAGCGGTATTGCAATCGGAGTGCTTGGATTTTTTGCAACCCCCTGGATTTTAAATGCCATGGGAGTTCCGCAGGATGCACTTAGCTCAGCTATTACCTATACCAGAATCGTATTCTGCGGAACCCTTGGCAATTTAGGATACAATATGAACGCCGGTATACTCCGAGGAATAGGAGACAGCAAGGCTTCACTTTGGTTTCTTGTGGTTTCCTGTGTGGCGAATATTGTTTTTGATGTTTTCTTTGTAGCGGTTATGGGGATGGGCGTCGGCGGAGCGGCGCTGTCTACCATGATAGCAATGTACATCTCATGGGGTGTGAGTATCTGGTACATAAAGAGCAGATTCAAAGAGATTGGTTTTTCTGTATTTCCGAAAGGCTTTTCCGGCGAAGAATTGAAAAACATGCTTCTGCTTGGTGTTCCCATTGGTCTTAATAATTCCTTGTTTTCCTTTGGCCATATGGTGATGCAGACGTTAGTAAATGCACAGGGAACCACTTTTATGGCAGGAGCGTCGGTGGCCGGAAGAATTACGGGATGTACGAATGTGGCAATTACGGCGGTATCCTCAGCGGCCACCACATTTTCAGGGCAAAATTACGGAGCAAAAAACATCGCACGGTTAAAGCAAGGCTACATAAAAATCCCGGCAGTAAATGGGTTGATTACGCTTGCCTTAGGTCTGGCAATGATTTCGTTTCGTATGCCGCTTCTTCGGTTCTTTTCAAAGAATGAGATGGTGCTTTTGTATGCCAGCCGATACGTTGTGGCAATGCTGTTATCGCAATGGGCATATGCAGTATTCAATAGTATCAGCTGTATTGTAAACGGTGTAGGGCAATTACGATATACGACAATTGTAAATTTGCTTATGCTTTGGGCGGTTCGAATTCCCTGCGCTTATTTTATCAGTTCCTATTTCGATGGAACCTATATCATGATTTGCTTTCCCATCAGCTTTTTTTTCGGAATGTTCTGCATGATTGCATATTATCTTTTCTCAAAAAAATGGAAGGCTGTATTGGTGGGAGAATGAATATCATACAAAAATTTTTTATATTTTTAAGGCAAAGAAGTCTGATTTGTTGTACAATAATATGGTATAATAAATCGGGCTTTTTTTAATAACAGGTGTTTTTTACAAAAAGGAGTAGTTTGTGAAGAAGAGTACGAAATGGATTTGGGGAATCCTAATCATCCAATTGATAGTGCTATGCATTATCGTTGGAAACGCAAAAGTAGATAACATGACCTTAAGTCGTGGTGAAACCTACAGCTTCAATGAAGGGTGGGTGCTTTACCATGAGGATGGTACAAGCATGGAATTGTCAGAGCTTCCGTATTTGGGAAAAAGCGATCCCTATGAAAAGCTCGTGATTGAAAATATCATTCCGGAGAAATTTTCAGGGAAAACCATATCCTTTTTGTCGGCAGATAAGGTGGTCGATATTAAAGTGGATGGGGAATCTGTCTATTCCTTTGGGGTGGAAGATGAAAAAATGATAGGGCATACTCCGGGTAGTGTTATGGTTTTTGCAGATCTGCCCTATGCCTCCGGCGGAAAGACCATACAGATTGAAATGTATTCGCCCTATGCAGATTATGCCAGCTACATAACAGGAATTTCTGTGGGAGAACGAGACATCTCCATTCTGCAGTTTGTCGAACATGCATCCATAGATATTTTATGTGCCGCAATCATTCTTTTTATTGGGCTTATGATTCTGGTGCTGGCAATCTTCCAGCATTTTATTGGAAATGATAACTACGGATACGCCTATCTGGCGACCTATCTGATAATGATAGGTCTGTATCATCTGGAAGAGACAAAGATATTTACACTTTTTGCAGGAAACCAGTTTTTATATTCCAATATGGTGTTCCTTATTTTGATGACAGGCCCCTTGTTTTTTGAGGTGTATTTGTCAAAGGCGCTTCCAAAGCTGAAAAAGATCATGAGCGTGCTGCTGGTGGTGTCATTCTCAAACATCATTGTACAGGTAGTTCTCCAGATGACAAATTGTGTGGATTTCATTAATATGGCATTTATTTCTCATGGAATCCTGGCGCTTATTATTATTTCTGCAATCGTGGGAATGCTTCATTTACTGAAAGAAGAACCAAGTAAAGCAATGGTAATCCAGTTTGTAGGAATCCTTTCCATGATGATAGGAGCTGCCTGTGATCTCTTAAGAACCTATACCATTAAGGTTGGGGATCTTGGAAAATTCAGCCGATATGGAACTGCTATTTTTGCGGTCTGTGAGATTATCGTGCTCATGGATCAGATGATTAACGTACAGATTCAGTTTGCGGAGGAGGCAAGGGATAAGGCAGAGGCTGCAAATCGGGCAAAGAGTCAGTTCCTTGCCAGCATGTCCCATGAAATCCGGACTCCCATCAACGGAATTCTGGGAATGGATGCAATGCTCTTAAAAGAATGCACAAGCGAATCCATGATGGAATATGCAAAGAACATCCAAAGCGCCGGAAATTCTTTGCTTGGAATTGTAAATGATATTCTGGATATCTCGAAAATCGAATCGGGCAAATTCGAGATTATTCCGGTGGAATATGATGTGTTTTCCGTATTGAATGACTGCTATAATGTAAATGATGCAAGAGCAAGGGATAAGGATCTGGCATTTTTGATTCATGTAAATCCCCAGATGCCGAGTCGGCTGTTCGGAGATGAAATCCGAGTACGACAAATTATCAATAACCTGCTGTCCAATGCGGTGAAATACACAAGGCAGGGAAGAGTAGAATTGCTGGTAGACTTTGAAAAAAGGGATACAGATCGAATAGACCTCATGCTGGCAGTAAAAGATACCGGAATCGGAATTAAAGAATCGGATATCGACAAGCTCTTTGAAAACTTTACCAGAATCGAGGAGAAGAAAAATCGAAATATTGAAGGAACCGGATTAGGCTTAAATCTTACCAAGTATCTTGTGGAGATGATGAATGGAAGCATTCGTGTTTCAAGTATATACGGGGAAGGCTCCACATTTTCTGTATCCATTCCGCAACAAATTATCGATGATGCACCGATGGGAGATTATGGAAAGAAATATCAGGATTATCTGGCAGGGATGGAATCCGAGAATACCAGCCTGATTGCTCCGGAGGCAAAAATTCTTGTGGTAGATGATGTGGAAATGAATCTGAAGGTGGTCAAGGGATTGCTGAAAGATACTGAGATTTCCGTGGATACCGCAACAAGCGGCGAGCAGTGTCTGGTCATGGTAAAGAAAAAGAAGTATGATGTTATCTTTTTGGATCATATGATGCCGGACATGGACGGAATGGAAACCCTGCTCCGTATGAAGGAACTGAACGAGAATCCAAACGCGAATACTCCTATCATTATGTTGACGGCAAATGCCATTATGGGAGCGAAAGAAGAATATATAGAGGCGGGATTTTCCGATTATCTTGCCAAGCCGGTGCGGGAAAAAGAACTGAAAGAGATGCTTTTAACATATCTGCCTTGTGAATTGACCCAAAAGAAGGAAGAACAAGGAAATCAGGAAAAGCAGGAAACTGCAAAAATTGAAAAATCCATTTTTACATTGATGGAGATTGACATTCAGACAGGGCTTAGCTATTGTATGAATGACACCAGATTCCTGACGGATATGATTTTAGAATATGAGTCGGAGGATATGAGTGAACCATTACAGCAGGCTTTTGATAAGGAGGATTGGGAAAATTACAGAATCATCATACATGGCCTAAAAAATACATCAATGACCATTGGGGCCACTGAAATCTCGGATGCCGCAAAGGACTTGGAGATGGCCTGCAGGGAAAATAACATAGCTTTTGTGAGGGATCATCATAGCTTGTGGATGGAGCAATATCAACATTTGTTAGGGGAAATAAGGGAAATTAAAAAAGGAAATATATAAAAATGCGATTTGCTGAAGTTAAGGAGGAAAAAAGGGTTCAGAGAATAAAATAATTTACGTTTTGGAATAGAACAAGAGAAAAAGAAAAGAATGCGCAGAGTTTGGGGAGCCTGCGTAGACGATTGGTTACTTGGGAAGGAGTGATCGTATGGATTTGGAGTTTAATAAGTGGCTGGATGAAATACTGTCAAGCGGACGGTTTGATTCGTCTGACGGAATGGAATTTAACATCCGAAAAGCCGGAACAAATTATTGGAGTGTAGAGGTAAAAATATCCAGTAGAGATGGGGAAAAGCGAGGAATTGGGGATTGGCCTTGTTTTAAATTTGAAAAAAATGCACAGGAGTTTGAAGTGCAGATGGAAGTTATGAAATGGTTGCAGGGGTATATGAAAAATGGAAAAAATGCGGAAATCATTAAACAGCAAAAAGGATTCGGCGTAGGGTTCGTTTAGAAAAATACAACTTGTCACGGCATGTGTACAAGTTGTATTCTTTTTTTATAAAGAAAAATTTTACGGGGGTAATTATATGAGCAACGCAAAAGCGGTAATTGAAAGCGGAAAAGCCGTACTTGGAATCGAGTTCGGTTCCACCAGAATCAAGGCGGTACTTATTGACGAGACACATGCTCCAATCGCATCCGGTTCCCATGATTGGGAAAACCAGCTGGAAAACGGCGTTTGGACCTACAGTCTGGATGCCATCTGGGGCGGACTTTCCGATTGTTATGCAAAGCTTCGTGAGGATGTTAAGAGTAAGTACGGAATCGAGATTAAAAAGCTTGGCGCCATCGGTATTTCAGGAATGATGCATGGATATCTTGCATTTGATAAGAATGAAGAGTTACTTGTACCATTTAGAACCTGGAGAAACACTATCACCGGTCCTGCAGCAGCAGAGCTTACAGGTGTTTTCAATTTCAATATCCCACAGAGATGGAGCATTGCCCATTTGTATCAGGCAATCCTAAATCAGGAGGAGCACATTGATAAAATCGATTTCTTTACCACTCTGGCCGGATATATCCATTGGAAGCTGACGGGAGAAAAGGTGCTTGGAATCGGAGAAGCATCCGGAATGTTCCCGATTGATTCAAAAACAAGAAATTATGACGCAAAGATGATGGAACAGTTTGACGCACTTCCAAAGGTTGCAGCACTCCCATGGACCTTAGAGCAAATTATTCCTAAAGTGCTTGTAGCAGGAGAGTCTGCGGGAACACTGACCGAAGAGGGAGCAAGGCTTCTCGATGTCAGCGGAAACTTAGAGGCAGGTATTCCTCTTGCTCCGCCGGAAGGAGATGCGGGCACCGGAATGACTGCTACCAATTCCGTAGCTGTCCGTACCGGAAATGTGTCTGCAGGAACCTCTGTTTTTGCAATGGTTGTGCTGGAAGAGGCATTGAAGAAGGTTCATGAGGAGCTTGACCTGGTAACGACTCCGGTGGGAGATACCGTAGCAATGGTACATTGCAACAACTGTACCTCGGATCTGAATGCATGGGTAGGGCTGTTTAAAGAATTTTCCGATATGTTCGGAATGAATCTTGACATGAATGATATTTACGGAAAGCTTTACACCAACGCAATGACAGGAGATAAGGACTGCGGAGGACTGGTCGCTTTCAATACATTTTCCGGAGAGCCTGTAATCGGACTGAACGAGGGACGTCCATTGTTCGTAAGAAAGCCGGATGCAAGGATGAATCTGGCAAACTTTATGAGAACGCATTTATACGCATCACTTGCAACACTTAAGATTGGATGCGACATTCTTTTTAAAGAAGAGAAGGTAAAAGTGGATACCATTTATGGACATGGAGGCTTGTTCAAGACCAAGGGCGTGGGACAGAGCGTTCTTGCAGCTGCAATGAATGCCCCGGTTGCCGTAATGGAGACTGCCGGAGAGGGTGGACCATGGGGAATGGCAATCTTAGCATCCTATATGGTAAATAAAGAGGATGGCGAAAGCTTTGCAGATTTCTTAAATCAAAACGTATTTGCGGGAGAAAGCGGAACCGTTATGGAGCCGGATGCAGCAGATGTAGCCGGATTTGATGCATACATAGAAAGCTATAAGGCATGCATCGCAGCAGAGCAGGAAGCTGTGAATGCGTTACCGTTATAAAAAAGTATTTCTAATTTATATTTCCAGAAATGAATTTTGCTATTCGAATCAGAACGTTTAAAAAGCGTCGGCACTTAATGAGCAATTTATTGCGAATTTAGTACCGCTACGCTTTTTACGAACGAGAGTGGGTTCTGATTCGAATATGCAAATTCATTTGGAAATATAAACTTAAAATTAACTTTAAATTTAATTATTGGAGGAAAACATATGTTAGCAGTTAAAAATTACAAGTTCTGGTTTTGTACCGGATCACAGGATCTGTATGGGGATGAGTGTCTTTCACATGTTGCAGCTCACTCAAAGGAAATTGTGGAAGCGCTTAATCAGTCAGGAGTTCTTCCTTATGAAGTTGTATGGAAGCCGACTCTTATTACAAATGAATTGATCAGAAAGACCTTTAACGAGGCAAACAATGATGAGGAGTGTGCAGGTGTCATTACCTGGATGCATACCTTCTCACCTGCAAAAAGCTGGATTCTGGGACTTCAGGAGTATCGTAAGCCATTGCTTCATTTACATACACAGTACAATGAAGAGATTCCTTATGAGACCATGGATATGGATTTCATGAATGAGAATCAGGCTGCCCACGGAGACAGAGAGTATGCTCATATCGTAACAAGAATGGGAATCGAGAGAAAAATTGTTGTGGGATTCTGGAAGGATGCAGCCGTTCAGGAAAAAATTGCTTCCTGGATGCGCACTGCCGTTGGTATCGTAGAGAGCAGCCATATTCGTGTCATGAGAGTAGCAGACAATATGCGAAATGTTGCTGTAACGGAAGGAGATAAGGTAGAAGCTCAGCTTAAGTTTGGCTGGGAAATTGATGCTTATCCGGTAAACGAAATCGCAGAAGCGGTTGCTGCTGTATCTGCTTCCGATACAAACGCACTGGTAGATGAGTACTATTCAAAGTATGACATTTGTTTAGAAGGAAGAGATCCGGAAGAGTTCAAAAAGCATGTAGCTGTTCAGGCACAGATTGAGCTGGGATTCGAGAGATTCCTTGAGGAGAAGAATTATCAGGCCATCGTTACACACTTTGGAGATCTTGGCGCATTACAGCAGCTTCCGGGACTTGCAATTCAAAGATTGATGGAAAAGGGATATGGATTTGGAGCAGAAGGTGACTGGAAGGTTGCAGCAATGGTACGTCTTATGAAAATCATGACTGCCGGAATGAAGGATGCAAAGGGAACCTCCATGCTTGAGGATTATACCTATAACCTTGTAAAGGGTAAGGAAGGAATCATTCAGGCTCATATGCTGGAGATTTGTCCTACCATTGCAGAAGGACCGATTCAGATTAAGTGTCAGCCTCTTTCTATGGGTAACAGAGAAGATCCTGCCCGTCTGGTATTCCAGTCAAAGGAAGGAAAGGGTATCGCAACATCCTTGATCGACCTTGGAAATCGCTTCCGTTTGATTATTCAGGATGTGGACTGCAAGAAGGTTGAGAAGCCACTTCCAAAGCTTCCTACAGCAATCAACTTCTGGACACCGCAGCCGGATTTCTATACAGGAACAGAGGCATGGTTACTTGCAGGTGGAGCTCACCATACCGCATTTTCTTATGATCTTACTGCAGAGCAGATGGGTGACTGGGCAGCCGCTATGGGTATTGAAGCGGTATTTATCGATAAGGATACCACCATCCGCAACTTCAAGAAGGATTTGATGCTTGGAAATGTATTTTACAAATAAAGCTTATTTCATTTATTTGTAAGTGGAAAGTATTTGATAGAATGAAATTCTGGGAAATAGGAGGATATACATATAAGCGTCGGAATTATGAGGATTTATATGTAGTAATTGACCTCGGAAAGATAGATTTTGCTTGCAATTACATATAAGGCGAGAGAAAAAAGTGTATTTATATGTAACATTTGTCCTCTCTGGTTTGTATTTTCAGATGCTCTATTCAAGCCACAAACTACATATAAAATGTGTGAAAAGAGCAAGGTTATACGTAAAGAGTGAAAATCTCAACGAATAGATAAGAACTAGTATTGAAAAAAATTAAAAATAAAGGAGATTACCATCATGAAAATTTTTGTTGATACCGGAAAAATTGAGGAAATCAAGAAGGCAAACGATATGGGGGTTATCTGTGGTGTAACCACAAACCCTTCCCTTATTGCCAAAGAGGGTGGAAGACCACAGGAGGAAATCTTAAAGGAAATTGCATCCATCGTTGACGGACCAATCAGTGGAGAAGTAAAGGCTACAACCGTTGATGCAGAGGGAATGATCAAGGAAGGACGTGAGATTGCAGCATTACATCCAAACATGGTTGTAAAGATTCCAATGACCATCGAAGGACTTAAGGCTGTTAAGGTTCTTTCAGCAGAAGGAATAAAAACAAATGTAACTTTAATTTTTACCGCAAACCAGGCAATTTTAGCAGCAAATGCAGGAGCAACCTATGTTTCACCATTCCTCGGAAGATTAGACGATATTAGCCAGCCGGGAATTGATCTTATCCGTGACATTGCAGAAATTTTTGATATCTATGGATATGAGACAGAAATTATTGCAGCATCTATCCGTAATCCGATTCATGTAACGGATTGTGCTCTTGCAGGTGCAGATATTGCAACGATTCCATACAAGGTAATTGAGCAGATGACCAAGCATCCGCTTACCGATCAGGGAATTGAGAAATTCCAGGCTGATTATAAGGCTGTTTTTGGAGAATAAGAGGAAACAAACATGTTAGAAGAATTAAAGCAAAAAGTATATGAAGCCAATATGGAGCTTCCCAAAAGAGGGCTTATCACATATACCTGGGGAAACGTAAGCGGGATTGACCGTGAAACAGGATATTTTGTAATTAAACCAAGCGGTGTAGATTATGATGAGTTAAAACCGGAAGACATGGTAGTAATGGATTTGGAAGGAAATAAGATTGAAGGAAGATATAAGCCTTCCTCCGACACCGCAACCCATCTGGAGCTTTACAAGAAGTATCCGGAGATTGGCGGAATCGTACATACCCATTCGCCGGAGGCCGTAGCATGGGCGCAGGCAGGACGGGATATTCCGCTTTATGGAACCACACATGCAGATTATTTTCTTGGACCGATTCCATGTGCGAGAAATCTTACACAGGAAGAGATTGATGAGGCCTATGAGAAAAATACCGGCGTTGTAATTATTGAGACCTTTGAGACAAGAGGAATAAATCCGACCTACACACCTGCAGTTCTCTGCAAGAATCATGGACCATTTACCTGGGGAAAGGACGCTGCAGAAGCAGTTCACAATGCGGTAGTACTTGAAGAGGTTGCAAAGATGGCAAGAAATACCGAAGCCATCAATCCGAATGTACAGCCTGCGCCGGACAGCATTAAGAATAAGCATTTTTACCGTAAGCATGGTGCGAATGCCTATTATGGACAGAATTAGTAGCTGTTTTAGTGCATTTTCTTCATTTTTGTGCGAATTTTCCTATTTTCATATGTAATAGAACTGTGATATACTTTGAATGTTTATGTAATAAGAAGACTCTTTGAAAAAGGGAGAAAAGACATGTTAACAGTAAATACGCTTGGAAAATTTCAGATGACCGACGGAATGACGGTTGTAGATGACGAACAGCTTCGTTCTCCTATGTTGTCAAAGCTTTTAATGTATATGCTTTTATACAGGGAGAAGACACTTACTACAGATGATATTTCAACTGCAATCTGGCAGGATGAAGAAATCGATAATCCGGCAGGGGCATTAAAAAATCTGATGTACCGTTTGCGTAAAACTCTTACAAGCTTTTTCGGAGAGGAAGATTTCATTGTTACAAATCGTGGTTCTTATCGTTGGAATCCGGATGTAAAGGTAATTCTTGATATTGAGAAGTTTGAAAAACTGATCAACGAAGCAAAAGTCGAAAATGTCTATGAGGATGCAATTATCAAATATGAACAGGCAATTGCAATCTATCAGGGTGATTTCCTCCCTCAGATTTTGGATATGCATTGGATTCTTACATTAAATACCTATTATCATTCGCTTTTCTTATCATGCGCCAAAGGTTTGGCGGAACTTTATGTAAAAACAGAGCAATATGAAAAGCTGGATAAGTTATGTAATAATGCACTAAAATATGAGAATGGAGATGAACAGCTTTTCTGCTATCAGATTGAAGCACGTATGCGCTGCGGCAAGATATCTCTTGCGTTGGAATCATACGAAAAAGCGAGAGAAATTATGGAAAAAGAATTAGGAATCCGGAAAACAACAATATTAAATAAGGTGTATGAAGAGCTTCTTGCAATGAGTAAGGGGCAGAGCGCCTACAGCATGAATGAAGTTCGTGAGGATATTGTTGAGGAAGAGCCGGAAGGGGTGTTCTTTTGCGGATATCCGATTTTCAAAGAGATTTATCATCTGGAAGCAAGAAAGAGTACCAGAGCAAAGGAAAGCGAATACTTACTGCTTCTTACGATTACAGGAAAAAAGGAAGATACCGCAGAGCTTGCACAGTTTCGAACGAAACAGGCGATGAACGGAATGGAGAAAACCATCAAGGATTCTCTTCGAGTAGGAGATGTGGCCGCAAAGTACAGCGATACACAGTTTATCATCCTGCTTCCAAGTACCACCGAGGAATTGGCGCTTCTTGTTGCAAACCGATTGATTTCAAAATTATTTGATCTTGATTCCAAGTACAAGAATGTCAATGTTCGTGTAAATATCGAACAGGTATCCATGAATGGACAATTTGTTCAATAGCAATAAGTAAAATTTTTATTTTGTATTTGAGACTCCAAATGAATTTGCATATTTGAATAGCAAAATTCATTTTGGGTAACACAAATACAAAAAGAAAGTTATATGAATCCAGCCTTGCTAGGCTGGATTTTTCTTTATTGGAAAATCTTGTAAAAAAGGGGGGTTACAAAAAAGAGGCGTGTTTTGCCTTGAAATTGGAGTGGTTTTAAAAGAATTATTCTTAAAACAATACAAAATATTGGTACATCTGACGGTTTTTCTGTACCTT
>JBJFCD010000236.1:0-17871 GCA_051888795.1 Lachnospiraceae bacterium | reverse complement strand
GTGCGTGCTGGAATAAAGAAAGGAATAGTCTGCGCGAAAGAGACAGACTAAAAAAGAATGAGCACAAAAGATACTTTATGTAAATCGTATATGGAAAATCCAAAGCATTTTGCAGATGCATTTAATTATTATCTTTTTCATGGAAGGCAGGTAGTGCAATCAGATTGTCTGGTGGAACTCGATCCAATAGAAATCGGAGATGTGTTGAAAAATGATTCCGCAGAGATTACGCAAAAAATTAGGGATGTATTGAAAAAGTGCATTATCAAAAAAGATGGAAAGACAACCTATGTTGTACTTGGAATCGAGAATCAGGCAGACATTCATTACGCAATGCCGGTAAGGAATCTGATCTATGATGCACTAAATTACGGACGACAGGTGAAATACATTTCAGAGAATCATAAGAAAGCAAAAGATTTGAAGGGAGAAGCATTTTTATCCGGTTTTTCAAAGACAGATAAGATCACTCCGGTAATCACGCTTGTAATCTATTTTGGGGCCGAAAACTGGGATGCACCAAGATCCCTGTATGATATGTTTGAAGCGACAGATGAAGAAATCTTAAAATATGTCGACAACTACCATCTGCATTTGATTATTCCGAAGGAAATCGAGGACTTTACGCTATTTTCCTCGGAATTGGGAAAGGTTTTGAAATTCATATCTGCTTCCAACGAAAAGGAAAAACTAAAAGAAATCGCTATGAGCGAGGAATATCAGCAAATCGATGTAGAAACCGCACAATTAATCAATTCATGCTTGAATTTGAATTTCCAAATGAATCAGATGGAGGGAAAAACAGATATGATGTGTAAGGGAATGGAAGACTGGAAGCAGGAACTTTTAGGCGAGGGAAAGTCCGAAGGAAAAGCGCAAGCGACAATAGAATTACTGGAAGAAGTAGGAACAGTTTCCATAGACCTAAAGGAAAAAATCATGAGACAGAAGGATATGGATGTACTCACAAGATGGCTGAAGCTCTCGGCAAAAGTAAGTAGTATAGAAGAATTTATGAATGCAATGTAATACAAATTGATTCGAAAATAAGGCCCGATAGCTTTATCAGTATATAGAAGAATAATATATTCAGATATCCGGTTCTGCAAGGTACGCCCTAAACTTGTAGAATCGGATTTTTCTTTATTGGAAAATCTTGTAAAAAAGGGGGTTACAAAAAAGAGGCGTGTTTTGCCTTGAAATTGGAGTGGATTTAAAAGTATTATTCTTAAAACAATACAAAATATTGGTACATCTGACGGTTTTTCTGTACCTTCTTGAATTCCGAAATCGTAGATGCTAGCATATAGGTGTGAGAGATTTACAAAAAAGTGCGTGCTGGAATAAAGAAAGGAATAGTCTGCGCGAAAGAGACAGACTAAAAAAAGAATGAGCACAAAAGATACTTTATGTAATCTATTTTGGGGCCGAAAACTGGGATGCACCAAGATCCCTGTATGATATGTTTGAAGCGACTGATGATGAAATTCTAAAATATGTCGATAACTATCATCTGCATTTGATTATCCCGAATGAAATAAAGGATTTTACTCTCTTTACTTCAGAATTGGGAAAGGTTTTGAAATTTATATCTGCTTCCAATGAGAAGGAAAAGTTAAAAGAAATCGCTATGAGCGAGGAATATCAGCAAATCGATGTAGAAATCGCACAATTAATCAATTCTTGCTTGAATTTGAATTTTCAAATGAATCAGATGGAGGGAAAAACAGATATGATGTGCAAAGGAATGGAAGACTGGAAGCAGGAACTTTTAGGTGAGGGGATAAAAGAAGGTCGTATAGAAGGGAGAAAAGAAGGTCGCCTTGAGGGGAGGTCGGAAGGAAAAGCACAATCTACAATAGAATTACTGGAAGAAGTAGGAACAGTTTCCATAGATTTAAAGGAAAAAATCATGAGCCAGAAGGACATGGATGTACTTACAAGATGGCTGAAGCTCTCTGCGAAAGTAAGCAGCATAGAAGAATTTGTAAAAGCGATGTAAAGAATAGACGAATAAATAAGTAGTAATAAAACCATAAAACACCAAATATAGTTAAATGATACACAGAAAAACTATATTTGGTGTTTTTTATCGATAGTAAAATAGGGAAAAAGTACCAAAAACGTAAGAAAATTGATCTGTGTGACCGCGGTGTGACTATTTATGTATATAGTAATTGTGGTTCAAATGGAAAAAGATACAAAAAAAGTAGAAAATTTTCGTGGTGTGACCACCGTGTGACTTTTTTAATCTAAAATGCATATAGATAAATTTTAATGCATATAATGAATTGTTACAGATATAAATAGGAGGAAAGGCATAAATGAGAAAGTTTCCTTTCGTAAAAAGAACAATTGTATCAGTACTTTGCGTAGCATTACTTCTTACAGGTAATCTGTCAACTATGGCTACTGAAATCGGAGAGATGTTAACAGAGGTAACTGAAACTACAGAGACAATGAAAGGAGAGACAGTCGAAGCTACAGAGACTGAGTCTGTTTCAGAGTCTGAGACCGAAACAGAGACTGAATCCGAAATCGAGTCAGAAATTGAGACTGAAACAGATTCTGAACAGAAAGAAGTAAAGACTGTTAATTATACATACGAGAATGAAGATGCAATCATTACAATATCAGCAGAAGAAGGGGCACTTCCTTCAGATGCAAAATTGAGTGTTGCACCGATTACTTCCGGAGATGAGTATCAGGAAGTAAAAAGCCAGCTTGAAAACGATGCAGAAGAAAATGACTATGAGATCGCTGGTTTCCTTGCCTATGATATCTGTTTCTTAGTAAATGGAGAAGAAGTTGAACCGAATGGCGAAGTAAGCGTTGTAATAGATTATAAGGAAGCTGCTATTCCGGAATCCGTAGAAAACGCTGAGAATGCAACAGTATCTGTAATGCATATGGAAGAAAAGAATACGGATGTTGAAGTAAAGGATATTACTTCTGATAGCGCAATCAATACAACTTCTGAAAACGCAGTAGAGAAGGTTGAGTTTGTAACAGATAGCTTTTCGACATTCACAATTACTTGGAAGAGCATAAGTGGAACTAAGAGCATCACAGTTCACTTTGTTGATGAATCAGGAAATGAAATTGCAGTTGAAAATGTTCAGAATATTAGTAATTTAAGTAATGGTGGTAATTTAGGAAATCAAACAGGTGCAGGAGAATTTGGTGATAATTTTGCCGCTCTTGCAGCTGATAAATATACAATTGATGGATACACATATTTGTATACATATGTGAATGATTACACTGGGAAAAGCTATTATGAATCTAATGGAAAAAAATATTACAGTCAGTGGAGTGAAGGAACTGTAAAAATAACAAATATAAGTTTTAATAACTATAGTAATTCATATATTAATAATCAAAAAGCTGTTTGGCATTATGTTCGTTCTGTTGATTTGGAGAGCAATAACAAAGTGTGGACACCTTGGACTGCAGATTCATCCTCTCAGGACGTATATATGGTATATAAGCATGATTCACATATCGTATATGCAAATCTGTTTGATTATGAAAAAGAAACTATTAATAATGCAACTCTGGCATTAAGCAAGACAAATGCATTGATTTTTCATACTGCAGGTGGAGGTCTTACTGGTGATGCCTTTAATGCATATAACGGAACAAAATGGAATCGTTGTGATACGGTTGGAAATACTAACGGAAATGCAACTGCTTTTCAGGGAATTGTAAAAAATTCATTATCAAATAATTTGCCTGTCTTTAACTATACAGTAGCAGATTTGTTTGATCCTCAGATTCAGGCAGATAAAAAGGCTATTTATACGAATGTAGGAATTCCATTTGAATATAAGAATGGATATTATGTGATGGATAGCAGAAGTACTGAATATACATACGATGCTTCTGAGAATAAGTTTACTGCTGTTCCGACATCAAATAATGGTCAATTTATGCCATTAGGAAGTGATAATTATCATTTTGGAATGGTTGCTCCTATTACTTTTTCTATTAGTAATGATGGAAAGACAAATGGCGAGTCAACAGTATTCCAATTCTCTGGTGATGATGATGTGTGGGTATTCATTGACGGTAAGTTAGTTCTTGATATGGGTGGAGTACATCAGACAGTTTCAGGAGAAATTAATTTTGAAACCGGTGAGTCCAAAGTATTATACGCATATAATAGTGAAAAAGAAATTGATCGTGCTGTTGAGAGTCATAATGTGTATACGGATTCTTTGGGATATGCAAGCACCGAAGAAGGAAGAAATGGATTATCAACCGGAACTCATACATTAACTGTATTTTATGTGGAGCGTGGAGCGGGTGCAAGTAATTGCAAGATCACATTTAATTTTGTTCCTAGTATATCCTCTGTTCCGGTAGATGTTGAGTTCACAAAAACAGATAGTGAAAATAATGCATTATCTGGAGCAACATTTGGATTGTATGCTTCAAATGATACAAATTGCGAAGGAGACGCATTATATACAGCATCATCTGACAATGACGGAAAGGTTTCGTTTAAAAATGTTGTTGGTGGAACATATAAGATGAAAGAAATATCTGCTCCGGAAGGATATGCTCTTGATGAAACCATTTATACGGTTACCGTAATTGCTGGCACTGTTTCTCTTAGCGAAAGCGGAACTACTTCAACAACAGATGGAAGCTTTACAATTGCAAAGGCTTCTGGTGAAGAAGTTACAAGTATCGTTAACTATAGAGATGATGTAAATAAGACGAAAAAAATTAAGGTTACCAAAGAGTGGGAAGATGATAACAATATATATAATACCAGACCTACAAGCTTAAACCTTAATATTTATGGTCAGATTACAACAACAGAGGGAATCAGATATGTTGTTGTCGATCTGAATGGAAACGTTTCTTTATCTGAAGAAAAAGTTTCTTATGATAACTTTGTACTCACGAAAGATGATGTTGTAGAAACAAATACAAACCAGTGGTGCAAGTCATGGGAAGTACCGGTTTATTATAACGATAATGGAACAAAGAAAATAATTTCATGGTCTGTCGAAGAGGGTGAGTATTCCGGAAGCGCTTATAAATATGAGAGCAAAGAAGGAGTTCAGGAAGTTAATATTACAACTGCTTCGATTCAGTTGACCAGTTATCTGTCTAATATCAGCAATCCACAGTGGGATCATGTTGATGTAAAGACGCAGGCTGCTTTTTCAGCCAATGCATCATCACAGACAGTTGAGGCATTAAGAAGTGCAGACGGTAATACAAACAATGTTGTTACAATTACTGGATATATGCCCCAAAATAGTAATACATGGAATAGTGGAACCAAGAATTCTAGGACATTGACAAAACATTCTTCAAGTGCTGAGTGGTCTTATAGTAGTAATGGAAGTAATTGCTTTGATGGAGTAAGTTACATTGATAAAAGAACAAAAGTTTCTTTCCAGGTACTATTAAGCGGAGAAACGAATTATCGTACCATCGAATTGACGGAAACGGATGTTTATCCTCAGGGAACATATCTTCTGAAATCCGTTGGATATGCATCAAAAATTCAGAGGTATTATGGTTTATCAGAAACCACCGTTAAGGATGGATCAGGAAACGATGTACAGTGTTACGAGATTTCAGGATTGAATATTTTTACTGTTTCCGCATTAAGCTGTGATGGTGTAAATTATTCATCAGGTCAGTCATTTAATGTGGATGGTCTTGATTTTGTCCTTTCCGTTGAGACAATCAAAGACAATGATATTAACAATCTGAAAGTCACTAAAGTATGGGACGATAACGGAAATGTGAACCTGTTTCGCCCAGATAGTGTAAATGCTACAGTAACATATAGCGATAACACGACAGAAAATATTGTTCTTTCAGAAGCAAATGGTTGGACTTGGAGTAACTCCACAACAAAGACAATCAAGGCTGTAACGGAGCAGGATGTTCCATATTATACGGCAAGTATTGTTGTTGCTGAAGATGGAAAGAGCGCAACAATTACAAATACATGTACTTCTGATTCCGATCCGACAAAGGATCAGGAGTTTTATGTAAAGAATACTTTGGTTTCAAGAACTCTTGTATTGAATAAGGTGTGGAATGATGCAAATCAGATGTATGGACAGATGAGAAGCGCAGTTACATTTACAGTTCAGTCCTCAACCGATGCGGGTGAAACGTGGACAGATTATGAAGACGTGGTCATAACAGCAGATGATAATTGGACTAAGACACTAATTGTTCCATCCGGATGCACATATAGAGTTATCGAGAAAAATGTTGATTCAAGGTATAGCTCAGATGCAACGGAAGAAGCTCCGGCTTATGAAGTTGTAGGAGATGACAATACTGCAAGCATAACTGTAACAAACAGTTTAAATCTTATCTGGAATATTATTAAGAAGAGCGCATCAGAAGACTCTGATATTGTATTAGAGGGAGCAGAGTTTACGCTGACATCAGAGGCTGAGACCTATACAGGTGTGTCTGGTTCTGACGGAAAAGTGATCTGGTCAAAAGGTGATCTTAATAATGTGACTCCTGCCTCAGGAACGTATATACTGAAAGAAACTGTAGCACCGGCAGGATACTCTGTAAGTACAGATGTATGGACAATTGAAATTACAGATGGTGTACTGACAAGTGTAATAGTAAATGACAATAATAGTAATTTGGTAAAAGAAAACTTTAATAGTGATGACATGACAGTAACACTTGTGTTTGAAGATGAAGCACTTTACACACTTCCGGAAACCGGTGGAGCAGGAATATTTGCTTATATGTTCGGAGGTATGTTCTTGATGATGGCTGGTGCATTATACATCTTTGTATGCAGAAGAAAAGCCTACAGAGCATAAAAAAGAAAAAATGGTAATAAATGTGTCATGTGTGACCGCGGTGTTACCAAGATATGTAATAATGTGTTTATTAAGGGAAAAGGAACGCCCATGGCAATCGCCTTTTGAGCCTGGTCCCAAAAAATAAAAACAAAAAATAAAAACAGGGGAAGACCCAAAAGGAGAGAAAAAATGAAAAGAATCAAAAAAATTTTTGCCTTTGCTCTTGCAATGGTAATGATGCTCGCAATGAACGTAACTGTTTTTGCGGAAAACGAAGGTGCTACAACTGAAACTTCTACAACAAAAATTACTGTTAACAATCTTTCAACAAGAGAAGATACTACAGTTGCAATTTATAAGGTTGCAGAGTTAGATGAAAATGGAAACTCTTGGGTAATTGCTGATTGGGCAGCGTCTGCAGTAACACTTGGTGCAGATGGAGCTGAGGCTGAAGTTGACTGGGAAGCTCTTGAAGCGGCCGTAAGAGGAGAAAACTCTACGGTAGAGGCTGATGATACAATCGTTGCAGAAAAGGAAGCAACTGTAGAATTTACAGATGTTAAGACTGGCTTATATCTTGTTCTTGCGACAGGTTCAAAGGTAACATATTCACCAATGGGTGCTGTTACATATGATTTAGCTGAGACAAATCCTTATATTGTTGCAGCAGATGCTACTGTAGTTGCAAAGAGCTCTACTTCTATTTTAGAGAAGGAAGCATCAGATTCATTTGTAGCTGCAAATGAAGATATTAACTTTACAATTACTACAATGATTCCTTATGGTAAAGACGAATTTGTTGTATATGATGTAATGACAAATCTAATCCTTGATGAAGAATCTGTAAAGGTTACAATTGGTGGAGTAGAAACAACTCTTACCATGGTTGAAGATAGCAACGTACCTGGAAAATATACTGTTGATTTTACAAGTGTTATGGCTGATAACATTGGTAAGACTGTTGTAATTACCTATACGGCAAAGGTTGACGGTGTAAATGGATATGTAAATACTGCTTGGGATAATATCAATGGAGAGGATTCAAAGGTAAATGTTCCAGGATATACCGGTGATATCACTCTTACCAAGTTGGATACTGACGAAGAGACAGTTCTTTCCGGTGCACAGTTCCAGGTATTCAAGAACAATGATGCGGTCGCTTTATATTTTGTAAAGACTGCTGATGGAGTATACAGCTTAGCAACTTCTGATACTACAAATGCAACTCAGACTGTAGAAGCTACCAACGGAACAGTAAAAGTTATGGGTCTCGACGAGGGAACATACTCATTCCATGAGACACTTGCTCCTGTAGGATACTCAATCAATGAGACTCCTACTGAGGTAACTATTTCAGATCTAAATGAAGATGGTGCATCTGTTACTGCAAATGTATCTGAATCAGGTGAGATGATTGACTCTAAGCTTTCCGCTCTTCCATCAACCGGTGGTATCGGTACAACAATCTTCACCATCGCTGGTGTAGCAATCATGGTTTTAGCTGCTGGATTATTCTTTGTATCTAGAAGAAAGAATGCACGTTAATATCGGTTATTTTAGTCTTGCACAGGGGCGGGCAACCGCCCCTCGATGACTAATTTTAGATGATACAACAATAAGGAGAGGCCGGATGAAAAAAAATATAAAGTTCATAGCAATTGGATTACTGATGCTCGCCGGATTGTCCTTACTGCTGTATCCACTTGTTTCCAACACCTGGAATAATTACAGACAGACACAACTGATTTCCTCCTATGAAGAGGCAATTGTTGTGGCAGATGAAAACGGACAGATTGATTATGAGTCTGAGGTACTGATGGCGAATACATATAACACAAACCTTCTGCCATGCATTTTGCCGGATTCATTTGCAACTGCAGAAGCAGCAGAGGAAGAGGATGAAGAATATATGTCCTGCCTGAACCTAAACGGTGATGGCATTATGGGATATGTTCAGATTCCAAAAATTGGAATTAAGCTTCCGATTTTTCATGGAACCAGTGATGAAGTGCTTCAGATTGGAGCAGGACATCTCGAAGGAAGTTCCCTTCCGATTGGAGGAGAAAGTACACATTCTGTATTATCTGCTCACAGAGGTTTGCCCAGCGCATCTCTTTTTACAGATCTTGATCTTATGAAGGAAGGCGATCATTTTTACATCAATGTATTGGATGAGACCCTTGCTTATGAGGTGGATCAGATTCTTACGGTGGAGCCGGAAGATACAACGGCCCTTGCGGTTGAAGATGGAAAAGACCTTGTCACACTTCTTACCTGTACACCATACGGCGTAAATACGCAGCGGCTTTTGGTAAGAGGTCACAGAGTGGATTATGTAGAGGGTATGGTGGAGGAGGAAGACATTCCTCTTGCTGCATACAGCTACCATACAAATTATCTGTTATGGGTACTGGTCGGACTCGGAATAACCGCTGCATTTATTCTTGTGCTGTTTATTCTGGACCGGCATTTGTCAAAAAAGAGTACAAAGGCATAGAATTATGATAAGAAAGATTGCAAATCTTTTGTTTGCTCTGCTTTTTCTTGCAGGGTTCGGCGTGTTAACCTATCCAGTGGTTTCCAATCAATGGAATACCTACCGCCAGAGTCAGCTGATTTCTTCCTATGATGAGGTTGTGGAAGAGATGACCGTGGAAGATTTTACTGCGGAATGGAGCGCTGCAAAAGGTTTTACTTCACAGATTACACAAAATAATATTTATGCGGATGTGTTTGGCGAAGATAGTGGGGATGCTGCAAATTCCGATTATCGAAATGTGCTTAACATTGGAAATGACGGAATTATGGGATATATTTCCATTCCGAAAATAGGCGTTAAGCTTTCTATTTATCATGGCACCACGGATGCCGTTTTACAAACCGGTGTGGGACACTTAAACGGAACCTCGCTTCCAATCGGAGGAGAAGGAACCCACAGTGTTCTTGCAGCACACAGAGGACTTCCTTCAGCAGAGCTTTTCACAGATGTGGATCAGCTTCAAGAGGGAGATGTTTTTTACATTCACGTATTGGATGATACATTGGCATACGAAGTAGATCAGATTCTACCGATGGTGGATAAGGATGATATGGTTACCTTATCAAGTGCTTTGACCATCGAAGAGGGAAAAGATTACGTTACACTTTTTACCTGTACACCTTATGGTGTAAATACACATCGCTTGCTGGTTCGGGGAGAGAGAATTCCATTTGAGCCAACTGAGATTGCAGATGATAGCACTCCGGCTTCGGCCTTAGTCGAAAACGTAACAAGCTACTACATGATTTACGTTTATGTCGGTTTGATAATAACACTTATTTTGATACTTTTACTTCGACTGATTCTGGGAGGAAAAAAGTCAAAGAGTATGAAGGAGGATATCTAGTTGAAAAAGATGATGAATTTGAAAAAAGGAATCGCTGTTTTACTGACTGCTGTAATTGCGGTATCCGGATTTGCAATTTCAAATGTGTATGCGGCAAAAGCCATTGATACGTCAACAAAATGTACGGTATCTGTAAATGTTGCAGATTTGAATGATGAAAACAATGCGGATCCAGACCGAGCATACAATACGGCGCAGTTATCATCTGCAGAGTTTTCAGTAAATCTTTATAAGGTGGCAGATGTTTCTAAATCAGCTGTATATACTTTGACAGATAGATTTAAAGGTGTTGCAGATGTTGATGGTAAAGAAATCACAGAGCTTTCTTCCGTAACTGCCGAGGAATGGATTAATATTGTTGACAAGGCAAGCAGCATTGTTGCAGGACCTTCAGAATCTGAATTAACACCGGAATATAAAATTAGTGTTCAAAACGGCGTGGGAAGCGTAAATGATGTAGCTGTTGGTTTATATCTTGTAGTGGTACCTGATGTCGAGACAGCTACAGAAACATATACCTTTAATAATTATCTGATTCAGCTTCCTTATGTGGAAGGTTCATGGAAATTGAATGATGATGGAGAATATGCTTTTGTAGGCGAGGATGAATGGATTTACAATGTGGTATTAAACTGGGCCTCAAAGTACGAGAGAACAGAGCGTCTTACCGGAATTAAAATTGAAAAGACCGTAGATAAATTTAATACATCCATGAATCAGACTTCCTTTGTTTATTCTATTGTGGCGGAAAAGAATTATAGCGTAGATCCTGAAAATCCGAAAATGGTAAAGGTATTCGATGATGTAAGAGCTATTGATTTTTCGCAGGCCGGAACCCAGTCTATAGTGGTTGATAAGATTCCAGCCGGTTCTGTTGTAACGGTAACGGAAGTTTATACAGGAGCAACATATGAGATTGCTCCGAATTCCAACACTGTTGTAACGCTGGATGCACTTACTGCAGTTAGTGAGGAAAGTGCTTATCCGGTAGCAAGCTTTGAAAACACTTATAACGATAAGCTGGTTGGAAACGGAACCGCTGTTGTAAACACCTTTACAAAGGGTGAGACTGGTTGGGAATGGAGTAATTCTGCAGAGGTTACAGAACAGCCAGAAGCAGGAAATGAAGATCAGGCGAATGGTGGCGATGAAGAACCTTCTAACGAAGAAAATCCAGACCAGACTAACGAAGGAAATTTACAATAAATAAGGAGGAGCAAAGATGATGAAGATGAATAAAAAAGTAATTTCACTTGCAGCATGTGCGCTTGTCCTTATCGTGGGACTTTCCGTAAAGCCTGCAATGGCCTATTTTACGGCAAGCGTTTCTGCCAATGGAAAGGTTGCTATTGCAATTGATGATACACATGCAAAGATTACAGAGAGTGGATCGGGAGAGACAAAAGTAATTTCTGTGGCAAATACAGAGAGCACACCTTGCTATGTAAGAGTTGCAGTTATTATGCCGGAAAGCATTAAGGCAACATATGTTGGTGCAGGATGGAGCCTTAATGATGATGGCTATTATTACTATGAGAATATTCTGCAACCTGATGAGAGCGCTACGGAACTTACACTTTCCATTGATACAACAAATGCTCTTGCAGATGCAAAGTTAACTTATGCTGACTTCAATGTAATCGTTATTCCGGAATCTGCCAAGGTCCTTTATGACGAGAATGGAAATGCATACGCAGGCTGGGATCAGGAAATTTATGAAGAAGGAGGTAACAATTAATGAAAAAGAATTTCCTCCTTAATAAAACAACAATTCTTGCAGCAAGCGCAGTTGCGTTACTTGGTCTTTCTGCAGTAGGAAGTACAAGAGCAGCAATCAATGCCACAACCAATGAAGCGATTGTTGCTGACTTTGCAACATCGAATGTAGCGGTATCCCTTTATGAAAATGAGAAGCTGATAGGGAATGGGAAACAGGAAGAAGTAAATTCTCTTTTAGGTTGGATTGATAACAGTTTTTGTATCGGGAAAACGTATGAAGAAAAGATTTCTTTTCAAAATGGAGAGGATTACGATGCTTATGCCCGCGTGATTATCACAAAGAGCTGGTATGAGGGGGAGAAAAAGGATCAGACCTTGAATCCTGCATTGATTGATCTTACCATTGCAGATCCGGATGCATGGATTATAGATGAAGCTGCAAGTACTCCGGAGCGTACCGTGTATTATTATAAGAGTCCTGTAGCAGCAAAAGCGGACCCTATTGCTATTACAAATTCACTTAAGGTCAGCGATGTTATTACGGAGATTGTTACAGAAAGCGCAGTGGAGGGTGCTACGGAAGGAACTATCCAGACTACCTACAATTATGATGGAAAGTCATTTTCCATTGATGTTCAGGTAGATGAAATCCAGACCCACAATGCATATGATGCAGCCCGTGCTTCCTGGGGTGTTTATTTAGATATTGATGAGAATGGAAATATTAGGAATGTTACACATGGAACGGAGGGACAGACAAATGAAAATTAAAAAAATCTTATGTCTTGCAGCCGTATGTGTATTTTCTTTTGGAATGACAACAACTGTTATGGCAGATACCATTCCGGCTTCAACCAGCGTAACCTATGATGGAAAAGCACTTTCCAATGAAGAAACAAATCTGACAGATATCATAAAGAATGTCCAGCCGGGAGATACGGCATCTATTTCTGTTGATTTGTATAATAATTCTTCCGATACAACCTATTATTATCTTACAACAAGTATTGTAAAGTCTTTGGAGGATTCTTCAACTGCATCAAATGGTGCATATACATTTTCACTGGTATATCAGAATGCGAATGGAAGTGAGACAGTTCTGTACAACAACGATACGGTCGGTGGAGAGAATACAACAAATGGTGTTGGTTTGAACCAGGTACAGATTACGGATGATGATTCTTTTCTTTATCTGGATGACATTCCGGCTGGAGGAAAGGGAAAAATCCTTCTTAATATCACCTTAGATGGAAATACGCAGGATAACAGCTACATGAATACTTTGGCTGAGTTACAGCTTCGTTTTGCAGTAGAAAATGCACCTGCAACCACTACACGCTACGAGGAACGTTACACTCCGGGTGAGGTGGTAACGGTTAAGAATCCGGATACCATCGTAACAATTCTTGAGGAGCTTGTTCCCCTTGCTCCAAAGACAGGAGACGTCATGATTCCAATGGTAATTTCCATGGTTGCCTTTGTTGGTGGCTTGATTCTTTTGGTTTGGGCAGTTGTTCTGATGAAGAAGAAAAATGAGGAGGCATAAAAGTATGATGAATTTTAAGAAATTTGCAGCTTGTGCAGCCTCTGTAGTATGCCTTCTGGGAACTTCAATTATGAGCGTTAGCGCTGCTGAAGCTGTTATTACAGATCCATATACTTATAAGGTAACCGTAAGCACAGGAAATGATCTGGTGTTTGATGCGACTTCAGAAGTCTTTTCTAATGAACGTTATGCATTAAAGGATAATAATCGAGTCCTTGAAATTACCGGACTATCTTATGGAGATTATGTGAATATATTTGATGCCGTTAAGACAATTGACTGTTCATCAACCAAGTACTATGAAAAAGGTGTTCGTTTTACCGGAAGTGATGAAATTACGGTCGAGAACTTCCAGGTAGTAGGCGATGCAGATTATGTAGTAGCGTATGGTGTATTATCTGATCCGGTTGAGTACACGGTACAGTATGTTGATCAGAATGGAAATAAATTGGCTTCTGATGGAAAGTATTATGGAAATGCAGGTGATAAGATCATCGTGGCATCCCGCCAGATCGATGGATACCTTCCGGATGCGAATAATAAGGCTATGACTCTTTCCAAAGAGAAAGAGAATGTATTTACCTTTGTATATCATAGTTCTGCCGGAGCAACCAATGTTATTTACAATACGTTGACCGGTACTACGACTTACATTTATCAAGATGGAACCACATCAACTGTTACCATTCCGAATCCGGCAAACGGTCAGGCAGGAGCAGTTGTAACTCCACCGGCTGCGAACGCTGGAGCAGGAAATGCCAATGCTGGTAATGCCGGTGCTGGTAATGCAGATGCCGGAAATGCTGATGCAGGTAACGCAGACGCAGGAAATGCAGATGAGAATACGGTAATCGCAGATGAGGATACTCCGCTTACAACACAGGATATCGTTGATCTTGATGCAGATGAAGAAGTTCCTCTTGCTGCACAGGCACAGGAGACAGTTACCAATCTTGCACCGATTATTGCAGGAATCTTTGTAGCCGTAGCTGTTGCAGGAATGATTACACTTTTGGTGATTTCAAGAAGACGTAAAGCAGTAAATGTAAAATCAGAGGATTCTGATAAGTAAAATGAATATTTGGTGCAGTCCCATTTTGATATGGTCCGGAATTTCTGGTTCATATCAAAATGGGACTGCACCTTTTTCTTTTATGAATCTTATGATACAATAAGTAAGATGTTTTTTGTGATTTGGAATGTTTGGCGGTATTAATTTTTGATTTTACCTAAATAAACCGCGAAATGCGGCTTTTAAGTGCTTTATCATGGTCAATTGTATTATTTCACTAGTTGATTTTTCCTCTGTACCTAAGAAATGAACAATCCTTAGGTATATGGTAAAATCAGGACTTTGAAATTGGAAAAAATGCCCTTTGAAGCGGGGATTTTGAACTGTTTTTGAAGGAAATTAGGTATAGAGAGAGTTTTCTACCGCGAAAACATACAAATCCAAAAAGAGATTTATTTAAAGAGCAAATTTATAAAACGAAAAAACTAATAGAAATATAAGAAATGTAAGAATTATAAGATATATTAGAAATATCAGAAATATTAGATATATCAGATATATGAGGAATGGATATGAAAGTAATTGCAAAGATACTCCGGGCGGTAGGAACAATTCTTTTAGTTAGTATGATTCTTGCCTGTGCTGTGGTGGTTGTGCCAAAATTTGCAGGCCTTTCCGTATATGCCGTAATCAGTGGAAGTATGGAGCCTACGATTCCAACCGGAAGCCTTGTGTTTGTGGAAAAGGTTGAACCGGAAGAACTTTTGACGAATGATATCGTTGCCTATAACAGCCAGATTGCCGGAGGCGGTGTGATTACCCATCGGGTGGTCGAGATAAAAAAAGAAGAACGTTCCTTTATCACAAAAGGAGATGCCAACTCCAGTTCAGATGTGACTCCGGTAAAATTCGAACAGCTTGTGGGACGGGTAAAGTCATACATTCCGGGATTGGGAAAGCTTGCGCTTTTCTTAAGTGAAAAAGGAGGAAAGCTGATTGCCGGGGGTGTGATTCTTGTTGCACTTTTTCTGAATCTCTTGGCTTCATTTTTTGAGAAAGCAGGTGTTGGAAAGAAAACTTTAGAAAAGAACAATCCAATTCAGGAATCATTAGAAGAAAACGTTTCGGAACAAATCGATCCGGAAAAGAATGATTCAAATAGAAGAATATCTGCTCAAACGAAAAAAGGAAACAGGAATGCTTCCGTTCTTCTATTACTGGGGGTGGGATGTCTGTTAATCGGCGTTGCCGGATTTAATATCTATCGTATTTTTCATGATTACAATTCCTCCAACAATCTGTATGATGAGTTGGAAGATGATTATGTCACTACAATAAGCAAAGAGGAAGAGTCAGAAAATGTTCCATGGTATGAGATGATTTCTGTGGATCTTGCAAGCTTACAGGAACAGAATTCCGATGTGAAGGGCTGGATCTATTTTGAAAATGAAGATATCAGTTATCCGATTCTGTACTCCGGGGATGATGATACCTATCTTCGCAGAACCATGGATAAAAAATCAGCGACGGCAGGTTCTATTTTCATAGAGGGAATGAACAATCCGGATTTTGAGGACAGTCATACGCTGATTTATGGTCATAATATGCGCAACTTAAGCATGTTCGGAAAATTGAAATACTACAAAGAAGACCCGGATTATTACATCGACCATATGTATTTCCAGATTATAAAAAATGATGTAGTATACCGGTATCAGATTTTTGCCTATGAAGATGTAAGTGAGGATAGCTTTATTTACGCGGTACCCTATGGACCGACGGAGGATTTTGCAGAGTTTATTGACCGAATCTATGGGATATCCTACCGGCAGACAGGGGCGGTAGCAACAAAGGATGATAAGATTGTTACACTTTCCACCTGCAGCACCACTTCAGGAGAGGGACGATTCGTTGTCCATGCGGTGCGGGTGGATGAACATTTATACTAGATATTGATAAAAAAATACAATGAATATGATAACTACTTTACAAAAGTCCCTTTTTACATTTGCGTGTCTATGAATGAATTTTGCTATTTGAAATCAGAACGTTTAAAAAGCGTCGGCACTTAATGAGCAATTTATTGCGAATTTAGTACCGTTACGCTTTTTACAAACGAGAGTGGGTTCTGATTCAAATATGCAAATTCATTCAGACACACAATTGTAAAATGGGAGTTACAAAAAAGAAGAGTGGTTTCGCACAATAGGAGGAAGCACAGAACATGAAGAAGAAAAATGAATTGATACGTGAATTGACGGAAATGATCAAGGACACGAAAGCCGGAAAAATCCAGTGGAAAGTGGACGTGTCTACGACAGAATATAACCGTCCGGAGGATAAGGTTACCATTGTGGATAACGGAACGACCTGGACCTCGGATGAGTGTTTTGTATCCTATTATTGTCAGTATAAAGGAGAAGAATTTTTGATGATCACCTATGAGATGATCAATTCTGCAGGAGCGCAGAAAAAGACCACCAATCTTGTATTTCTTCCGCCTCTTGGCATTCGTATTTTTGATTTGAATGTACTTCTTCCCTATAGCGTTGAGGCGGACCAGATGTTAACCTACAATGCGCACATGCTGTGGCTGACAATTTTAGAAGAGCAAAAAAAGCATCCGGAGCTGATTCAACTGGATGCCACGGAACGAAAATTAACCCTCGATGAAGATCTCGGGGTAAAGAAAGCTGAGGATGAAGAATAATGCCTTGTACAACAATTTTAGTAGGAAAAAATGCAACCTATGATGGCTCAACCATGATGGCAAGAAATGAGGACTCCTGTGCGGGAGAATTTACTGCAAAAAAATATATTGTGGTAAATCCGGATGAGCAGCCGTTGGAATATACCTCTGTGATTTCAAAGGTAAAGATCAAGCTTCCGGATAACCCCATGCGATATACGGCAATGCCGGATGCTGTCCCGGAAAAAGGAATCTGGGGAGAGGCAGGAATCAATGAATGCAACGTGGCTATGTCAGAGACCGAAACCATTACCTCCAATGCAAGAGTTTTAGGGGCAGACCCACTGGTAAAGGGCGGTATCGGAGAAGAGGATATGCTGACCTTAGTTCTTCCTTACATTCACAGTGCAAGAGAAGGAGTGGAGAGACTGGGGCTCCTTCTGGAAGAGTATGGAACCTATGAGATGAACGGAATCGGTTTTCAGGATGTTGATGAAATCTGGTGGTTTGAAACCATCGGCGGACATCATTGGATGGCTAAGAGAGTTCCGGATGACAGCTATGTGGTGATGCCGAATCAGCTGGGAATCCCTTCCTTTGATTTTAAGGATGCTCTTGGAAAAAAGAAAAACCATATGTGTTCTGCGGATCTGGTGGAATTTGTGGAAAAATATCATCTGGATCTTTGCGAAGAGGAAGAGGATTTA
>JBJFCD010000235.1:0-33582 GCA_051888795.1 Lachnospiraceae bacterium | reverse complement strand
CCGGGGTATTATCCTTCGGGTAAAAATACAGAATTACCTTTTTACCTCTGTATTCTTCCAATGTGTGAATAACTCCATCTTGATCCGGCAGCTCAAATGCCGGCGCTTTTGTACCAACTTCTAACATAATTTAATGCTCCCTACTCTCTATCATTTATTCAAATCGACACTTGCTGAGATTTGGCGCCGGATTCGGTTTGCGAAGCAAACATTTTCCTATTCGAATCCGTGCGCATCCCCGCGGAGCGTTTATCTCAGTCAGAGATTGTACTCTCACCGAGACAAGTTTGTTATTACTCATCACCTACAGAGGTGAGAGTCTTCACTGACTGAGATAAAATAATTTTAGTATAGCAATTATGAAAAGTCAATTTGTGTATGATACCCATTTTTTTGCAACAAAAAAAGCGGGTGATGGGAATCGAACCCACGTATCTAGCTTGGAAGGCTAGTGTTCTACCATTGAACTACACCCGCATCATCTCTGACACGAGTGTTATCTTATCATGTTTTTTCAGAAAATGCAAGTATTTTTTTTGCTGTTCTTTTATTTTTACTATTTCCTGTATTACAACTTCTAATCTTTACCTGAAATATCATCTCTGACTGCAAGAGCAATGGACTTATCTATCTCTTTATACGGAATGAGCATAGCCTGCAAGGCGTGATAAATATCTGATTTTCCCGGCCAGACAGTGCCAATCGGCTGGTTCTTTTTGTCAAGCTGATGAAACCAGGAACCATATACATGATCCATCACTTTTTCATCCAGATATTTCATGAACTTTGCATAGAAATCTGCGTAGTATTTCTTCTCTGTCACCCGAAAAAGAACCGCAGATGTATTGATTGCTTCTGCCAGTGTCCAATGCATCCTGTCATGTACACAAGGGGATCCATTCCAGTCTGTAGTATAGACGATTCCCGGCGCTCCATCTGTATTCCATGCGTCACTTACCGCCCTGTAAAACAGATTTTCTGCAGCTTCAATATAAGGCATCTCCCGCCCCTCTTCTTTTTCTGTCTTTTTCTTGGACATTGCCCATTGTGTGATAAGGCGCGCCCACTCAATTCCGTGTCCGGGTGTTGCACCGTACGGTTTGAAAGGATCATCTGGTTTTTCCTTATTCTTCATAAGATCCGGTTCCCAGTCTTTTGTATAATGTTCAGGAATTCTCCAGTTATTATCTTTTGCCCATCCTATTACTCTATGGATGATCCGTCCCGCTCTGTCTCTGTATTCTTCCATACCGGTGGCGTCAGCAACCGCAAGAAATGCCTCTACTGTATGCATATTCGCATTGATTCCTCTGTAATCATCAAGGATAGTAAATTCTGTATTCCACATATCTACAGCAAGCCCTTCTTCTTCGTTCCAAAACCGACGATCGAATAGCTCAAGAGCCTCTTCAAGAAGATTAGAAGCTCCCGGTCTTCCTGCTAGAAATGCTGATGTTGCTGCCAGAATAACAAATGCATGTGCATAGCACTGTTTACCGGGAAGAATTTTTCCTTCTGCCGTAACTCCTGCGTACCATCCTCCATTATTGCGGTCTTTTAACTCTCCTTCCAAGCCTCTAAGCGCCGCATCCGCAAGCTGTTCACTGCCTTCGTGACCTAAAAGTATTCCTATACTGTATACATGGGCCATCCGAGATGTGATCCATGTCTCCCTATTTCTATCTTTCCACGGCGTTCCGTCATCCCCGAGATACCATGAGCTGCCTTTTGGGGAAGGAAAATTATGACCAAATCTCAACAACTCCTCTGCGGATTCTCTTAAAAACTCTCTATTCTCTACCGTGTCAATCTGATATTTTTCATCCATATCTGTCCTGTCCTTTTCCTTTTTTCAAGAAACACTCCATTATAAAAAACGATACAAAAAGCACAAAACCTTTATCATATCAGAGTGTATCTGCACTTCTTGTATCGTTTCAATTCTTTATTATGTTCAGTAAACTTGGCTGTTAAATGTTCAATAAATCACTGTATACTTTTAATGCACCGTCTGTCTCATGAGCAAGTACACGCTTAGCCAAAACTTTTCCAAGCTGTACTCCTTCCTGATCGAAGCTGTTTAAGTTCCATACAAATCCCTGGAACATGACTTTATTTTCAAAGTGTGAAAGAAGTGCTCCGAGTGCCTTTGGATCTAACTGTTCTCCGATAATGATACTGGATGGACGTCCGCCTTCAAAGTTCTTATTGCGGTTCTCATCTTCTTTACCACATGCAAAAGCTACAATCTGAGCTGCTACGTTTGCACACAGCTTCTGCTGGCTTGTACTATCCTGGATCACAACATCATTTCCCATCTGGTTGCTCTTAAATCCAACAAACTGAAGTGGTACGATGTCTGTTCCCTGATGAAGAAGCTGATAGAATGAATGCTGTCCGTTTGTTCCAGGTTCTCCGAAGATCACCGGACCTGTCGGGTAATCTACCGGCTCTCCGAAACGGTTTACGGATTTACCATTAGATTCCATGTCAAGCTGCTGCAAATGTGCCGGGAAACGGCTCAGTGCCTGAGAATATGGAAGAACTGCTGTGTTCTGATATCCCAGTATGTTGCGCTCATATACACCAATCAAAGCATCCAACATTGCAGGGTTCTGAAGCAAGTCTTCATTTTTAGCGAGTTCATCTTCCTCTGCAGCTCCGGCAAGGAATTGAGCAAACACTTCCGGACCAAAAGCGAGAGACAATACAGCTCCGCCAACCGCAGATGTTGAAGAATAACGACCTCCGATATAATCATCCATAAAGAATGCAGCCAGATAATCATCACTCTTTGCCAGTGGGGATGTCTCACTTGTAACAGCAATCATATGCTTAGAAGCGTCTAATCCTGCTTTTGCAAGAGCGTCTTTTACAAATGATTCATTTGTCAATGTCTCAAGAGTTGTACCTGATTTTGAAACAAGTACAAAGATAGAATGGGCAATATCAATATTACTTAAAACTCCTGCAGCATCATCCGGATCAACATTACTGATAAACTGTGCTTTCATCTTTAATGTATCATTCACTTTTGCCCAGTTTTCAAGCGCTAAATACATTGCACGCGGTCCAAGATCGCTTCCGCCGATTCCGATCTGTACAACTGTAGTAAATTTTTCACCTGCTGCGTTTGTAATCTCTCCGGCATGTACCTTATTTGCAAATTCTGCGATCTTATTCTGCTGTTCTACATAAAACTCACGTTTGTCAACTCCATCTGCCACAACAGCATCTCCAAGCTGTCCACGAGTCAGCTGATGAAGAACCAGACGTTTTTCACCGGTGTTGATCATCTCACCATTGTAAAGCGCTTCATACTTTTCTGTGAGCTGAGCTTCCTCTGCTAGCTTTGCAAGAACAGACAGTACTTTGTCATCTACCTGCTTTGCTCCATAATTGAAAGCGAGCCCTCCAGCCATCGGAACGCTGTATTTTTTTACACGTTCTGCGCCATTTTCTCCAGACATAGCTTCAGCGAGATTCACACGCTCCACATCTAAAAGCTCTTGATAAGAAGCAAGTTTATCTAAGTTACTCCAAGTGATCATTACTGTTTCCTCCTCATTGCTAATACATTCTTATTTAAAATTATACTATTAAACCAACGCTAATTCAAGTAATGAAGTTATACTAACGCATATTCCTTCAGCCGTTTTCTGCACGCTTTATATTCCGGACAGTATCTCTCCACTTCCGCCCAGAATTCTTTTGAGTGATTCATATGCTTACGATGGCTAACATTTCTGTTATTGTGAACCACTTCCATACTTATTACAATGTATAGGTGAAAGGTAATTCAAACGAAACCTTTAATATTTACGTGTACACGGGAAAGAAACGACTATGACAATTCAGGAACTGGAGCGATGTATTGCATTGTATGGAAAAGACATCTATTCCTTCTGTTTTCGTTTAACAGGAAACAAAGAAACGGCAGATGATCTTTACCAGGATATATTCCTGGAAGCTATAAAAAAGCTTCCCAATATCAGATATGAAGATAATCCGAAAAGTTATCTGTTATCCATCGCGATTCGATTATGGAAAAACACAAAAAGAAAAGTGGCCTGGCGGGCACGAATCCTGCCAAGAGTATCTTCTGACGAAATATCAGAATCTTCTATAGACTCTGCGCCGGACCAGATTAATACCATCATAAAAAAAGAGGAAACGCAATATTTGTGGGATGCCATTGATCGATTAGCAGAGCAATACCGAATTCCGATACTCTTATACTACATGGAAGAATTATCTACAAATGAAATATCCAGTCTTCTCTCTATCCCACGGGGAACCGTTAAGAGCAGACTGCATCATGCCAGAAAACAATTAGAAAAAGAATTGGAGGAGTATTTCTCATGAATAAAATCGATGATTTGTTAAAAACCACTCTTCTTGCGGATGTTGCTCCGGAGGATACCCTGAATACATCTATTATAAGACAGGCAAAGGAGATGCAAAATATGAAACACAGACCATTTAAATTCAGTGTTGCAGCAGCTTCTGTCATCGGTGTTCTGGCCTTCGGCTCAGTAACCGCATTTGCTGCTTACTATTTACTTGCCCCCTCACAAGTTGCAGAAACATTAACCGAAAGCGCTTCTCTTGAAAAAGCATTTGAAAGCAAAAACGCTGTTAATGTGAATGAAACTCAGATTTCTTCAGGATATAAGATCACCTTAATGGGTCTTGTAACCGGAAAGGAACTGCTTCCGACTATTAAAGATCAGACGCAAACAGCCGACCTTACTTCAAGTAAAACTTACGCTGTAGTTGCAATCGAAAAAGAAGATGGAAGTTCTATGCCTAATGTATCTGATGACGCATATAAAACTTTTTGTATTTCGCCACTGATTCACGGCAAAAGCTTTAACGAAATCAATAACGGTTCTCTGAATGCTTCCGTTAGTTCCTTTACACAGGATGGTATTCAGTATGAACTTTTAGAATGTGATGATCTGGAGATTTTCTCAGAGATGGGTGTTCAGCTAGGTGTTGTCAATGAATTCGGCAATGAAACCGAAGCTTACAAGTTAGACAAAAAGACAGGAAAATTTACTCAGAACCCAGACTATGACAAGTTAAATGCACTGTTTGATCTTCCATTAGATACAAAAAATGCGGATTCGGATGCTGCAGAAAAATATTTTTCATCGGCAGATAACAAATCACCTTCTTCCGAAGAGTCAACAGATGCTGATACAATATCAGCGAATCCAGAAGTACAGGAATGGATCCAACATGTTTGTTCAGAAGATGTATCCGTAACCGAAGGCTTCGATTATCTGACCAAACACGCAACTTTTGATAGCTCCTCGGTTCAGACACTCTATGCTGACAGCGATCATGCTGTATCCTGGACAACATCTGATGGTGCGTATTCCCTTGTAAGCGTTCAGAACTGGAACGCTCCTGCAGGTCAGACTGTAGTTGTAGGAGTTGATACGGACGATACACTCAGCGGAACCGGAGCCGATACTCTTACGTTAAATAATGACGGTTCTTTTACCTATAAACGCTACAATGCAAAATAATCATAGTAAAAATAATTATAGTAACTAATAATCATTAATGAAAATGCATTCTTCGACAACACAACATCCCCATCCTTCAACCGAAGGCATGGGGATGTTTTTTTACTCTTCTACCTTTCTCAAATAAAAGAGTCTTGAGAAATAATCTCCCTGCTGCTCTCTCGCAACTCCTGGAAGTCCTGCCGCGCAATCAGAGACGCTGAATCCTGCATACATTAGTTCATCGCCATAATGCACTCCGCAATACATCTGTGCACCGAAGCATTCCTGAACAGAATATTTTGCCTGTTCTTCCAAACCTTTCAGATAGATTCGTTCAAATTTTCCCTGGGCCGGTTCCAGAAGTCTAAAATAGACCATCAACGCTTCTTCTTTATTATCCGCAGTAACCTGCCAAGCGGAATCATTTCCTTCAAACGGGCTCTTCAGACGCGTAAACACTCCCTGCTGGATTAATCTTCTATGCTCTTTCATAAAGGATATCTGTTCCTTCATCTTTTCAAGCTCCTTTTCAGGAAGCTTTGTAATATCCAGCTCATATCCAAATGTACCGAAAAATGCTACATTTGCTCTGGTTTCAATCGGTGTATCTCGAAATACCTGATGATTCGGTGATGCCGATACATGGCTTCCGATACTGCTGATTGGATATACGTAAGATGTACCATGCTGGATTTTAATCCGATCTATGGCATCTGTATTATCCGATGTCCATGCCTGTGGCGCATAGTATAGTAGCCCCGGATCAAATCTGGCTCCGCCACTCGCACAGGATTCAAATAAGATATCCGGAAACTCTTTCGTCAGACGTTCGTACAGGTCATAAACCCCAAGTATATATTTATGTCTTACTTTTCCCTGCCAACTCTTCTCATTACCATTTGAAAATACTTCCGAGAAAGCTCTGTTCATATCCCATTTTACATAAGAAATCGACGCTTCTGTCAGGATTTTCTTCATCTGTTCAAAAATATAATCGACCACTTCTTTTTTCGAAAAGTCAAGTACATACTGGTTTCTGCTGTGGCAATATTGTCTCCTCACATCTGCAAGAATCCAGTCCGGATGGGCACGGAAGAGATCACTGTCCTTATTTGTCATTTCCGGTTCAAACCAGAGCCCAAACTTCATTCCAAGTTTTTCTACTTTATCAGCCAGTCCGCTAATTCCATTCGGAAGCTTTTCAAGATTTGGATACCAGTCTCCTAAGGAACAGTTATCACTATTTCTCTTTCCAAACCATCCGTCATCCAGGACAAATAATTCTACTCCGATATCCTTTGCTTTCCTCGCAATATCCAGAATCTTCTCTTCATTAAAATCAAAATAGGTAGCTTCCCAGTTATTGATAAGAATCGGTCTTTCCTTATCCCGCCACGTGCCACGTGCCAGTCTTGTTCTATATAATTCATGATATACCTGACTCATCCCGTTCATACCATTTTCCGAATAAACCATTACCATCTCTGGGGTCTGGAAAGTCTCGCCTTTCTGTAATTCCCAGCGAAATTCATTCGGATGGATCCCCAATATTACACGAGTCACATCAAAATTATCCACTTCTACCTGAGCAAGGAAATCACCGCTGTACACAAGGCTAAATCCCATGACCTCCCCACTGAATTCATCAGCATTTCTTCTTTTCAGCATAATAAAAGGATTAAACTGATGGCTGCTGCATCCACGCATACTGTAAACACCTTGTATGCCATAGTTCAGCTCGCGCGTATGCGGATGGCGTTCTCTGGACCATGTGCCTGCCAGTTCCACCATTTCATATTCTTTGTCCGGTAAGTCAAGACAACCACTCATACAATTTAAAAGAGTAATCCCTTCTGGGTGAAAACATTCAAATCGCACATGTTTTGTAATAACAGGTCTTTCTTTAAATATGGTATATGACAATACAATCTGCGTATGAATCAGCTCATCTTCCAGAACAATCTCCAACGTATCTGCTTCATCTTCTGCTTCAACATAAACTGCAGGAAGTCCCGCAAGTGCTTTTTTCCCTTTATAAATAACGTGCTCTTTATATTTAAAATCAACCGCCCGACTCCCATCCTCTCTTTCCAGCTCAAATGCCGGATAACGCGTATCTCCTGAGCCGAAAGTCGGATATTCCTGCTTCAGATGTTCCAATGAAAAAGTACTTTTTCCCTCAAACGGATAAGGAGCCATATCTCTGCTTGCATACTCTATCAGATATCCAAAATCATTTTTATCTGTAATATGCTTACCATAATATACATGCCCCAGCTGCCCATTTTCCAAAATCTTAATAATATAACTAATTTGCGCATTGTAAAGATGAAATTCTTTCGATGCCTGATGAAAAATTATTGCCATATTTTACTCCTTTAGAAAAATAAAGAAGAATAACTGAAAAACAAAAGTGTTTTATTCCGCAAATAATGGTGTCGAGTAATATCTCTCTGCTGTATCCGGAAGAACTGTTACTACTGTTTTTCCCTTCCCAAGTTTCCGTGCCAGTTTGATTGCTGCTGCCACATTTGTCCCACTGGAAATTCCACAGAGAAGTCCTTCCTTTTTGGCCAAATCTCTCGCCGTTTGAAGCGCTTCTTCGTCTGTTATGATCACTATTTCATCATAGATATTCTGATCTAAGATTCCCGGGATCACTCCATCGCCGATTCCCATCTGGATATGTGTTCCAACTTCTTTTCCGGAAAGGATCGCTGCATTTTCCGGCTCTAATGCCCAGATTTCGATATCCGGATTTGCCTTTCTAAGTGCCGCTCCGATTCCGCTTATTGTCCCACCGGTCCCGATTCCTGAGCAGAATCCATCAATTTTCTTTCCGACCTGTTCTACAATCTCTGCTCCTGTCTTTTCAAAATGCACTTGATAATTTGCCATATTTTCAAACTGCTGCGGAACGAACACTCTGGAATCTTCTGCTTTCATATCCATTGCCATCTGAATGCAGTCATTGATACATTTCCCAATATCACCCTCGTCATGTACAACACGGATATCAGCGCCATATTGTTTTACCAGCTTACGCCTTTCCTCACTGACAGAATCCGGCATAATAATAACAGTTTTATATCCTCTTACTGCCCCAACTAAAGCTAACCCGATTCCCTGATTCCCACTTGTCGGTTCAACGATAATAGTATCTTCTTTGATAATCCCTTTTTCCTCTGCATCCAGAATCATATTTAATGCAGTTCTTGTCTTAATGGATCCGCCCACATTCACTGCTTCAAACTTTACAAGAATCTCCGCACAGTCTTCGTCAGTCATTCGATTCAGACGGATCATCGGCGTATTTCCCACTGCATCTAATACATTGTCATATATCATTTTCTTTGCTCCCTTTTACTGTAAACTCATTATTCTTATATTGCCATCTTTATGCAGATTCGTCAATTTTGTTTTTATTTTCACGATTATATCACTATTCCCGTGAAATGGCATGGTCATAAGCACGAAGGGTATTTGCATCAAACAATACAAAATAAACTGTATCAATCTGATCTGCATGTAACTCGCAAAATTCTATTACTGTTTTCACGGCTATCTCTGCCGCCTGCTCAAGTGGATAACTATATACTCCTGTAGAAATCGACGGAAACGCAATACTTCGAATCCCATGCTCTACTGCCACCATCAGAGAATTCCTGTAAGCATTGGCAAGCAGCTTAGCCTCCCCTCTGCTTCCTCCTCTCCAGATAGGTCCGACTGTGTGGATCACATATTTGCATGGAAGGTTATAAGCACCTGTAATCTTGGCTTCTCCAGTCTCACATCCATGTAATGTTCTGCATTCCTTCAAAAGTTCCGGTCCGGCAGCTCTGTGAATAGCCCCATCCACTCCGCCACCTCCAAGAAGGCTGTTATTTGCCGCATTAACAATCGCCTCCACGTTCGTAATCTTCGTAATATCTCCCTGAATCGTCTGAATATGAAATCCCATTTTTCCAACTCCTTTACATATTTAGTTCAAAAAATACAATCCTCTCCCGCGAATCATTTCCCTCGAACAGGTCCCGACAGTCGATCTCATCAGAGAATACCAGTTCGTCCACTGTCATCAAATAAGAAATGTACTCATCAGACGGATAATAGAAGAAAAGCTGTATCGGTCTTGGATAATCATAAAATGAATCTAAGATCCTGGATACAACCTTTTGCAAAATTTTCAGCGAAAACGGATTAAAGAAATATATTCGATCTACTTTTTCCGGAACATTGAAATTCTCTGCATTGGCAGCTTCGAAATCCACCCTTCCTGCGGATACTGCTGTTTCTTTATTCTCCATTGCCTTCTTAAAAATCCGTTTATCATATTCAATTCCTATAGACTGGCAACGGGTCTCATAAGACAAAAAGAAATCCACACGTCCCTTTCCGCACCCATAATCTAATAGAGTATTTCCCTTTCGGATCAATCCGGTATTTGCCAACCGTTCCAGTACACAGTAAGGTGTTGGCTCATAAGGATAACGATATTGATCTGCATTAGAATCATCTCTGCCCATTGTATGGATTTTCAAAAGCCTATCCCATTTTATCTCGTTTATATCCTCTCGCACGTCACTTCACCTTTGTAGCTTTTTACATTTCTCTAAATTATTATTTATAAAATCTCTTTTTAAAATAGAAATCTGCTCCATATAATGCAGCCACTGGGTTGTGCCCGGTTACTCTGTCTTTTGTTACTGCAGTAGTAACAAGGGCATCCGAATATTTATAAAATAAACTGTCATGACCGACACAAAGACCAACGACAATATTAAGATCCGTTTTTTCTTTGTTTAAAATTTTCGCCTGTAAAATCGGATTACACATATTTTCACCAACTGCGTTACATCTTTCCGGAATTCCCACAGATGTTTTCTTCTGGGTTCCTGCTTTACAACCGACACCATAAACCTCAAATCCATTGTGTCGTAAGATAGATGCCAGTTTTCTGCTTTCCTTAATCAGCCCCACACAAGTAGCAATTCCAAGCTTTTTAAATCCCATTTTTCTCGCATATTCCATAATCTCTTCGATACGGGTATACTGGCAATAATGATCACATTCAACCTCAGCAGCTGCAATCATAGAACGACGATTTTCGTCTTCCTCATAGCATTTCATAGCATCATCCAAGACTTCTTCATCCATATGTGTCGTCAGACAAAAATCCGGATATTGCTTATCCATCTTATCACAATTTGTTACCGCACAATCAATACATGACATCGTTTTCTTTTCCATAAAAGCTATCTTTCCCTCTTTATAATTCTATTCTGTTTATTTAAACTCAACTACAACTTCTCCTAAATTACTCTATTTTCACAAATTTTGATTTTATGCAATTCTCTTATACAGTACACTAACAGGTTTATACAAGATTGCAATTGCAATAATCATAAACAAAGCATTGATGACCGTTGCCGGAATCGATGCCAATGATCCGGCAAATGCTGCTGATACACCACTCCCCAGAATAACCATCTTAACTGTCCCTGCAACCAGCTCAATTACAATATTAAAGATTCCATAAATCACAGAACAAATCACTGCTGCCTGATATTCTTTTGCTTTATTACCCTCTGCTTTTCTCTTCATCCAGAAAAAAATCGCACCTACGATCAATGCTTTAACTATGGTTTCTACAAAAACCTGTGGAATATCCTGTATATATCCATTTAATAAATCAAAAATGACCAATCCCAAAGCGCCGGATACTGCACCTCTTTTCCCTCCCTGCAAGAGGACACCCATTACAACAAATATATGACCAAAATGTACAAATGGTGTACCGATTACCGCTGGCATCGGAATCCTGAATACTTGAATCCCCAAATAAGTGATTGCGGCAAAAAATGCTGTAATTACCAATCCTTTCACTGTTAAATCCTTCTCTGCTCCTGTATGCGTTTTCTTCACATTACTCTTTTCCATATCTGTATTCCGCCTTTCAAAACATTATATAATATTCTATTTTATCGGATACTATATTAACATCCGAATGGTAGTGAAGAAAGCTTCAGTTATGCACATTTTATCCATGCCAGTTTTAAGTCAATATTACATTTTATTTTCTTTACATCTTCATCTGTCGATCGATCCATTCCATAATAATATTTACAACGTACGCCTGCTCACTTTCTGTCATTTCACGTCTCTGAGGGATATGATGCCATTTCTCCAGACATCCTCTGCAGCAGGTAGCTGTGGCATGCTGTGCAACAAAAACCGGGTGACCACGCATAGGTGTCTGTTTTCCGTCATTATGCGGACTGGCTGATGCCAGCCTTTTTTGAACAAAATCCCAGGCATGTTTGCGAACAGTGTCCATTCCTTTTTCTGATACATAGTACCGGTCATTGGATTTCAGGGAAAAACTGCTGCGGAATTTTGACTGAGACAATCTTTTCCACAGATTTCCTTCATAAACGTCAGGTGTTTCAGAAATCATTGATGGCTGAACACTTCCTTTGTATGTAATCATCTTCTCTTTTTTCTGTGTCGGCAAATCACCCTTAGAATCAAAAAAAGTACCTTCTTTTAATCGTTCTGCCAGCTTTGTATTCCGATCTGTGGTTGTTTCATTTTTAATTGCATAATAAACAGCTTTCTTTTCCCCGATTAATACAAGAATCTTCTTTGCTCTGGTAACACCAGTGTAGAGAAGATTTCGCTGCAACATAACAAAATGGCTCATGGTAAATGGCATGACTACAATAGGATATTCACTTCCCTGGGCTTTATGAATCGTAACCGCATAAGCCAGTGTAAGCTCGTCTAATTCAGAAACATCATAATTCACATTTCGTCCGTCAAAGTCAACTGTAAGTTCCCGTTCTTCCATATCTACTTTTGTGATGGTACCTATATCTCCATTAAATATTTCTTTATCATAATTATTTCGTATCTGCATGACTTTATCATGTAAACGATACTGAGTGCCGCCCCGGCGCAGGAAGATTTTAGAAGGATTCATAGCCTCCTGAAGTACCTGATTTAAATTAGCTGCACCACATATTCCTCTTTGCATGGGTGTCAGCACCTGAATATCCCGAAAAGCATCCACATGATAATACCTGGGAAGATTCTGGGTACAATATTTTACCAGTGTTTCCACTACCTCTTCGTTGGTCTCTTTCCCGGCAAAAAAGAAATCCGAATCTTTTCCGCCCCGTATATCAATAGCTTCCCCTTTATTAATCCTGTGGGCATTCATAATAATTCTGCTTCCTTGAGCCTGACGGAATATTCTCGTAAGACGTACAACGGGAACCCTTCCGGAATCTATCACATCCTTTAGGACATTTCCTGCCCCCACACTTGGCAGCTGATCAGTATCTCCCACGAGAATCAGGGACATATGCTCTGGGATTGCTTTTAACAGGTTATACATAAGCATCACATCCACCATAGAACACTCATCCAGAATTAACACATCTCCTTCTAACGGTTTTTCTTCATTTCTCTGGTATCCTTCCGGCGGCTTATATTCCAGCAAACGGTGAATCGTCTTTGCCTCCATCCCCGTCGTTTCAGACATTCGTTTCGCCGCTCGTCCTGTAGGAGCAGCAAGCAAAATCCTACATTCCGCCATTCGATACGCCGAGATGATTCCCATTGTCGTTGTAGTCTTTCCCGTACCCGGGCCTCCGGTCAGAACCATGACTTTGGAAGAAATCGCTGTCCGTATAGCCTCCAACTGAATCTCATCATATGAAAGCTCTGATTGACAGATTACCTTTTTCGTAATCTCATCCACATTTACCTCTGCTTTTCTTTCCGTCTGCAAAAGTCGAAGCAAAAGCTTCCCACAGCCGGTTTCAGAAAAATAAAACGTTGGAAGATAAATTGCCTCTTCCTCTTTCATCACATCTCCGCTTCTGATCATATCATCCAGCGTAATCTCCAGTTCCGGTTCCTCTACATCCAGAAGCTCTATTGCTTTTTCAATCAGTTGCTCTCGCACAGCATAACAATGTCCGTTCTCTGATAATTTATTTAGCGTATAAAGAATCCCACTTCGGAGTCGGACAAATTTTTCTTTTTCAAATCCCATTTTGCAGGCAATGGCATCTGCGGTCTTAAAACCAATCCCCCAGATATCATCCGCCAGACGGTAAGGATTCTCTTTTACAATCTGAATACTCTCACTGCCATAGGTCTTAAAAATTTTCGTGGCATGCGATGTGCTCACCTCATGACTTTGAAGGAACAGCATAATATTTTTAACCTCTTTCTGCTCCTTCCAACTGTTTTTTATCCGCTCCACCCGAACCTTCCCAATTCCTTCCACTTCAATGAGCGCATCTGGATTTTCCTCAATTACCTCTAATGTATCTTTCCCGAATTTTTCCACAATCCGTTTTGCAAATTTCGGTCCAACTCCCTTAATCAGACCGGAGCCCAGATATTTTTCAATTCCATAGACTGTTGCAGGAAGCGTTTCTTCAAATTTCTCAACAGAAAACTGCCTCCCGTACTTTGCATCAACTTTCCAGAATCCTTCCAATAACAAAACCGATCCCACATGAGTGTCCGGCATGGTTCCCACAACAGTGACAAGCTCCTTGTAATTCTTTGCAGCACACTTTAACACCGTGTAGCCATTTTCCGCATTCTGATATGTAATTCTCTCCACAACACAGCGTAAGTGCTCCATAAAATCTCTTTCTCCTTCTAAATTTACATTATACTACATTGTAAACATTTTTTCTCAATAAAATTAAGAGGCAGATTTCACTCTACCTCTTATCCTGTTACGCTCTGGAACTGATCATCCCTACAATCCCTATCACGATCAATATCGGAAATGCTAAAGAAATCAATCCTCCTGCAACCATTATGATTAATATTACCGGCAGGAATACTATTGTCAATAAAAATTTTGAAATTCCCCATGCTGCTTTTACGCCGAAAACAAATAACTTTCCAAATACCCATAACATACATATTAAAAATAATAACGTTAACATTGTACCTCTCCTTCCGCTAAGCATCTATGCCAAGCTTATCATAATTCATTAGTTTCTCTTTTTCAAATCTAAGTTGTGATTTATTTTTTATTCCGATTTTTTCACTGAATTCGGGATTTCTTTCCATTTTTTCAAGTACCCTGATCAGCTGAATCCTTTTTGCTGTGTTCACATTATCTCCTCCTCTCACCAGATTCTTGCTGTTTTCTGATGATTCCAGTATAATCAGGTGTAGATGACAAATATACACCTAATGACTCTAATTAAGTGTGTTTATTTCTCTAATTTCGAGATATGAAGGGGATTATTATTATGGGAAAACAATCAACAAGGGAAAATAAAAATATTTACCAGCTATGCCGTGAAGAACAGGGTTTAACCCGCGAAAAAGCCAGTGAGAAAATGATTGGTGTATCCGCCTCCAGGATTGAAAAAATCGAGTATGAACTCCAGGAACCCACACCTTACGATATTGTCCAGATGGCTGACTGCTACAAACGACCCGATCTTTGTAACTACTATTGCTCCCACAAATGTATGATCGGAGATCGGTACGTGCCGGAGATCGAAGTTTCTGAATTATCCAATATTATCCTTGAAACAATAGCCAGTTTAAATGAAATCAATCCTCTCACCGGACGGCTGATCCAGATAGCGCGGGACGGTAAGATTTCCGATGATGAGATAAAGGATTTCGCATTTATCAGCAAAAAGCTGGATGACGTATCTCTGGCTATCGATTCTTTGAATTTATGGGTAGATAAGACTGCCAGCGAAAACAATATTAATATTGACCTTTTAAATTCCGAGAAAGAGAAGCTGAAATAATAGCCAAATGGGCAGCAATCCTGTATTAAAGATTCCTGCCCATTCATTTTTCTCATTATTTTACAGGCAATCCCGGTAAATATCCATTACATCCTCTTTTGAAAGTATTGTAGGATTATGTGACATAATTACCTGCTGGTATTTCAGCACGCTGTCTGCAAACATTTCTACATCATCTTCTGTGGTACCGTAAACGCTCATCGGTTTCTTTTCCAAAACTACGCTTAACAAACCATCCAATTTTTCGACAATTTCATTTTCTTCACACTGAAGTGCGTTTTTCAGCACGCTCATTGTGCTGTTATATTTGTCACTGCATTCTTTTTCTGCGTATTTTTTCAATACTGAAGTGAGCAGCGCATAATTTGCTTCCCCATGAGCAACATGGTATTTTCCGCTCAGCGGATAACTCATTGCATGAACTGCACCGCATCCTGCCTGCCCAAAAGCAATCCCGGCATAGTTACTTGCAATCATAAAGTTCTCCAGAAGTTCCCCGAGGACTTCATAACCTTCCTGTTCGATTTTTCTGTATCCGTTTATGATTATTTCAATTGCCTTATGACCAAACAACTGAGAGTAAGGTGTTGCCAAAGGTGAAAGGCTGGATTCGATTGCATGGATCAAAGCGTCAATGGAACTTGTAGCAAAGAAATGACGTGGCAGATTTTCGAGCAACTGAGGGATTAAGACAGCTGAATCTGCATACATTTCATCTGTCGCAAGACGAAGCTTTGTATCAAGAGACAAAAAGCCTACAATCGCAACATTTGTCACTTCACTTCCGGTTCCGCATGTTGTCGGGACAAGCACAAGCTCACATTTTTTCTCTGATTTTATTTTTCCCTGAAACATATCTACCAGCGGTGTCATATTTTTCAATGCAAATAATTTTGAAATATCAAGAACGGTACCACCGCCGATGCCAATGACACGATTGTAATCTCCTTTAATGGCATCAATCATACTGTTTATCATCACATCATTTGGTTCACCTTGCCCAAACTCTTCCTGATAAATCACCTGTGCCGGGATATCCATATCTCCAAAATATGGTTCAAAAATATATTTACAGGTAATGATCAGGTCTTTTTCATTGAGGCCAAAAGCCTCCGCAAATTCTTTACAACTATTGAATTTATGTAACGCTGAAGATAATCCTAATTGTTTCATATTTATAATATTCTCCTGTTCTTTTATGCAAATTCTATATACTATTAAAAATCTTTCTATTATTCTCTATTCTTTTTCTTCTTTACATGATTCCCTTCAGCGTAATGCATTTCAGCGTAGTAAGTTCATCAAAGGTCGAATACACTCCTTCTGTGCCCACTCCGGAATATTTCTGTCCGCCAAACGGCATTTCAAAGCTTCTGAAATAGCTGGAACCATTAATTACAACACTGCCACATTCAAGCTCGTCCATGAAAAGTGCTGCTTTTTTCATATCTGTTGTAAATACACTGCCTCCAAGTCCATATATCGTATCATTTGCAAGTGCCAGCACTTCATCTTCACTTTCAAAAGAAGCAATCGGCATGACCGGTCCGAACACTTCCATATTATGCATGATATCTGCATCAAACGGAACATCTGCAATAACAGTTGGCTCTACGAACGCCCCATCACGGTTTCCGCCAAGTACAATCCGTCCACCCTGCTTTACTGTCAGCTGAATCTGGCGTTCTACTTCCTTAGCTGCTTTTTCACTGATCACAGTTCCCACCTTTGTATCAGGATCCAGCGGGTCGCCAGCTTTAAACCTGGAAATCCTCTCAGTTACTTTCTCAACAAATTCGTCATATAGTGACTGGTGTACCAGAAATCTTTTTGGCGCACAGCAAATCTGTCCCGCATTAAAAAATCGCCCATTTGCAGCTTCCGTTACTGCAAGTTCAAGATCTGCATCTTCAAGAACGATAAATGCATCATTGCCACCAAGCTCCAGTGCAACCGTTTTCAAAGTTTTTGCACATTTTTGTGCAACATCGATTCCAACTTCCGTAGATCCTGTCAGAGAAACTGCACTGATTTTTTCATGTTCACACAGATAATTTCCCACCTGAGATCCGCTTCCTGTCACAACCTGGACTACACCTGCCGGAACTCCTGCTTTTCTTAATAAATCAACCAGCTTGATCACAGTTAACGGATTTACACTTGCCGGTTTTACAATAACTGCATTTCCTGCAAGAAATGCAGGTGCCACCTTCTGATTAAATAGATTACATGGGAAATTAAACGGAATAATACAGGCAACTACTCCGATTGGCTCACGTCTTGTAATCACAACATTTCTATCATGATTTGCTTCAAGACCTGCCGGAATCACCGAATCATAGAGATGTTTTATTTTTTCAGAAAATCCATTCCATGCAGTAAAAATATTATTCATCTCCACAGAGACTTCTGTAATATTTTTTCCGGATTCTATAGAAAGGGTCTTCGCAAGATCTTCTCTGTTTTCGTCAACCAGATTCAAAAACTTCTTCACAAGCTCTACTCTTTTATAAACAGGAACTTTTTTCCATTCTTTCTGTGCTTCTACTGCAATCTTAACTGCTTTATCCACATCTTCTTTTGTCGCGTTCGGAACAGTGTCTACCAGCGAACCATTATATGGATTTCTTACTTCTATTACTTCTCCTGAAGACGCATCAGAATAATTGTCTCCAATTATCATTTTCATACCTCAATATCCTCCATCATTCTTTCAACTTAAAAATTCCAAGCTATATTTTAATCATTTATTTTTGTTTTTAATTCCAAATTAGAATTAAAACGCCAAAAACTTGTGCTATTTTATCTGTAAAATTTCTAAGAGAGGTATTTTGAAAATGAAAAAGAGATTCATTAGAATTGCAACGCTACTTTTATCAGTAGCCTTACTTGCAGGAAGTCTTACAGCCTGTGGCAACGATAATAAAAGCTCCGATGAAAACACTACAGTCCACCTTGCAATTATGCGTACCGGATTTACACTTCCTCTTTATTATGCTGTAGAGCAAGGTTATTTTAAAGAAGCAGGAATTGATGTAGATGTTCAGTATTATGACAATGGTCCACAGATTAATGAAGCAATTGCTTCAGGTGATATCGATATTGCCGGAATTGGCCAGATGCCTTCTATTACAGGCGGTATCGCCAACAAATCTAAAGTAGTTGGCTGGATGGAGGACGATGAGGCTTCTATCCAGGCTTATGCAAGAAACGACAGTGATATTGTTGCAGCCGGCAACGGTAACATTGAAGGCTATCCTGAGATTTACGGCACAGCCGATACATGGAAAGGAAAAAAAGTTATATGCGCAAAAGGTACTTCCAGTCATTATGGACTGCTTGCAACCCTTTCCGTATTAGGACTTTCCGAAAGCGATGTTACTATTGTTGATATGGAAGGTTCTAAAGGCGCAACTACTTTTGCTTCCGGAGAAGGGGATATTTTCTTTGGATTTGATCCTCAGTGGTCCGAATTTTATTCAAACAGTGATCAGTACACACAGATTTCCACCTGTAAATCTGCCGGCAGATCCCTCTACTCTATGTTGGTTGCTTCCGATAATTTCTATACGAACAGTTCCGATGTCATGGTAAAATTTATCGAAACTTTACTTCAGGCAGAGGAAGAGTTCCGTACTGATGAAAATAAATATTATGAGGAAATGTACAACTGGCAGTCCTTCTATGGAAACTGTACCGAAGAGCTTGCACAATACAGTGCATCACTGAAACCACTTCGTTCTATAGACGAACAGAAAGAAATGTTTACCGAATCAGATGGTACAAGCGAAGTACTGGAGTCTTACCAGACAGTTATTGAATTCATGGTAGCAAACAGTGTAATCACAGAAGAGGATGCTCAGACATTCTATGACAACAATACAATCGATCCAACTTACTTGTTTGAAGCGATTGATAATTTACAGGAATAACATTATGTACAAAGAAAAAAAGAGACCGTTATGGGTAAAAATGCTGCTTTCAGCATCAGGAATTATTATATTTCTTATTATATGGGAACTCGTTGTTCTATTGGGACTTGTCTCCGCGGACAAGCTCGTAACACCGTCCAAAGTCATCATGACATTTTTTGATAAGTTCCATAATACCGTCCCAGATGGAAACACCATAGATGTACACATACTGGCGAGCTTAAAACTTGTACTTGCAGGTTTTATAGCCGCCTGTCTTGTTGGTGTCCCTCTGGGACTTGCCATGGGATTTTTCCGGCTTTTCAACCGGTTTCTGACACCAATTTTTGAAATTCTCAGACCAATCCCACCCCTGGCCTGGATTCCGATTGTAATTGTCCTGCTTGGAATCGGCTTTCGTTCAAAAATGTTTATCATATTTATTGCCGCTTTTGTTCCGTGTGTGATCAATTCCTACACCGGCATCAAAGCCACCCCGAAAGCTCTTCTCAATGTTGCAAAGACTGCCGGTGCAAGTAAATTCCAGATTTTTTACAAGGTTGGAATTCCTTACGCTCTTCCGATGGTCTTCACCGGTATCAAAGTATCATTCGGCAGTGCCTGGGCAACCCTCGTCGCAGCTGAAATGATTGCCTCCTCTGAAGGCCTTGGATATATGATCCAGCAGGGACGAAATGCATCAAAACCCGAAATTGTTCTTTTGGGCATGCTGGTGATCGGCCTGATTGGTGCCGTTCTCACCACTTTACTCAGTTTATTAGAGCAAAAAGCAATACCGTGGAGAGAAACAAAATGAAAAAAACAGAAAAACTATTAGATTATTTATTACCAGTTTTGTCCGTACTTCTGGTTTTTGGTATATGGTGGTACGCGGCAGCTACAAATGGAACTCTTGCCGGTCCTGTAGAAACTTTTCAGCGTTTTATAGAGTTAATCGAACACCCTAAAATGGGAATTCCTCTCTATGAACACATTCTGTCCAGTTTTTACAGAATTATTATTGCCTTTATTTTGGCTTCCATAATCGGTATCATTTTAGGTGTCGCATTTGGCATTTCTCCTACTTTTAAGAGAATTGTCTGGCCAGTCTTTTCTATTATACGACCGATTCCGCCACTTGCCTGGATTCCGATCATTGTTTTGTGGGTAGGTACACGTGGCAATGCATCCAAAATTATTATCATCTTTATCGGAATCGTAATGGCAGTCGTAATCAATACCTTTGCCGGCATCAGCCAGACAGATGAAATGCTTTTAAAAGCAGGGAAAACATTAGGTGCCAGCAAATGGCAGATCCTTACAGATATTACATTGCCAAACAGTATTCCTGTCATTCTGGCAGGCATGAAAACCGGTCTTTCCACCGGGTGGATGTCTCTTGTGGCAGCCGAAATGATGGTTGTTGACAACGGAATCGGTTTTCTTATCAATGACAGTTTACAATATTATGATACTGCTCTTGATTTTGTTGGTATTGTACTTGTTGCATTGTCAAGTTCATTATTGACATTAGTCCTGAACTCTATTGAAAGGAGACTTTGCCCATGGCTGTATCTGGAATCAAAATAGAAGCATCTTCTCTTTCCAAATCTTTCGAAACCCAAAAAGGGACTTTAGAAGTTTTGAAAGATGTTTCTTTTAATGTATACGAAAATGAATTGCTAGTGATTCTGGGACCTGGTCAATGCGGAAAAACCGTACTTCTGAATATGCTTGCGGATATAGAACAGCCTGATTCCGGTACGATCACATTTTCCGGCAGCAATACCGTTGGCTTTGTCTTTCAGCGTTATGCATTGTTTAATTGGAAAACGGTCCTCAAAAACGTAGAAGCCCCTCTCAAATACCAGGGAATGGAAAAAGAGAAACGTAAAGAGATTGCAAGAAAATATCTGGATCTGGTAGGTCTTAAAGATTTCGAGAAATCCTATCCGGCACAGCTTTCCGGAGGAATGAAACAGCGTGTAGGTATCGCAAGAGCTTACGCTTCCGGAAATGATGTCATTCTCATGGATGAACCATTCGGAGCCTTGGATGCTCAGACCCGTTATCAGATGCAGGATGAAATTTTAAAACTTCGCAAAACCGAAAATGCGACGGTTATCTTCGTAACGAATAATATCGAAGAAGCAATTTATCTGGGTGACAGAATATTGCTGTTTTCAAATAAGCCTTCACAGATTGTAAAGGAATATATTCCTGATCTTCCACGTCCAAGAAACCAGATGTCGAAAGAATTTATGGACTTGCGTAACGAGATCACTTCACATATGGATCTGTCTCTGTAGATCAAATTACAGGACAAAGCTTTTTATAATGTTTTCTGTTTTAAACAGAATGAAAGGAATGGATAATAAAAATGACAGAACAACCGAAAATTTCCGTCCAGAATCTTACTAAAGTGTTTGATGATGAATTGCTGGTACTGGATAATGTTTCTTTCAACATAAATAAAGGTGATTTCGTATGCATCGTCGGTCCTACCGGATGCGGAAAAACAACCTTTTTCAATTTGCTTGTAAAGCTTATTGAACCTACTGAAGGTCAGATTCTTATTGATGGTGAACCTGCTGACCCCAAAAAACATAATATCAGTTTTGTATTCCAGGAGCCATCAACATTTCCATGGCTGACCGTTGAAGATAATATAAAATTCAACATGAAAATCAAGAATATTCCTAAAGAGGAAATGCAGAAACGGACTGACCGTATTCTGGAAATCATTGGTCTTACCGAACAGCGCAAATTCTATCCACATGAACTTTCTGTATCCGCAGAGCAGCGAGTTGTAATCGGAAGAAGCTTTGCCGTTTACCCTGACCTGCTTCTGATGGACGAGCCTTATGGTCAGATGGATATCAAAGTTCGCTATTATCTGGAAGACGAAGTTCTGAAGCTGTGGAAAGAAACCGGAAGCACCGTATTATTTATCACACACAATATTGAGGAAGCGATTTATCTTTCACAAAAATGCCTCGTTATGACGCAGAAGCCGACGACTGTCAAAGCAATCGTTGAAAATCCTCTTCCTTATCCAAGGAATGTGTCTGATCCTGAATTTATAAAATTAAGAGAAGAAATCACTGATATGATCAAATGGTGGTAAAAAAATCCATCACACTCATCCGAGAAAATCCTCGTCAGGAGGAATTTCAATTTAGTGTGATGGATTTTTATTTATTTTGTCATAAGAGACAAATGTTTACGCATAATTTTCCCAGTTGCCGTACAGGGCATTTTTTCAATAGGAATAATACTCTGAGGGACGCGGTAAGATTCCAGATTTTCCTTCAGATACTCTTTTAATTTGTCAAAATCAAACGATGCTTCATCTTCACAGACAATATATAAAACCGGCACCTGTCCCTGCTGTTCATCATCTTTTGCCACGCAGGCACATTCTTTTATGCCGCCAAATCTCATCGCTTCTTTTTCGATTTCACCGGGAATGATCTTTTGTCCCTTTACATTAATCACATCGCCCACACGGCTGACAAAATAATAGTCCCCCGCCTCATCAAAATAGACAATATCATTTAAAACAATCGTATCTCCCTGTAGTACTTTATCCGTGAGTGCTTTTTTCCTGTAATAGCATTTCATATTCATGTTGCCTCTTGCGGCTACATATCCGTATTTTCCGGGCGTTTCTATCCGCTCTCCATTTTCATCTACTACAAACACTTCTGCATTACATGTCGGCTTTCCGATACAACCATCCTTAAAATTCTCCGAAGTATTATTGATCAGTAAACAGCCTGATTCGGTAGTTCCATAAACATTAAACAATATAATATTAGGAAACATATTATGGAATTTTAAAATTGTATCGTAAAATAAAGTACTCGTTGCAGATTCCACATATTTGATATGATCAAGTTTTTCGGTTTTGTCCGAACTGGCTTCCTCAGTCAGAATCTTTATATCAGTACTGATCAGCGACAAATGATTAATCTTGTAGTTTTTCGAATATTCTCCCAGCATCTTCAATGAAACAGACTTATCCGTAACAACTGCAGTTGCTCCGGAATAAAGTGCAGCAAATACACGTCTGTATCCTGCTGCCATATGAGCCAGAATATTAGTAAACAGCACAGTATCTTCCGTTATCTTCGTACCTTCACACAGATTCTGCGTTTCCGCCAGCATACTTTTATTAGTATGGCTGACTAAAGCTGGATTTCCAGTTGTCCCGGTCGTACTGACAATAGTAGCTTCATTATCTTCTTTTGGAAAAACAATTCTTTTCGGAACAGTGCCAGTAAAATAATCTTCATATTTTTCACCATGGTCTTTCCAGAAAATAAGCACTGGTTTCACTGCTTTCAAAAGTTCGTGAAGCTTGTAGATTGAAATATCCTGTTCCGTAGGAACTGCAATGCATCCCGCCAAGTGGCATCCAAGAAATGCACAGTAAAACGAAAGCAGATTATGCGTCTCTATAATAATACGACTTCCTTTTTTCACTTTTTTTGCCTTTAAAGAAGCAGCAAATACAGCAATTTTATCCGTAAGCTCCCTATATGTAAGCGCTGTTTTTTCAACAATAAGCGCTGTTTTATCCGGATTTTTCGCACTGTTTTCAAAAATAGTCTGAACCAGACTTTCCATATTCAGGCCTCCTCGTCCATAAACTGGAAACATTATATCAGACAAATAAACTATTTTCAAATATTTATCAGCTATGGTAATATATATTTGTCAAACTCCTTAAGGGTTCTTTTTTATTGCAGGTGAGGTAATTGCTATGAAACCAAGAACAAAACCGCTGGGTGACCGCAATATGATAGGCGCAAACGTCACAAAAATACGTAAACTCAACAAAATGAGCCAAAATGAACTGGCGACCAATATGCAGCTTTTGGGAATCGATATCAATCTTACTTCCCTGTCGAAGCTGGAAGGACAGACAAGAATTGCAACCGACAGAGAAATCTTTGCAATTGCACAAATTTTTAAGATCAAAATGGAGGATCTGTTTAAAGATCTGTGATGTTAAAAATGAAGTTCTGTACGTCCAATCAGATCTTTCTGAAGCGGTTTGCCAAGCTCTACAAAATATGCACTGTATCCGGCTACTCGCACAAGCATATCCTTGTAATCTTCCGGACGCTTCTGAGCTGCCTTCATAGTTGCAGCACTCATAATATTAAACTGTGCGTGCATCGCTCCCTTGTCAATGTATTCTTCAATAAAATCAGCCAGATTATCTCTCCCCTCAATACCACTTACAGCATCCTGTGGAAATCTCAGGTTCATCAGGGTTCCGTTAGACGCCATTGAATGATCAACCTTTGTCAGTGAATTGACGAGTGCCGTCGGGCCACTGATATCATGTGACCCAAATTCTGTATGAACAGGTCCCATGTTCTCCGAGATAGCCTCTCCTTTCTTACGTCCGTCCAGAGAAGCGTTAGTATTCAGTCCCATTGCAACATTAGCATTTACAGAGTACACTCCTGGATTAAACTGTCCTCCTCGTGGTGTCGGCCTTCCTGCAATATTGTTGCAGTAACACTCAAACAAAAACTTGAACAATTCATCTGCATAATCATCATCGTTACCATAGTGATGTACTTTTGAACTATTTACATATGCATACAGCTTCTCATGACCTTTCCAGTTATCCTTAACCGCCTGCAGTAGCTCTGCTCCTGTACACTTCTTCTCTTCAAATACCAACTGCTTTATTGTACAGAGGATGTCTGTCGAAGTAGCAAGTCCTGATGCCTGAGGTCCGATACCATTGTATTTTGCTCCGCCTTCTGTAAGATCATGCCCCGATTTCATTGCATCCTCGAAAAATCCCGACAGATATGGCAGAGGTTTAAGTGCCTTATGGCAGCCATCGATCATGCACAGACTTGAACACATCTGATCTGTCCAGTATTTAAACTGTGCATTCACGCTCTCAAGCACCTCATCAAATGTCTTGTATGTCTCAAGGCTTCCTGTATCCGGGCCAAGCTGCTCGCCTGTGTTCATGCTTCGTCCACCGTTGATAACCATCTCCATCATCTTAGGAGTGTTAACATAAGCAGCATCATGCCAGCCATACTCTTTGCCCGGAAGATCGATCTCTACACAACCTACACAGATATAATCCCTTGCTTCTTCAAGGGACATTCCTTTTCTCATCATACCTTTAATCGCTGTCTCATCATTGAAAATCTTCGGATGACCATATCCTGCACGAATACACTCTGTCGTCTTAATCAACAGCTCATATGGCGTATTCTTGTGCATACGTACACACAGCCATGGATTTATCATACGTGTATGAACAGATGCCTCCAGACACAGCATAGTCATGTCATTTGTCGCATCATTTCCGTCTCTGTCAACACCGCCTACTGTCAGTGACTCTCCACCAAACCCACGTCCGTTTCGAAGTGCCATGCTTCCTTTATCTTTCAGCTTAGTCGCATTATTCATCTTAACGTATTCAACTTCCAGAAGCTCCAGGGCAAACTCCTTTGTGATCACACCGTTATCCACATCACGTTTGTAGAACGGATACAGCCACTGGTCAAAACGCCCGTAAGAAATAGAATGCCCGTTTCCTTCAACCTTAAGAAGTTCTGTAGCAATATTAAATAACTGCAGCGCCCCCCAATAGGTCTTTGGAGCCGGTCCTGCTACTTCGCGGCAACTCTTAGCAATACCGATAAGTTCCTCTTTTCTCTTTTGGTCTGCTTCTGCTGCTGCCTTTTCTTCAGCCAGCTTAGCGTAACGTTCGATATATTTTTTTGCTGCTTCATATGTAATGATTACAGCATCATAGAATTCAAGCTTGTCATTATACTCCACATCTCTCATATCCAGAGCTGCTTTGTACTTCTTAGCCTCTGCAATCAAGCCGTCAAACCCAAGCGACATCAGTCTTGCGTAATCCAATGACAGGTGCCCCACTCCTGCATAGTGATACAGGTTTGTCTGGAAAATTTTCTCACCCGCCTCAGATCCCTTAATCTGATCATATGTCAGTCTTGCCTCTACCATATCGGCAACACTTCTTCCCTGCCACCATTTACACAGCTCTACAATCTCAGCCCTCTCTTCATCGTTTCTAATATAGAATTGGTCATGGGCACGCTCTTCAAATGGAGAGTGAAGAATCTCTTCAATAATCCAGTTTACTGAAAACTCCGGATAGATGGGGGATGCTTTTGCAGGTGCAGCGATTTCTCCAACTATCAGATCCTCATCATAAATATACAATGTGCAGTTGAGAAGAACATTTTCAAATGCTTTTGCGCAGAGTATCTTGCGCGGAAGTTTATTCTCATATTTCCGGTAAATCTCTGTCACCAGTCTCAATCTTTCAATATCTATCCAGTACTTTCTATCCAGAAACGTCTGACGAAGATGATTTACGCGGGGAAACGGTGACCAGTCTTCATGGTGAACCTGATAACCAATACAATAATTTTTATCAAATGGCTCCGTCCCGCATGCCATTGTGTGTGTTCTGCCCAAAATAATTTCCTCCTTTACTAATCCTACTGATCTGAATATTCTGCACTATTATTCCTTTTCTCTAGTACCCACCAGACAGTGAATTCCCCTGTTATTAAAGTAATCTGCCAACTGTTGGACATGTTTTGTAAATGACTTTCGGTTAAGTCTCATATTTTCCATAAGATACGGCATGTTCAGGGAAGTATACTTCTCTTCACCCAGTCTCATAAAACTTAAAAGCTGCAACGTCCTGACTCTGCCCTGAAGCTCATTAAGGATAAAATCTGCACTTGCTTCAATATTCTCCATATTGTCATTCACATTCGGAATCACCGGAATCCTTAAGATCAATTCGCGATTTGCATCTGCAATTCTCTTTAGATTCTCCAAAATCTGTTCGTTGTGAACTCCCGTCCATTTCTTATGCATATCCGTATCCATATGCTTCAGATCTGATATGATAATATCTGTATAAGGAAGAATTTTCTCTGCTTCTTCCCATTTTGAATAAAACGTGGATTCCAGACAGGTGTGATATCCTTCTTCCTTGCATGCTTTAAAGAGCTCTGCCACGAAATCACTCTGAACCAGCGGATCCCCGCCAGACACAGTCACTCCTCCACCGGATCTTTCATAATATCCTTTATCTCTTCGAATAATCTCCATGCACTCTTCAACAGTCATATGCTTGCCCCAAAGCTTAATAGCATCTGAAGGACATTCATCATAACATTTCATGCAATTAGTACACTTCGTCCGGTCAATCTCTGTAAGTCTGCCTCTGGAAAATGTAAAGATATCTCCCTCAGGGCAGACGTCTATACATGCTCCACAATTCTTTCTGGAAATACATTTGCTCTTATATATTCCCGGTTCACTGTGAAGTCTCCAGCTCTCAGGATTACTGCACCACTTACATCTTAATGGACATCCTTTCAGAAAAATCTCAGTCCTCATCCCCGGTCCGTCATGAATGGTATATCTTTGAATATTGAACACAATACCTTTATGTGACATATTTCTATTTCCCTTCTCATAATTATCTCTGTTCTCTGTGTTCCATCCATTTATACAGCTCATAGCGGCTGTTGATGTTACATTTAGAGTAGATATTCTGTACGTGCTTCTTCACCGTATGATAGCTAACCACCAATTCATCTGCAATCGCTTTGTAAGTTAACCCCTTACACATCAGTTCAGCCACTCTCTGTTCCGCGTTCGTGAGCAGTTTGTCCTTGCTGTCAGCAACATATTTATCTACGCATTCATCTTCCCTGTTTCTCAAAGAAATCGTAATCCAATGATAACGATCCACTATACCATTAGAATAAGTCTGATCATACGTATAAATCTTAAAAATATAATTTTTAATCAGCCGAGTCCGTACAAGATTCTCTCCACATTCTTCTGTCTCTCCCCCGAGAAGGAATGGAAGCCAGCTGCACTGAGCCGAGCTGTCAATCTGTCCCTCAACCGATTCGCCTAAAATGTCAGTAAGATAATTCTGCGCAATTTTGTTATAGCTCATCACATGCGCAAAATCATCGGTTACCAGAAATGCCTTCTCTCCTGAAGCAATAATCTCACTTTGTATATTTGCCACGATTTTAGCCTGCTCATATTTCTTGAAATTTTTATAGGAATTTGCCAGATAGACATAGATATTCTCCAGTTTTTCCATCTCTGCCTCAGCAAAATCACCTTCCTCTTTACTTTTCATAAAAGCAGCCTGAATATACCCGTTAATACCAAATGCCATCGTAACACTGTAATGTTTCCGGAAATTCTCTTCCAGAAAATTTGCGTACGGCGAATACTCATAGTTTTCCCGTCCAATCACATCCGTTGCTTTATACAGTCTCGGCTCAACATTAAAATATGTTAAATGATCCCTGACTGCTTCCATAAAAATCCTGTTTCTGACTGCATCCTGCTCTACAAATTTACGGTACGGATGTTCCTCACAATTCATCAGAGAGCCACTCGCATCCGTCCATGACAGAAAGTTACCATGTGTATCAAAATAAGAAATCAGAATATTTTCATATCCAAAGTTACGTTTTAAACTATCCAAAAGAACTGTGCTGAAAAATTCACGCGCTGTAATCTGATATTCCGACATCTCCGAAAAAAAATTCATACGATTAACATTTTCACGTTTCATTTTCTACCTCCTGTCTTTTCAAGAGCCACGGTGCGCCCAGACATCCACTGTATATCAGTAATTTTAACTATACCCAGATACATGTGAACAGTCAATAAGGCATATTGGCTATTTATCTGTAAGCTTTCTGAATAACTTCAGCAACACAACAACTGCCGCAATAGCCAGAATCACCTCCGCTGTTGCCTGTGCATATGCAAGACCATATAGCGGATAAACATAATTCCAGATAAACAGCGCCGGAATTTCCAGCACAACTTTCCTTAAAATAGCAAACATCAGTGAATGCAATCCCATACCACAGGCCTGGAATACACCGACTGCCAGGAAATCAATACACAAAAACGACAATGCAAGACAGAGTCCTCGAAGGAACTTTGTTCCGTACGCAACAATTGTTTCATTATCCATAAAGAGTCTTGTCAACGGCCCCGCAAAACCATACAGAAAAATTGTAGTTATAACCATAAAAGTCACAGCAATCTTTAAAGAAAATGTAATAGTTTTCTTCATTCGATCGATATTTTTGCTGGCATAATTGTAACTGACTAACGGCATGATACCCTGAGATGCCCCCAGAGCAATGTAGAAAGGCACCATATTGATCTTCTGCACAATTCCCATCGCGGCAACAACATCTGCACCGTAGGAAGACGTAAAATTATTCAGAATAGTCATTCCTGTTACATTCAGCAGGTTCTGAATCGACGCCGGAATACCAACTCCACATACGCCAAAAATTATCTTTTTGCTGAACTTCAGCTTAGAAGGCAAAATACAGACATAAGTTTTTCCTCGTCTGATAAACAACAAAACAAAAAAGTATACGCATGCAACGCAATTAGATAAAAACGTCGCCAATCCGGCTCCGGCTGCCCCCATATTCAATCCCCAGGGCATAATAAAAATCGGATCCAGAAACATATTCAACACACATCCACTGATCGTACCAATGCTGGCATGTAGCGTTGACCCCTCCGCGCGCACCATATAAGCCATTACAACATTTAGAATTGCCGGTGCAGCACCAAAGCTGACCGTCCACATCAAATAAGCGCCGGTTGCTGCACTGGTCTTAACATCTGCGCCCAGAATTTCAAGCATCGGCGTTCGAAATAATGTATATAGTATGGAAAAAAGAATTCCGCATGCAACGGAACAGTAGAAGCCAAAGGCAGAACTTTGATACACTGTCTCGTAGTCCTTCCGGCCAAGCCCACGACTCATCATGCTGGCCGAACCTACACCAAACAGGTTATTGATTGCATTAAAAGCCAGAAGCAGAGGCGCTGCCAATGTCACTGCAGCATTCTGCACCGGATCATTCAGCATTCCGACAAAATAAGTATCTGCAAGATTGTAGATCACCATTACCAGAGAACTAATGACCGTCGGCACGGACAGCGTCATTACCGCCCGCGGGATAGGCGTCCGCTCAAATAATTCAATTTTACCCGCATCTTTCATTAAAATCCTCTCCCTTATCAAAAATTGCAAAAATTCTCTGCCTTTTTATCATACTACTTTGTCAGCAGCTTCTTCAATAGCAACAATTTTTTCACGGAGGATGAATCTTGTTTTTCCTGTTTATTTTAATTTAACAAAATATTTCCTTACATATTACAATAGACACATGTATAATTAACAACAAAAAGATGTTTTGCATTGATGTGAAGTCAACATTGAAATTATATTTGTTGAACAAAATAAATCAGGAGGCGGAAATGAAGAAAAAAGAAAATCAAAGAATCACGTTGACAAAACGTTTATTAAAAGAAGCCCTTCTCCAACTCATTGAAAAAAAGAATATTCAAACTATTACAGTCAGTGAATTATGTGAACTGTCAGGGATTAACCGTTCTACTTTTTATAACCACTATGGCTGCCCTGCTGATGTGCTTAAAGAAATAGAAATGTATGTAATTGATGATTTAATACAGATATGGAAGGCAAATGAAAGCGATAAAAACTGGTCTGTCAATAAACGTGTGGAAGCATTGTGTACCTATCTGCAAGAACATAAAAAATTATCAAAACTATTACTCCGTGACAGTGACACACATTCTGAATTCGCTACCTTGCTGTTTCAGGCTGCCCATGTCCGTTCAATCTATGAAGAAATGTTTGCTTATGCAAAAAGTGAAGACAGTAAAAGGCTGATGATTACGTTTCTGACCAACGGTACCTATCATATGCTCCGTCAATGGCTTCTGGAAGATATTCCTAAAACCCCAAAAGAAATGGGTGATCTGGTATATCTCGTTGCAACACAGGGTTGGGACAGATCTTCTAAAACCCAGACTGAAAAATAAACTTTGTAACACTACTGTTGGATTTAACTAAAACACAAATGATATTCTAAGTAAGGAGGATGTTATCATGTTCTTTTTTGCACCTGTATACTATCTGATTCTTATTTACGTTCTGGCCGCAGTCCTGCCGGCATTCTTTTTAATGAAATACATATATAAGCAAGATACAATTGAAAAGGAGCCTCCCGCTCTGCTTTGGAATCTGGCTTTACGAGGTGTTCTGGCCGCTTTAGTTTCCGGTGTCCTTGAAATGCTAGGGCAATCTATCCTGAACTCTTTAGTAGAACCTGACAATCCTGTATATATTATCCTTCTGGCATTCCTAGTCGTTGCCGTTGTGGAAGAAGGAACAAAATTTTACTTTCTTTACCGCCGAACATGGAATGATTTCAACTTTAACTACCGATTTGACGGAATCATTTACGCTGTATTTGTTTCTCTTGGATTTGCAGCCTTTGAAAACATAAAATATGTGTTCAATTATGGACTTTCCGTAGTATTACCGCGAGCAATCCTGTCCATTCCGGGACACATGGGATTTGCAGTCATTATGGGACTATTCTATGGAAGAGCGAAGCTATGCGCAAACCGCAGAAGATACTTTGGCAGCAAAATCAATCTTATTCTGGGATATCTTGCCGCTGTGTTCTTACACGGCGTCTATGATACATGCTGCATGAGCGGAACAGCACAGTCCACTTTCGTCTTTATTCTGTTTGTAGCAATCATGTACCTTGCAGTATTTTTGCTCATTAAACATGAATCCAAAACAGATGCCCCAATATAGCGCAAAATATAAGAGAAGGTCCTCTGCTATGATTTGCAAATCATAGCAGAGGACCTTCTCTTAATTTTCTTTCGCAGAGAAACTGAAAGTTATTTTACAGCTATAATCACTGAAAACTTATGATAAGAATACAAACATTTGACATCTGCAAATGTACATTGATGTAACATTTCAACTTCTTTTTCAACCGTACATTCTCTGTCAAGCTTTCTACGTTCTTTCCACAGTTCAATATCTCTGTCTGTCAATCCGCTATCATATAATTGTTTCTCCCAATATGAATCAAACCATCTGTTCATCATTGGTGTTCCGGCGCAAAATTGATCATAATTCACGAAAACACCACCAGCAGGTAACGCTTCATAAATCCGATAAAATAATTTATTTTTTTGTATATCATCTAAGTGATGAATTGACAATGCAGATATTATCGCATCAAACTTTCCATCTGGTAACTGTTTTGTATAATCCATGACCTGATGAGAAACATTCTCCAGTCCCGCAAACCTCTTTTTGGAAACCTCTAACATTTCATCTGCAATATCCACCAAAACATATTCTGCGGTTTTATACTCTTTAAACCAATAATAAGTCAACAGTCCCGTTCCCGCACCTAAGTCAAGCACACGTTTCGGCACACCAATATTTGAAGTAATCAATTTAGTTGTATTTTTATAATAGTCATCAAAGCATGGAATAAATTTTTTTCGATTGACATCGTATTCTTTCGCAATCAAATTAAATTGTTCTTCTATATTCATAAAATACACACCACCCAGTTCAAATACCCCAACATCATTTCGCATTCCAATAATTAAGTTTCGGTACCACCTCTTACAATATTCTTTGTTTCCATCGTTTTATCATCCATAAGATAAATATAACAATTCTTTATCCCCCAGACAAGCAACTCTCCGTTGCTATTTATTTTCTTTTGCAGAAAAAGCGAAAAATGTCAACCTATCTTAAAACGACATGATATTATTTTGCAATTTCTATACTTTCATTCGCAGTTCCCGGATTTTTTTGAATAACCGTATAAAATAATGTTTTGTGTTCAACTATATCTTCGCCATAAGATTTTTCATAACTAAATCTGGGAACCTGTTTAAATTGTGAAACTGCAATATAATCTGAAACAGTAAAAATTCCAAATAATGCGATGACACATCCAACAACACTCAATATTCGTGAACTTCTTTTTACTAGCACAGACTTCATTCTGAAATAAATTCCTGCGGTTAAGATGACTCCGCCAAGAATTGCATAAATACTTCCCCAACTGCTTTCATTCGGAAATATTGCTAAAGCGGAAATAATAATAAATACACCAAATATCATAGAAAGGGCACTTATTATTTCCCGTTTCTTTGTGTAAAGCTCATTTTTACTATACTCTGCCATTTTAATTGCAGTATCTTTCGTTTCTTGTTCCATTTTCTCACTTTTCCTTTCTCCGTCAATGATCTCCGGTATACTGACTTGATAGAATTCAGATAGTTCAACCAGCAAAGCAATATCTGGCATATTACTACCCGTTTCCCACCTGGATACTGTTCTGCCGGATACATTCAATGCTTCAGCTAACACTTCCTGAGTTA